>NZ_FNUX01000010.1 GCF_900108305.1 Nitrosomonas ureae
CAAGCTTCAGCAATGGATCACCGGGATCAAGCTGCATCAACAAATCTGTTCCAAACAGATTCGGTTGATGAATCGTACTACTATTTCTTAGCATTATTAATCACCATTTCGACCAGAAATACAGCGCCATTTTAACATCTTCGGTCGCTATGATCACTAACATACAGTGCATTTATAACTAATATCAAATGCTTAAGGGTTTTTCAGAATCGACTACTTATTTACTCAGGAATCATTACTTGATAGCCAAAGACAAGTGAGTGTAATGTTTGCAAAGTCATACGCGAATTCGATATGGCCAAGTCACGCAGGTTTTATTCAGGAAGCAGCATCTCTTACGCGCAAAGAGCTGCAAAGCAGTGAAGAAATACGCGATATTCACCGGGATATGCGCATGCTGTTACGCGGAACCAATGTCCTCAATATAACAATCTTCGATGTGAACGGTATAGTGGCTTATTCTACTAATGAAAAGAAAATAGGCGATCTTCAACAGGATACTCGTTATCTTAGTGCACTGAGCGGAGAAACATTAAGCACGCTTATGTTTCATGATATCTATAAATCAAATCATAATGAATTAGAGAAACGCTATGTCGTAACAAGCTACATGCCAATCAGAATTTTGGATGCTGCGCCAGTAGAGGGCGTTATGGCCATTGACCTGGATATTACGAGTTTAAGGAATGAAATGCATTTTCAGAAGATTCGTGCGATTAGTTGGCTAATTTTTATAATGTCACTGGTTTATTTGCTTGTATGGATATTTACGAAGCGAGCAGATCGTCTGTTGCGTGAGCAGCAATTGCAACGCGAAAAGGATTTGGAGGATATGCGGCACTTGGCCTATCACGATCCCCTTACAGGATTTCTTAATCGTTCGAGCTTTGCTGAACATACTGCGGAAGCCGTGCACCGTGCAAAAAGAGTAGGTTGGACAACGGCTATAATGTTTCTTGATCTTGATCGTTTCAAACTGATTAATGATAGTCTCGGGCATGATACTGGGGATCAGTTGCTGCGTTTAACGGCGGAACGAATTCGGGGTGCATTGCGTGAAAGTGATATCTTATTCCGCATGGGTGGAGATGAATTCACTGCGATTCTTGAAGATGTGAATATTCCCGAAAGAACGGTTGAGGTAGCGCACCGGATACTTGATGTCATCGCTAGGCCGATAAAGCTGCAAGGAGAAGAATTTACGATATCTGCAAGCATTGGTATCGCTGCTTACCCCCGTGACGGGGAATCTGCTGATGACCTCGTTAAATGCGCTGATACTGCTATGTATCATGCGAAAGAACTGGGGGGCAATTGTTTTAGTTTTTTTTCGGTTGAGATGAACAAAAGAGCCGAAGATAGCCTTAAGATGGAAACAGCTTTGAATCGCGCGGTAGCGAATGCAGAATTCTTTTTGCAATATCAACCGCGAGTGTGTGCACATGCACAGCGGGTGATCGGAGCCGAAGCGTTGCTGCGTTGGAAACACCCGGAATGGGGAGTGGTGTTTCCGAGTCGTTTTATTCCTCAACTCGAGGAGTCCGGGCTCATCGTACCGGTCGGCGCCTGGGTGATCAGAGAAGCATGCCGGCAAAACAAGGCGTGGCAGGATATGGGGCTCTCTCCAATAAATATATCGGTTAATCTTTCCTCGCGCCAATTTCGTAGTGAATCGCTAATAAGCACAGTGTGTCTAGCCTTGACTGAATCCCAACTGGAACCTCGCTACTTTGAAATGGAACTGACAGAAAGTCTGTTGGTGGATAATACTGAAAATGCCATTGCGCTAATGCACTCCTTAAAGAATCTTGGTATTGCTTTGTCGATTGATGATTTTGGAACTGGTTACTCATCGCTTAGTTACCTCAAGCGTTTTCCGATTGATTGCCTCAAAATTGATCGTAGTTTTGTTACTGATCTTGCCAACAAAACCAAAGACGCAGCAATTATAGAAGCCATTTCAACCCTTGCGCACAACTTGGGAATCGGACTTGTGGCGGAAGGTGTGGAAAATATCAACCAAGTACGATTGCTGCAAAAGTATGGATGCACTGAACTGCAAGGTTATTTCTACAGTCAGCCAGTTAATGCCGATCAATTGCCTGAAGTGATCGCTTGCCTGGGTGAATCTAAAATTGCTGTAAGAGTGGTGTAATATGTATTGGCTCATGACCGGCTATACAGTTAGCTGACGCACCCGATCCAATCAGCTAGGCTTCCATGTAGCGGCTTGAATCAAATGTGAACGATTGGGTATCGATCAAGCATTAAAGGCATAGCGTGGAATATCAAGTATTGCAAGTTGAGAATGGCAAGCCGATCAAGCTGTGGGCCAACGGCGTACCCGTTGAGGACGATGCTCGCGCGCAGTTGATGAACACAGCCCGTATGCCATTTATCTATCGGCATCTGGCGGTGATGCCGGACGTGCACTTGGGTAAAGGTTCGACCATCGGGAGCGTGATCCCCACGCAGGGCGCAATCATTCCGGCAGCGGTGGGCGTGGATATCGGCTGCGGCATGATGGCTGCGCGCACGACACTGACAGCGCAGGATTTGCCGGATCATTTGTTTGAATTGCGCAGCGCCATTGAGCGCGCCGTACCGCATGGCCGCACTTCAAAACGCAACATGCGCGATAAAGGCGCATGGGATACGCCGCCTGCATCAGTGGATAGCATGTGGGCGAGCCTGGTTCCCGGGTTTGACCGTATTGCCGGAAAATATCCGCGGTTGAAGAAGACCAACAACTATAAGCATCTGGGCACGTTAGGCAGCGGTAACCACTTCATTGAGGTTTGTCTGGACCAGGTTGATCGCGTGTGGTTCATGCTGCACTCGGGTTCACGTGGCATCGGCAACGCCATTGGTACCTACTTTATCGAACTGGCGCAAGCGGATATGCGCCATCATATTGCCAATCTTCCGGATCGTGATCTGGCTTATTTCGAAGAAGGCAGCGAGCATTTCGAGGATTACGTCGAAGCCGTGGGCTGGGCGCAGGATTTTGCGCGGCGTAACCGCGCGGTGATGATGCAGAATGTCATTGCCGCTGCGCGCAAGGTTATTGCCAAGCCGTTCATGGCAGATGTGGAGGCTGTCAACTGCCACCATAATTACGTACAAAAGGAAATGCACTTTGGCACGGAAATTCTGGTGACGCGCAAAGGCGCAGTATCTGCGCAGAAAGGCGAACTGGGCATTATTCCCGGCTCCATGGGCGCTAAAAGCTACATCGTTCGTGGCTTGGGCAACCAGGAAGCATTCTGTTCATGCAGTCACGGCGCTGGGCGTATCATGAGCCGTAACGAAGCCAAGCGCCGTTTTACGGTTGCAGACCAAATCGCGGCAACAGCTCATGTCGAATGCCGCAAGGATGCCAGCGTGATCGATGAGATTCCGCTGGCCTACAAGAACATCGATGCTGTCATGCAGGCGCAAAGTTCTTTGGTAGAGGTTGTCCATACCCTCAAGCAAGCGATCTGCGTCAAGGGATAAGCCTCTGCAAACGGTGGCGGAATGCAGATCCGTCAGCGTCTTTTTATTCAGAACGTGTTTTCAAAGAAAATGATCCAGCAATTTACGGCTGTGGCGATCCAGCGCCAAGCGATCCTGAATCAGGAAATGAATGCCATGATTATCAACGATGTGGCTGATAAGCAGCGAATATCTTCTTCACCTTTAGGAATAAAAACAGTTTCTCCGCGATCCGTTTCAACCTGCCAGGTATTTGGCGTGATAAAGCTCGATATTTTTAATACGCGTTTGATTTCCGGCATAAATTCACGATGTGCAAGATCCGATTCAATCAGTTCCCGGTAATGCTGCGGCAAATCTTTAAGCTGATTAATCCACACTAATTCATGTCCTTGTGAGTCAATCAGCGCAATGCCATGATTCGGGCTGGTGATTGGAAATGCCCGAATTGGTATCACGCCTTCGTGCATCACGCCGGATTGATTCATCAGAACAAGCTTCCCGTACGAATTCCGGGTTAATTGATAATCAACGGTCATATTCATTTATACGCTCCCGCGGCTATTGTGCGCTTCAATCGGAACCATAGTCTTGTCTTCCGTATCCACATTGCGTGCCTGTGCCAGCCATAAGCGGTAGTAATAACCTTGCTGTGCCATCAATTCAGCGTGGTTTCCAATCTCGACGATCATGCCCCGATCAAGAACGATGAGATGATCGGCTTCGCGCAACGTAGACAGACGATGGGCGATGGCAATCGTGGTGCGGCCACGCACCAGATTATCCAGCGCTTTTTGAATGTCTTTCTCGGTCGTTGTGTCCACTGAGGAGGTTGCTTCATCCAGGATCAGGATGCGCGGATCAATCAGAAGGGCGCGGGCAATTGAAATGCGCTGACGTTCGCCGCCCGAGAGCGCTTGCCCGCGTTCCCCCACCAGCGAATCGTAACCATGTGGCAGGCGCAGGATAAATTCATGAGCATGTGCAGCACGCGCAGCGGATACAATTTCTTCCCGCGTTGCGCCGGGTTTGCCATAAGCGATATTTTCAGAAATCGTGCCAAAAAACAGAAAGGGTTCTTGAAGTACCAGGCCGATATGTTTGCGATACCCAGCAATCGATAAGGTGCGGATATCGTGCCCGTCGATCAGCATAACCCCTTCCGTGACATCATAGAAACGACAGATCAGATTAACCAGCGTGCTTTTCCCCGAGCCGCTGTGTCCGACCAGACCGATCATTTCTCCCGGCTGGATAGTTAAATTGATGTCACGCACGATGCTGCGCGTTCCATAACGGAAGGAGACATTGCGTAATTCAATCCGGCCTTGAGCTGCGGATAAATGCACGGGATCAGGTGATTCCGGGACGCTGGATACATGATCCAGAATATCAAAAATGCGCTTGGTGCCTGCCGCGGCTTTCTGCGTAATGGAAACGATACGGCTCATTGAATCCAGGCGAATGTAGAAGCGACCGATATAGGCCAGAAAGGCTGTCAGTACGCCAACGGTGATCTCGTCATGGGAGATTTGCCAAATCCCACATATCCATACTACCAGCAAACCTACTTCAGTCAGCAATGTAACCGTGGGCGTGAATAATGACCAAACCCGGTTCACGCGATCATTGACGTGTAAATTGCGCTGGTTTGCAGCATGGAAACGCGCCGCTTCTCTTTTTTCCTGAGCAAATGCCTTAACCACCCGGATGCCTGGAATGGTATCCGCGAGAACGTTATTGACTTCGGCCCAAATCCGGTCGACTTTTTCAAAACCTATACGTAGCCGGTGACGCACGCTATGAATCAACCAGAGAATGATGGGTAACGGTACCAGCGTTACCAGCGTCAGCCAGGGATTGATTGAAATTAAAATTACGGCAGTCATCGCAATCATGATGACATCGGTGGCAAAATCCAGCAGGTGTAGAGAGAAACAGATTTATCCGGTCGGTCTCGGCACCGATACGCGCCATCAGATCGCCGGTTCGCTTGCCCCCAAAATATTCCTGCGAAAGATTCAGCATGTGCTCGTAGGTTGTGGTGCGCAAATCAGCGCCGATTCGCTCGGAAACACGGGCCAGTATGTATGTTCTCGCCCACCCCAATATCCAGGCAAGAATCGATGCGCCCAGCAAGCCGGAGAGATACAGTGTCACCAAATCCGTATCGATGGGTTGGCCATTCTGATAGGGTATCAGTACGTTATCCATCAACGGCATAGTTAAATAGGGCGGCACCAAGGTTGCAGCCGTGCAGCATAAAGTCAACAGAAACCCGATGAGCAAACGTCCTTTATAGGGCTTCGCAAAACGCCACAAGCGAAATAAAGTCCAGGTTGACGGGAGAGTATGATTTTGTTTGTCACAGACTGCACATTTTTCTTCCTCGGAAGATAAAAATGCGGAACAACCTGGACACTGCGCCAGCCTATCGGATGATGGCGGGAGCTTACCGGTAAGATGATAATCCAGTTGTTCAGTGAAACAATGTATCAGGTGGCTCACTGCGGCATCGTTACCCAGGCGATAATGCCAAAAAGAAAGCCGTGCATGCGTATCATATAACTCCAGGCAACCAATACCTGCATAATCGCGCTGCGTTAATGACAATCCTTTGCGGTAGTGCCATGCCTGCCAGGTTTCATCGTCAAGCATTTTGGCCAGTAAGAAGCGTTTATTGGTTGCTACGATCAACCCTGTCGAGAAATGCAGCTGAGGATCGAGGTCGATTGGGAGCCAGGCCAGCACATTTTCTTCACTGATTAATTGTGATGCAAGCTCGTCGGCCCAACTGATGGGAGGATGATTGAGAGATAAATAATCAGTTCGCTGCATTAGCTAAGGAAGTGCTGATTAATTGGCTGCACGAGCGAATCACTTCGTTGCACGGTATTCGCGCTTCATCTCGTTCGCCGAATTAATCAGCGCTTCCATAAACTGCGAAGAAAGGCAAAATAAAGGATTTTCTTGTAAAAGCAAGCAATGGGGCCGGATTTCAAATGGAACGATCGATGCTGCTGATAGAAACGGTTTTATTGATGAAATATTTTACTTTCCTCATGCCTGGCAAATAGGATGAACAAGTCTCATGCGATGAAACCGGCTAGTGACTCCAAAGATTGGAGGATTTTTCAGAGTCCCTGGTAACGGTTAGTTATTATGCCAGCGTTGCTTGATTTCTTGTCTTTTTTGAGCGGGCAGTTGTTCCATTTTTTTGTAAATTTCACGCACCTGCTTTCTTTGTTCAGAAGTCAATGCATGCCAGCTTTGCATTTGCGATTGTATGCGTTGCTGTTCCTTCAGACTCATTTTGGGATAGCGTTTTGCAATACCCAGCCATTTTTTCTTTCTCTGCAGTTTCATGACATTCCAATCTTCCGCCAGTGGCCCCAGAATTTGTTGCTGTTGATTTGTCAGATCTTTCCAGTCGAGCTGATTGGGATCAGCAAGGGCTTCAGCAGTGAAGAAAAGAAATATCCCACATAAAGTGATTAATCGATATCCAGCCATTTCTCAAGCTCGTTATCAATGTAAGCATCCACCGGCAAATCGTCGGCCAGTATCAAGGTATCAATTGCTGCATTATTTTCATGCTCAGAAAATTGGGCGAGCATGATATGCATCAAAATATATATCGCGGTTAACAGCAGCAATAGCTTTCCAGCCGCTGAATATCCGCCGTGTTTGCCATAAACCGAAGTATTGCGGCCTGAATTAATGAGTTTTGCTGATTCCGGTTCGCATTGCTCAAGCGCAGCCTGGCGTGCTAACTGCAGTCGATACAGAGTGCTTTGCTTGATAGTTTCTTTGCTACCCTGATCCAGCAATCGGGCAATATTTTTTCCGAATTCTTGTTCGTTCACAATTCCACTCCTTTCGCTTTGAGTATTGTAGCTAATGTATGCGTTGCTCGTGAACAATGCGTTTTTACACTTCCTTCCGAACAATTCATAATTATAGCAGTCTCCGCCAAACTCATTTCTTCCCAATAACGCAGTATAAAAGCTTCACGTTGACGCAATGGAAGGGTTTTTATCGCTTCTTCAATTAACTGGATCAACTGGGCTTTTTCAAGTTGAGTACTGGGATCATTGGATTCCTGCTTGATCGGTAAAGTTTCGAGAATGTCGAAGTCTTCGTGATTTTTATCCCGATCATCAGGCGTGAACGATGAAAACAAAGAGGTCCATAGCGAGCGGATCTTTTGCCTCCGGTAGTAATCCCGGATGGTATTTTGCAATATGCGTTGAAACAGAAGCGGTAGCTCTTCGATTGGTTTCGCTGCGTATTTTGTTGCGAGCTTCATCATGGAGTCCTGGACGATGTCCAGTGCTGCATGCGTATTTTGCACCGCAAATAAAGCTTGCTTATAAGCACGTCTCTCGATTTCAGCCAGAAAATCTGAGAGTTCTTGTCGAGTAGCCAGGATTGTCAGCCTTTAGATAAGTATTCAAAGATAAGTCAGAAAAGTTTAATCTAACTTATGTAAAATTTTTGTAAAATGCATGGCTGAATATTACGTTGACAGCTTTTTCTTGCTATTCGCCGCACTAGTAAAAATAGTCTGAAACAATAATCTAACTTTTCATTGCCCAAATAGGGTGATTGCCTTATTGTCTATTATCGGTGTAAGGATTTTCTTTCATGCAACAGCGTAAAGTTAACTGCCCACAATGTGGGAAGAAAGTAATTTGGGAAGCTGCTAACCGTTTCAGGCCCTTTTGTTCAGAGCGTTGCAAAATAGCGGATTTGTCGCAGTGGGCTCAAGAATCTTATCGAATTCCGGAGCCTGCGAATAGCCGGGAAGAAAAAAATAACTGAGCCTATAGAGAATGGATGAATCGGTTTATGATAAGAATCGTGAGTTACAGCGTAAGCTGGATCATTTCATCAAACAGGCCAGAGCCAATGAAAAAAAACAGGAGCTATATGAAACCTTTGGTTTCGAGATCATTGGTGCCAGCACTCCCAAACAGTTGCGCGATTTGCTGCTATCCCAAAGTATTGCACGTTTCCAGCTCCTGGATATGGTGCTGTGTCTTGTGGATCATCATAAGGATGCCGATCGCTTATTTTTTGAACACGATGAAGAAGCGCGTTTAGGCTGTGCAAATAAGCTATTGATTCTTGATGTTATAAACGATGCGGAAATCATTCAGTCATTCATCGTCAATCCGATGCTGGGAACCGAAGCGCTAAAGAAATATCGATGGATGATCAGTGAGTTAGGATCATCTGATCAAATCAAAAGTGCGGCCTTTTTACCACTGCTGCGCAGTAATCAGGTTATTGGTGCGATGATGCTGTTGAGCCAGGATCCACATCGTTACCAAAAGGACATCGGGACTTTTTTTTTGCAGAAATTATCCGCGATGACAGCGGTTGCAATAGAAAACTGCCTCAATCAGCAGAGAATCAAGGAAATCAGTTATCAGGATGCGCTAACGCAAGCCTACAACCGGCGTTATTTCGACCTGCGGCTTAAAGATGAAATTGCCCGGTGTATCCGCTGGAATGATGATTTAATCTGCATGTTTCTCGATGTCGATCATTTCAAGAAAATCAATGATAGTCATGGTCACCAAACAGGTGATTTGGTGTTAAGGCACATGGTGAACCTGATCAAGGAACAAGTAAGATCCTGCGATATTGTAGCCCGCTATGGCGGAGAAGAATTCGTTGTGGCGTTGCCTTCAACGGCCTTGCATGCTGCGCATGAAATTGCTGAACGATTACGCAAAGCCATTTGTTCCTCGACGATTATTCTTTATGACAAGCAACTCAATATCTCGGTATCCATAGGCATGGCCAGCCTGCGAGACTTGCCGGCCGCACTGCAGCAAAATGCTGATGTTATCAGTGCGGCCCTTCTGGAAAGAGCGGATAAAGCCTTATACGAGGCCAAAGAAGGCGGAAGAAACCGGGTGATTGTGTATACCCATCCTATTCCATAGAAGATATGACTATGCGGCACCGCGCATCATGGCAATACCCTGCGCGCCCATTTCCTGCGCAATGATCAAATCTTCCGAACCGAGTCCACCCAGCGCATAAACCGGCAACGGATAGTCGCGGATGATCGAGGCAAACTTGCGCCAGCCCAGTGGCGGTAATCCCGGATGACTTAAGGTCGACTGAACCGGCCCCAATACAACAAAATCAAGTCCTAACAGCTTCGCTGCATAGAGTTCCTCGGTATTGTGACAGGATGCGCCGCATAAACCATATTCCGGGCCGGGGCGGCGTGGCATCGTCATCAGTTGCGCTGATGTCAAATGTACGCCATCGGCGCCGGTCTCGCGCGCCAGCCCGGCATCGCTATTGATCAGAACTTTCGCTTGATGAGCACGCGCCTGCGCCAGCACTTTTCCCGCAAACTCGCGCAGCTTATCTTTCCCCATTTGTTTCTCGCGAATTTGCAGTAAGCGCAAACCGTTTTGCAATGCGCGATCAATCTGCTGCAATGCTGATTCGATCCCGATCTCGCTTGCGCGTGTGATGGCATAAAGCGGTGGAAGCAACAGCGCCTGCAAAATCGGCCCGTTCGCCGGCAGAATGGGAGCAACTGCAATTTCTTGAGGCATCTGCCAGGATACAGCCTGCATTTCTCTGGGCATCAACTTGCCTTCCCATTCCACCACACGAAAAAAATGCAGCCGCACAGTCGCGTGCGCATACGTGAAAATGCGTGAGATCCAAGGCTGGGCATAACGGACATGGATACCCAATTCTTCCCATAGCTCACGCTCCAGAGCGTGCAATAAGGATTCACCCAGCTCAACTTTGCCGCCGGGGAATTCCCAGTAACCCGAATATACCTTGCCCTCCGGTCTCTGTGCCAGCAGAAACCGGCCATCCGGTTGCAGAATGACGGCAGCGACAACTTCAACGATAGGAGTTAATGCGGGACTGGGAATGGTGATGTGATTCATGAAATCTTGCCGCTGGCCGACTGTGTCCTTCCGGCCCAATCCCGTGCAAACTGCCAGGCCACGCGCCCGCTGCGCGATCCGCGCTGCAGCGCCCATTGCAAAGCTTCGGCGCGAGTCTGCGGAGTCAGCTTGCCGATACCGAAATAAACCAGCCAGCCATGCACAATTTCCAAATACTGATCCTGATCGAACGGATAAAAAGATATCCATAAACCAAAGCGCTCCGACAATGAGATTTTCTCCTCGACGGTTTCGCTCGGATGTACTTCCTCGCCGATATGCCGCGTATCCAGATTGTCGCGCATGAACTCCGGCACCATATGGCGCCGGTTCGACGTCGCATAGATCAACACATTATCGGACACCGTGGCAATCGAGCCATCCAGCACCACCTTGAGGGCTTTATAGCCCGGCTCATCGGTTTCAAACGATAAATCATCGCAAAACAAAATAAAACGCTCCGGGCGTTGATAAATCCTTTCGACGATATCATGCACATCGATCAGATGATGCTTTTCCACCTCGATCAGGCGCAGCCCGTTCCCGGCGTATTGGTTCAGCAATGCCTTGATCAATGACGATTTGCCGGTGCCGCGCGCGCCCGTCAGCAGTACATTGTTGGCCGGAAATCCTTGCACGAACTGGCGCGTATTCTGATCGATGCGCTGTTTCTGATCATCAATGCCGCATAATGCGTCCAGCGTAATTTGATGTGGGTGCGTCATCGGTTGAATAAATCCGGAGTTTCCTTGCCTGCGCCATCGAAAAGCTACCGCAGCCTGCCAATCCGGTTGCGGATGACTTACCGGCAAGCAATACTCCAGGCGATCCAGCAGCTTGTTCGCACGCTTATACAGTTTATCCCAATCACTCATAGTGTTGATTCCGCAGACTCTCAGCTGCGGTAACTCGCGTTAATCTTGACATAATCATACGAAAAATCGCAGGTCCATACCGTGGTTGAGGCGGTGCCGCGATTGAGCACGACACGGATGGTGATCTCAGCCTGATGCATCACGCGCTGGCCGTCTTCTTCGCGGTAATTCCCTGCCCGGCCGCCTTTCTCTGCCACCAGCACGTCATCCAGATAAAGTTGAATGCCATCGACATCCAAATCATCGATGCCCGCATAACCGATGGCTGCCAGAATACGCCCTAAATTCGGATCGGACGCGAAGAATGCGGTTTTGACCAGCGGCGAATGCGCAATCGCATAAGCCACTCTGACGCATTCATCCTTGCTCTTGCCGTCTTCGACCTGTACGGTAATGAATTTGGTCGCGCCTTCGCCATCGCGCACGATCATTTTCGCTAGCCCGGCGGCAACCGTGGTCATTGCCTCCTGCAATTGGCAGAATTCCTCGGTGTGCGGATTAACGATCTCTTTGTTATCAGCTTTTCCGGTTGCCATCACGATGAATGCATCGTTGGTCGAGGTATCGCCATCCACGGTAATGCGGTTGAACGAGCGATCCGCCGCATGCTGTACCAGTTTCTGCAGCATCGGCTGGCTGATGGCCGCGTCGGTCGCGACATAACCCAACATCGTCGCCATATTCGGTCGGATCATGCCGGAACCTTTGGCAATGCCGGTGATCGTCACGGTTTTGCCTTTGATCTGCACCTGCTTCGACGCCGCCTTGGGCACGATATCCGTGGTCATGATCGCATGCGCTGCATCGAACCAGTTATTTGTTTTGCCATTCGCCAATGCCGCAGGCAATCCTTGCACAATCCGATCCACCGGCAACGGTTCCATAATCACGCCGGTTGAGAACGGCAACACCTGTTGCGGCGCAAAACCCAATAGCCTGGCCAGCTCCGCGCACGTCGTTTGCGCATTGAGAATACCGGATTCCCCGGTTCCGGCATTGGCATTGCCGGTATTGATTACCAGCGCGCGCACCGATTGCGCCAGGTGCTGCTTGGCTACGATGACCGGCGCGGCGCAAAAACGGTTCTGCGTAAATACCCCGGCGACTTTCGCGCCCTCGTCCAGCACCATCACCAGCAAATCCTTGCGATTCGCCTTCTTGATACCGGCTTCGGCAATGCCGAGGGTCACACCCGCAACAGGCAACAATTGTTCAGCAGTTAAGAGAGGAATATTGACAGGCATGAGCAACTCATCATAGTGATTGAAATGCCGCTATGCTATCGCAATCCGGATCGGATTTCAGGAATTCCGCGCAAATTCTAATGACCGCCCGCAATACCTCGAGGTACCCATGCTAAACTCTTCCCATTCTGATCTGCCAAGTTATAAAAATTAGAGGGATGTTACAATTAAAAAAGCCCGGCCGTAAACGGCCGGGCTTTTTTAATTAAACTATATTTACTGCGGTACGATATTGGATGCCTGTTTACCTTTAGGGCCGGTGGTGATATCAAAGGTAACACGCTGAGCTTCCCGGAGTGATTTGTAACCACCGCTGCTGATTGCAGAGAAATGAGCAAATATGTCTTCTCCACCATCATCCGGGGTGATAAAACCAAAACCTTTAGAATCATTAAACCATTTTACTGTACCTGTTGCCATATCTATTTCCTTAATAATTAGTAATTTATGTTGCAACCATGAGAATCCATGGTAGTCATCGAATATCAAGGAAAAAGCTCAAGCAATCGCATCACATTTCACAACTTGAATCCAAAAGACCCACATAAGATACACGTTTACTGACAAAGTTCAAGCCTTTATTATTCCGATTCGCATCACGAAGGTTCAATATTCGGGATAAAAATTTATAACGTCATGATTATAATTAATTAAGAACCTGATTGGCTGGTTGCTTAACCATCGGATGCCGGTATGGCGAAACAATACGGCCGAAGATATTTGCCTGGGCCTGTTGTCTATTGGGTTTGAATAACTGAGCATTATCGATCCATGCCAGACAGGAGATTGTTATGAGTGATTACAAAAAATTGACTACGGCTGCCGGTGTTCTTTATGCGCCTGAAGTTTCCTGACCTGAACTTGCAATACCCCGCAATCTTGCCGCGGAGATAGGTGCAGGACGCGCGGAGCAAATGTAATCACGGGGATTACATTTGATAACTTCTCTGCAATAGGTCAATTGTTACAAGCCAACTTCCATTCTGCTTCATCGATGCTATCCGGCGGGACCGGCACCCATTTTTGCGGTTGATTGTAGGAACGTATCAGATCGCCGCCTTCCATATTCCAGCTAAAGAATTTGTAAGCCAGTTTGCGCATTTGCTTTTGTTTGCAATCGTAATCGCGGCGGATTCTTTCTGATAAATATTCGACACCGGAGGCTTTCTGCACGGCTTGGTAATCAAACAAAGCCCACATTTTAGCGCGGTCTCCAGCCTTCTGGATCGAAGCCACATCGGCGTAGGCGGTATAGCCGCCATTGAGATTGCTTTCACCTACTTTGGTCCATTCCGCCATCGCGCTGGTACTGATCAGGGTCATTGTCAAAGCTAATAGTTTTATCATGTATTTTCGATGTTGTTTATTATCAATAGGATTGTATGAAGCGTAGTAAGCTTAATAGTACCGCTTATTTAATGACAATCATAGCGCATACCTCGGTATTATTTTTGCGCTGGCTTCTCTCAAGATCTTTATTTTTATCGTTCTGTCACGACTCCGGCAACGGTGCACCATTGAGACCAGGAACACGTGTCAGGAGAGGATTTATTGGCGATAGATCCGCATATTATCCACAGGATCGCCTCTGTGAATTTGAGTTATCTCCTACTTAGCACCTGATAAATCAAGAAGATCTAACTTTTCAAGCTCTATTATAGTCTCTTGAAGCGTGTTAGTAACTTGATTGACTCCCGCTGCTTGTAGTTTATTAGCGTTATTCTTGACAGATTGCGGGTCGTTTATACCGAATCTGCTTGCAACAATGACTATCTCTGGAAATCGTGCGCGTATGCGTTTGCAAAGGTAGATTGTATGCGCTAAATCGCCGGGATAAACTGAAGTGATAACGGCAATATTGACTTTTAATTGTTCAATGACTGTAAGCGTTTCAGTTGCAAGCCGCAATGAATTAAGTTGATGGCACTCAAAGTGTTCATGGGGTATTGATTTAATTAATATTTGTGCCGCTAGGTCATCAATCGAATCTCGTGCTGGAATGACTAAAATAATTTTGCGCTCAGTCTGTTCTTGCTTTTCATGATCTTTGGTTTCTTCTTCATAATCTTTAATGACGGCTGTTAAATTATCGATTAATTCATTTTGTTCCCCGGTATCAATTTTACCGTAGCGTAAATCGATCCTGGTCTGCATTAACGCAGGAATGGCTAAACTGTCGAATACTTGTACTAATGTAAGATCAGTATCAGAAAGCTGTTTTTCAACTATGTCAGAAGCTTCGTCGATGTCATCGGCTAATAATCGTTGATAAAAGCGCTGCCCGGCTGACAGAGTGGGCCGGTCGCCGAGGAGCGTATCCAGAAAACCTAAGTAAGGAACATATCGACCCAGCACTACGATACAAACAGTTAATGGTGAAGCTAAGATAAGGCCGATAGGTCCCCATAACCATGTCCAGAATGCGACACAAACCAGTAAAGCTGCCTGGGATACACCGATGCCACGACCATAAAGCATAGGTTCGATGATCATATTGGTTATCAGCTCAAGTACGCAGAACATTGCGAGTACCATTATCGCCAATGACCAGTCAGGTGAAAGCAGTAAACTCAGCGTAATGGGCAGAATTGCGGTCAACCATGCACCGAGATAGGGAATATAACGTAACAGCGCCCCAAAGAACCCCCATAACGCTGCATAAGGAACGCCGAGTAGCCATAAACCCAGAGCCACCGCGACGCCGTATCCTAAATTTATCAGCAATTGCATCAGCAAATACCTGCTGACGCGTTCCCCCGCATCCTCGAATGCTCGGGTTGTGTGGGCTAATTGTTCTACACCGATCAACGAAATGACACGATTGCGTAAATCTTCACGATTAAGCAACATAAAGCAAACCAGCACAATAATTAAGCCTGCATTAGCCAGAGGCTCTAGCATCGGGCCAAAAACAGACCACAATTGTGAGAGTTGAAAGGGGCCATCGTCTACAATACGTACAGGTTGAGCTTCTATTTTCTCTTTTTTATCGGCAGGAATGGGTAATTTGTCTTCGATTTCCGGATCATTCGTCAATTTTTCGGTAATACGTTCTGTTACAACCTGCAACTTGTCTAATATTCCATCACGGTCGCGTTCGGTGATTTGATTGAGTTTGGATAAGATATTGTTTTCATATTGGGGATAGGTATCCAATAAGCTTCCAATTTGACTGGTTACCCCCCAAATTGCCCCCACAATGCTGCTTAATGCCAGCGAAGCTGCTAGGGCAACCGCTACGACTCTGGCGACACCATGCTGCTGTAGCCATGCTACGATTGGCGTAAGTAGAAAAGTTAAAAGAATCGATAATGCAACAGGAATAACGATTATCCTTGCCCAATAAAGGAAACCCAGTACTAATGCCAGAGCTATTAGCATTGATACGTTATTGGTAACCAAAAGATTCTTTTTCATATTACTTTACTTCTTCTTCGTGTACTGAGAAGCTGGGGAATTTGAATCTATGCGGATAAAGCATGACATGCATAATAATACATCATGTTTGTCCGATTAATGATATGACATGGCTCAATAGGCCGAGCAACCTATTTAATGTCTTTGCCCAGATACAATGGTTGGATATGCCGTTTGTGGTACAGACTACGCTATGTCGCGCTCGAACACACCATTGTAAATTCAAAACACGGCAACGGGTTATTCAGAAGATTACCGAATATAGATATCTGCCATAACCGGCAGAGAAAACAGAAAAGGCTGGACTGTTTGTCACCAGCGCAATTTATTCAGCGGTGCTATGTCAACCTGCGTACTGCTACTGATGGGTTCTATTTTTGACAGCAGCACACAGATCGGTTTCTCTCAAATGAATATTCCGCTGAAGCTTATGCATTGGTAGCCTGACCTTGGTATAAACGGTTGGACAATTACATTAGCCAGCGGAATTTTTTCATCACATTTAAAATTTAATCTATCTATTACTATTTTGATTTAGCTAGCAGATTTTTTTAAGTGGTCTATTGCTTCATCGACATGCTTGGTGGCTTCTTCTGCATGATTTTCTTTTGCATGAGCGATTGCTTGCTCAAGATGTCTAATGGATTCAGTTGTATGCACTCTTTGAGAGCCATCCGACAATTCAGGCAATGCTATTTTCGCATGCTTTAAGCTTTCTTCCGCGTGCGTCAATAACTCTTTGGCATGTCCTGCTTTTCCATGTGTTTGTGCTTCTTTTGCATGCTCTATGGCTTCCACAATATGCGCATTAAACAATTCCCTTAAATGAGTTATTGCTTCATCGACATGCTTGGTGGCCTCTTCTGCATGATTTTCTTTTGCATGAGCGATTGCTTGATCAAGATGTCTAATTGATTCAGTTACATGCACTCTTTGGGTGGCATCCGATAACTCAGGCAATGCCTTTTTTGCATGCTTTAAGCTTTCTTCCGCGTGCGTCAATAACTCTTTGGCATGTCCCGCTTTTCCATGTGTTTGTGCTTCTTTTGCATGCTTCATTGCTTCTGAGGTGTCTTTACTAGCATTAGCAGCGATCAGGGGAAAGCTAAAAAGTAGAGCCAGTACACCGATTGCTAAAGTTGATTTGATGAGTTTCATATGCCCAATCCTCCGTATTAATTTGAAATAACGCTAAGGTGCTCATTGTGTGTTGCTTTTCTGCATACTGCTTTATAGTAATTAGTAATCAGTCTGAGCCTATTCATGCATCCCATACAACGGCGACACAGGAATGAGCATCAAAATGACTGCTTTGAGTATCCCCTACTTTACTGAAAAAAACAAGATTAAGTCAGCCTGATGGTTAGTTAGCATAAAATAATCAATGAATTAGTTCATGCGCTGAAAGGATAACGGCGCGGCATGTGCTGAACGCTTATCCACTGATCGGTCGTGAATGCTGCAACAGCCCATACGCCATTGAAGCGACCGACTCCTGAATTCTTTTCACCACCGAATGGGTTGTAAGGTAGATCGTTGACCGGCTGGTCATTGATATGCGCCATGCCCGATTCGAGTTGTTGCGCGAACCGAAGGCCGCGCTCGACATCTTGCGTAAACACGGCGGCAGCCAATCCGAGATCGGTGTCGTTGGCGATATTCAACGCATCCGTTTCATTGCGTGCGCGTATGATCGGTGCGATGGGACCGAATGATTCCGTTTGCGCCAACGGCATTTGATTGGTGACTTGAGAAAATACATGCGGTGGAAGTACCAAACCTTGTGCGTCACCACCCACCATTTGACGGGCTCCCGATGAAATGGCATCGTGAATCCGTTGCTGCAGACCATTTAACTGGGATTCATTGATAATGGGGCCGATCATGGTATCCGATGCATTCGGATCGCCTATTTTCAGTTGCCGTACCCGATCAGCAAAACGCTCCACAAATTCATCGTGAACCCGATCATCAATAATGAAGCGATTAACGCTCATGCAGGTCTGGCCCTGGTGTAAGAATTTACCGAACACGGCAGCTTCCACGGCTTGCCCCAGATCGGCGTCATTCAATACCACGAATGGGCCATTACCACCCAGTTCCAACTCAAGTCGTTTTAGCATGGGTCCTTCGGCTGCCAATCTTGCGATATTGCGGCCAACCGGTGTGGAGCCGGTAAACGATATGACGCGAGGAATAGGGTGGGTGACAAATGCATCGCCAATCTCGCTGCCTGCACCGGCGATAACGCTGAGCACACCCGCAGGCAATCCCGCTTCTTCAAGGATTTTTGCAAACAACAATCCACCCGTTACCGGGGTATCACTGGCTGGCTTGACCACGACAGCGTTGCCGACAGCGAGCGCGGGCGCTGCAGAACGTGCGGTAAGATGAAATGGCCAATTCCAGGGGCTAATCACACCGACAACTCCCACGGGTTTACGATACATGCGACTTTCCTTGCCGGGAATGTCCGCCGGAAGAATCCTGCCTTCCACCAAATAAGGCAAGGTGGCGGCTTCCAGAAGTACACCATGCACGGCATTCCATTCCAGATTGGCTTTGATGCGCGTACTACCTGACTCATGAATGATCCATGACGCGATTTCTTCGCGCCGCGCTTCCATGATTTGTGCCGCGCCGCGCATGATGGCTGCGCGCTCGCCCGGTATTAATGCCGCCCATGCTTGCTGCGCTTTGGCGGCACCGCGATAGGCTTCGTCCATGTCATCGCGATTGGCATGAGGTATTTCGACCAGCGTACTACCATCATAGGGATTGAGGTCGCGTAAAATCTTAGAGCCTTTGCCGTGGCGCCATTGGCCATTGATGAGTAGCCGGTCGAAATTCGAATAAGGCGATTGGGATTCTGTTTTCTTTTCCATAAGGCACTCTCATGCGTGTTTTTTTGGAGAACCACTCAAAGTAAAGTGCAAAGATTTTGCACTACAATCGGATTATCGGTTTAATCGTGACACCTTTTTCGCTATCTTCAGCGGCCTGATTGATTTGGTCGAGGGAATAAAACTTGACCAGTTTGTCAAAAGGAAATCTTCCCTGCTGATAAAGCTCAACCAGTGCCGGGATAAAGAGATCCGGTTTGCTATTACCTTCGATGATTCCGATAATACGTTTCCCCGCCGTCATCACGCCGTTCACATCGAAGCTCGCTTCCGTACCCAAGGCCGGTGCGCCGACAATGCCGCATGTTCCACGTATGGCCAACGCATCGATGGCTTGGCGCAATACCGCAGGACGTCCGCTCGATTCCAGCGTGAAATCGGCGCCGCCGTTTGTTATTTTGCGAACCGCTTCGACCGGATCGGTTTCCTGGCTATTGATAGTATGGGTTGCGCCGAGTTCCATCGCCAAGGCCAGGCGCGAAGGAACCACATCGGCCGAGATGATGGTTGTAGCACCGGCAGCACGTGCCGCCATCACTGCACTGAGTCCCACTGCGCCGCCGCCAAAAGCTGCAAAGCTGCTGCCCGGATTGACTTTGAGTGCGTTGATGACGGCCCCGGCACCGGTCTGAATGCCGCAACCCAGCGGGCCAAGAAGCTCCAAGGGTGCATCGTTGGGGACTTTGATAACGTTACGCTCATGCACCAGTGCAAATGTGCCGAACGACGATTGCCCGAAGAAATGGTCATGTATCGGCTCCGATGTATTGTTTGCATCAAAGGTGGACGTGCTGCCGTCTTCGCGTGCGCCACCAAAATTCAACGCATAAAAATGCTCGCAATAGGTTAAATCTCCGCGTAAGCAGGGCTTGCAGTGGCCGCACCACATATAGGTCAGCACTACGTGGTCGCCAATCGCGACTTTCTTCACATGATCGCCGATCTGTTCAACCACACCGGAGCCTTCATGTCCCAATACCACCGGCAGAGGTACCTCGTAGAGCTGGTCGCGCGCGACCATATCGGTGTGGCACATTCCTGTCGCAACGATACGGACGCGCACTTCATCGGATTGCGGATCATCCTGCATCAGGTCTTCAATCTGAAAAGGCCCGCCTTTCTGGCGGACAACGGCTGCCTTGATTTTCCTCATTTGTATCCCCCGCTTAGGAAATTATTTTTCCCTGTTCAAAGTCAAAATGGAGTTAACGAATGCCTGATTTTCCCGGGGCAAGAATGCCGTTGGGATCCAGCGCCTTTTTAAGTGTTTTGTGAACATTTCTCTGCACCGGACCATAGGTCTCGGCGACTTTATCCATGAATGCCGTATTCACACGATAAGTTCCATAGCCGCGCGCGGAGAATTCGGTCAGCAACTCATCGAAACATTGATAGGCCGCTTTTGTCTGCTCCGGGTCGGTTTTATCGTACAGGACATCGACAATGTGATGCATATCGCGCATCCCGACGATGAATTCACCGGAATAATCCAGTCCGTGCTTGGCCAGTATCTGCTTGGTCAGTGCCATTTGTTTCAGGGTCTCACTGCCACGCGCCTGAGAGACGGGCGCAAACCACATCGAACCGCCACCTCCACGCCAGTTATACAACGAAAACTCCGTGAGCGTCATGTCTCCGCGCATGAGCTTGGCACGGTAAACAAATGCAGGGTCATCCGCTGCTTCCTGTTCCGTCAGGATTTTTGCTTTGCCCGATTGACTAAATGCTTGCGTTACGATGCTCCAGTTCACATCAATTTGTTCCTGCGTGCCATAGAGCGCGGCATATACATTCCAGATCCCTAATTTGTGATCTTTCATAATCCGATACACCGCTTCATCCGGAATTGAGCCCGGCCCGGATACATAATCACTGCGCTTGGCTTTTACCGGTGCTTCATAGAGCGCATGGGCAATGACCACGGCGTTCGGAATGACGCCGCTGATACGCAACGGGCGAATCGTTTCGACGATCTCCACGATATCTTCTTCATGCTGATATTGAATGACAAACGGCTTGAATGCCGGTGGTTCAGGCATCAGCCAGAAGCCGAATTTGGTGACGATACCATAGTTGGATTGCGTAAAAATTCCATCCAGATAGGGACCATATCCCCATTTGAATACCTGCCAGGTATTGGAATTGGGCATCGAGCCCATGCCGGTGCGCAATACTTCACCATTCGCCAGTACGACTTCCATGCCGCAAGCGAACAAAAATTGCTCGCCGTAGGGCGTATAACCCACGCCACGATCCAGCGTGTTACCTACTGGTCCCGCGATGGCGGAGGGTGCGGGCATCGATAGCCATAAGCCCAGCTTGTGTTCTTTGATGTGATCGTAGAGTTGTTGATACGTTACACCCGGTTCAACCAATGCAAAGGCTAAATCCTTATCCACTTCGAGAATGCGATTCATGCGTTTGAGATCGAGCACTACCTGGCCACGTTCTGCCGGGGCTGCCGAGCCGTAGCCCAGGTTTTTCCCGGTGGAAATCATCCAGATTGGTACTTTGTATTGATTGCAAATCGCAACGATTTTCTGGATTTGTTCGACGGTTGTGGCCAATAGTGCCGCAGACGGCGTATGTTCGGCATCAGAAACCGGCATCATCGTCTTGATGTAAGGCGCAAGCTGTTCCGCGCTGGTGAGTACGGAAGCATCGCCGAGTACCTTGCGAAAATCATGGATGGCCGCATCGAAGGTTTCTTCCGATACGCCTTTAGGTAATGCGATATATTGACTGGTCATGCTGTGTTCCCCCTACACGTCGATTACGAACGAAACGAAATGATTTCCCGATAACCCTTGATGATCTGGATGGCGCTGACCTGATTGATGCACGAATGCGCGGCTGGAACAAGGTTCTTGATGCGTTCCCATACCCAATGCAGTTGCTATAATCGCATAGCCGGTAGCTTCTATCCAGTTGTCAAATCGGAGATGTTCAAGTGTTGCGCCCGGCGCTGTTTGGTCTTGATTGATGGAAGATTCATCGCCCCCAGATGATACCGATCTCCAGTTTTCTGATGCTTTCCAGCCAATCAGTTGATTGGCTTTCAACGGGGAAACTCCGGCGCAATGCAAGTGAGTTGCAGGTTGTTCAGCCAGCCAATAAGACGAGAATCCCGCTAGTGATGAATCTTTCATTGCACTATCCGCTCTTGCTTGATCAAGAAAATTTTCGACAATAGAGAAATCATGCCGATTTTGGGCAAGCAGGGATGCCAGCAGTCCTCCGGCGCTGTATGCCGGTGATGCGGTAGTCCACATATGGCGCAGCGGGAGGGAGGTGCTATCGCTGGATGCGGACATATGCGAACCTAATGCAAGGAGGCGCTGTTCAGAGTTTCGTACCAACTCAGTGAATATGGCCGCATTGGCATAATCCATGATGGCCACCCAGCGCATATTGGGGGATTGCGTCAATAAGTCGGCTATACGCAGAGGGTCGGTTAATAGTTCATCTGCTAATTGAAATGTCGATAATGCGCCTTCTTGGCTAAAGCTGCTGTAACCGGCACAAGCAGCTTCAGCGCCTTTGGCAAAGGCCTCGTCTATAGGGGTATTCCCCAGTAACAGCCGGCAATTGTGCGTACCACCGGAAAGCGTTTGGCTGATGGATACTGCTTGCGTAACGGTAGGAATACCGAAGGCCAGCAAGGTTCCACCAGTAAGCATGCCCTTGATAAGGCTACGTCGAGTTTCATCCATGGAATGTAATCTCCTGTAATGCTGAGCTTATTTTTGTGAAAGGAAGTTCGCCAGTTTTTCCAGTGATTCATCGTCGATTTCTGAAGAGCGAAAGGACGGCATGGCCCGGTTTCCATTACGAACGACTGTGCGGATATAGGTTATGGGAAGTTTGCGATGGCGAATTTGCGGCCCAACTTGAACTTCATGCCCGACTTGAGCTTCATGACAATATGCACAAACTTTGGCGTAAATTTCTGCACCATCTTTCCAGGCAAATCCTGAGTTGTTTATCTCATCTTGCGCCGACCATGCGTTGCCTGCCGCAAAAATGACTGCGAACAGAAAGCCAAATAGCCAATTTTCCAATTTTGTTTTTTTCATACTGATTCTCCAGTATTTCAATGAAATGATAATAAACTGATAGCTTTGTGGCTCTAATTCAAGTTCATGGCTGATTTGCTGTCAATAAGGCATCTACATCAAGATTCCATGACTCTATTGCCACAGAAAACTCGCCACTTTTCCCCCCATAATCTTATCGTTAAATACAGTTTTTGCTATCGGCGTACCGGCACAGGCAATACCGTAGCAAACATGCAAAGGCAATAAATGTTCTTCTCGCGGATGACAGAATCGGGCAAACGGTGCCTTCTCCCACTCAATCAATCGCTGTTCACGCACTTCAGATAGAATCTCCGGATTGGTGCACGTTTCAATCAACCAATGATCAAACGCGTTGTTTTCATTGCTGCTATCGATATCGTTCGAGAAAAATGTTTTCAAATTATGAAATGACATGCCTGATCCGATAATCAGAATATTTCTCTCACGTAAAGACGCAATCGCTTTTCCAAGCGCAATGTGCATTCGAGGATTCAAATTTTTCAGCAATGATAGCTGGATGCAAGGAATCCGGGCTTGCGGAAACATTAGCTTGAGCGGCACGAATAAGCCGTGATCAAAACCTCGCTGGCCATCAAGTTTCGCCGGAATGCGGCTCGCTGTTATAAGTTCAAAAATATCTTTTGCCAGATCCGGATGACCCGCTGCAGCATACTGAATCTCATAAGCTTCGGCAGGAAATCCATAGTAGTCATAAATTATTTCAGGATGATTACCACTGGTTATCGTTGCCTGTTCCTCTTCCCAGTGGGCGCTGATGACTAAAATCGCGGATGGCTCGTTCAGCTCACTTGCGATTTTCTGCAGAAAAGAGACCATCTTTTCATGCCCCTTGTCGCCAAGAATCGGTAATGGCCCGCCACCATGCGGTAAAAATAAAACGGGCGAAAGTGCTGGTGCTATTGGGCTTATCATTAAAACCTTCTGCAGATATAAAGTGCGAACGTTTGTTAACTTACCCCATCAGCGGGATAGCTTGTTGGCTATTTTTGTGACATGAGCGCCCTGAAAGTGCGCAATTTTTATTTCGTTGTCTGACGGCTGGCGTTTGCCATCGCCACCTGCCAGCGTACTTGCTCCATAAGGCGATCCACCGGTGATTTCACTCATATTCATGATTTCCTGACAAGAATAGGGAACACCCACGATGACCATGCCGTGATGGAGCAAAGTGGTATGGAACGAGGTTATCGTGGTTTCCTGGCCACCGTGCTGGGTGCCGGTAGACGTAAACACGCTACCTACTTTGCCTATCAGTCCACCGCTGAGCCATAACCGGCCTGTCTGGTCCAGAAAATTGCGCATTTGCGCGCACATATTGCCGAAACGCGTAGGTGTGCCAAAGATGATGGCATCGTAATCCGGCAATTCATCCATCGTCGCAATGGGCGCTGCCTGATCAAGTTTGGCGCCGGCCCTTTGTGCCACTTCTTCCGACATGAGTTCAGGGACGCGTTTAACGACAACCTCGGCATCCTCGACACTACGTGCGCCTTCCGCTACCGCGTTGGCCATGATTTCGATATGACCATACATGCTGTAATACAGAACAAGAATCTTTGCCATGTTACACCTCCTGATTTATGGGATTGTAAACTAAAAAATACTGAAAATTGTCTGCAGCAAATGATCTGTTGCGTTAGAGGTACTCGAAAATTCGCCTACCACTATAATGGGCTTCATTGGTCTCGGCTCTGCCTGCCTTACCTCTCATTCTGCTCGTCAAATTATTCAGTATTTCTCTAAAACTACTTCGTCAAAATTGAACAATACGTGTTTTATTATAGGGTATAAAAATTAAAAAGGCAGCATTGCTTAAACCTTTCTTACCGCTCCAGCTTAACTGCGCGTAGCCGCAATGCATTGACGATCACGCTGACCGAAGATAGCGACATCGCTGCCGCGGCAAAAATCGGTGAGAGCAAGATACCGAAAAATGGATACAGTACCCCGGCTGCGATCGGTACGCCCGCTGCATTGTAGATAAAGGCGAAGAACAGATTCTGGCGGATGTTACGCATGGTTGCCTCGGAAAGGCGCCGCGCCCGGACAATGCCCAGCAGATCGCCGCGCAGCAAGGTCACTCCCGCGCTTTCAATCGCAACATCGGTGCCCGTACCCATGGCAATGCCAACATCGGCGGTGGCCAAAGCCGGAGCATCGTTGACACCATCCCCCGCCATTGCGACCACTCGCCCTTGTTTGCGCAATCGCATTACGATTGCCGCTTTCTGATCGGGTAACACTTCCGCTTCCACTTCGTCGATACCCAATTGCCGGGCGACTGCCTCAGCCGTAATGCGGTTGTCACCGGTCAGCATGACGATGCGAATGCCATCGGCGTGCAGAGCATCAATGGCAGCGGGTGTCGATTCCTTCACCGGATCGGCGATAGCGACAATACCGGTAGTCGCTCCATCGACTGCCACGAAGATCACTGTCGCCCCATTCTGACGCAGTTCATCTGCTTGTGTTTCCATCACCCGAGTGTCGATATTCAATTCTGCAAGAAACCTGGTATTGCCCAAGACGATCCGGTGACCATCGACGTTGCCGAGTACGCCTTTGCCAATCGGCGAGTCAAAGTCGGTTGCCTTGGCCAGCGCAATCGAGCGCTCCTTGGCTGCAGCAACAATGGCGGCAGCCAGGGGATGCTCGCTTCCTTGTTCCAGGCTGGCTGCAAGGCGTAGCAGCTCGTTTTCGTCGATATTGCCAGCAGCGCGGATTGCCGTGACCCTGGGTTTGCCTTCGGTCAGCGTGCCGGTCTTGTCAATCACGATCGTGTCGATCTTTTCCATGCGTTCCAATGCTTCGGCGTTCTTGATCAGGACGCCTTCGGTCGCGCCCCGTCCGACACCAACCATGATCGACATCGGTGTCGCCAGACCCAGCGCGCACGGACAGGCGATGATCAGCACGCTGACGGCTGCGATCAACGCATACCCCATGGCGGGTGGCGGACCCCAGATCGACCAGGCGGCAAAAGCAAGTATGGCAATCAGAATGACTGCCGGAACGAACCAGCCAGCAACGATGTCCGCCAAGCGCTGAATCGGTGCGCGTGAACGCTGTGCTTCCGATACCATGCGGACAATTTGCGCCAGCATGGTGTCACGTCCAACTTTTTCCGCATGCATCACAAAACTGCCCTGACCGTTGATGGTGCCGCCGATCACCTGGTCGCCGGACTGCTTGCGAACTGGCATGGATTCACCGGTTACCAATGATTCATCGACATTCGAGCCGCCTTCGATCACTTTGCCATCGACCGGTATCCGGTCGCCGGGACGTACCCGTAGGCGATTCCCCGCTATTACCTGATCCAGATTGATCTCCTCTTCTGTATCGTCGTCGCCAAGACGACGGGCCGTTGTTGGTGACAAATTGAGTAAGGCTTTAATCGCACCAGAGGTACGTTCGCGCGCTCGCAATTCCAGAACCTGACCCAATAACACCAGTACAGTGATGACTGCCGCAGCCTCGAAATAAACTGCGACCGATCCATCGCTGCTGCGAAAAGCATCGGGAAAGAGATCGGGCGCAACGGTGGCAACAATGCTATAGATCCATGCCACACCAGTACCCATCGCAATCAGTGTGAACATATTGAGTGCGCGGTTCTCAATCGATTGCCAGCCGCGTACGAAGAACGGCCACCCCGCCCACAAGACGACTGGTGTTGCCAACGACAATTGTACCCAGTTGGAGATCTGTGCAGATATAAGATGTGTCAAGCCGATCAGGTGGCTGCCCATTTCCAGGATGAAGACCGGGATTGTCAACATGAGGCTGATCCAGAAGCGGCGGGTCATGTCCGCAAGCTCCGGATTAGGTGCGTCGTCAAGCGATACTTCTGCCGGCTCTAATGCCATACCACAGAGAGAGCAACTTCCCGGTCCGATCTGCCGGATTTGTGGATGCATCGGACAGGTATAGATAGTATCGGATGTGGATTCTTCGATTGGAATCTTGCCTGCTAGATAAATATCGGGCGTGGCTACGAATTTATCGTGACAGTGGGCAGAGCAGAAATAGTAAGCTTGTTCACCATGCTCAGCGCGATGCTTCGCTGTATATGAATCGACCCGCATGCCGCAGACGGGATCGGTCGCTATGGCACGGTGATGCGTATCATGATCGTGGTTATGCTGTGCATGCTCGTGATGTTCGTGAGTCATAACTTGCAATCCTTATAAAACAGGTGTTTTTGCGTTCCGGTACTTTTGCAGCTGATCATATCTTAGTGCTGATAGCCAGTCGCAAGCTCAAACCATTAGCCGGAGCAAACATATTCATCCATTTCACTTTTAACCTTAAACTTAACTTTAATCAATAGAATTTTGAGACTCATATCCAATTATGCGTAGAAAAAGCAATTTTGTGCGCATAATATTTGTCCAGGCTGCTACACTCTTACACTGCGCCATCGCAGCGAAAAACAGTACGCTTCAGCGTACGTTATTGAGCTCATAACTATATGAAGATAAATAATATTTAAAATGATTTCCGCAGCATTATATGATACGAAGCCCTATGATCGTGAATATTTCCAGAATGCTTTATTTCACGAAAATATTGCTTGGCAGTTTCATGAATTCCGGCTTTCCGCATCAACAGCGGCTACTGCCACAGGGATGGATGCTGTATGCATTTTTGTAAATGATTGCTTAGACCGTGCTTGCATCGCTCAACTTTCCAAAGCCGGGGTAAAGCTGATTGCTTTGCGCTGTGCCGGGTATAATAATGTGGATCTCGAGGCCGCCAAGGAATTTGGTTTTACTATCGTGCGTGTACCTGCTTATTCTCCTCACGCTGTGGCGGAACATTCCATAGGTCTTCTACTCACGCTTAATCGGCGCATTCATCGCGCTTATAATCGCGTACGCGAACACAATTTTTCTCTCGCCGGACTCATCGGTTTTGATCTTGCGGGAAAGACTGTTGGCATTGTAGGAACAGGCAAGACTGGCCGTATTGCTGCCAAAATCTATCGGGGCTTCGATTGCCGGGTTATCGCTCATGATATCAGTCCATGTCATGATTGGGCCACTCAGCAAGGAATCGAATATGCATCCTTTTCCGATTTACTAAAAGAAAGCGACATAATCTCCCTGCACCTTCCTCTTAATTCGGGAACCTACCACTTGTTATGTCATGGTACATTTAAGCAAATGAAACGAGGCGTGTATCTTGTCAACGCCAGCCGCGGAGGGTTGATTGATACAACCGACCTCCTGGAAGCCCTTAAAACAGACTGTATCGGGGGTGTCGCGCTTGATGTCTACGAGAAAGAAGGGGGTATTTTCTTTGAAGATCATTCCGAACATATTCTGCAAGATGATGAGCTTAATCTTTTACTTACTTATCCCAATGTTCTGATAACATCACATCAAGCTTTTCTCACCCATGAAGCGCTCAGTGAAATAGCGCGTATTACAACCGAAAATATTATTCGTCTCCAGACTGATCAGCCCTATATTGATGAAACGGTTCTGTAAAAATTGCAAAGTTATTGAGTTTGGTAAAATGATAATAGACGAGGCGCGGGCTATAGTCGCTTAAGCGGTTCGCGATCCGATGACGGCCATTTTTCCGCATTGCCTGATCAATTTGTGTTGTTCTTATTTACGTTGCCCTAAGCAACTCGCGGGTTGGGTTGGTGATGGCCTATTTACTTTCCGCGCATAAATAATTTGTCCAGATCGGCCAGACTGGTTTCAAACCAGGTGGGTCTGCCATGGTTGCATTGAGCGGCGCGTTCGGTCATTTCCATTTCACGCAACAAGGCATTCATTTCCTCAAAGGTCAGCTTGCGGTTGGCGCGAATCGCGCCGTGGCAAGCCATCGTTGCGAGTATCTCATTGCGTTTGGCGGTTAGAATCTGGCTTGCGCCATATTCGCGGATTTCGCGCAGGATGTCGCGCGCCAGCTGTGCGATATCGGCATGTTGCAGTGTCGCCGGCACTGCGCGCACCGCTACTGTCGTGGGCGAAAGCACCGCAATCTCAAATCCCAATTGATCCAGGATTGCCGGATTTTCTTCAATTGCGGCGATTTCCAGATGTTCGGCATAAAAAGTCACCGGAATTAGCAGCGGCTGCATCGGTATTTCATGTTGATCAAGCGCTTGCTTGAGCTTTTCGTACAAAATGCGTTCATGCGCGGCATGCATGTCGACAACGATCAGGCCACGTGCATTTTGCGCCAGAATATAAATGCCATGCAGCTGCCCCAGCGCAAAACCGAGGGAATGATTATCCTGACTATTTTTCACCGTAATGGATTGATCAGGTGTTGTCGCGGGTGCGACGGCTATGTTAACCGGAGTTGTTGGGGTAGTGCGTGCTTCCGTACCAAATAAGGTGCCGTAAAAGCTGGCCGGTTGCGATACCTTATCGGCCTGAGCCTGACCGGTTTTTGGATAAATCGGGTAAGACCGGGCGATTGATGCCGGTTCTTCAGATGATGATACATTTTGCGGTGAAGCCAGTGCTTTGTTGATCGCATGAAAAATAAATTGATGCAGTGCGCGCGGTTCGCGAAAGCGTACTTCTGTTTTGGTCGGATGCACATTGACATCCACGCTTCCCGGATGAATGTCAAGAAACAAGACGAAAGCCGGATGCCGCTCCAGATGCAGCACATCCCGATAGGCTTCGCGCAGCGCATGCGAAATTAGCTTGTCATTGACGAAACGATGGTTGACAAAAAAATACTGCGTATCGCGCGATGATCGTGCATAAGCCGGTAACGCAACCATGCCGTGCAGATGCATCTCGGCTGACTGTTCGTCAATCCATGCGGCGGTTTGTTTGAATTCTTCCCCTAGCACCGAGGCAATTCTTTGTGCCGGATCGCCTGCGCGTAAATGCCGGCGCGCCTTGCCATTATGTTGCAGAACGAATTCAATGCCCGAGCGCGATAAGGCAATACGCTTAAAGGTTTCGTCGCAATGCGCAAATTCGGTAGCTTCCGATTTTAGAAATTTGCGTCTGGCAGGAATATTGAAGTACAAGTCATTGACATCCAACGTAGTGCCTTGTCCCAATGACGAGGGCATAAGCTGCGAAACCGATTTGCCTTCTGCCAGAATTTGCCAGGCATGGCTTTGCTCTGCTTGGCGGCTGGCCAAGGTCAAGCGTGAAATCGCAGCGATGCTGGCTAATGCTTCACCACGAAAACCCAGGCTGGTGATTTGATGCAAATCCTCCAGTGTGCTGATTTTGCTGGTGCTGTGCCGGGTCAAGGCTAGCTGCAATTCATCTTTGGCGATGCCGACGCCATCATCGGCGACGCGAATCTGCTTTACGCCGCCTTGCTGAAGTTGTACGTTAATCCTCTTTGCACCCGCATCGACACTGTTTTCCAGAATTTCTTTAAGTGCTGCGGCCGGGCGTTCAACCACTTCGCCAGCTGCAATTTGATTGATTAATAACTCAGGAAGCGGTTTAATCGTAGCCATGTTAAGCAGATGTTTTAAATGTTGTGATTATAATGTGTAACTGGATATCCAGTGTACTTTGCCGGAATCATTAACTGCATAAAATTTGGGAGGGGATGATGTTAGCGATAGACCGATTGGAAACCCATGTTCCGGATGTCGTCCTTGGTCAGATTCTTGATTGCGCTGAAAAATTCAGTATTAATACGCCCTTGCGCCTGGCGCACTTTCTCGCTCAGTGTGCACATGAAAGTGGAGAGTTTAAGGCGCGGGAAGAAAATTTGAATTATTCCGCTGCGGGCCTGAAAAAAGTATTTGCCAAATATTTTCCGGGTAATTTGGCGGAAAGTTATGCGCGTCAACCTGAGAAAATAGCGTCACGGGTGTATGGAGGCAGAATGGGCAATGGGGACGAAGCCAGCAAGGAAGGATATAAATACCGGGGCAGAGGATATATTCAGTTGACCGGCAAAGACAACTACAGCGCTTTTTCTGGCAGTATCAGCGATGACATTCTGAATAATCCTGACTTGGTGGCTTCAAAATATCCTTTACTGTCGGCTGCATGGTTTTGGGGTGCCCGATCACTCAATTCACTGGCCGATACAGGTGCCGGCGATGAGGTAGTTGCTCAAATCACCAAGAAAGTAAATGGCGGTCTTAATGGCTTGGAGGATCGTATCGCACATTTCAAAAATTATTACGCTTTACTGGTGTGAGAACGGCATCTATTTACATTAGCGGCTTGATAGGCCTGCTCTTTTTCCCTGCTCCGGTTGGTGCAGCGGAATCGCACTGCCAGATGCAGGAACAAGTGATATTTTCATGTTCCGTGGGGAAGAAAACAGTTTCAGTTTGTGCTTCGAAGGATTTTTCCGCTCACAGCGGCTATCTGCAATATCGATTCGGGCCGCTCGGTATGCCTGAGCTGACATTCCCAGCGTTGAACGCATCCGATCCGGTTACTCAATTCATCCAGGCGCGAACCTGGATGTTCGCGGGCGGCGGCGGCGGTTACTTGCGTTTTATCAACGGACAGTATCATTACATCGTGTATACCGCAATCGGTAAGGGCTGGGGGGCGAAAGACGGCGTTGCGGTGGAGAGAAACCATCAGGTGATTGCTAATCTGGAATGTCAGAATGTTCCAATCTCAAAAATTAGCGATGATTTTTTTACGCGCGCCGGGTTACAGGTTGATCAAAATGAATTCGAAATTCCGGGACTTGATTAACCAGAAATCAGAATTTCCCGCAAGCTATTATAGTTTCCGAAGTTGATGGATTTTGCAGAAATAACGGAAAAGTTGGCCACAAACAGTGTGGAGCTAAGGTAGCTCTAACCAGTAATTGAGGACTAAGTCTTTGTTGGTGAATGAGGTTCAACCACTGCCACAGATTTTTCTTATACGATTGTTTGCGATGCTGTCCGAAAGCAGTGAGCAGGGAATTGTTCGTTGACAGTTTTGATGAGCTCTGGCAATGGCATGGCCTTGCCAATGAGATAACCTTGAATGACGTCACATCCTAGTGTCCGCAGGCATTCGTAGGTTGCAACATCCTCCACGCCTTCGGCAACTACGGATAGATTCAGCCGGTGTGCAAGATTGATCATCGAATCGACGATCCGGTCATGTTTATGATGTGTTGTCATATGTTTGACAAATACCATGTCGATCTTGACTTCGTCCAGAGGCAAGTCCAACATGCGAGCCATCGATGAATAACCGGTTCCAAAGTCATCCATGGCCAGTTTCAGTCCCATGTCCTTGAGCTGGTATAAGGTATCCAAAGTCCCTGCTTGATTATCCATAACAGCTGTTTCGGTCAGTTCGATGGTAATATCTTCTGGCGGCACGTTCCATAGAGATAGCCCTTGTAAAACAAGTTCGGTAAGTTCAGGGTCGCGCAGATCGTCAGCAGAAAAATTGATCGAAACACCGGCATTTAATCCTGCTTTACGATATTCAGAGCATTCTCTTAATGCGGTATGGAAGACCCACAGCGTGAGTTTGGACATGAGCGCGGTACCTTCAGCAACCTGGATAAGTTTATCGGTGCGGATCGGCACATGATGTGGATGATGCCATCGTAGCAAGGCTTCAGTGGATTTGATCTTGCCACTGACAATGTCGATCTGGGGCTGGTAACCTAAATATAATCCGCCGTTCTTGATAGCGTTACCTAAATCTGACCAGAGATCGATTTGAAACAGGAGAGGATCTTGCATTTCGGCGTAAAAGAGCTTGATCGGAAGCTGTTCCAGTTTTGCTTGACGCACGGCCGCGCTTGCATTACACATCAACTGATCCAACTCATCACCACTGACACTGTTTACTGCCACACCTAGACGTGGAGCCAGGATGATATTTTTTCTGTCAAGTACGAACGGGGGCGTCAGGATTCGCAGGATTTTATGTGCAGCCAGCATGGCATGTGCATCGGTAAGCAAATCGACCAGTAAGCAGCATATTTGATAGCGCCCGGTGATGCCGATCAGATCGTCCGGGTTCAGAGCATCTCTTAATTTTTGGGCAATTTGCTGTAACATATTATCAACAATTGTAAATCCAAGGATGCCATCCAATTCTATTAAGCGCTCAAAGTTGATGATCAGCACGGCATTGCGACGACCCAACTGGCACTCGTCGCGTAATCTTCGTGAAGCTTGTTGTAAAAAGTGTTGATAAACTAGGATGGTCATAGATTGTTAGTGTTTATAAATAATATTTCTTTGGATCAATTCCGTAAGCACCTTGAGGGAGATCATTGACAATGACATACTTGACTCCATTTGGGTTTTTGCCGGCAATTCTTAGGTCCAAGGTTACAGGATGACCATAAGGCTTTTTCTGTGCATCGCAGATGATCATGATCTGGGGAAGGAATCGCTGTGTTCGATTGTGAGTTAGAATAATGGCAACTTCGCCGCTGTTTAGTTCAATCAGACTGCCTATCGGAAACATACCGATACACTGCGAAAATTGTTCCACCAAAGTATAATTGAGTCCGTTTTGCGCGTTATCCTTGAGTTCTTTTAGGGCTTGAAAAGGCTTTATACCTGGCGTGCCCGATTCTCCCCAGATAAGTTCTTCATAGCAATCGATAATGGCGGCCATGCGTGCATAGGGGTGTAGTTGATTGGCGTATAATCCGGAGGGATAGCCGTTGCCGTTTTCGCGTTCATGATGTTGCAGAACAATTTTGACCACCTCTTCCGGTGTATCACTTAGCTGAGTGATAATTTCTTCTCCGTGCGCGATGTGCTGTTTCATTAATTTGCGTTCATCCGGTGTGAGTGACATATTTTTTTTGCCCTGGATTTCTTTAGGCAGGCGCTGTTTTCCGATATCCATCAGTAATCCGCCCAGTCCAAGAATGGTCAATTCCTTGTGGGGCAAGCCGAGATGGCGACCGAAGGCAAGCAAATGTATTGAAGTCTTAATGGCATTGTCATAGAGTTCTTTTCCGGTGGTTTTAAGTTGTGCCAGCAGCAATGCTGCATCGGGATTACGAATAACGCTTTCGCGTAATGTGTCGACCACTTCATGCGCTACGCGCATATTGATTCGGGTATTGCACTCGAGGTTGGTACTGATATCGGTGAATAGTGTGGAGACAATATTATACGCTTCAGTAGCCGCTGGAATTTCTTGTGCCGCAGTGCAGATGTCACTGTAGGTATTAACGCGTTGTAGCAGTGAGTCGAGCGACTTGGTTTCATGCAATGTTGGCGGCTTCTCTTGATTTGAAATAGCCCGGGAGTCATGAGAGGCACCTGATAAATGCTGTTGAACTGAGAATGGTTCGCTTCTGTCAATGTCCACGTAAACGTGTTTGCAATAACGCTGAAGTTCGTCGATATCATGTTGTGATTGAATCAGGATGCCTTGAATAGGGTAGGGTGTTTCAAGCCAAGGACGATCGAGGTCACTGATATACATGCCAGGCTGCAAATCATTGACAAAAATCTCAATAGTGCTATTGCTTGTCATCACGGAAGAACCGGTAAAATAATAAAATATAATTAATTGATATTCTTAATCAGAATGGAGAGAACAAAATTAATCTCTGTATCTTATGGTTACGACTTTTTTAGAATGTTTCTTAAGGTGCTTTTGAACAATTTGGAGAAGATTTAACGGGATGGGTTAATGAAAAATTCACGCATCAGAAAATCTTCCAATCCTGCGGTGTCTCTTTCTCGCGCGGATAGAACGACGACACGATGAAGGCGATGCGATTCCCAATTAAAATCTTCTTTGTAGTATTCCCGAATCAGTTGGATCATGCGGCGAATGATGGCGCGTTCAATGTCACCATCGATTCCGGCTTCGACTCGAATCATCTGTAATCGTGGATTGGTTTGACCGGTAGTCCAGGCGCGGAAAGAAAATTCCGCCGTACGCGGGCCAATGCGAAGAATCTGGAATATGCCGCTGGTACCCGGATTTTGCAGGTTGCGCCGGACATTGGCCATGCGGATTTCATCCGCTGAAGGTTGTTTAGCGGCGCTACTGGACGCGGTATTTTCCTGGGAATCGAAGATTCCTTCCGCAGCGCGGCGACGTGCTTTTGCTTGATTAATATACTCGGACAGATCCGTGGGAGCATCCGCAGGAGGCTCCGGAGGTGCTTTGATTCTTGCAACTTCCTGCGCCGGGATTGGCGCTTTGGGTTTGCTCGGCTTCTCGGCTGCCTTAGGTTTGGTTGGCGGTCTTGACGGCGGCGGCTGAACAGGCGGCGGTGATTTAGGTGCGGGTTGTGTTTCAGCTATTTTCGGCTTCTCGGGTTGCGGAGCGGGTGCGCTGGGTTGTGATGCGGGTAGCGAATTATCAGCATCCTTGGATTCTTCTAAATCGATGAAGCTGGCAGCGATGGGAGGTGGCGTTTCAATCTCCACTTCCGGTAGCGATAAAAAGAATCCTAGGCCCCAGATGGCCAGCAGCCAGATCAGCGTAGCCAATGGCAGCGGCCACCACAGGCGAATTTCTTTCGATCGGGAACTTGCCATTCTTAAGGTGTTATTTATGTTTGACCGCAATCAGAAAATGCTGGGCTCCGGCGGATCGGGCGCGCAGCATGGCCTGCACGACGACACCCTGCGGTGCTTCATTATCCGCGGATACAATCAATTTTTGCTTGGAGTCCGCGAGTAACGGTTTGAGTGTGGTTGCCAGCGTATCCAGCGTGACTATGGTCTGATTGATATAGATTTTGCTGTCTTTGGTTAATGTCAGTGTAACCGGCTTTTCCGCGCTGAGTTTTTCCGCTTGTCCTTCGGGCAGATCGACCTGCAATGAATCCAGATTCTGCATCGATAAAGAAGCCAGCATGAATGTTGCCAGCAAGAAAAACATTACATCGATCATCGGAATGATCTCGATTTTGCCTTTTGGAATGATGCGTGATTTACGTAGTTTCATTGTGATAATCCTGTTGATCCCGACGGATATTGTCGATCAGTCGCGTACCCAGGCGTTCCATTTCATCCATTGTTAGTGATTGCAGGCGGGAAAAATAATTGAATCCAAACAAAGCTACCAGCGCAATTGCCAGACCAACTACGGTAGCAATGAGCGCTTCGGCAACCCCGCCGGTGACCGCCGTGGGGTTGACCAAGCCTTCGCTGCCGATTACCTGAAAGGCACGCATCATACCGATCACTGTCCCTACCAGTCCAAGCAGCGGTGCCGCGGTAACAATAGTTTCCAACGCCCATAATCGACGCGCAAGCGATTCCTCAATAATTTGCGCTTCATCAGCGGCGCGGGATTCCGTCCACCAGGCCGGCTGATGCCGGTTGGAAATCACTACTTCAAAGAAACGCTTGTAATAATGACGACTATCCAGTCCGGAAAGTATTTTTTCCAGATCGTTCCATTTGAAACCATAGGTTTCCACCAGATTGAGCAGATCGCTGGAAAGGCGTGCATAGCGCCAATAGATAAATGCCTTCTCAAGCATAATTGCTACCGCAATAACACCCAATAAGACCAGCGGTATGATAATAATTCCACCAAGCTTTAACATGATCCAGGCTTGATTCAATTCTTCCATCATATTTAACTCCAGATTAAGGCTATTCATAAAACTATTGTTACTCGTCGTGTTTGTTGGAGAATTGTTTTAATACAAGAATTTCCAGCAACGTTCACTCGATATGGAATATCACTACGCGATACAGATTCGCTCCAACGATCAGCAAAGCTGCAACCAACGTATTGTCGTGCAATTTCTCATAAATCTGCGGATAAAAAGCCCAATATCACAGGCCATATGGATGCTAAGAATAGTTGAAAACACCAGCAGTTGGAACTATTTAATGGCAAAATGACTTACATTTATGGTTTTGTTGCACAAAAATGAAACCTGTTCGGATTACCTGCTGTTTAGGCATTGAGTAGAATGAGAAAACAGATCAAATGCGCAAATTATAACAATTAATGATGAAGAAATATTTACCCATACTGTTCCTGTTATTCGTTGTTATGCCTGCACACGCCAAGTGGATTAAGCTGGATATGACCACCAGGCAGGGTGAAATCCATTATTTTGATCCTGAGACGATGCAGAAGAATGATCAGTTCAGGAAAGTTTGGGTGCTTTCCAGCTATGATGAGAAGCAAAAAGGCGGGCATCATGCAGTTAAAACCTTGTACGAATTTGATTGCGCTTATCACAAAGCCCGCTCGATCACGATGCTGCTATATCCCGACAAGAATGCCACAGGCATGGTGATCGGCGCGCACCATGAAGAATCCAGAGAGTGGTTTGGTTTCTCGGCTAATTCGATGTTTCGGCATATAGCGGAAACGGTTTGTATTGATTGAGGGGGGCTAGTTAAAACCAATGCTGACTTATTCGATTCGGTCATTCTTGAGGTATCGATTTTGCCGGGTAAACGAGCTCTGATGACTATACTGCTTAAACGAGTGTATGAGCCGTATGCGCCAAGTGATGGATTTCGAATCCTTGTCGACCGGCTTTGGCCGCGAGGAGTCTCCAAGTGTTCGGCACACATTGATCTGTGGCTTAAGGATGTGGCGCCCAGTACTCCTCTGCGCAAGTGGTTTGGTCATGACCGATTAAAATGGATTGAATTTCGAGATCGTTATTTTCTGGAGCTTCGTCATAATTCGGAAGCTGTCGAGCAACTTGCCAAGCACGTGAATCATGGCCCGGTTACGCTCGTTTATGGTGCGAAGGATGAGGAACATAACCATGCGCTGGTACTCAGAGAGTATCTTGAGAATAGGGAGTGACTGACATACTGAAACGATATTTCTGAAGCCCGGTTTAACTCCGATGCCGGAGAGTGCAGGAAATTTAATTTCAGAAATTGAGTTGTATTAAATATTGAAGTATCTATTTCTTATGTTTTACGAGAATCAATAAGCGCATAGCGAAACCCAATCTATCTCGCATTCCCCAGATTCCGTCGCCACATATGCAGATTGTTCGGAGATCGTGACGGAGATATCCATGGTTCGTTGTGCCAGCTTTGCCAATGCCTGGATGTTGCACCATTGAAACTGGAAAATAGATGCCGTCAATGCATTAAATTTTGCTTGTTCCTGTATCCACCAGATGTTCGATTTGGAGTTGAAACTATACACTTTAACCATCTCAGCGAGCCGCGTCGCTTTTTTGATTCGTTCCGGAGCGGGTTCGCCGATATCGATCCACAATGCAATCCGGCCATCCGGGCTATGTGCCCAGAGGTCAGGTTCCTCTACGGTACTCAGCCCTTTGGTGAGCGACAGCGATTCCTGAGCGTTGATGCAAAATGCGAGCATGCGCGTCATCATGCGTTCAAGCGTTTCGGATGGGTGCTGGGCGATGGTCAGATTGAGCGTGTCGTAGTAATTGCGATTGAGATCCGTCAGTGCAATCTTGAATTTATAAATGGTTGGTTTTAAAGCCACTGGCGTTTCCTGATTGTTGGAAGCGCCGGAATAGTACCTGATAAGCTATTCCGGCGCGTCCTGAGATGATTTATTTTTCCATTGTACTGATAAATGCATTGGCTTCATTAATTGATTCTTCCATCGAAGCAATGAGCGCGGATACATCGGATTTGATCGTTCCCAATTCATTCTTGAGGGAAGCAATGGCGCGCGCATTCAGATTGTGTTTGAGGAACATGACTTGATCCTGGAAAACCCGGAGGATGGGTTCAATCTTGGCTTCGGCTTGTTTCATTGAGGCGATCAATTGGCGGTAGTGTGCTTGTGTTGACTCCAGTTTTTTTTGGCTGCTTTGTTTCATCGATGCATTGCTGTATTGTGTAATTTCTTGTTTCCATTCTGAAAATAATGCTTCAGAGACGTTTTCGATATCCGCGATGCGGCTATTCACTTCCTCGGCTTTACTGACACTGGCTTCATACGCATCATTCAGCTTGTTATAGGTGGCTTCGAGATCGCCACCTTGGAAGTTAGTCGCGGCAGTGAATTGCTCCAGAGCGGATTTGAACTGTTCTTTGGTTTCTTCTTGCGTGTCGCGCGCTTTCTCAACGCGATAAACCATGACATCCCGTTTGGGAATGCCGACTTTTTCCAGGCCCTCGAGATACATCGTAGTACAAGCAGTGAGTAGTAAAAGGACCGGAAGTAAGAATAAGCGATGCAGATGACTCATGATGATCTCCCTAAGAAAATTCGGTTGATAATTTTATTACCAGGTAACCGGTTATTAATCCTGATCTTTATAACTTGATTGAGCTGTTTAGCGTATCACACCGTGGCGTAATAACCGCCAAGCTACTTTCAAACCCCACAGAATAGGATGACGGCGTAATACCGGTGTGACTTCCACATGCACACCGGTATGCCGCTCGATTTTCCATGCGGCGTAAGCTACGCTATTGTTAAATGTCAGCGTAGCTTTGGATAAGCGCAGGATGGACAGGATTCTTCCCTGCCAGCGACGCAAACGCCAGCGCCATAGTGCTTGCCGTTGCATCTCGGGTGTGGTCAGGCAGCGATATTTTCCGTTATCTTGTTTTTCCAGTATTTCTTTCAGCATGGGACTCGCAACATCTGTCAGGCGGGTAAATGCGCTGAGGTTGGTTTGAGCCAGATGACGCGCGCGTGTTTCCCGCTCGGCGCGTAATTCGGCCGCATAGGTGAGTGTCAGGCAGCGAGTCCAGATTTCTTCTACATTCAATATGCCGGCATCGATCGTCGGGACACCGGATTTCAGGAAGTTAATCACCGAGTGAGCTTGTGCGATATACAGGCGTTCCCGTACGACATCATCGCGAGAATATAGCAGTCGTGATGGTTGTGCAAAGCGTGCCCAGATATAAGGATGAAACCAGAATTGCGCGCCGCGTTCAAAATCTTTGGTCGAAATGACAGCGTATTTTGCGCGTAAGGTGCGTTCCCGATGCGGTACTTCGAGATAAAAAACATTGGGCGCCAGCCAGGCGTTCAAATTGGCCAGATATTTTTCCGGATAGGCTTTGTAGTAGCTGTTAACGATGACATACAGGTCGACAATGCCTTCGTCCAGGCTGACTGAAGAGTGCAGACAGGAACCATAAAGCATTACGGCATCCAGTGATTCGCCAAAGCGCATAATCAGGGCGTCTACCAGCGGTATGAGATTGGACGATGTTTCTTTGTTGTTTTCCCAGGCAACTTCGCTAATCAATCGAATGGGTAATGGTTGGGCGGGTAGCGATACGGAAGAGGTCATGGTAATAGCGGTGTCCTTGAGTACTAAAAACGTTACGGGGTTAGTTGCGGTAATTCGCAGGGGATTTTGCGTATTGATTGATCGATACAATTCACCGTCTACGATGTATTCATCATCCATATGCACAGTCAGAGCGGAGGTGTTATGGCTATAATAGCCATCTTTTTCCTGTAGCGTCTCACCTCCACCTGAAAGTAGCGGCCATAATGAACGCCACAAGTATTTATATTGCTGATCTACCCACGTTACATGGAGCGGTTCTGGTTCTTTGCCCCAATAAGGGCGGATGTTGAGTAGCAGGTTATCCAGGGCACTGACCAGCGCAAATAAATAGGTGCCCTGATGATTCCGGCCATTGGCTTCTGTCATCGCCATTTTGACGGGCATCCACTCTTTTTGGTGACGGCCAAGTATCATGCCGGAAATTAAACCGATAAAGGAACGCAGCATAATCAGCGAGGTAAAGAAACTACCAGTAATCCCGATTTGCTTCACCGAACTGCGCGAAAATTTGACGCCGCGCGCGACCAGTCCAGCAGCAAAAAACATGCCATAAATCGGATTTGTTCCCGTTTGCTCGATGCGTAGCACCGGGTGTTGCACCAATTCGGGTGCGGATGGGTCGAGCAGAGCGTCATGTAATTGCTGGATAATTTTTTCCGGTTTGCCGCGAATTCCCAGACCCAACGGTGTCATGTTGGTGGTTCCACCCGGGACAATCATAATGAGTGGCCATTGTTCAGACGGCAGTGATGTGAACAGATGACCCAGAATTGCGTGCGTGGTGCCGTCTCCTGCAACGATGAGCAGCAAGTCGATATTTTCCCGGATGAACTGATTAATCGCGGTTTTAAAACTGGAAGCATCGTTGGCTTCGCATATGAGAATGCCCGGTATTGCCTCCAATGTCTGACGGATAGCTGGCTTTCTTTTACGTACCTGACCACTCATGGGGTTAAGCAGGCAGCCGATCTTGGCGGTTCCGGCCGTTATGCGATCGATTCGCGATTGTAAAGTCATCAGGTGTGGGTATGAGTCATTAAATTTCAGGATAGTGGAAACGGTTTCCGAAGATCAATCGGGGCGCGCGTAAAAATTCTGACAGCCAATATTTCCCGGTCACGTGCCGGATCGATGTCCTGCAACCAGGATTTCAATACGTCTTCCCTATTTTTGGCGCGCCACGCCATGAGTACGCGCCATGCGAGAAATGCGGTCGAGATCAAGTGCCAGAATACCACCAGATACAATCCGATATCCGGACGATCAATCAACCAGCCCCAGCTTAGAAAAAGTAGATTGGGATTACGCCGGGCTGTGATCAAGCGGTTAAATGAATCCAGTTTTTGCCAGATAAATATATCAAACGGCGCCAACCATAGTTGAAATGTGCCTTCGCACAATCGTCCGCCGACATAACCCAAAAACATTAATCCCATAAAAACTTCCAGATCGGGAATGGCTGTTTGCGTGCCCGCTAATCCCGCTCCCCATGCCAGGTACCATAAGGGTGGGTGGATGATGTCCAGACCGTGATCCAGAACATCTCCTATGCGGCTCGAAGTCACTGTGACCCGTGCCAGTTTTCCATCGACCGTATCCAGGAAAGTCATGAACCATCCCATCAACAATCCGATGCCGAAGAATCCTGCCCAGAATGCCAGTCCGGTCAGAATAGCAAGTACGATGCTGAGGTATGTGACATGATTGGGCTGCCAGCCCTGGCGTACGCAGAGATGTGTAGCCCAATACGCCGGTAATGGCCATACCCATTTGGTAACGAGGTCGGTAACCCCTTTGTATGATCCGGAAAATAGTTCTTTTTCCAGTAGCGCGCGATTTTCCTCGCTGACAGGTAAAATATACGGCGGGTCTTTTTTCTTCAGATTCTGCTGGAAATCAATTTCCAAATCTTTCAAGCCGATTCGTGGAATGGACAGCAGCACGAATTTGTAATTCTGGTTTTTGTTATTGTTCAGATTTCTGAGCAGTCGCGGCGCCTGATTGCCATCGGTGCGTATCGCAGCAGGACAACCGTCCTCACTGTATAAAGCGATATTCTTATCCAGTTTGAGCAATACCGAAAGCACACGGGTATCGAACAGAAAATTGGCATTCAGGAATAATGTGCCGGCACCTGTGGGAATTTTCTCGACATCATCGACAAGGGTGACATATTCGTGTGCCTTCAGCATGCGTTGCAGGCGTTCGTATCCGGTTAACCCCCAAATGGCTGTTTTATTGTCACCGAAAATATGAATATAGGTTGAAGCTGGCATATGTGATGGATATCTGGTTTTTATATGAATTGATTATTTTGGCCGAGCGTACACTGGATTAAGCAAGACCATGCGATTTTAGATGTTTTATGACAACAATAATAGACTGTTGCACACTGCGAATTGCCAATGAAGCTTTGAAGAAAGGTCTACATCAACAGGTTTGTGTTGCAGCATGTTTGAAAACTAATCGATCTTTATTTGTTTCGGGCGGTTTGTGGCGCTTTTTCCTTTACGATTGATTTAGAGTCATCTAATGGGTTCGGTTTAACCATACATAGGCCAGGATAATCATAGTAAAACCTGGCGCCAATGCTATCAGCGCTGGATTTAATTGCAATATCAAACCCGCATTTGCAATAATCTGATCGAGCAAATAAACCGCGATGCCAATCAGCGAAGCGAGTACCAGTTTGTTGCTCAAACCGCTGCGGATCGATCCAAAAACAAAAGGAATGGATAATAGCAGCATTGCGATGGTCATCAGCGCACTACCGATTTTTCGCCAGAATGCCAGTGCGTAAGAGTCTGCATCCTGGCCGGTACTGCGTAGGAATTCAACATGCCGGAACAACTCAAGCGGTGACAGACTTTCGGGCGGTTTAGTCAGGGTTGCGATGTCTTCCGGACTGACAAAGGAAGACCAGTTTAAAGTATTATGGCGAGCTACCACGATTTGATTGTTTGCAAAAGTTCTGATAATAACATTGCCGAGTTCCCAGGTTTCATTATCAACAATTTCTGCGGTTTGAGCCAGGACATGGGCAGCTAAAAAGCCTTCCTGATCCAGTTGCAGAATTTCAATACTGGCCGCTTTATTATTGCTGATGATTTGACCGATACGCAGAATATTCTTTTCATTGCGTGTCCATATCCCCAGATTTCTTCCGAGCTCAGCGCTTTGCTCCAATGCAATAGCCCGATAAGTAATTGCTTTTTGCTGCAATTGCGGCGCAATGAATTGCTCTAAAATGGCGATGCCCAGTAAAAGTAAAATGCCGGCACTTAAAGGTGCGAGGCTGATGCGCCAAGGGGAGAATCCAGCAACCCGCATGGCAATCAATTCCGAATGTATCGCCAATTTCCCCAGTGCCGCGACCGTGCCTAATAAAGCCACAAAAGGGGCGATTTGAATGAATCTGCGCGGTAACAGCATGGTGGTATAGAGAAACGCGTCGGTAATGCGGTAAGTGCCTCTGCCTACATCATCCAATTGATCAAGTAAATCAAAGAAACTGAAAAGCGGCAATATCACAGCGATGGCAATCAAGAAGCCAATCAATACCTGGCGAAATATATACCGGTAAATCATTGTCTTGGACGTGATAAGTGTTTTTTTCTAACAATCAGGGCATAAGTGATGAGCGCCAATAGCATGAGCAATTCCAGCCACCATACGCCAGGCATGCTGCCGATAGTCTCCTGTTCCACCCAGGTTTTTGCTAATCCGCTCAGATTGTAGTACGTGGCGAAAACCAGGGCGGCAATGAGATAGGTTTTGTCCGTTTTGTCTTGGCGCGGAGCGGTATGAATAAAGGTTAAGGCAATAAGCGCCAGCAGTATGGTAGCAAGCGGACGTGAGATGCGCCATTGCAACTCGGCGATGTCACGCGGCAGATCGGATTCCCACAAGGTTCTTGTCGCGGCCGCTTTGCGCCGGTAATTCGTGACGTAATCATTATCAATGAAATAGATCATCTTTTTGAACTGAATGACATCATCGGTGCTGGCGATGTTCGTCAATTGGTAGATGATGCCTTCCGATAACTGAATGTGCGGTCTATCGTCTTCTGCTGTGGGTTTAATTTGTTGAGCCTGTTTGGCAATGACGATTTCACTGCTGTCAGGTTTCTTGATGTAGTGAAAAATATTTTGCATTTGTTTGTCGGTTTCATTTTTATTGCGTACATAGATTACCCTGCCACTTTTTTCGCTACCATAAAACCGTCCGGCTTGAAATCGATTGGTGTTGAGTTCCGCCTCTGCTTGCGCGTCGAGAATGTAGCTTTCTCCATAAGCCCAGGGACGAACATACGATGACAACATGCCACTGATGATACCTACCGGTATCGCGACGGTCAGCACCGCGATAACGATGCGGCGGCCGCTGATGCCCACTGAGCGGATAACATTCAATTCCTGATCTTTGTTGAGCCTTCCCAGGCCCATAATGACTGAAATATAGAGGGCGATGGGAATTAACACTTCCAATGCGATCAAGGTTTTTAAAAAAACCAGTTTGATCAAACCGGCGATTCCCAAAGTTTCCGTAACGGCGCCAGCTAAAAGCCTGGCACTGCTGAAACTGGCGAACAGTCCGATCAGGATGAGAATGACTACCGTGAAAGGCAGCATTATTTCCCGTGCGATATAGCGGTCGATTAATTTCATGACTCTGATCTGAGTATCGATTCAGCCAGTATTAAGTCTTCGACTTTATCCACGTCTACTCCGGCGCGTGGATCGTCCAGCATGATGGCTTGTATGGCTACCCCGGATTTTTCCGATACTGCCGCTAACGCCTGGTGCAATGTCAAGGATCCCAGCAAATAGGATAATACCGTTTTGAATCCGAGTACCTGTGCAATTAAACGCCATGGGCGTTTGCGCAAATCTTCTGCTTTGCGCCAGAATTTTACCACTGAGCGCCCTTGCGGTTTGAATGTAAACAGATTGCAGCCACAAAATCCGCCGTCATTCAAGCGGATGACAGTGCGCTTGGCATTTGGGAATGCGGCCGCGATCACGTTTTGATTGATTGCGCCGACTGTGGCATCGCTATTTACTGCGAGTGATTTTTGCAAAAAATCCTGCACAATGCCGGGTGTGAGTAAGGCATGATCGGCGGTAGTTAATAATACCGGTGTATTGCTGGATACGTGGTTAAGGCCACTCTCAGCGCTGCGACTGGGAGAGTCCAGGTTGGGTAGCCACTTTACTTGCCCTGAAGCAATGCGCTGTTCTAATTCCGGGCAATGAGCGTGCAAGGATTCTGGAGGGCCGCATAAAATGACGCTGGAGATTTGATTGCAAGCCATCAACGTATCCAGGACACGGATAATCATTGGAATGCCGTCAATCGGCGCGAAGGCTTTGCAAGCCGCGCCGGTATGTTGCGTGATAGGATCTTTGCCGGTGCGATCAGCGGCTAGAACCAGCGCAACAAATTGCTGCGATGCCGGATTAAATGCATCACTCATAATATTTTTTGATAGATGCGATAGCGCTTGTACTGTTCGCTACCCAGATGATCGAGAATATTGCGCATTGCCATGTTATCTTCCAGTATCCACGACATTTCAACTTCCTGAATGCCGCGGGCGATACCGGCCTGCCGGGGCGCATCAATGACCAGGCACGCCAGTGCCAGACCTATCGGTGTATTATGAAATTGTTTGCGTACTCCCATCAGCGGTATACGGCCTGAGCGAATTTCATGATTCCTGATGCTTCTGATGAGTTTGAGCCAACCGAAGGGAAACAGGTTTCCGTTCAGCTTAGCTAACACTTCGTTAAGATTAGGTAAACCCACCATAAATGCCGCAGGTTTGCCATTGACTTCGGCAATCTGGATGAATTCATCCGGTAGCAGCAGTCGCAGACTACTACCCAATTCGGCGAATTCTTCCTGCGTAAATGGAATGAATCCCCAGTTTTCAGACCATGCGTCGTTAAAGATATCACGTAGCGTTTCCATTTCTTCATTAAATCTATCGCGACGGAGTGTACGTATTGTAATTTGCGAGGAAAAGCGATTGATCAGTATCTGCATGATGCGTGGTATTTCAAAATCAACTCTAATCCGATACGCCAATAAATCTTTTGCCGGATGATATTCCTGCTCTGTCAATAAACGGTCATACCAGCGCGCTGAGTGCGGCATCATGACGACGGGCGGCGTATCGAATCCGTCTACCAGTATGCCGCACTCCTGATTTATTGACAGATTGAACGGGCCGCTGATGCGGCGAATTTGCCGGGAAGCTAACCATGCTTCCGCGTGAAGCATCAACGCGGCAAACACTTCCGAATTGTCGATACATTCCATTAAACCAAAGTGGCCGCTATCTGTTCCGTAGCGTTCCTGGTGCAGCGAGTCGATTTGAGCGCTGATGCGGCCAACGGGCTGACCGTTCTGAAATGCTACCCAGGTTTGCCACTCACCGTGTTTAAAAAAAGGATTATAACGGGAGAAATGAAAACGTCGTTCCAGACGCAATGGCGGTACCCACATCGGGTCATTTGCGTAGATGTGCCAGGGCACATCAATAAACTTACTCATATCACGATACGTCATCACCGGTCGCACCGTCACTAAGGGGTTGGCCGACTTATCGTGTTTAGTCATACTGTATGAATGTTTCTGTACAAATTCGAATAATCTTAATTAATTAATTAAAAATCAATCTGCTGTTAATTTGTATTTGATAGATCCATTAAGAATTTTTAAATATGCGTATGCTTGAGTAAGTTCGAGATTAGTTGATGAAATTCTATCTTGGGATCGAGTTCGGTGCTGGCAGGTTGATGGGTAGCCGTGGAGTTTTGTTCGGCCGCGGCAATCCTTTCATCGGTAAGATTACGGCAGAAATCACGAAATTTATTCCAATCCATGTTGTAGCTCAGCAAGCGATCCTGTGGAATGAATATGCGTAGTACTTCAAAATTATGATACATTTCCGGCAAACGGGCTGTAAGGTAATGGTTAATATTTCTTGGCCAGCGTTTATGCTCCGGATACATATCGGAAAACTCCTTTTCAATCGTGTAACGAAAGTTATCGATGGCCAGGGCACGGCGTTTACGGTTAATAATATCCACCATGATAGCTACTATTCCTAATAAGCCAAATAATACAAATGGCCATAGTGGCATGGTTTCAAAATATGCTGCAATTTGATTAATGTTTTTGTCCAAGGCTGTCTCTAGTTAAATTCGTTATGTAACAAAAATATTCCACATGCGGCGCAATATATTGGCGTATCTTGCCATAGTAAAGCGCATGGATCAATATAAGCATTTCGTAAGTGTCCAAATTTATAAGCGTATTGCTATAAGCTGTTTTCCTTATGCAATCTGTGCCTGATAAGTAGCAATCATTAAGTAGCAATCATTCAAACGGTAGCTATTTTTTTCATCCATTTCCCTTTTTACCAATAGTGCATCTTCGTAGGCGAAAAATTTTTCGCCTACGAAGATGCAGCAATCTCCTTTATCGAAATTAACTTCGTTGAGCTGATATTTTTCTTTTATTTGCCATGTCGATTTTTTCTAAAATTTCTTTTTATTTTCAATATATTGTAATTTATTTGTCATGTGAATTCTACTCCTGATTCTTTGGCACGCTATTTGCCTATATCAATATGAAGGAGATCGGAATTAAACCGATTAACCCGACGAGAGCGTACGACGCTAATTTAATACAAGTTTTTTTAAATTAGTTTGTGTACGAAGAGAGTTATAAATTAGTGGAGGGCTATGTCATGTATCAAAGTGAAAATACATTTGAATTCAATCCGGAAATGAGCAATTTTGAAGCCGAGCAATATGAAGCCGAGCAATATGAAGCCGAGCAATATGAAGGCGAGCAGTATGAGCAATTCGAGTATGGCGAAGCGGAATGGGGGGAAGTATTCAACGAAGGCGAAGTGATGGAACTTGCCGCTGAGCTTCTGGAAGTTACTAATGAAGCAGAGCTTGACCGTTTTCTCGGGAAATTGATCAAGAAAGCCGGCAGCGCCTTGGGCAAAGTAGTGAAATCTCCCATCGGTCAGGCGGTGGGTGGCGTGCTCAAGGGGGTTGCCAAAAAAGCATTGCCGATTGCCGGTGGTGCACTGGGCGCTTATTTTGGCGGACCTTTGGGCGCTAAGATTGGCAGTGGCCTGGCTTCCGCAGCAGGAAATGCGCTTGGGCTGGAGCTCGAAGCATTTAATCAAGAAGATCGCGAATTTGAAGGCGGAAAACAATTTGTGCGATTCGCCGCGAATACTGTGAAAAATGCCGTGTCAACCCCTCCTGCCACTGATCCGCGCAGTGCTGCGCAAACGGCCGCTAATAAAGCTGCGCAAGTCTATGTACCCAATTTGTTAGGCTCAGGATCGAGATCTGCCATGCCATCAGCTATGCCAGGTAAAGGGCGCGGAGGCCGATGGTTCCGGCGTGGCCGCAACATCGTCATCGTCAATTGCTAAGCCGTTTCTATAAACGTATTTACGAGGAGAACTAACATGCACGATATAGACCGTACACAACTGGAAAGCAACCCTGAGCTGGAAAATTATGAACATGAGCAATACGAATTTGGAGAATACGGCGAATATGGTGAAACCGAATGGGGTGGAGAAACCGGTGTTTTCAGCGAAGCGCAAGCGGTGGAATTGGCCGCCGAGTTATTGGAGGTCAGCAGCGAAGAAGAGCTGGATCGATTCTTGGGTAGTCTTCTTAAGAAGGCGGGTCAAGTTGCCGGGAAGTTTATCAAATCCCCGGTAGGTCAGCAGCTCGGCGGACTGTTGAAAGGCGCGGCCAAGCAAGCTTTGCCCATGGTGGGTAGTGCCATTGGCGGTTATTTTGGCGGCAGTGGCGGTGCCAAGATGGGCAGCCAGGTGGCCTCAACCGCAGGGCGGATTTTTGGCCTCGAATTGGAGGGATTGAGCCATGAAGATCAGGAATACGAAGCTGCCAAAAGTTTCGTTCAGTTTGCCGGAACGGCTGCAAAAAATGCAGCAATATCACCGCAGGGAGCAAATCCCAGAGTAGTTGCACAATCGGCGGTAGCGGCAGCCGCCCGTCGACTTGCTCCAGGTCTGGTTCGCGGTACTCCGGCTGCAGCGCTAGCTGCGTCAGGCAGCGTGTGTCCCTCCTGCGGACGGGGTGCCATGAGCGGCCGCTGGATGCGACGCGGAAACAAAATCATTTTGTTTGGAGCTTAGCCTGTCATGGCTCCCGCTTCTTACGCCACATGGATGCTCGAGCAAGAAGCTCGTGCTTTGCTGACCCGGTTGAAACGCATCAAGCCTTTCGCTTTGCATGAAACCATGCTGCCAGCGGCATCGTTGTTACCGGCAGCGCAAATCGGCATCGAGCGTTACTTGATGGAGGGGCGGCGAGAACTGAGAAGGATGATTCAGCGTTACATTGCTTGGTTACGCGGACCATCTGGCCGTAGGGCAACGCCCGCCCATGCACAGCGGCTGTTTTCACTGCTGCGGTTGAGATTCAATGCGGTACTGACACAATTTGATTTATTCAACGATGCACTCACGCAGCGCAGCGAAAATGAAATCGGTGTGTGGCTTTCCGGTCTTGAAGTGGTATCGGCTGATGCACTCGCTATTCCGGGGCATTATTACGAAGTACCGCCAGTTATCTGTTATCTCGATCGTGGTGTTGGCGCGGCGATCCGCCGTGCAAGAACACGATTGCCAGGTGGCGGTGAGAATCCGGTAGCGGTGATTCGTGTTCCCCGGGAACGCATGGTGGGCAGCGGTATCGCTTCTTCCCTGATCCATGAAGTAGGGCATCAGTCGGCCGCACTGCTTAACCTGGTGAATTCCTTGCGGCCTGTTTTGCAGGGCATGCAACGGGGCAGTGGAGCCTATAGCACCACCTGGGCATTGTGGGAACGGTGGATTTCAGAAATCGTCGCCGATTTCTGGTCTGTTGCTCGCATTGGTATTGCTTCCACGCTGGGATTGATGGGTGTGGTCAGCTTACCACGCGCTTTTGTATTCCGCTTGAATCGAGATGATCCGCATCCGGCGCCATGGATCCGTGTCAAGCTGAGTTGTGCGATCGGGCAAGCGCTTTATCCGCATCCCCAGTGGCAACGCCTGGCCCAATTATGGGAATCCTACTATCCGCTGGACGGATTGGAGGCCGCGCAACGGCAGAATTATCAGGCATTGCAGGCGACTTTACCTGGTTTTGTAGCGCTGCTAATCAATCACCGTCCTGAAAGCCTGCGCGGGCGCAGCCTGGCTGAAGCTTTGCAGGTGCAAAATCGCCAGCCGCACCGTCTTCAGGCACTGTTCTTAGCGTGGCGGCAGGAGCCAGTGAGAATGTATCGCGCATCACCGGTACTGGCTTTCGCCGTGATCGGCCAAGCACGTGCCGACGGCCGCATGAGTCCGGAGCAGGAAAGCGCCTTGCTCGGGAAATTGCTAACCCACTGGGCGCTGCGCAGCACCTTGGCAGTGTCTGCGGCCTGTTCAATGCGATCAGAACAACCTAAGCCTTGGCTTGCAAATTACTATCAACGAAATCGTTTTATTAACTATTCACTCAGGAGAATGACATGAGTACAAAACAATCCAAAAAATTGCAGAATTGCGAAGAGCAGTGCAATGGCACGCTCAGAGTTTCCATACGCGATTCGGGAGAATCCCAGAGTCCGATTCAGGGAGCGAACATTAGTGTCTTCGAAATGATATCCGGCGAATGGAAGAAATTAGATATAGAACCACAAATCAACGACGAAAAAGGTTATGTAGAGTTCGTGCTTTTAGGTGGAGATGCGCACGAATATGGCATAGCTTTCAAGAATGCTTTTGGTTTTCAAAAGGAAGTAGGTAAAGAATGTCAGTCAAGCGATGAACTGCAAGAACCTTTCAAAATTGGTTGTAATTGTATCAAGCATATCAACTTCAAGGTTCCAGTATATCTCTCGATGCGGCTTGTGACTTGTGGTCCAGGGTTTGAAGATCTTTCATGTCAGGGCATATTGGCAGGTCAGCCAGCTTCTCTGCAAGTTTCGCATAACGCCGTGCTGGGAAATGTTCCGATCAAGCTATTCTCCGATCAGGGAAGACTGTCCGCATACCAAAGTGTCGTGAATGGCAATGAGCGGATAGTTGACGCACCATTTACTAACACCTCTGGCATGGATGGTCTTTTGCGTGCGCGGGCATTTCTTCAGAATGATGATGGCTCGTCAATAACCGCGGGTTTGGAAAGCATGGTAAGGAGAAGTGTATTGAATGTCGATGCCAGGACTACGACCAGCCTGACGCGTACAGAGACTTCTTTTACAGAAGATACTTCGTTTTGGGCAGGTATTCGTAACAATGCAGAGGCGCTTTCATTCAATAATTATCTGAGCTTCATGGATTGGATCTTCTGTGGCAAGCAAACACCACGAGAATTAAGCCAATTTGAAACTGACCGCTATGAAGAAAAGAACAGGATGTGGCGGGATAAATTGTTGAAGAATCGTTTTTTGCCTTTTACAGATTCTGATGCTTATCGTGTCATCAAGGCGGCTACGGAAGCTTTCGTAATGGTGAATTGCGGTGTTCATCGCAATGATTTACAACCATTTGATCCTGCTCGAGATGAGGCTTATTTGAATCGTCGCGATCTACCAGTACCCCCGAATGGCTTGAGTCAGGCTTTCAACAATGATTATCTAGTAGGTATCGATGGTAATGGTGATGTACTGCCATATCTAGCCGTTATTCGTCGTAAGTTGCCCGACATTCCGATCAAGATTAAGCCATTCGAAGATATCAGTCCAATCGGCGACGCAGACGAATGTTTTGGGTTGCTGCAAGAGAAACTCGCTAATCCTTGTCTGCTGGAACTGATCTGGTCTTACTGGCACGAAGAAGGCATGCTGGTACAAACAACGAACACCATTACACGGCGATTCCAGAATGTGCGTTCATCCGCACGTGATCCGCTAGTCAATCTGGAAATGGATCCATTACGCCCGCTCAATAATGTGCTTTGGGGTTACATCCAGGATGAACAACACCGCTTGACGGTCAATCGGCGCAATTACGAATATGATCACCATTACGGATTGCACCTGGAAGGCAAAGCGGTGCAGAATTTCCGACCTGCCGACACGCGTTCGAAATTCCTGGAGGCTTTTCATCATTTGTTGCGCTTGTGTAGCGTATTCTATAAACAGGATGACGATACTACGATCAAGGCCGATGCCTTCCCGGTGCTCAATGCCCTCAAGGAAATACATTTGATTCTTTCGCAAGGGGCGCACAATCAGTTTGGCGATTTACCGTCGACTGCGCGCATCGAAATGCTGATGCAGCAATGGTTGCTGGCTCGACCGGAGTTCCGGGAGTTGTTGCCGACGCGCATTATGGTGGCTTATCCTGAGCCCTGGATGGATCGCGTTGACGCCATGAAGAAATTGCAAGGCTGGACCGATACCAGCGTGCTGCATTTCCGTAACCTGGGCATGTTCGGCGAGCAGCTTTTGCTTTCCATCCGCTGGGGCCATTGGAGCGATGAATTCGAGCCTGTCAAAGCGCTCAATTGGGCACGGTTTTTCCGTCCGCAGACACAGGGTTACATCCATGCTTACCGTGCGGCAACCGGTGTTGATCTATCGGTCGATTTGACTGCCAATGTGCCCGTGGATTCGACATTGCCATCAGTATTGTTGCAAAAACGTTTGGCAAGTCAGCAACGAGCGATGTGAGATGCATGGCCATGATCAACTTCACCTCGGCGCTCTATCTCGGATTGCATCATCCGAGCCAGTTTTTGCAACCCTGGCAACAACTGACACTGGGGGTTCCGGCAGTGCTTGCCGAACCCCCCGGTGCCGAGGAAGTGGCGGGAAAACTGGCGCAGTTACAAGGATGCGAGCAAGGTGTTTTGTTGCCTTCCACATTGCATCTGTTCTGGGATTTATTTGGCATGCTGCACCGCCAGCCGGCGGTATTGTTTCTGGATGAGGGCGCTTATGCGATTGCTCGCTGGGGAGCGGAGCAGTTTCGTGCCAAAGGTGGTGATATTTACATTTTCCGGCATCACGATCCTGAAGCGTTGTTGGCGCAAATCAAGTTGCATGCGCAAAGGAAGAAATATCCGGTGGTGATTGCCGATGGTTTTTGTCCGGTGTGCGGTCATGCCGCGCCGGTTGGTGACTATCTGGAGATTGTGAGGCGTTTTGGTGGCTTACTGGTGCTGGATGATACCCAAGCTTTGGGAATTCTGGGGGAGTCTCCGGCATGGCACAGTCCTTATGGAAAAGGCGGTGGCGGTATGTTGCGCCGGGGCGGAAACTTTGGACCGGACATCGTGGTGGGTTCATCACTGGCAAAAGGTTTCGGTGTGCCGGTAGCGGTTCTGGCGAGCAGCAATAAACTGGTCAAACGCTTTAAAACGACCAGCGATACCCGGGTACATGGCAGTCCGCCGTCGATTGCGGTTATTCACGCTGCCGCTCATGCGCTGAAGGTGAACGAATTCTACGGTAATGTATTGCGGCACAGGTTGGCTCAACGGGTTGCCCAATTCCGCAAAGGACTGAAGGCTATCGGCTGGGATTCCAGCGGCGGCTGGTTTCCTGTTCAAATCTTGCGTGGAATCGTTGGAGACGCCGCGGTACGAATGCACCAATACTTGTCCCGGGAAGGTGTTCAAACGGTATTGTCACGGCCTCGCAATAACGGCGAAGCACGGCTGAGTTTTTTAATTACAGCGCGACATACCATCGGAGAAATTGATCATTGCATCGATATACTAAATACATTGACACGCATTATCAGTAGGGCTGCAAATCGCAGCAGTAAGCCAGCGTATTCTGGCTTCATAAAATGACAACTACATGCGAGAGGTGAATCATGAATCAAGAATTGAGCTTTGAAACCATACCATTAAAACTTGCTCCCGAAATTGCAGGAGAAATGTTTGCAGTGGAAAGCGAACGAGGAATCCGCCGCTCATTTGCAGGACCTAGAAGTCGTAGTTTGCGACCTGGCATTCGCTCCGGTTTGAGACCAAAGGGTGTCAAACGTCCACCACTTTCGAGGCCGAAACCTACCTTGAAGGGATTGCGGCGACCGTTTGGAAGCGCTGTCTATGAACCTTATCCGATTGCGAGCGAGCCCTATTCCAGTGAACCGGAGCCATCCGGCTCAGAACGCACCCGCTGGGTGCAGGATTGCCTGAATCAAGCGGCGGGAACACAACTTCCGGTGAACGGAATTATGGGACCGGAAACACGCAAGGCTGTACGGAATTTTCAGCGTCAGCAAGGATTAAGGGCAAGCGGCATCGTCGGGCCGGATACCGAAGATGCATTAAAGGCGGCTTGTGCCGGACAAAATGCCGGGGAGAATTCTGAGCTTGAATCGTATAGCAAAGAACCCGGGTTTGTCGCCTGGTTAACTTGGCAACCCAGCAATGAAAAGACGAAGTTGTATACCTGGGAGGAAATCCAGAAGCGCCCGCGTGATCGGATTCATGGTGATGTGGGTGTGTATATTGTTGTTCTATTTGAACGAAGAACTGTTGGCGGGAAAACCAAAAAAATAATCACCCAAATCCTGAAAGTTGGAAAATCGATTGATCAATCCTTTCGGGAAAGACTTGGGCATAAAACTCACCAGGATATACGAGCGATGTATCCGGGGAAAGTTGGATATTACCTGGCCAAAATACAAGCAAGCGGTGCATGCCCTGTTCGTGGTTGCGGCTCTGTAATAGAGCATTTGGTTGCACGTACTTTGATTCGATCTGGAAAAATGATGCTGCCGCACCATAAGGAACCGATTGTTCCAATCAAGGCACTCGACCAGATTCAGGTTGCCAACATCCTGCCGAAGCCTTTAGCTAAAAATCTTGGAAAAGCCTATGCTGCAGCCGGCCCCATGGATGTCCGGAAACAAAGAATAGGGCCAGTGGCAGCTCCAGCCAGCGGCTCCGGTAGTTTGATCCTACCGAAGAATGCAGTATGGGAACTGGAGTATCCTTTCAGCGAAGCGGAAGAGCTTGAACTCGCCGCCGAATTATTGGCCATTTCCAATGAAGAAGAACTGGATCTATTTCTCGGTAAGATGTTCAAGGGAATCGGGAGAGGATTGAAGAAATTTGGCCGTTTCGTCGGTAAGAAAGTGTTACCCGCATTGGGTAAAGGTTTGAAAGCGATTGGCAAGGTTGCATTGCCGATTGTTGGCAAAGCGCTAGGATCGTTTATTCCAATACCGGGCGTTGGTACGGCTATCGGTGGTGCCATCGGAACGGCCGTCAGTAAAGCGCTGGAGCTTGAATTCAGCGGTTTTCCTGCAGAAGAAGCAGAACTGGAAATGGCGCGGCGTTTTGTGCGCATTGCAGCGACAGCAGCCAGACAAGCAGCTTTGGCCAATCCGCATGCCAATCCCGAAGCTATTGCAAATGCCGCCTTAATGGCCGCAACACGGATGCATGTGCCAAATCTCTCTGCAACTGTTCGGAGAGGAAATTCAGAAGTAAACGGTACGATTAATAATGAATGGTACACCAACAGTATTCAACCAGGGCAATCCGGTCAGGAAGCGTTTCTTGGTGATGTATGGAACTCCATTAGCACGGGAGCTCGTAAGCTCTCCAGTGGGGTTGCCGATATGCTGACTGATTGTACACCCATCGAAGATCGCACAAGTTTTACGCCTAAAGATAAGCGCAAAGGAAAGCCGCGCGATATGAGTAAAGTATACGCACTGGTGTTGCATCAGACTGCAGGCAATCAAAGAAATACGCCACCAAACCGGTATGATAGCGTGACTGCACATTTTGTAATCAAGCCGAACGGGCAGATACTGCAATTGCATCCATTGGCAGCCTACCTTAATGCCTCAAATGGGTTTAATGCTGGCAGTGTAGCTGTTGAATTTTCAGGTAATTTTCCTGATATAAGGGGCAAGCGGTATGTTTATCCGAACGGCGCATCACCTCAAGGGATTCTGACTGCCGAACAGATCAAGGCTGGGCGTTGCTTAGTGCGTTACCTTGTTAAAAATATGGGCCTTACCCATATTTTGGCGCATCGACAATCCAGTGCAAGTCGTGCAAACGATCCGGGTCCGGATATTTGGTATCACGTAGGTCAATGGGCTGTTAATAATCTGGGTTTACGGGATGGCGGGCCAAATTTTAAAATCGGTAGCGGCAATCCCCTATCTGATATTTGGCGGACGTGGGGAAAAACAAGACAACAACCTGAACTTGGTGAAGAAATCTTTGCTTAAAGTCAGAATCTCGTTATCTGTGTCAATCTTATGATAAAAGGCGGGCATCATGATAAGTATATTAAACTTCAGGATATTACCATTCGAGGCTGGTGGGGCGCTCAGAAGCAAAGCGGTCAAGTCGGCCTTGTTTTCATTAGAATTCGCGATTAGTCGATATCCTGAGAGATACGCGGATATGAATTATCGTGCTAAATATCTCAACTGATGCACTTGTTTATACGCAGAACAGGCGCGCACGCTTTATCTTTGAGTTGAAAGAGTTTGTGCGCTTTCCGAGCGTCAGCGCGCAACCGCAGTATAAGGGTGATATCCAGCGTTGCGCGGCGTGGCTGGCTGATCACTTGAAAAAAATCGGTATGGAACGAGTGGCTGTGATTCCTACCAGCGGCCATCCCGTCGTTTACGCGGAGAAATGCCATGCGCCGGGAAAACCCACCGTACTGATTTATGGTCATTACGATGTACAGCCGGCTGAGCCGCGGATCGAATGGCGTTCGCCACCATTCGATCCAATTATTCTGGGGGATGATCTTTATGGTAGAGGCGCTTCGGATGATAAGGGGCAGCTTTTTACACATGTCAAGGCATTTGAAGCGTTGCTTCGGAGTGGTCGGGAATTACCTGTTAACATCAAGTGCCTGTTTGAAGGCGAGGAAGAAATTGGCAGCCCCAATTTGCCTGCTTTCATGATCGCCAATCGGCAGATTCTTGCCGCTGATTGTGTTGTGATTTCCGATACGCAGATTCCTTCCGTCAGTCAACCTGCCATCACTTATGCTTTGCGAGGTTCAATCAGTCTAGAGTTGGAGATTAGCGGGCAAAAGCGGGAATTACACTCGGGCGTGTTGGGCGGCGCTATCCATAATCCGTTGCAAGCACTGTGTGAAATGATTGCGCAAATGCATGATCAGACTGGGCATATAGCCATTCCTGGTTTTTATGACCGCGTGCGCCGATGGGATGCGAAGGAGCGTGCCTACATGAGAAGGGTTGGACCGTCTGATGAAAAAGTATTACAAGATGCCGGAGCGGCAATGGGTTGGGGGGAACGGGATTATTCATTATATGAACGTACCACGATCCGCCCAGCTATCACGGTAACCACCATGCATGGCGGTTATCAGGGTGGCGGTGTTAAGGCGGCTATTCCGACACATGGTCTGGTCAAATTGAACTTCCGCCTGGTACCAGACCAGGATCCGCAGGAAATTGATCGGTTATTCCGTGAATATGTCGAACAGATTACGCCGACGGGTATGCGGACACGAATTCGTACTTTCGCATCATCCCGGCCTGTGCTGATAAGCCGCAACCATCCTGCTGTTATTGCTGCGGCACACGCCTATCGTCATGGATTCGGGACAGCGCCGGTATTTTTACGGAATGGTGGAACGATTCCGGTTGCGGGTCTGATTCAGGAAATTCTGCATCTGCCTATTGTGTTGATGGGCTTTGGTTTGCCAGACGACGGTATTCACGGACCGAATGAAAAATTTCATTTGCCCAATTTTTTTAATGGAATTGAGACCAGCATCCGGTTTTTGACAGCAATAGGACAGGGACAACATGCCAGTCTTGTCAGACGGGATGACAGTCAGCATATTCGAAACACTGTAACGTTTAGGAGGTCATGATGATCATAGATTGCCACTGTCATGCCGGAAGCGGCGATGGGTTTACCGGACCCTGGGATACCCGTGCGCCATTAGAGGATTATCTGCGCCGTGCCACCGCGGCAGGAATTCAGCGCAGCGTTTTATTTGCCGCATTTCATTCGGACTACGCTGCTGCCAATAAAGAAGTAGCGAAGATTGTAGCCAGCCAGCCGGACAGGTTTTATGGATTTGCATTTGTACATGCGGCAAGAGACCGGGGGCGGGTGCATAAATTGATCGAAACCGCTGTCAGACAATATGGATTTGCCGGGATCAAAGTGCATCGCCATGATGCGCCCATTTCCCGAGAAATCTGTGATGTGGCAAGGGCTTTCGCTTTGCCGGTGCTTTACGATGTGGTGGGAGAAATATCGGTTTGTGAGCTGCTGGCGCAGGAATACCCTGATGTCAACTTCATTATTCCCCATCTTGGCAGCTTTGCCGACGATTGGTGTGCACAATTGGGCCTCATTGATTATCTGGTTCGTCATCCGAATATCTATACGGATACTGCTGGTGTGCGGCGTTTTGATTTGCTGGAACAAGCGGTGAGACGTGCCGGAGCGGGCAAGATTTTGTTTGGCTCGGATGGACCATGGCTTCATCCAGGCATTGAATTGGCAAAAATTAAGGCATTACGTCTTTCGCCACAGCAAGAAAAACTGATTTTGGGAACTAACTTGCAAAAATTAATCCATACCGTGCGGCAGCATCGGCCATCCGCTTTATCCGAAAGGCAAAACGCGGTGCAATTCGCTTTTTCCTAATAAAGCCCGCAGACTAAGATGGCGTAATCAATACTCGCTGTTTTCCTGGCGCTTTGCTGCCCGGCGCAACTGTAAGGCGCGATCGGTTACGCCAAGACGTTGCGCAGCCCGCTGCAAATTGCCGTTTGCTTCGTCGACCGCGATACGAATTGCGGTATCTTCCGTGTTTCTGCTGATAGTTTTTAGTCCCACGCCGCGGCTAAGCGCGATGCGGATTGCCCGCTCAAAACTCATATCGCGCCATTCTTTCCAATCTTCAGATAAGACCGGTCGTTCATCTGGCGGAATACAGCCGACTGTAATAGGGCCTTCGCCAGCATAGCGGCACAGCATCCGCGCAATTACCTGCTTGAGATCACGCACATTACCAGGATACTCCCTGCGTAACAAATATTCCTGAACGGACTTATCGATGATGGGAGCATCTTGGTGCGTGCAGTTTTTTTTTAGGAAATGATTCGCCAGCGGAAGAATGTCTTCAGATCGTTCGCGCAGAGGCGGTAACCGACAGATATAGCTGACAATCCGGTAATAGAGATCGGCGCGGAATTCACCGCGTTGGACTTGTGCCATCAGATCGCGATTGGTAGCGCAAATTAGTCGGAATGACGTGCGTTGCCAGGCATTGCCGCCGACTCGCTTGTAAGTTTGCTCTTGGATTACCCGTAAAAGCTGAGTTTGCATTGTAAGTGATAATTCTCCAATTTCATCCAGGAAAAGTGTGCCGCCATTTGCAAGCGCGAATACCCCATCCCGTGAAGATGCGGCTCCTGTGAACGCACCCCGTTCATGGCCGAAAAATTCGCTACCTGATAATTCCGGCACAATGGTGGTGCAATCCAGAATGACAAGTTCGCCTTTATCGGGACGATTGTCGAGCGTATGTATGAGATTGGCGAGTAATTCTTTGCCTGTGCCGCTTTCTCCGAGAATTAAAACGGATGCATTGGTGAAATGGGCTACTTCCACCACTTGGCGTAGAATGGTTTGTAAAGTTTGGCTTTTACCGATCAATGCGTTCTGAACGAGTGGAGAATTGAACAAATGATTGATGGATTCCCAACGGCGGAGGCGGGCGGCGATTTCATGAATGATCAGGTTATCTTTTGTACAAACCAGCACGTCAGATGCTCCTGCTTCCATTAACTGCCAGATGGCCTCTCCAGAAATGGCTTCTTGACAACAGGCGAGGACTTGTATTTGACCGTTGTGGCTAAGTTCGCATAACTGTTCGCAGAGTTCTGGGGTTACTTTGTTGCTAAAGACGATGCCGGAGTGACTGCAAGGTACGCAGTACTCTTGTACTGCAATACTATGCTGAGTCAAGAGATCGACGAATTTATGGATAGTTTTTTCCGAGTATTCTCCGGCGCCCCAAACCCAGACGGTGATTGGTACAGATATATCATTAAAGAAAGTATCCATAGTATTAAGCAATGAACTGATTGAAATAAATCTACAAAGATACCAAAAGGCTCTTCTAATGTTAGATAATTGCTTGCAGTCAGTTATCGCTATACTTGTTTTTTCTTGATCAGCCGAATTATTTTTTACTAGTATTCAGCAAGTTGTTATTGAAGTGTTGTTCAAGCAATTATTTTTTCATTGCATGGTGGTTGATTGCCATGCATGTGATTTCATTCTAAAGTAAATTACCTTTATTTTGAAGAAAAATCATGTGCTTTGTTACCTTATGACTTTATTAAGAAATGAACTGGTTAATCTATATTCTCATTCAGTAATAACAATAAAATCTTGTTTCGGACACTCAATAGAAGGTGGGTTGAGCGAATATGCTGTAATCTTATAAACTTAATGAAAATCCGGTTTTAATCTGAATTGGCAACAAATCCACATCTCAATATGCTTGCTCCACTCCTCAAGAATAATTATATTACTGAATCATTTAATCCGCTGTGATATTAATCACACTCAATTCAATTTATAGAATCATTCGTTGAATGACTGGAGTGTAGGCTCTTAAGAAATTATTCTTTATTAATCAGTGCAATATTTGATTGAGCGCGCAACTAGGAGTCTGCCAGACTTTTAGAAGTGAATTTTAGTTTCTGACAAAGCAATGACTATTCTCCATGCCAGAAGTTTATTTAGTTTTTTAGCTGATTATTGTTAACCTACAGCAGTGATATCTATTGCAAGCCCAAAATTTGCATTGACCTAATAGTGCTTCTTGCGTTATTTTTATCTGTTTTTTGTAATAGAATCACCTATGATTTTTATCAGTATCTTATTTGCTGGCTAAAGTTTTTTTATGACCAAATCATCTAAACATGTCGTTTCAATCGAACCCGAGAGTTTTGAAGCGGCATCCGCCGAACTTGAGAAAATAGTGGCGGCCATGGAGGCAGGACAAATGACATTGGAGGCCTCGCTTTCAGCCTATCAGCGTGGCGCGGAATTATTGCAATATTGTCAAGATAAATTACAAGGCGCGCAGCAGCAAGTGCGTGTGCTTGAAGCCGGAATGTTAAAAAACTTTAACCGATCTGATAGCAATGAATCCTGATTTTCAGAGTTGGGCGGGTAGTTGTCAGGCACGTATCGAAACATTCCTGGAAGCGAGATTGCCGGCTGCCGATTGTGTTCCTGAGCGATTGCATAAAGCCATGCGCTATTCGGTGCTGGGTGGCGGGAAACGAGTGCGTCCATTATTATCATTTGCGGCGGGTGAGCTGGTCGCTGCCGATTCTGAACGTATAACAGTGGTGGGTGCTGCAGTGGAGCTGATTCATGCGTACTCTTTGGTACATGATGATTTGCCTTGCATGGATGACGATATTTTGCGGCGGGGAAAACCTACCTGTCATATCGAATATGACGAAGCTACCGCTTTGCTGACGGGTGATAGCCTGCAAACGCTTGCATTTGAATTGCTGGCGGAAAAGCCGCTGGCGGATATGCCCGGAACGCAACTGCAGATGATTGCGCAGCTGGCATCGGCATCAGGCTCCCGGGGTATGGCGGGAGGACAGGCATTTGATCTGGATAGTGTCGGTAAGATGCTCAGTTTGCCAGAACTGGAGTTCATGCATATCCATAAAACCGGCGCGTTGATTCGTGCTGCGGTGATGCTGGGAGCGCGGTGCGGTAGCTGTTTGAGTGATGAGCAGCTGGCTCAGCTGGATCATTTTGCCAAGTGTGTCGGTTTGGCATTCCAAGTGGTCGATGATTTGCTGGATACTGAGGCAACAACGGCAACATTAGGCAAAACCGCTGGGAAAGATGCGGAGCATAATAAACCGACTTATGTCAGTATTCTGGGTATCAGTCAGGCACGCGAGCTGGCTGAGAAACTTCAGCATGATGCTTATCAAGCGTTGGATGGTTTCAAGGAAGCTGCGCTAAGGCTGCGTCAGGTAACTGATTTTATAATTAAACGTAAATTCTGATTCCAGGAATTTTTTCTACACCCTTTTATTTTCAGGCATTGAATGTATCCATTGTTAGATACCATAAATTTACCCTTCCAATTACGAGAATTGGATCAGAAGAAGTTACCGCAGTTTGCTAAAGAATTACGAAGTTTTCTGATAGATTCAGTCGCAAAAACCGGTGGGCACCTATCTTCCAATCTAGGCACAGTTGAATTAACCATTGCGTTACATTACGTGTTTAATACACCTCATGATCAATTGGTTTGGGATGTGGGACATCAGACGTATGCGCATAAAATTCTGACAGGCCGTCGCAATGGAATGAATAAATTACGCATGCAGGACGGTCTGGCCGGCTTCCCGCGCCGGGATGAAAGTGAATATGACGCATTTGGTACCGCGCATTCAAGTACTTCGATCAGTGCCGCGTTGGGCATGGCGGTTGCTGCACAACTAAACCGGACTGATCGGCGGGCTATCGCGATTATTGGCGATGGTGCCATGAGTGCGGGGATGGCATTTGAGGCATTGAATAATGCTGGCGTGATGGACGCGAATTTACTGGTTATCCTGAATGACAATGATATGTCAATATCCCGTCCGGTGGGAGCGCTTAACAATTACCTCGCCAAGCTGATGTCAGGACGATTTTATGCGACGGCGCGGCGTGCGGGTGAGAAGGTATTAGGGGTTGTTCCGACTGTACTGGAATTGGCCAAGCGTGCGGAGGAGCATGTCAAAGGTATGGTAACCCCGAGTACTTTATTTGAGGAATTCGGGTTTAATTATATTGGACCGATCGATGGTCATGATTTGGATGTATTGGTTACTACCCTGGGAAATATCAAGCAGCTGGAGGGGCCGCAGTTCCTGCATGTAGTGACTCGTAAAGGTGCGGGCTACAGGGTGGCGGAAGAAGATCCCATTTTGTATCACGGCGTGGGAAAGTTCGATCCGAAAAAAGGGATCGTGGCCAAATCAAATGGCAAACCTACCTATACACAAATTTTTGGCGATTGGCTATGTGACATGGCAGCGCAGGATTCCCGTCTGATCGGTGTGACGCCGGCGATGCGTGAAGGCTCGGGACTGGTTCGTTTTTCCGAAGAATATCCCGAGCGCTATTTTGACGTGGGTATAGCCGAGCAGCATGCGGTCACATTCGCGGCGGGCGCCGCATGCGATGGCTTAAAACCGGTTGTGGCGATTTATTCAACTTTTTTGCAACGTGCCTACGATCAATTGATTCATGATGTGGCGATTCAGAATTTACCTGTGGTGTTTGCCATCGACCGGGCCGGCTTGGTCGGAGCGGATGGACCCACGCATGCGGGTAGTTTTGATTTAACCTATTTGCGTTGCATTCCAAATATGACCGTGATGGCGCCTGCTGATGAAAATGAATGCAGGCAAATGCTGTATACCGCCTTTAAGCTGGATACGCCAACAGCGGTTCGTTATCCCAGGGGAACTGGACCGGGTATACAGGTTCAAAAGGAGATGCAAGCATTGCCTATTGGACGGGGAGAAATCCGGCGTCAAGGGAAAAAAATTGCTCTGCTGGCTTTTGGCAGCATGTTGGCGCCTTGCCTGACGGCGGGGGATGAACTGGATGCCACAGTGGTTAATATGCGCTTTATCAAACCGCTGGATGATGATCTTTTGGCATCGCTGACTGCCGATCATAATTTGCTGGTGATCGTGGAAGAAAATACCGTGATGGGTGGTGCCGGCAGTGCTGTCATAGAGTCGCTTAACAGTCAGAGAATTCAAGTTGGCGTACTGCAGCTTGGATTGCCAGACATTTTTATTGAACAGGGCGATCATGCACAGATGCTTGCAGATTGCGGACTGGACAGCAGTGGTATCATCAAATCAGTACGGGCAGTATTGCCTGAATAATCATTAACAATTGATCAATTGCTTGATGTACTGTTAGCAGGACCACTTGGTCGTGCAGGAGAAAATATGAATAAACATATAGATATGCCAATTGCCGATGTGCAAAACTCATTGGATACCCGACGTATTGCGATAGACCGGGTTGGGATTAAAGCGATCCGCCATCCTGTAGTCGTGGCCGATAAAGATGACGGTGTACAGCATACTGTGGCGGTTTTTAACATGTATGTTAATCTGCCGCATAATTTCAAAGGGACACACATGTCCCGCTTTGTTGAGATCCTGAATAGTCACGAGCGGGAAATCTCGGTAGAGTCATTTCAAATCATTCTGCAGGAAATGATTGCGAAACTGGAGACGGATTCGGGTCATATCGAAATGACTTTTCCTTATTTTGTCAATAAGTCGGCGCCTGTCTCACAAGTAAAAAGCTTACTGGACTATGAAGTGACATTCATTGGAGAGATTAAAAATGGTGAATATCTATTCACCATGAAAGTTGTCGTTCCTGTCACCAGTCTATGCCCTTGCTCCAAGAAGATATCCAATTATGGCGCGCATAATCAACGTTCGCATGTCACCATCTCTGTACGCACAAACAGTTTTGTGTGGATTGAAGATATTATCCAGATTGCTGAGAATAATGCATCGTGCGAGCTTTACGGTTTGCTGAAAAGACCGGATGAAAAATATGTAACCGAGAAGGCATATGATAATCCGAAGTTTGTTGAGGATATCGTAAGAGATATTGCGGAAGTTCTGAATCATGATGGACGGATTGATGCGTATGTCGTGGAGTCGGAGAATTTTGAATCTATTCATAACCATTCCGCGTATGCGTTGATTGAGAGCGACAAGAAACAGCGCAGGTAGTAACAGCGTGGTGGTTACACTACACTGAGAGCAGGCTCTTGCAACCTCAGAAATTTTATCAGGTCAGTAAAACTCCCAGAAGACACTGACCGCCTTTTTTCAGTAAGAATAAGCGGCTTCAAAAAATTTGGCATCCATACGCCGGGTAATGTATTTCATCAATGGAATTTCTCCTGTTTTCTGAAGATCTCGATTCGAAGTAATAATGAGGAATCGGGTTTGTTCTTGAAGGCATAGCGCCGAAGTGATTAGGCAATTGATCATTAGAGCGCGCAGCCGCTATTTGCCACTGTGTTTGAGAGATCTGCATGCCGATCAAGGCGCTTACGGTTTTATCAGAAATTAGAATTCCTTTCGACTGATTATGAGAAATATTATTAATCATAATTAAATAATTAATAGCCTATGTTCGAAAACCATAAAAAAAATGCCGATCGTAAATCTGTGGAGGATATGGAAAAGTATTACAAAGAATTTCACCACAAGTGTGTATCTTGGTATATCACTATTATGGGTTTCTTTATTGCCGGGGTCATGGCAACGAAAGATGAGCCACAGAGCGCATCCCTATACATTTTCCCGTTGTTGATTTTTGCATTTTTTGTTTTTATTTTTTTTCTATATTACTTACTGCTGTATTCATCCCGCATCAACATTCTCAGGAAATACCTAATTGATGATGATTTTCCGCCGCAATGGAGGGAAGTTCATAGAAATGTCACTCCTGGATTTCATGGGGCTGGTGATATGTTGTTTATTTTAATTCTTCTTTTTATGTTTCTTGCGCTAGGTGTCACTTCAGTACTTAAATTTTCACTTCATAGTCATTTGATTAAATTTTTTTCGTAATTAGCGCCTTAGCATTCAAAATGACTGGTGAGCGAATCTATTTTCGGTCTTTCTATTAAGAGATCAGGTTTCCGTAGCCGGAATAGTGGAAAAAATTGAAAAGGAAAAGACGACTCAATATACCCAAAAGCAACAAAAGCGGTCAATTGCAAAGCTTTTGTCTGAGATCTTCGCGCACAAGCGAAAGGTTGAGAAGCGGCCTGCAAGACAAATATATAAAACCAACGGGAAATTGCAGAGCACTATAAATCAATCAATCCCCTGCGATCTAAGATAGTCTTCATAATTACCTTTGAAGTCATTAATCCCATCCGGTTTCATTTCAAGAATCCGCGTGGCCAGTGAAGAAACAAACTCCCGGTCATGCGAAATGAAAATCAACGTGCCGGTAAATTTCTCCAGTGCGCTATTCAGTGATTCGATGGATTCCATATCCAGATGATTGGTCGGTTCATCCATCAGCAGAATATTCGGTTTCCGGAGGATCAGCTTGCCAAAGAGCATGCGACCCTTTTCTCCACCGGAAATCACGCGGGTGGATTTTTTGATGTCATCGCCGGAGAACAGTAACCGGCCCAAGGTGCCGCGTATCGTTTGATCGTCATCACTGCCTTGCCGCCACTGATCCATCCATTCGGTCAATGACAGCTCTTCCTCAAAATCAGCCGCATGATCTTGTGCATAATAACCACGGCGCGCCTTATCGGGCCATTTGATCTCACCGGAATCCGGCATCAGATCACCGGCAAGGCATCGCAGCAGCGTGGTTTTTCCGATGCCGTTAGGGCCAATGATGGCGACTTTCTCGCCGGCTTCGATGTCGATGCTTAGATGATCAAACAAAGGTTTATCCAACCCAGGAAAACCCTTACCGATTGCTTTGATGGAAACAGCCAGACGATGCAGCTTATCCCTGTCATCCACTTCAAAGCGGATAAAAGGATACTGGCGGCTGGATGGCTTGACGTCCTCCAGTTTGATTTTCTCGATCTGCCGCGCACGACTGGTTGCTTGCCGGGCTTTCGATGCGTTGGCGGAGAAACGGCTGACAAAAGACTGCAAATCGGCAATCTGTGTTTTCTTCTTGGCATTATTGGCCAACATGCGCTCGCGCACCTGGGTCGAGGCGGTCATATAGTCGTCGTAGTTGCCGGGATAAATCCGCAGTTCACCGTAATCCAGGTCAGCCATATGCGTGCACACGCTGTTCAGAAAATGCCGATCGTGGGAGATGATGATAATGGTGTTCTTGCTGGCGTTGATGATATCTTCAAGCCAGCGGATGGTATTGATATCGAGGTTATTGGTCGGCTCATCCAGCAATAAGATATCCGGATTGGAAAACAACGCCTGCGCCAATAACACGCGTAACTTGAATCCCGGCGCAATCGCGCTCATCAATCCCTGATGCTGGTCAGAGGGAATGCCGACGCCAAGCAACAGCTCCCCGGCGCGCGCTTCGGCAGAATACCCATCCAGCTCGGCAAACTCGGATTCCAGTCCGGCGGCGTGCATATAGTCATCTTCGCTGGCATCCGGATTGGCGTAAATGGTATCGCGTTCCTGCTTGATGCGCCATAATTCCGCGTGTCCCATCATCACCGTATCGATCACCAGACAATCTTCAAACGCGAATTGATCCTGCCGCAGCTTGCCCACCCGCTCGCCGCTATCAACCGCGACATTACCGGACGTCGGCTCCAGATCCCGCCCGAGAATCTTCATAAACGTCGACTTGCCGCAACCGTTCGCGCCGATCAATCCATAACGGTTACCCCCGCCGAATTTTACGGAAACATTTTCAAATAGTGGCTTAGCGCCGAATTGCATGGTGATATTAGCGGTTGTAATCAAAGTGGATACCTGCGGATGATGGTTGCAAGAAAGGGGCGCATATTCTAAACGTTTTTCATCGGGTCTGCTGTGTTATGAGGAATGTTGATCCACAAATTCGACGATCAATTGCACGAAACGGGGGCTGGGGGGTATGCTTTGCAAATATAGAGTTTTAGGGTAGGGATCTAAGGAAACTCAGAACCAGTGTCATTTTGAGCAAAGCGAGAAATCTATTGAGCTGATCGTTAAGGATTCCTCACTGCGTTCGGAATGGCACCATGAGTTATTTAAAGTTTCCCTCATACTTTCAGATGATATTATGCAATGAAGCTTAAGATAGTAATAGTCCTATAAAAAATAAGGGGATAGAATCAATTCTGCAAGATTAAATATGACTCTTGATGTAATCTTTTACGTCATTTCAGATGTCTAATTGTAGCTAGCCATTGTTATGTCGCCGCTTTCCTCCCCTAGGCGCTATGCCCCGCTGGGTTTTCCGCCGGCAGAGTCTATCTCGACGCTGCGATCGGTGGCGCATCTATTCGGCTCAAGCAAGAACCGCTGCGGGATATACCTGCTCGAATTTCCAGGAGAGAGGTTCTACATCGGTCAGGCTATTGATGTGGCTCGCAGATTTGGACAGCATAGAAAGAACTACGAAGACATTGCCGGGTTCTCGTTCATCCCAATTCAACGTGGGTCCCTCGACCAAGTGGAGCGAGATCTAATCCAGAAAGCCGAACTGCTCAACTTGGTAATCCTCAATACCGTTCACGCCTCCAACGTTATCGGCGAAACCGACCTCGATATGGTACTCTCTCAAGAGGAACAGGCTGAGTGGCTATCGTCGCCTGTTCGCTTTAACACGGGTGACGCGGCTGTTCCCATTGCCCTTCCGAGTACTCAACTCGAGCGCTTTTCAAAGCAATTTCATAAGTTCAAAAAACATCCCCTTTACATTCCAGCTTCAGATCTACTCACGATATACATACATCACTGCATACCAGCTCCAAAACGCACCGAGTATTCATTCTGGGTAGTCAGTTGCCTGCCTGCGACAAATCGCAGCACGTGGCCGAGGCTACTTTGCGTAAGTGCAGGAGTAATGGAATTATTGGTTCTTGGTTTTCACAAGGATGATCCGTCTGCGCTGTGGGGATTCGTGACTGTTGCTTCTGATGTTCTATCTGACACCTTCAAGACCGACAAATCGCTCATTGATTTTTTCCCGTCGGTAGAAATAATCAGGCGCCAGTATCGCGACGCAGGGCAGCATCAAATTACTCTTTGGGCGGCCGATGAGCAGTCCTTCGCGATTCTCCTTCAGCATAGAACTGTACAAGAAGCAGCCGCATTACTCGCACTGCGAGTAATGCGTAAGCGAGCGACTATCTATTCGAAGTTCCATTGCAAACAAGTGGCCGACCATGTAATTGACACAAATAACTAAGCTGCATAAGCACGGTAGGTTGGGATGACGTTAGGAATCCCAACATCGCTCGATGAGACTCCAGCTCGGGCGGCATGCAGAAAATTGTCTTCGGTGGCTCCGGGTTGGCATCAATAGCATTACACTGCCGTTTGATACGCCATCATTCCGCGTGTCTCGAAGATGATCGAATCACAAATAATGGAAAATACCGATTAATGAGGCGCCTCCTGTTGCATAGATGAGTGGACTGTCCCAGGTATGTGGAGAAAAAGCCTCGGCTAAGGTAATCAGGGATGGCGTCAGCAATAGCGCGGCAACTAGCTGAGTGGGATTAAAATATTGGTGAAATACCAATATTGCAATAACCGTCGTTATCCATACGCATGCGCTGCCCATATAACTGCGAACGTACTTTTGCTGGGTAAACAGCGCATAAGTGGTATATTTTCTTGTGCCGAATCGTATCCCGATGGGTTCCGCCAAGCCGTCACCGACACCATTGGCAATGATGATTATCATCACGAGCGGCAGCATCTCACGGCTTTCGAAATAAACCAGCAACGGGATGAGTACCAGGTAACTGGCGATAAACTGCGTATACAGCCAAGTCAATGTAAATGGCCTATCTTCCGGCCGATCAAACGAGCTGAACATTATGGAAAGCACCCTGACTTTATTGCGCAAGGGCGCTATAAAAAATGTCAGGAAAATGAATGCACAGATTAAATCGATGAAAAATGTTGCCGGGCTGTATGTATATTCAATGACTAGTGACAGTAAAGTCGGCAGAAAGAAAAATGCGAAATGATTTATTTTGCGCGTATAGTTGACTTTAAAATTTCGATGAATGACTAATAATCCGCACGCATAATGAATAAGAAATAGTAATGCGTAGAAAATTGCGTGGTGCAACCAGTATTCGAAGGGGATGGGCATGTACGGATCGGCTCTAATTGTTGCTTAATACGATAGCATTTTACAAATCGCATTTTAGCCAGGTTATTGGCGCTTGACGGGATTCAATCCGATCGCGGCAATGATTATTCCAAGCAGCGCCAACCCTGCCACGATGGGAAATGCATCCAAATAGCTACCGGTAATATCTTTGATATTGCCGGATATCAGCGTCCCCAGAATAGCACCGGCGCCATAAGCCGTATAGACCATTCCGTAATTCTGCGCATAGTACTGCTTTCCAAAGTAGATTCCAGTTGAAGTGGGCGCCAGAGCAAGCCATCCGCCCAGGCACATCCATAATAGGCAGAATGTGATTAAATACAGTATTGCGTTGTCTTGTCCAAACAGGGACATCAATAGGGATGCTGCAAGAATCAGGGTGAATGAAAGCATCGCGGTATGTTTTGGGCCCAGCTTATCGGTTATGACGCCAAATATGGGTCGCCCCAAGCCATTGAATATGGCAAAGAGCGAAACAGCCAGCGCTGCCGTGGTTGCATCCAGCCTGGCTACTTCCGTACCCACCGGGGATGCGATGCCAATCGCCATTAATCCGGCCAAACAACCGATGGTGTAGGTAGCCCATAACGCGTAGAAACTGGAAGTTTTCAGCATTTCTTGTCGACTGAGATTCAGGGCTGGCAATGCAGCAGTAGCGGTTGCTTCCGGTCCCGCAGGTGCCCATTCGGCTGGGGGAAAACTCAATAACCGCGCCAGAAGTGTAATGATGATGCCAAATGCTATCCCTGAATAAAGGAATGTGTTCATGATGCCTATATCCGGGTTGCCGATCATCGTTTTTATCAATGGTGCGGTGATTAGCGCCGAAATCCCAAACCCCATGACCGTTAAGCCAATCGCTAAACCACTTTTCTGCGGGAACCATTTCGCGATCACCGCAATCGGGCAGCCGTAAACGATGCCGACACCCGCGCCGCCGATGACGCCATACAAAAGAGTCAGGGTAAAGATATCCGGTGAAAAACTAGCAGCAATCCATCCTATCGCCACCAGCATGCCGCCCAGCATGGTGGTCTTTTTCGGCCCCCATCGCGCGATCCAATTGCCCGCCAGCGGCATCACTACTGCGAATACCGCCAGAAAAATCATAAACGGATAGCCGCTTTGGCTGGATGTGATGTTCCAGAAGCTCTCCAATGGTTTTCTAAAAACGCTGAACGCATAAATGGAACCTAAGCAAATATTGATCAATAATCCGACTAAAACGAGTAACCACCGGCCTTTTTCTGCGGTCATTCCGAGTATTGTCAATTGCTGTTCCGTGTTTCTGTCGTTGTCCATCAGACTGGTTTTTCAGTTAGTGTGCAAACTTGTGCCGTGATCTTGCCATTGGCTTGCTTTTTACAGGAATTTGACCTGGATAATAAATGAGAGGAATTCGAAGAGGAAAATCGTACTTGGCTGTTTATGGATTACATTTTAAACGTGCGATTCCCCGTGGTTTTACACAGAGTTGTTTATTTGATCGCATACTCGCAAACTCGCCACGTTTCATCTTGTGCTTTGGCCAGCGTGACTGTCTCCAGAATCAAGCCTTTTCCGGCAAGAGTGGTGTAGAACTGTAAAACCACATAATCTCCATTAGGAAATCCGGATAAGGATTTTGTTGCTCCCGCTGTTGCGATAAATCGGGTGTCTATGGCGCCACGCGAGGATCTGATCGTAGTCATTGATTTGATCCATGCAGCTTCGGGTGTTTTAGCCCTCAATAATTGCGATGAGCTTTCCCAGCTTTCCTGGTATTGTCCGCGATCAACGAATTCCAGCCATGAACGCGCACTACGCTCAACCTCTTTCAGGATATCGCCCTCATCGGCAACAGCAACATGAGTAAATAGAAATAGCAGTAATATCGCGAATAATCGTTTTGTCATGAAAAAGTCTTTAAATTTTTTGTGCGTTGTCATCATTTCATTGAGTCAAACCCGGTTAAGTATGGGGAAAAATATTTCCTATCAGCCAGATGGAAGAAATTCCCAGCAAAATAAGGATAACTTGTTGAACAGTGGCTTGAATTTCAGGGCGCTTGTGCAAGCTGGGGATCAGATCCGACATTGCGACATAAATCATGCTCGCGGAAGCAATTCCTAACAAGGGCAGGATTAAGAAATCCATTTCATTCAGCATGAAATAAGCGAGCACGCCTCCCACCAGAGTAGCAAAGCTGGACACTACATTCAGTAGAAATGCCATGCGGCGCGTATAACCGGAATTCAGCAGAATAATAAAATCTCCGGCTTCTTGCGGTATTTCGTGAGCAATGATCGCAATCGACGTCACAATACCGAGCTGCACATCCACCATGAATGAAGCTGCAATCAGAATGCCGTCGACAAAATTATGGAAGGTATCCCCCACGATCACCATGATTCCGCTGCGTCCATGATCATGCTCATGATGACTGTCCGGGGTTGCCGCCATGCCATGCAGCGGATCATGGGCTTCACAATCTTCCAAATGGCAATGACGCCATAACACCAGCTTTTCCAGAATAAAAAAAACTAAAATTCCGAATAATACAAAGATGGTGACTTGTGTTGGATTATCTGAATGTTCAAGGGCTTCCGGTAAAGTATTTAAAAAAGCGACGCCTAATAATGCGCCAATGGCATAGGATATGAGTACTGAAAGCCAGGATATTCGGGCGTTGAGCGCCAATATGGCAGCAATTATCAAACTTAATATACCGCCCAGCAAGCTGACAGCAATAATCCAGGTAAGCGTTGACATAACACGAATTAAAAAGGAAAGGCGGAATTATACGCTGTTGCAATGCAATAAACTTAAGGAAGAATTTACTCAAACCAGATCAGGGCAGCCATGCGCCCGGTTTCGCTATCCCGCCGATACGAAAAAAAACGTCCGGGATCACTGAAGGTACAGATCCCTCCGCCATAAATATGAGTAATGCCGCTGTTTTCCAGGCGTTGGCGTGCCAATAAAAAAATATCCGCCAGCCATTTTCTTTCATGCCGATCGTTCTTGACTACAAATGCTTGTTCCGCCTGTGCGTCATGGTGAGTAAAGGTTTCGTACACATCGGAGCCGACTTCAAAGTGATCCGGGCCGATTGCCGGCCCTAGCCATGCTATCAGCTGACCATGATCCATTTGCATGGCTTTAACGGATTTTTCAATAATTCCTCCGGCCAGCCCGCGCCAGCCCGCATGTATGATACCCACGGTAGTACCCGCGGTATTACAGAGTAATACCGGCAGACAGTCGGCTACCATCACCGCGCAAACTGTTTTTCGTTTACGGCTGAAAGCCGCATCTCCCTCCGGAATTTGCGTTGTCGCATGATCTATCGCGATCGGCATTGTTCCATGCACCTGTTTCAACCACCTGGGCTCAGCAGGTAAGTAATGGCGCAGTAAAGTCCGGTTTTGTGTCACATCAGCCAGATTATCATTAACGTGCGTACCTAGATTCAGCGAAGAATAAACACCCTTTGCGCCATGACTCACACCGCCTGTACGCGTTGTAAACAGCGCTTTTACATTGCTGGGCGCAGGCCAATCAGGAATGATCCAATCATGCATGGTTATCGAACATTGCTGGTTATTCGGACAAGCATCGAGAGATACTATTTATGGATTTTACAGCCATTTCAATTGTTATCATTGGAATGCTTGCGCGCGTACGAATTAAACCTAAGAACAGGTGTTTCTGGGTTAAAATATTGCCAATGAAATCCAATCTGTTTCAATGCATGTTGCATTGATCATTCAATCCCGTTAATAACCCCGATAGTTAATAATAACAAGTCTGATATAGGTGTAACAATGAATGCTATAAAAAAATCAATTAATACCATGTACAAATTTTTCGCACGCACAATCGTACTTATTTTTTTAGTGACATCTTTTGCGCATGCGGCAACCGAAGACGAAAGCGAGCTTCTTAAAGCCGCATTTTCCGGAAGCATAGAAACCATTCAGCGGTTACTGGAGAAAGGCGTCAATGTTAATTCCAAAAACGAAATGGGATTTACCGCACTGATTGTCGCTTCCCAATTTGGACATACCGATATCGTCGATCAGTTGCTGGAAAAGAATGCTGATGTCACTATTAAAAACGCGGGTGATGTCACTGCGTTAACCGTTGCTGCAAAAAATGGCTATGCTGACATCGTTAATAGGCTGCTAGCCAAAGGTGCGGATATTAATGCTCAAACCACCGACGGTATCACGCCGCTGATGCTGGCAATACAAAAAGGTCATGAAGCGATCGTCGATACCCTGCTTGGGAAAGGTGCGGATGTTCAGCTGCAAACCCAGGAAAAACTTACTGCCTTGATTATTGCCGCCATGGAAGGCAAGAGCGCCATTGTCGATAAGCTTCTGGCCAAGGGTGCGAAAATTGATACGCAGGCATCCGACAATACCACCGCGCTATACATGGCTGCAAGAAATGGACACACAGCGATCGTCGAAACCTTATTAGCAAAAAACGCCCCCGTTGATCTGCTAGCCATCAACAATACCACACCATTGTATGTTTCCGCACAGAATGGCCATCTTGATATTGTCAATGCTCTGCTGGCAAAGGGCGCTAAAGTTGACGTAAAGGACGAGAATGACGCAACGCCTCTGATTCTGGCGTCATTAATGGGCCATGCTGAGGTAGTAAAAACGCTCATCAAGCATGGTGCTGCGGTTAGCCATCGGGCCAATAACGGATTTACCCCGTTGATTCTGGCGGCACAAAATGGACATGTGCCGGTGATAGAAGTCTTATTGGATAGCGGCGCCGCTATTAATCAGCAAAATGACGACGGCATAACGGCATTGATGTGGGCAGGTCTGCATGATCATATTGATGCGGTAAAAGTGTTGCTGAATAGAGGCGCTGACATAAAAATCAAAAGCAAAACCGGAAAAACCGCGGCTGAAATTGCTAAAGACCCTGCCATTATCGAGTTGCTGCAGGCTGCTCAATAATCACGTGATGCCACTAAACCACGATGTCCGGACATAACTACGCTCCACCCGGAAAATGCAGGGTATTCGCGCATCGTGGCGCAAATCGGGAAGCTATGGAAAATACCCGTAATGCTTTCGACAAGGCACTACGATATGCCATTGACGGCATTGAAACCGACGTGCAGCTGAGCCGGGATGAAGTCGCGGTGTTGTGGCATGATCGTTTTCTCAATAAAGCCGGATTGAACGACAAAAAGATTGATGATTTCGATTATCCGCAACTACAAACGCTGATTAATCCGGATTCCGAGAATGAAGGCATTATGACGCTGCGGGATTTTCTGATGACTTACCGCCAATGCTGCCATTTATTGATTGAAGTTAAAAATCGCGACTGGGAGCCATTCACCCGTCATCAAACAAAAATGCGCCAGACGCTGGATTTGATTGGCAACGACCCTGATCAGACTATACTGGTTTCTTCCTTTAATCTTGCGAGTCTGGAGTATGCCCATTGCTACCGGGTGGAGGTTCCATTGATTTATAACTTTGAACCCGATCAAACTATCGCCGATGTACGCCGGTTACTCATTACCCATGCTTTTCTGCATGGTTTTTGCCTGCCGATTTCAAGCACCGATCAGGCAATCGTCAATTTATTGCATGATTATCGCAAGTGTGTCGGCGTATATACCTGCAACAGTGATACCGAGATTACTAAAGCCTTGCAGCTGGGCGTTGATATCCTGATCAGCGATTTGCCCGATAAAGCGTTGCTGCTGCGCGATCAATGAAACGGGATTTTGCAGCATTATCCGCTCAGTCTTTCGATCTGTTGATTTGCGGTGGCGGCATCTACGGCGCCTGGACGGCATATGATGCAGCACTGCGCGGCCTGAAAGTGGCTATCGTTGAGCAAAACGATTGGGCCAGCGCAACGTCTTCCGCATCGACCAAATTAATTCATGGGGGTTTACGTTACCTGGAAACCTATGATTTCAAGCTGGTTAGTAAATCCCTCAAGGAACGTACCATGCTGCTGCGCGTAGCACCCCATCGTGTATGGCCATTGCACTTTGGTATTCCGGTTTACGCACAACAGCGCCTCAACCGCTTGCAATTAAAACTGGGTTTGTCGCTGTATGATTACCTGGCTGGCGATGCCAATACATCCATGCATCACCGTTATTATGATGCGCACCAATTCAGCGTGCATTTTCCCATGATTAAAGAAGATAGCCTGAAAGGAGGGTTCACTTACGCTGACGCACAAACTGACGACGCGCGGCTGACTCTGGAATTGATTGCAGGCGCGCAGATTGCCGGTGCTTGTTGCGTAAACTATTGCCGGTTGGTTCAGGTGTTGGAAGTGGATGGCAAAGCCGATGGCGCAATCATTCAAGATCAACTCACTCGGAATAAGCAAAAGATTGATGCCAGGCAAATTGTTTTTACCACGGGCCAGTGGTTGACTAAGGAAGCGCCAAGCAACGCATGGTGCCGTCTCGCCAAGGGTGTTCATCTGATCATGCCTGCTTTGTTGAGTACGGAAGCCTTGTTACTGACAACCGAATCGGATGGCCGTGTATTTTTTATGATTCCCTGGTACGGCTTAACGCTATTGGGAACCACCGATACCGACTTCAAGGGCAACGTGGAACAAGTTACCGTTGAAGGCAGCGACATCGATTATCTGCTCGCCGCTGCCAATCGCTACCTGAAAACACCATGGACACGAAGCGATATCATCGGCAGCTTTTCGGGTGTGCGGGTTTTTAAGCAAGATGCATCGGCAACTGCCTCCAGTTCACCTTCAATCATCAGCCGTGATTGGGAATTAAAAACTGCGTCCAATGGCGTACATTACGCTATTGGCGGAAAAATCACTTCGTCACGCCAGGATGCTGCACATATTGTCGATGCGGTATGTGCGCAATTGGGCATTTCGCGGCTCTGTGCGACTCAAGATCGTTTATTCCCTTGGGCGCCGCAGGAAAATTTTGCGGCTTGGTCTGCCCGTATATCTGAACAAGCGACGCAACTGGGTATTGATGTGGAAAGTGCGCAATGGTTATTGCGCCGCCACGGTGTGCGTGTCGTAGAAATTTTCCAGCGGATCGAAACGGAGCCTGATCTGACGCAACGTATTATTCCCGCGTTGCCATTTCTTCGTGCCGACCTGATGCATTGTGTCGAAACCGAAATGGTGATCCACCTGGATGATCTGCTGCGTCGCCGTTTGCCAATACTCATTGTGACAAGACTGACTGAAGATCAATTGCTGCAAATCGCGCAGCGCATAGCCGGTAGTTTGAATTGGAACAGTGCGCAGATTGCGCAGGAAATTACACGTTGCAAAAATTACCGGAGTATGCGGTGATAGTGGCGATCGCGCTCGATTTGGGTACGACATCCATCAAAGCAGCTTTGATGGATCATCAGGGAATACTCCGGCACATTGTCACTTACCCGGCACCTGCTATCGACAGCTGCGATGGGCGATACGAAAGCAATGCATTGCAGTATGCTGCCATTGCTGAACGGGTTCTCAAGGAATGCCTTGCTCAAACCCAAACTCAGAATAATCCACCGTTGGGATTGTGCAGTCAACGTTCGTCTTTTTTACTCTGGGATAAAACCACCGGTGAACCGGTAACGCCATTAATTTCCTGGCAAGATGACCGTGGCGCAAGTTGTTGCGACCGCCTGCAGGTATCCTCAAATACCATTCATAGACTTACCGGTTTACGTCTAACGCCTTATTACCTGGGACCTAAGTTGAGTGTGCTGTTGCAGGAAAATCCGGCATGGCGGCAGAAGCTTATTCAAGGTGAATGGCTGACGGGTACACTGGATACATTTTTGATTTGGCGCTGGACAGGCAAGCAGCATTTTATCACCGATGCATCAATGGCTGCGCGCACACTGTTAATGGATATTCATCAGCAGCAGTGGTCAGATGTTTTGTGTGGCTTATTTGATGTTCCACGTTCCATTTTGTCGCAAATCAGACCTTCAACCGAATTGGGTCTTACTTTAGACAATGGATTAATCTTACAAGCTAGCGTCGGCGATCAATCGGCGGCGTTGATTGCCAGTTTGGCAAATAATCAGAGCGAAGCTTTGGTCAATCTGGGTACGGGTGGCTTTGTGATTCGTTCATTTGCCAAGAGAGAAGTGGCGTTTAATGGATATTTACAAACATTGGTTTATCAAAACAGAAACCGGCAAGTACAATTTGCTATCGAAGGCACGCTTAATTCCATCGCCTCAGCGCTTGCGCCTTACCCGGTAAATGAATGTTGCGTCGAAGATCTGGCGTGCAACGATATTTTCTGCCTGGCAGAACCTAGTGGCTTGGGTGCACCTTATTTTCGCAACGATTGGGGCATTCATTTTTCTCAACCGGTCACCGGATTTACTTCACGACAAGTTGCTTTACTGCTGCTCGAAGCGATTATTTTCCGTGTCGCGCGTATCCTGGAAGAGTTTCACCAGCATGCGCCATTAACCCGGGTTTATTTGTCCGGCGGTTTATCCGAGCTACCCTGCCTGCAATACGGCATCGCACAATGTGTTATCTTTCCGGTTTATCACTTGCAACAGAAGGAAGCCAGTCTGCAGGGTACTGCCGTATTGGTCTGCGGAGTTAAAGCAACCTATCATCGGGAGATGCAGGAAATAGAAAATAAGCAAACGAGAAGCATCGTACTCATGAAGAAGTATCGACGTTGGAAAGAATGGCTGGATGCTTTATTAAGTTAAGCACCTTTCATGGTTAGTTTTAAAAAGTCTACCCGAATGAATAATCAATCCTGTAAAATCCGCATCGCGATCGGCACTCTTGTGCATGATCAGATTATTTATAATTTATTGTCTCCATTTATAGAAGCATGATATCAATCGCACAGCATTAAAGTGATTGTTGTCTGCTATTGTTTACCCTTTCCAAAGGAAGCCTTATGACAACCGATATACCTGGTTATACCTATGGCAGCACTTCGCTGCAAAAATCTCCCGTATCCATAGATGATTTTGCCAAACTTAAACAAGCCAGCCTGTTTGGCGACGATGATGTGCGTTACCTGAAAATGTCGCATGATGTGCTGAAAGATCAAGTCGAACAAATCCTGGATGTATGGTACGGCTTTGTCGGCTCAACCCCTTTTCTATTGCACTATTTCACCAATGCAGCTGATGGTCAACCTAATACGGATTACCTGGGTGGCGTGCGTAAACGTTTTGGGCAATGGATTCTTGATACCGCCAACGCCGAGTACAACCAAGACTGGCTCAATTATCAATATGAGATCGGATTGCGTCATCACAGCTCAAAGAAAAATACTACCGATAACGTAAAATCCGTACCCATCATTCATATCCATTATATCTTTGCGTTGTTGATCCCGATTACCACTACACTGCGTCCATTTTTGGAAAAAGGCGGCCATTCCCGTGACGATGTGGATCGCATGCAAGATGCATGGCGCAAATCGGTACTGATGCAAGTGATTCTGTGGTCACAACCTTATATTAAGTCAGGCGAGTTCTAAGTCTGTAAGGGAGAGCGCTGTCCTCGCTCTCCCCATCAGTACTAATCTCGTTTATTGCTCAAAAATAATTTTGTTGGCACATGCGCCTATCTATCATCGTTCCCGCTTTTAACGAAGAACAACTGATTCTGGATTGTTTGAATTCCATACAGGAATCCGTCAGTGCAAACTCAAAACCCGGTTTTACTCACGAGATTATCGTTGTCGATAACAATTCAACCGACAAAACCGCACAGCTTGCTACACAAGCCGGAGCGATAGTGGTATTTGAGCCGATCAATCAAATCGGGCGCGCGCGCAATTCCGGCGCGGCAGTCGCCACAGGAGATTGGCTGTTGTTTGTCGATGCCGATAGCTTACTAAATATCAATATGGTTGCCGATATTTTGCAATTGATCGAAAGCAGAAAATATGTCGGTTGCGGTAGTGTCATGCACATGCCTAATTTACCGTGGTGGGGCAATGCTGCTATGCAGCTTTGGACCGTGCTATCAATCACCTTCCGTTGGGCATCCGGTGCACTGGTCGTATGTCGAACTGACGCATTCCGCGATGTCGGTGGATTTAACCAGGAATTATTTGCTGCCGATGAAATCGATTTAAGTCAATTGCTGAAAAAATGGGGACGCAAACACGGCCTGAAATTCACCATTCTGACTCGTTATCCGCTGATCACATCACCGCGCAAAGTGCAACTGTACACCGGGCGAGAAATTGCCATGCAATTCTTTAGTGTGTTATTCAGTCCTCGCAAGGCACTGCAGAACAAAAAGAAACTTCCGATTTGGTACGACGGAAGACGTTGATTTTATGATTAAAAATTGACGTGATCTGTGGCTGCATAATTAAACTTCAACTAATACTCTCAGCTTGTAAATTAAAAAAAATACCTCAACTATTTTGTCGGGATGTGACAAAAAATGTCATATTTTTTGATCAAGAATAGTATATCCATGTAAATAATATCCTGTTCTGCATAAAGCTTTACCCTTTCAATTTCCTTTTATAGCAATATTCGTACAGCATTTGTAGCTTCTAAGCGTGTAATGCGCATCGTAAATAATAAATTGTGGCACAGTTTATGCTTATTTAACTCTGTAACTTGAAAAGGCAAACTCTGCGAAAGCGGGGGACGCAAAGTCACTGATCTAAAGGGATCATTCCCAATGATAGCAGGACTGCCAGGTAACGCTACTTGTTTCACTCACGCATTTACTAGATAGGTCGCGGGTAATAAAACTTCAGAGCGTATCCATGCAGTTCCTTTCTTGAAACTCTAAGGAGGAATTACTTATGAAAACCAATAATCGATTACTGATTATTAATTCTAAAACACTAACTATCAGCACGAGTATTAGACAGGCGCATATTTTAGTAACCGCACTATTGTTCATTGTCAGTATGATTTTAGTGCCGTTGAACGTAGTAGCGGCGATAGCGGATCCCACCGCCGTCAAATGGCATCCAGGTCATTACTACATAATCAAGGGTTCGAAGAAAAACAATGCTGATTACTTATCACAGGTCTACAGTGAGCTTGATGCAACTCCCGCATTGAATGGAATGATGATTCGTTACTTTTGGAATGATCTGGAAAAAGGAAAAGGTGTGTATGATTTTTCATCCATTGATAAGCGCCTTGCTGAGCTATCCGCCAGAGGAAAACGTCTTGTTATTCAGGTACAAACCAAATCATTTAATAATAGACACGTTGTGCCAAATTACATGAAGACAGCGGAGTATGAAGGTGGTCAGTTTCCCTTTTATAGCGCCATTTCTCACACACTGGGCGGATATAATATTAAGTTATGGAATGTGCAAGTGCGAAGCCGTTTGGTAGCCTTAATGAGAGCATTGGGGACGCGTTACAATTCTCATCCTTACTTTGAAGCTGTCAGCATAATAGAAACCCCTATGGGGCAGCCTAGTACGCCACTAACGAGCGCACAAGCGACTAAATACTATGATAATTGGATTCATGTACATAAACAAATGCGCTTATTTTTCCCCAATACGGTGACAATGCAGGAAGTAAATTATCCACGTTCTATTATTAAGTCTTTCGTAACAAGGCTCAAAGATGCTGGAGTAGCGCTGAGTAGCCCTGATCTTCTTATTGATGAGCCGGATTTATTCTTTCCTGGAACACAATGGAACTCTGACAAGGGAATTTATAACTACTACTCTGAATTTTCTGGACTGATGGCCATGGCTCCAACCGTTATGCCCACTAATTATCATAGTACAAGAAAAGTTGGAGGTTATAAGCCGACTATTACAGAAATGCTGACTTTTGCGCGTGATAAGTTACATGCAAACTACATATTCTGGGCGCGGGAAGAACATTACCTTCAGGTATTGGAAGTATTAAATCAGAGTGCGCAAAAGACTAATGCAGGCGGACTGGATCCTACTTGTCCAGCTGCTTATTCATCTTGTGTGAAATAGCGATGGCACTCCAGATAGATTCACGGGATGAAGGCTTGCGTTTTTATTATGTTAAAGCGTTACATGGTAAATAGAAAGTAAGAGCTGGAATATAACTAATGTATTTTGTGTTTCAAACAAGTGCTTATCAAATATGGAGATCTATCTACAGCAGTAGCAGTAATAGTAGCAATTGAGAATTAAGAGATGAAAAAGGCAAACCCTGCGAAAGCAGGGGACGCAAAGTCACTGATCTAAAGAGCAAATGCTCCAGGATGGCAGGACCGCCAGATACCGCAGCTCGTTTTAATCACGCATGTGAATAAAACGAATCGAGCCATACAACTTCGAAGCGTATCCACGCAGTTCCTGCCTTTTAATTAACCTAAAAGGAGGAATCAAATGAACATAATCCTACGGTAGCGATAACCGCACCCAAAGTCGCAATATGAAAAAGGCAAACTCTGCGAAAGCGGGGGACGCAAAGTCACTGATCTAAAGGGCAAATACCCCAGGATGGCAGGACTGCCAGATACCGCAACTCGTTTTGCTCATGCATGAGAACAAACGAGTCTCGAGTAATAAAACTTCAGAGCGTATCCATGCAGTTCCTTTCTTGAAACTCTAAGGAGGAATTACTTATGAAAACCAATAATCAATTATTGGCTATCAATTCGATAACACCAAACACCAATACAAAAGTTAAGCCAGCGCATATTTTAATGGCTTCATTACTGCTAATTATCAGTATGGTTTTAATTCCATTGAATGTATTAGCTACAACAACGGATCCTACAGCAATCAAATGGCATCCAGGTCATTATTACACGACAATAAAATGGGGTAATAACGATTCTTCATACTTATCCCAAGTGTATAGTGAAATTGCAGCAACGCCAGCAATACGTGGAATACAGATGCGTTATTTTTGGTCAGAACTTGAGAAATCAAAAGGAGTATATGATTTTTCATCCATCGATAAGCGTCTTGCTGAATTGTCTGCGAGGAATAAACGCCTCGTTATTCAGGTGCAAACGAAATCATTTGAGCCCACTTGGAATCTCGTGCCTAATTACTTGAAGACAGTTGCATATGAAAATGGGCAATTTGCTTTCTCTAGTTATGGTGAAACCACTATCAAAGGATATAACATTAAGCTGTGGAATTCTCAAGTACGGGATCGTCTGATTGCTTTATTTGAAGCAATGGGAGCGCGCTACAATTCGCATCCTAATTTTGAAGGTATCGGTATGATAGAAAGCGCTATGGGACAGCCTATTGAGCCAATATCAAGTACTCAGGCGGATGAGTTTTATGCAAATATGATTCAGGTGAATCAGAAAATGCGTTTATTCTTCCCCAATACAATGACAATTCAGGAAGTCAATTATCCGCGCCCAATCCTGAATTCACTCGTAACTCAACTCAAGGATATGGGAGCAACACTAAGTAGTCCGGATACTTTTCCGGACGAAAAAGATTTGAATATTAAAGCTACGCAATACAATCCTAATCAGGGAATTTATAATTACTATTCGGATTTTTCTGGCATGATGGCTATGGCACCAACGGTTATGCGGAAAAATTATGAGAACACGAGAAATGACGGAACAGGTACTGTGCCTACTGTTTCAGAAATTCTAGCTTTTGCACGTGATACCTTGCATGCAAACTACATTTTCTGGTCACGGATTCCAGGGTACTATAATCAGGTATTGGAGGTGCTAAACTTGGCTGGGCAAACAAGCGATCCCGCAGGGGGATTGAGTTCTGTCTGCCCAACAGCCTATTCATCTTGTGTTGACTAATAACACTTTCCGTTAATTCAGATAGCAGTTTATGTTTTAAAAACATAGACTGCTATCTGTCGACTTATCGGTAGATAGTAGCTTCTATAGTGTTAATAAAATTTCCTGTCATCAGTTGGTTAATTGCACAAGATCATCTGTGAACGTGTTCTCTAATTTCCGGCATGTACCGGCTTTACAATTTCGAAGCTGACCCAGTGCATCAGAGATAGCTGTAGCAGAAGTACCCGTTAATCGATCTGCTATATTGTAAACCTGATCCGGATCAAGTTTTGTATCATAAAGTTCTTTAATTGTGCGTGCTGCTTGGAGTGTTTCGTAATACGCATAGCTATCAAATCGTATACCCAGACGTCCTTCCTGGCCGGTTTCTATCAAAAAAGAACGTCTATTAAATGTAGTTTGTCTCTTATTTGATTCTAGTAATGGTTGTATCGATCTGCCATCATAATTTTTAGGTGCAACCGTAACTCCTGCCAGATTCAATACTGTCGGAAAGAGATCGGTGTTAATAACGAGGTCGTCACGAACTAAACCAGGTTGAACATTGGGCCCGGTAATTGCAAGTGGTACACGGTGTGATTGATCATATAAACCACCCTTTCCAAATTTGAAACGATGGTCACCAAACCAAAAGCCATTATCAGATACAAATATAATGTAAGTTTCGTTAAATTTGGGGCTAGCTTTTAACTTATCGATCAATTTTCCTACCATTTCGTCTACTGATCGCAAAGATTGAATTCTAAGACGGAAACTGAGATCAATCCAATCAATATCCTCTGGTGACAATAAAGGTCGTGACTGTACATTAAAGGGTTTTTTGGAGACATCCGCCTGGTTAAATGATGCTGATCTAGGGGCCTGAATGCCATTAAATAAATTTTTATGGCGAGGAGCTGAAACCGGCACAGTGGGTCTAATGGCTTCATCGGTTGAAGAATGTGGCGCATAGGCAGATATCAGCATGAAGAAAGGCGAATTTTTATTTAGCGCGGAATTAAGATGATTAAGAGCATGTTTTGCAAGTACATCCGTAGCATAGTCTGCAGGAGTGTTACCATAGTTTTTGATTACCCCGTTTTCGTTCAGAGAATAGTTATAATACGATGGCGATGCCACAAATGCGTACCAGTCGCTCCAGCCGAGGGGTACGTAATTACGCGGGATTTGATTGCCTAACCCATATTCATTCATGAACTTACCGAAGTATGCCGTACTGTAGCCGCTAGCTTGCAGTTTTGCTGCCATCGTTGCAGATTCCAATCCAAGCTCGTGAAATACATGCCAACCACCTGTAGGAAAATTATTGGATTTTACCCCTGTATTAACGGAATATTGCCCTGTCAGGATGGATGAGCGTGCTGGACAGCACATGGCTTGTGAAACAAATGCATTGGTGAAACGGACACCATTAATGGCAAAATATTCTTGTGTTCTGGGCATAAAGCGGAATTCATCCACTGCCATATCATCAGTTAATACAATAATAAAATTTGGCCGAGCTATTGCTGAAAAAGATACCAAAAAACAAAATAAAGATAGCAAGAGTTTTAGGATAAAAAAATTTTTTTTCATAATAAAGTTGCCTTCCAAGTATGTAAAAATTAATTCTTTTAAGAAATTTAACAGCAGTGTATTTCTTAAAAGTTCAGATAAAGAAACTTAAGTCTAGGATACCAGCATAAAAAGAATCGTTCCAGAATAAACAACTCCATGGCAAGACTACGGAGAATTGAGAGTTAAGTAATAACAAAATAGTTTGAAGAATTGTTGCCGCTTTTCTATTTCTGGAAATCATAAAATGAACACAAAAAGCATACTGTAGTTTGTTCCAAATTAGTTGTGTAATTAGCAGATATTTGTTTTTAACTTTTTAAAAAGAGTAGATTTGTAGTCATTACTAAGCAACCAAGCAGTCACCTGAAATAATAAGTTTCTGATGCAATGATGATATTATTGTATCGCTATAAGCTTCTACAATGAGACATTAGTACTGTTTTATTAGTACATTTGTAATGTCTATATCGCTTCTGGATAGTAATATAATAATAGATTCAATGTGTTAGGTTGTTTAGGAGTTATTTTTCTGCTCATTAGCCTGCCTCGGCAATCTGCTATGAGTTCATAATGGACCTTAATCACCTTCTGATAGTCAGATTCTCTGCTTTGAAAGTTAATGGGAAGGTATTGATAAAGCGTACTTATTCCACAGAATGCTCTTGTTGTCATTTATTCAATCGTGTCGGTAATCGTCGATGTTCGTTTCTAGGATGCTGTAACAGTTGACAAGCACGACGGAAGGTCAGCAGTGTTTTTTGTGCGTAACCTAAAACTGTATCGGAAGAATAATCATTTGTTGGACTATCTGTGCTGACCCCTGTCGGAAGGCCGGTTAACAATGCTAACCCCTCGATAACATGTTGCATCGTATAAATTGCAAATAAACCCTGTCTTACGGCTTCAGTAATTGAGTGATCCAACATTAAATGCGACCGGTTCTGATAAGGAATCAATACTCCTTGCTCACCGGTTAAACCTATTTTCTCGCACAGCCTGAAATAACCCTCAATCTTGTCATTAATGCCTCCTACCGGCAAGATCTCACCGTACTGATTCAAAGCGCCTGTTACCGCAATACCTTGTTTTAACGGCACCCCTGACAGTGATGACAACAGTGCGTAGAATTCCGCACAAGATGCAGAATCTCCTTCGATATTGATATATTCCTGCTCAAATACAATCGAGGCGCTGAGTGCGAGTGGCGCAACATGGGCAAACAATCCAGTCAGATAGTTTTGCAATATCAACATGCCTTTATCATGTATCGGTCCAGACATATCCACTTCCCGGGCAATATTGACTATCCCGTCCTCTCCTGCAAATGTGCGTGCGGTGATACGCACAGGGGTGCCAAAACTGTGATCGCCCAAATCAATCTGCGTCAGTGCATTAAGTTGACCCATCTCCATTCCATGCACTGCAATAGCGATTTCACCCTCAAGAATGGTTTCCTGCAAACGCAAATCAGGATAATTATGGCGTATTAAACGTGCCTGCAGTGCTGCTGAAATATCGGCCACTTCCACTCTGTGACCGCCACGTGAATTGCAAAATGCGGCACTTTCCAGTAACAGCATTTCAGTGCGGGCGAAGATAGCGCTCTGCCGTTTTTGATCCTCCACCTCTCGGTGCGATTCTTCCAGCAAGCACGCAACCGCAGCTGCTGTGAAATGCGGCAGTTGTGCCGCAGCGCAGATATTTGCCACAAGTACCGCTGATGCTTGATAAGTTTGAGCACTGGCGGTGAAGCTTGCAGCAAAATCAACTTTAACCCGGAAGTGCCGCATGAATTCTGGATCGACTTCCTGCAAATCATAATATGCACTTTGCGATCCGATCAAAATAATTTTGACATTTACTTCGATCGCTTCGGGTTCCAGAGACATAGATGCACTGGAAGTCAATAATGAACCGGATTCTTCGATTTGCAACCGCTTGCTGCGCAAAAATCGCCGCAGTTTTATCCATAAAGAATCATCGATCAATAAATCATCCAGGTGCAGCATAAGAAACCCGCCATGCGCTTTTAGCAAGCTACCGGCGCGAATACGCATAAAATCGGCCTTTAGCTTGCTATTTTCGAATTGATAATCGATGCTACCGAACAATGAAGATATGGAAGGGTTGTCCTCAATAAGAACTGGTGCTCCTTGCATATCCGTATTGTCTACCGCCAGATTGATCTGATAACGAGAGAAAATCTGATTTAATTCTGCCTGTTGCTTTTCTTCCTCGACATTATTTGTCTGAAACAATATCAAATTATCGAGAATATCCAGTTCTATCTGCGCAAAAAAAGTATTCAACCGGTCGTTGCACTTTAGCTCTTGCTGCAATCCTTTCCAGATATTCTCCAATGCAAGATTCAATACAGGTTGGACAAGACGCCGTTGCAGTAAAGCCAATGCATGGTCCCTTTCTTTCTCTATGAGTTTGAATTCGCCAAAATACTGTTCGATCGCTTCACGCAACGCCTGCTCGGCCTGCTCTATTTCAACCCTGCGTACCTTGGGCAACTTCAATAAATTTTCTGCTGTAAGAATTTCATTTTTTTCATTCAACAAGGTAAAAACAATCTGCTCATTTTCACGATGAATGGTGAAATGTAGAGATTCGGCAAACTTATCCAATTCTGCGTAAGCATGATCAATTGCGATTTTAAAGTTCTTTTCGATGTGATTACTGTTAAGCTTGAAATCTTGCCCATTCAAACATTGGCTTATTTCAGTCGGTAGCGATTTCGCAAATTGCAACAGCGACTGACGCAGTATTCGACCTTGCCCGGCTGGTAAGTGTAGGGCCAACGGTCTCTCTGGTGAAATAAAATTGTACAGATAGCACAAATCCGGTGACGGATGTCTCGTGGCTGCCGCAATAGTCATAGCTTGGTGCAGTAGGGTAGTGCGTCCTGATCCCACTTCTCCCAGAACAAACAAATGATAATCCGGCTGTATCATATCTAAACCAAAGCGCGCAGCTACTTCCGCTCTTTCCTGGCCAATCCAGGATAACGGACGTTGCAATAATTCCGATGTATCGGAGAATTTCAGTGAATCCGGGTTGATAGTAATACGTAATTGAGATGAATCTAGAGCGTGAGTTGACATGCTTGAATAATGATTATAGGGCGAGAATATTTCGCGAATTACCCGTATTGTATCTATTTAATAGATCCTGAAAAATATTTGTCAATTGCTATCGGGGTAGTAGCTTCAGAAGGTGGAGTTAATGCAGATAAGTTGTTACGGCGATTTAACCTCAATATGTTTAATTCCCATGTTTCATGGGATGGAGATTGGTGAAAACCGGTGGATTTGAAGAGCGTAAATGACTTATTCCGTAACTTACTGCAAGGCACTTTATTCACCATTCCGACCAGAAGGGACATGATATTGTGACATTATTGATCGGAATGGTGTAAGTAGAATGATTGATTGATTGATGAAGTTGCCTGTGTAATCAGGAATTACTTGGCACTCTTGTCACGGTTTGTAATCAGTATATTACAAACGTGCACATCCTGGGTCTTCCCGAATTACGTGAATTTTGTCAGCGGCGAGACCTGTAAGATTTGTGCGAGTCCCTGAAGGCCACTCAACAATCACCGATTCAGCAATTAAATTATTTGCCAGGCCAAAATGAAGCCGGCGATCGTCTTGAACGCCATTGCGTATCCCCCCTGCCTGCAGACGAGCCTGTTTTTTTCCACCCGCCGTAACTACAACCCGTGCACCAATACCGTCGCGATTGGATTGACAGCCAATAAGATCAACCTTTAACCAATGGTTGCTTCCGCCCCTATTGCGCAAGAGAAATTGGCGTCCATAATTAAATGGATATTCAAGTCCCCCTCCGTCGGTAACCAGCAGGTCGAGATAGCCATCATTGTCATAATCGGCCACGCTGACCTTTCCACCAGAGCCAATATTTATGGTGCTTGCTCCACCGGCATCGGGCACAGGCACAAATGATCCTCCAATATTCTCGAGTAAGACATTGTGCCGATTGCGTAGACCATTAGCGCACGTAAGATAAACATCGAGATCCATGTCATTGTCGAAATCGCCGACAGCGACCGAGTGGCATGAATCTGCCAAGTCATATCCAAAATTTTCATCAACGATAAACTTACCTTCTTGTCGTGATAGCATGACCAGCTTGCTACCAGGATCTTTATTCCAGAACTCGCGCTCATCGGTAATTACTTTCTCAAATTCGGCATCGATTGCTCTAAATTTTGCTCGAAAAGTATCGGTTCCACGAATCTCAACCCGCCACAGTCCTTTATGCGGCAACCAGCCAACATAAATGCCCGGTAGCGTTCGCAGCGTTAAAGGCACCATGCCGCTCATTTCAGGATTGGCGGCATCCAATTCCAATTTGATGAAATAACGTTTCTGGTACTCACCCTCGATAACCGTGAAAAAAGGTTGCGCCAAATTACTGCCGGATTTACCGACGTGTATCATGTCAGCGGTCCAGGGATCAAAGGCTCCGTCAATTCTGATAGTCAGCCTGGTTGGCCCCTGGAGCCAGAAGTTCAAGCTCCCTTTTTCTATTGACGATAGTCCCCGCGCAGCGACAGAAACTTGACGGTTGGTTGGTGTCAGTTTCCACGAGTTTACCGTTGGGGTCTGTAAAACTAATAGATTATCTTCAAGGCTTCCATCAAAGTCTGCAACCGCTGTATCTTGCAAGTATCTGAATTCACGCCGGGGTTTATCGATAATGGGCAAAAGCGTCGTGTCACCCAGCCGGTACAGTTCCTGAGGATAAAATATCCAACCGGATGTCAACAAATGTACGGCGGAATCGAAGTAAGCCAGTTGAGCAAATTCTCCGATAGTTTTTTTCGTCATTCCAGGCGCGGCCTTAAAAGTCCCGTTCTTTTGCTGCAACATCAATCGGGTGGGGCCGAGATCGTCAAAAGGACGTTTCTCATTGATCATGTAAAGATCCAGCAGGCCATCATTATTCCAGTCCAACCATAAGGGTGTCCGTCCGCGTCCAAAACTATCATTCAGTCCGCGCGCTATGGCTTCATCAGTCAGTTCGCCCGCATGGTTAACATAAAACCGCTTATCGCTGGCGGATTTGCCTCCCTGATTTCCATAAAGTTCAATCAAATCCTGATCGCCATCATTGTCAAAATCAGCCCAAGCGCCGCCGTGGGCATCGAGGAGGGAATTTTCTTCCCAAAATTCATCCAGACTGTCAGTAAAAGTGCCGTTGCCGTTATTTATATACAATTGAGGTCGCGTCGTATGGTTGCTGATCCAGACATCAAGCCAACCATCCCCATTAAAATCACCCCATGATGAACCATAACCTGGATGAAGTGAGGTTTCGAGACCAGCTGATTTAGTTTGATCTTCAAAAGCAATATCAGCATTTAATGTTTGAATGTTTCCGAAGAAAAATACAGCAGAACAATAAGTTATTGCTCTTGCTAATTTATTCATTTTTAATCCTCAGGATAATGGTTAGGTTTTTATTATAATATGAATAACTTAAATTAGAATATTCTGTCAGAATGCATGATTAATTTTTTGAAGGAATATAGCCGACTGGTTGTTCTGCGCCCGAACCAAAGAAGTGCGCTTCCAGCTGTTCGGCTAAATATTTACGTGCTTTTGCATCTGAAAGATTTAAACGGTTTTCGTTGACTAGCATGGTTTGGTGTTCGATCCATTGACGCCATGCTTCTTTGGAAACATTCTCAAAGATACGCTTGCCTAATTCTCCGGGGTAGGTTTGAAAATCCAAACCTTCGGCTTCCCGGCCTAGTTTGATGCATTTAACCATTCTTGTCATTTATGCTCCACATTCATCAAAAAAGATGTTCAAAAAGAAAAAGCTGTCATTATGAGAGGTTCATTTCGTCGAGTAAACCGTCTGCACATATTTTGTACGATAAAGCTACAGATGTTTGATTAACACCTTTGAGCGACGCTGATAGTTATATAAATTCTGTTTGGCTGACGGTAATTCAGCGGTTGTGGCTTCGCTAAAGCCGTGTTCAATAAACCAGTGTGCTGCATGTGTGGTGAGTACAAATAGGGTATAAATATCTTGAGAGATGGTTTCTTTTTCGATGTGTTTGAGCAGATGGTTGCCATATCCCCGGTCGCGATAATTCGGATGAATTGCCAGACAGGCAAGTTCGCAAGCGCGTTCTTCCGAGAAGGGATAAAGAGCCGCGCAACCCAACATAATGCCGTCATGCTCTAGCACTGTAAAGCGGTCGATTTCAATTTCCAGCAACTCACGGCTGCGCCTGACCAGAATACCTTCGGCTTCCAGTGGCTCAATCAGTTGCAGGATACCGCCAACATCTTCAATTTTCGCTTTTCTGAGTGTTTGCAGCGTTTCTTGCGAGATCATCGTGCCGATGCCATGATGTGTGAAAAGCTCTTGCAGGATGGCGCCATCGTTATGACGACTGATCAAATGCGTGCGTGTTACACCCATTTCACAGGCCTTGGTAGCCGATTGCAGCCAGGGGCGGATCGTATCCGGTAATAACGGCGTTGCTTCCGGAGTTTTATTCCCCAGTAATAACTTGCTTTCCGCAACCGTAAGTTCGCGCGGCAGCGATTCCGGTCTGTCAGTATCGGATGAATCGTAATCCACGGTATCCAGTAAAAAAATCAGCTTCTCGGCATGCAGCGCGATTGCGATTTCAGTGGCTACATTTTCCATTGTCAAATTGAATATCTCGCCAGTTGGTGAGTAGCCCAAAGGTGAAATCAGCACTACCTCACCTTGTTCCAAATGTGAATGAATCGCTTCTGCATTGATCTTACGTACTTTTCCCGTGTACATCAAATCAACGCCCTGTATGATGCCATGCGGACATGCAGTGACAAAATTTCCGCTGGTGACACGAATAGAGGCATTGGCCATCGGTGAATTGGGTAATCCCATTGACAGCAATGCAGCAATTTCATGATGCGCACGTCCTGCGGCTTCTTTGACGCATTGTAATGATGCAGGATCAGTTACGCGCATACCCATAACGGTTTGGGTTTCCAATTGTGATTCATTCAGACGCAATTGAATTTGCGGGCGTGCGCCATGCACTAAAACCAGTCGGACACCAAGACTGGCAAGCAAGTTAATATCGTGAATGAAGTGCACAAATTTTGCGTCGGTGATTATCTCACCCCCAAAGCCGAGGATAAAAACTTTGTCACGAAATGCATGAATATAGGGAGCGACCGAACGAAACCAGGAAACAAATTCAGTCATGGAATTCATTTTATTGTTGATAGCCATCGTCAATAATCTCCCCAGAGTGCCTGCATGGCTGCAATTGCCGCTAAAGCCGCACTTTCGGTACGCAGTACGCGTTTCCCTAAGCGCAGTGGGATGAAACCGGAATATGAAATGGCTGTTTCTTCTTCCGCTGTAAACCCGCCCTCAGGTCCGATTACAAGTGTTATATTGGCATCAGCAGGTGGTTTAGGTATGCTTTTTAAATCGTTTGTGGCTTTGGTGGACAGCATGAGATGCACATCATTCGCGCGATGAGGAGTTTTCTTCTGGCTTAACCATTCCGCTAGCGGAATTAATGGGAGTGCTCGCGGTAAATAGTTTCTGCCAGATTGTTCGCAGGCAGAGATAATAATTTTCTTCCAGTGCTGAAGACGTTTAGAAGAGCGTTCATCGGATAAATGCACGATACTGCGAGCAGTGAAAACCGGTTGAATGCGGGTTATGCCTAGCTCTACTGATTTTTGTATGATCCAGTCCATTTTCTCGTTGACGCAGATGGCTTGAGCGAGCTCGATAGACAGCGGTGATTCCCGATCGATATTGTGATAGGCATCGATAAATACCGTGGCGCTGGATTTGCTGACTGCTTCAATATGTGCAGAAAATTCTCCGCCAAGCCCATTAAATATCGTAATTGAATTGCCATTCTTCAGCCGTAGCACCCTTGTCGCATGATGTTTGTTTTCAGCTGATAATTCGATGATTTTTCCTGGGGTGATTTCTTCAGGATGATAAAAGCGTGCATGCATGATGAACTGGCGTCAGGAAAGTGACAGGGCAAGTGACAAATTCAATAAATGGACTCATGCTAATATAGCACGTTATGAGTCTGGCATTGTTTGCCCCGTAAATAGATTTTAAAGGCAGCAAGCTGAAAAAATAATTTTCTGCAACATTTTTAAATGTAGGAGGCGTATATGGCAAGTTTGGAAACACCGGTGTGCGATTTTGGCTGGAAAGCCATTGATTTTGATTTGCCGGGCGTTGATGGCAAGCGTTATAACCTGGCTTCTGTAAAGGGTGAAAACGGGTTGCTAGTGATGTTTATTTGCAACCATTGTCCGTATGTCAAGGCGGTGCAGGATCGAATTATCCGCGATGTCGATGAATTGAAACGTCATGGTGTGAATGCTATCGCGATCATGTCGAATGATCCCGCGGACTATCCGGAGGATTCTTTTGAGAATATGGCTCTAATTGCGAAGCAGCTGAATTATCCTTTTCCTTATGTCTGGGATGAAACCCAGGAAATAGCTAAGCAATATGGGGCAGTATGTACCCCCGATTTTTTCGGTTTCAATAATCAGCTGGAGTTGCAATATCGTGGACGTCTGGATGCATCGCGCAAAGAAGCGGCACCTGCAGATGTTCGCCGCGATTTGTTTCAAGCCATGGTGCAGGTTGCAACAACCGGTCATGGCCCGGAAGAGCAGATTCCCAGCATTGGTTGCTCGATCAAGTGGCGTTCGGAGCCATAGTGCTAGAGGATGTTATTACGGCTGTCAAGGAGGTTGCCCAGCAAGTCATCATGCCGCGTTATCTGAGGGTAGATAGGCAGCTTAAGGCGGATGGCAGTTTTTTTACCGAAGCGGATATTGCGGCACAAAATGCTTTGCTGGATAAATTGCAAAAAATTCGTCCTGCTGCTGCCATGGGTGAAGAAATGACCAAGCAGGAGCAAGAGGCACAGTGGATTAAGGGAAATACAGGATTGTGGAGCGTAGATCCGATTGATGGCACTTCCAATTTCTTCAATGGATTGCCTTATTTTGCGATTTCTGTGGCTTTCATGGAGCAGGGAAAAGGTGTTTTGGGCGTGATTTATAATCCGGCAACCGATGAGATGTTTTATGCAACTCAAGGCGGTGGTGCTTTTTTGAATGGGATCGCGTTACCGCTCAAGCGATATGTTCCTACATTGTCAAGCGCTATGGCAAACATTGATTTGAAACGACTCGACCGAAGATTTGCGGCCAAAGTGGCAGCCTACCCGCCGTTCGCATCGCAGAGAAACTATGGAGCTTGTGCGCTGGAGTGGTGTTATACCGCTGCGGGTTATTTTGATTTGTATTTGCATGGCGGACAGAAACCTTGGGATTATGCGGCTGGATCACTGATTCTCCAAGAGGCGGGTGGCAGTATGTGCGGTTTTGAGGACGATGATTATTGGGCGGGTTCGCTGTGGCATCGATCTGTAATAGCGGCATTGGATCCTGGGTTATTTATACAGTGGCGCGATTGGGTGCGCGCAAATCGGAAGGAATAGGGAAAACTATTGAAAATTATTATTCTGGGTGCCGGCCAGGTTGGATCAACGGTTGCTGAGAGTTTGGTGAGTGAAGCTAATGACATAACCATGGTCGACATCGATCCGCTGCGTTTGACACTATTGCAGGATCGTTTGGATTTACGCACTGTGGTTGGCAATGCCTCGTATCCTTCCGTTTTAGTCAATGCTGGTGCGCATGATGCAGATATGGTGCTGGCGGTAACCGAACACGATGAGACCAATCTGGTTGCGTGTAAGCTGGCAGCTACCTTATTTAATACACCCACTAAAATTGCGCGGATTCGATCGACTGAATATTCGGCGTATCCGGAAATCTTCTCAGCTGAGAACTTCTGCGTTGATTTTGCCATTAGTCCGGAACAAATTCTGACAGAGTATATTGAAAAACTGATTGAATTTCCTGAGGCGCTTCAAGTGCTTGATTTTGCATCTGGAAAAGTGAGTCTGGTTGCCGTGCGCGCATTAAAGGGTGGATCTCTGGTTGGACAACAATTGCAGCAATTACGTAAGCATGTTCCTAATGTGGATTCACGCGTTGCGGCTATTTTTCGTAGAGATCGGCCGATTATTCCCGAGGGGGATACCGTGATTGAAGCCGAAGACGAAGTATTTTTTATTGCCGCTACTCAAGATATTCGGATTGTAATGCGAGAATTGCGGAAAATGGATAATCCGGTCAAGCATGTGATGATTGCGGGTGGCGGAAGAATTGGCAGACGGCTCGGTGCAACGCTGGAAAAAGATTATCGGGTCAAGATAATTGAGCGTAATCATCAGGCTTGCGAGCGTTTGGCGAGTGAATTAAGTGATGCGCTGATATTACACGGTGATGTGACGGATGAAACCTTGCTTGAAGATGAAAATATAGCTGAGATGGATATGTTCTGTGCACTGACGAATGATGATGAAAATAATATCATGTCAGCATTATTGGCAAAACGCATGGGGGCACATAAAGTTATTGCGCTGATTAATCGAGGCGCTTATGTAGATTTGGTGCAAAGTAGCGGGATAGATATCGCTATTTCGCCTGCGCAAGTTACGATTGGCTCATTATTGGCTTATGTTCGGCATGGTGATGTTGCTGCAGTCCATAGCTTGCGTCGCGGCGCAGCGGAAGCATTGGAACTGGTGGTGCATGGTGATGCTAAATCGTCCAACGTAGTTGGACGCAGGATAGATGAAATTAAGTTGCCCAAAGGCGCGACAATAGGTGCTATCGTCCGTGGGTTATCCAAATCGGAAGAGCTGTTCGGTGAAAGTTCGAGTTTGAAGCAAGGTAAGGTAGCTCATGAAAGCAGTGCGATCGAAGTTATTATTGCGCATCATGACACGATTATAGAATCAGAGGATCATGTAATTTTGTTTGTGATCAATAGAAAAATGATTCGGGAAATAGAAAGGCTGTTTCAGGTTAATGTTGGCTTTTTGTAGCCCAAAATCACATGAATCGACTTTTTACTGTTGTAAATGTGCTGGGTAAGATGACATTGGTGTTCGGGCTGACCATGTTTATTCCGCTTGGAGTGGCATTGTGGGGCGACGACGGTGCGCAGTCAGTTTTTGAAGAATCCATAGTGATTACTTTTGGTAGCGGTTTGGCTATGTGGTTAGCGACGCGTCGTTATCATCGTGAGCTGCAAATAAAAGATGGTTTCTTGCTGGTTGTGTTGGTTTGGTCGGTATTGCCGGCTTTTGCTATGCTGCCATTGTTATTTTATTTGCCTGAGCTTAATCTCAGTATGGCCTATTTTGAGGCGATTTCCGGATTAACAGCTACTGGCGGCACAGTGTTATCGGGATTGGATAAGCTGCCACCGTCAATTAATATATGGCGCGGTGAAATTGTTTGGCTCGGAGGAATGGGCTTAATCGTTTTAGCAGTTGCAATTTTGCCACTATTGGGGGTGGGAGGTCGGCAGTTACTGAATGCCGAAATACCTGGACCCATGAAAGAGAATAAACTAACTCCGCGTATTGCAGAGACGGCAAAAGGGTTGTGGTCAATTTATGCAAGCTTGACCTTGATATGTGCGGTCACCTACAGATGGGCTGGTATGGATTGGTTCGATGCTGTTATGCATGCTTTTACGACTTTAGGATTAGGCGGTTTTTCCTCACATGATGCTAGTTATGGTTATTGGGATTCGCCTCTTATAGAGTCAGTCGCAATTATCTTCATGTTGATTGCCGGGATAAATTTTGCGACACATTTTTTGGCGTGGCGGGGAAAAAATTTAATTCCTTATCGCTATGATTTCGAGGTGGGCTGGTGTGTGGTAATTATTTTGTTCAGCTGTCTTGGGTTAGCATTTTATCTATGGTTTAATAACGTCTACACCGAGCCGCTGATTGCTTTACGTTATGCTACTTTTAATATAGTTTCCGTTGCAACGACTACTGGTTATAGTAATACCGATTACAGTTTGTGGCCGATGTTTGCTCCATTATGGATGTTATTTTTATCTGCCTTTTGCAGTTCCTCAGGTTCTACCGGCGGTGGCATGAAAATGATCCGGGTACGCATTTTGTATCAGCAGGTGTATCGCGAAATTATTACGATCATGCATCCTAATGCAGTTATTCCAGCTAAGGTTGGACGAAGTGTATTGGCTAACCGGGTCATTTTTTCGGTGCTTGTGTTTTTATTCGTGTACTCTGCAAGCATTTTATTAATGACGCTGGCGCTAACATTAAGTGGGTTGGATGTTGTTACATCTTTTTCAGCAGCAGTAGCCTGTATTAACAATCTCGGTCCAGGTCTTGGGGGTATTGGCCCAGCAACGACTTATGCGCTGCTGACGGATCTTCAAATATGGATATGTAGTTTTGCTATGCTGCTGGGCAGATTAGAGTTTTTCACAGTACTAGCTATCTTTGTGCCTGCTTTCTGGAGGAAATAAAGTTTTCCTGATTGAAAAAGTTATGAACGGTGATAATTTACTTCTGAATAGCATAAGTCTAATAGAAAAAATGATCCAACAATGCATACCCGGATTAATGAGGTTTGCCTAGTGGCATGGGGAGTTTTCATGAATAGTGCCGGTGTCCTGAAAGGTATTAAGGTTATGATTATTGATGACAGCAGCATGATACGGAGGAGCGCCGAAATTTTCTTAAAGCCATTTGGATGCGAAGTTATTCTGGCTGCGAATGGCTTTGAAGCAATGTCAAAAATTGTAGATAATCATCCGGATATTATTTTTGTGGATATCACGATGCCGCGATTGGATGGCTATCAAGCATGCATGCTGATTAAAAGGAATCCAATCTATCAGTCAATTCCTGTCATTATGTTATCCAGTAAAGATGGTTTGTTTGATAAAGCTCGGGGAAGAATAGCAGGGTCTGATAGTTACTTGACAAAACCGTTTACCGCTGACGGTTTATTTCGCATAATCCGAAATTATATCGCATGATACATCGTCGCTAGGTTTAGTAGTAAGAGTTAAGAATATTATTGTCCATATTGAATTATGGTCATTAGTATTTGTATAAAAATGAAATTAAAGGGAGTGTCGGTGAAAATCCTTTCAGAGAAGAAGGTAATTTTATGACAAATGACTTGACTTTGAACCCCAAGGTCGACTAGCCTGAGAGGTGTAGCTAAAAGCTGGGTAGAATAATATAAGTTTTATATGAAGGTTTTGGCTACCGAATTTAGGAGTACTAATTAATTAGTATTAAGGAAGTAAGAGAAGTATAAGGGTAGTAGATTAGAGAAGAACGAGAAGTAGTTTTGATTAACAGTTAGGAGGTAGAAACATGGCAACAACCTATGGCACAACTAGCGGCGCGGCGAGCGCCAATTATGACATGTCGCTGTGGTACGACTCGAAATATTACAAGATAGGCAT
>NZ_FNUX01000003.1 GCF_900108305.1 Nitrosomonas ureae
GGCCATTTTTTGGTTGTCTTTTCCATGGAGAAAGCTGCAAAATTTCCCAATCTTTCGATGAAAATCCAACCAACCAAAGTTATTCTCCACATTGAATGGAAATATCAGATTCAATTTCTCAACAACAATTGTTGGGTACTTTTTTCAGGGATGACTAATTAATCAAAAAATACTCCTCCGAAAAATATCGGTAAACGTCATCTGAAGCACATTAAAACCTCTAAATCTAAAGTACGATTCCCACCCAATCTTTTTCTGATTTTACCTAAACTTTAATAATCATCTGTCGTAAACACACCAGGTGAGATTAATACAAACAAAACCATTTAATTAGTCAGTTATAGATTTTGCAATTCCAGCACTACGAAAAGATATAGCTATTTACGGAGAAAAGTATGTCTGACAAAAATTTAAAATTCTTGGTGGTCGATGATTTTTCTACTATGCGTAGAATCGTTCGCAACCTTCTAAAAGAACTTGGATTTGTCAATGTTGACGAGGCTGAAGATGGTGCAATTGCGTTGCGTAAACTGCAGGATGGTAATTTTGATTTTATTGTATCCGATTGGAATATGCCCAATATGGACGGATTAACCATGCTCCAGCATGTGCGTGCAAATTCGATATTAAAGGATATTCCCGTCCTCATGGTTACCGCTGAAGCTAAAAAAGAGAATATTGTGGCTGCCGCTCAAGCTGGTGCAAGCGGTTATATCGTTAAACCATTTACTGCCGCCGTGCTTGAGGAGAAGTTAAATAAAATTTTCCAGAACATGAAAGCCAAGATAGCTGAGAAAGCGTAAATCCCATTTAATAACATACAGGTAAGTTAACTATGAATACAAAACACCAGACAAAAATAAAAGTTAATGAAATTGATCAAATTCCCACCCCCAAAAGATCCAGAAAACCGATTCAATTAGCTGATGCATCAAAAAGTTTTGAAACTAATCTCACAAAAAGTGAGGAACTAATAACCGATAAAAAAGTTATTGATCAGGTTGGATTGTTAACACGAAATTTACATGATAGCTTACGAGAATTAGGATATGACACACGTCTCCAAGAGATTGCTGCTGAAGTGCCCGAAGCTCAAGATAAGCTGACTTATGTAGCCACAAAAACTGAACAAGCTGCGGAGCGCGCACTCAACGCTACTGAGATCGCGATGCCGATTCAAGAAAAGCTTGCAAATAATGCAATTTATCTATCCGAAAAATGGAAACAAGCCTTTGAAACTCAGCAAGTGAATCCAGATACTGAAATATTCAAAACATTACTTATTGAAACACTTCAATATCTTGACAAAGTACCTGAACAAACTAATGCAACCAATACACAATTGCTTGAAATAATGATGGCACAGGATTTCCAAGATCTCACAGGCCAAGTAATCAAGAAAATTACGCATATGGTACAAAGCTTAGAAAAAGATCTAATCGATCTATTGTTGGCCAATGCCCCTGTCAAGAAGAACCATGCGGATGATGAAGGGCTTATGAATGGACCGGTCACCAATCCGGAGAAAAGAAATGATGTTGTATGTAATCAAGATCAAGTAGATGATTTTCTGGCTAGCCTTGGTTTCTGAGCTACACATAAAATTTTCCAGGTATCACTGTATGAATTGATCTCTGGTTTTGCGATTCTGATTTTCTTTATTTTGGAGGGATTTCTTCCCGCGATAGCATCTGATATACAAAACCATGCAAGGACGCACAGGGCAAGCTTGAGCAACCTTATAAGGAACAAACATGGCGAACACTACGCAACAAATCGCACTCCACCCCCGCGCAATCCAGCGGTTGCCATATCTCAAAAACAGCGTTTAGGCGTTTCCGGCTCTACAATTTGGAACTGGTATAAGAATGGCACATTTCCCAAGCTCATCAAATTGTCTGAAAACTGTATAACCTGGCATGCCACAGATGCAGAAGCATGGGCACAAGCTCGCATCGCCGCTAGCCTTCCAGATCATGCTTAACAACAAAATACCCCCGCTAGCAGGCAAAGACAGGTTTGGAAATAAATCACCGTCAAATCGTAACACTAAAAAATTTCTCGCATACGGTAAGATAGCTAGAAGATAGTAGTGAAATCCAACTCAAACCATCCAATTGCTTTTATGTCTTTTAAGAAAAAGCAAAGAATAAAAATTGCACTTCGTACTTAAATCCATCTTGGCTTATAAAGTTCGTCATCACTTTTAATTGATTTAAACTCAATCAATCGCAAGAAATACACATTCCCCCAGTTCTTTAATTTGAAAAAGAAATGGCCATTACAGCCTTGATTGTGATAAATTCATGGTTGGTAAGTCAGGTATATAAAAATTGGCTTCCTTCATAACATTAATATAGGAGTTGAAAATGAACAAATTTCTGATCGCTGCAATCGGTTTGGTTTTTTTATTGGGATCTTCTGTCACAATGGCAAGCGGAAACAAAGAGTCTTCACTGCCTCCAGTATCTGCCCAGGATATCTTGAATAAAATGTCATGCGAAGGCAAAAAAGACGGTGAGAAAATTAGAGATCGTACTGACGGTGAAATGATTACCTGCCCTGCGAAAATAAAACAGCCCAATTTTGGTAAATAATTAATTAGCTGTAGAGCAAACCCATAAATAGGTCAAGTTTGGATAGATAGTTTTTTTATGCTTTATCATCTAAAGCAATCGTATCGATTGAATAATGATTTGAATAAATTAAGCGACTACTGGCTTGATCTATTGTTTTGCGTGCCAACGCAAGAATATATCTTGGAGCGGATGGATAATCCCTCAGCAAACTGAATAATTTTTTCTTGGATTTGTCGCAATCATATTGGTGGATATAATCATCTAAAATAACTTATCGCAACGATCCATTAAAACTACACACAAAATTATCATTCCCAGAAGAAAGTAAGGCCCCAATAAAAATATCTTGATAATAAAATGCTTAAAAGATATTTTCCTCGCTCATAAAAATAGGTGAATTAATACAAATTTGATTTGCAATTTTTACTCATTGAGAAGGAAAATAATGAAACAAGTATTTATTTTATATTGTATTTTGTTTTTTTATACCGGCAGTTCACTGGCACAAAAAAACAATCTGGACGTTAAATCTCAGGCGGCCCTCGTTTTTAATGCACAGAATGAGCACGTCATCTACGACAAGAATGCCGATAAGGTTATGCCCATCGCTTCCATCACCAAATTAATGACGGCTATCGTCACACTGGATACCCGATTATCACCGAATGAAATCATCACGATAGAGAGTGCTGATGTTGACAAGCTGAAGTACACAACTTCCCGCTTACCCGTAGGCAGCAAGCTTTCGCGACATGAATTGTTGAAGTTATCACTGATGTCTTCAGAAAACCGTGCAGCAGCAGCATTAGGGCGTACCTACCCTGGTGGCACTCAGGCATTTGTGAATGCCATGAACATTAAAGCCAAACAAATGGGTATGCTTAATAGCCGATTTGTCGAACCTACCGGATTGAGCAGCAATAATGTATCGAGTGCGCGCGATTTGGCCAAACTGGTCGCTGCCTCCAATCGCTATAGTGTCATACGTGAATTCTCCACCGCATCACAACATTCCGTATTTCCGGGAAACAAACGCGGTCAGTTGCAATATGTCAATTCCAATAGCTTGGTGCGCAGCCAGAACTGGACTATCGATGTTTCCAAAACCGGATACCTGAATGAAGCCGGGCGCTGCCTAGTCATGCACGCCAAAATTTCCGGGCAGCCCGTTGTTATCGTGCTCCTTAATTCGTGGGGTAAAAATACCCGTATCGGTGACGCAAATCGTGTCAGGAAATGGATAGAAAGCAATCAAAACCGTAAGCAGGTTAGCGGGATCAATCAGATTAAACCAAACTAACCCAGTTGGTAAATCTCACTGTATTTAGTCGTTAAGTAATGAATAAAATGATCCGGACTCAAAGCCTCACCTGTTACACGCTGCACCAGTTCTTGTGGCGTGTAAAGTCTGCCCTGGCGATGGATTTTTTCGTTTAACCACCTTTTAATTGGCGAAAAATTACCTGTTGCAATGTTCATTTCCGTCTCAGGTTGCTCACTCAGCAATACGGTATAAAACTGACAGGCATATATCGCACCCAGTGTATATGAAGGAAAATACCCGAACGCTCCGCCGCTCCAATGCGAATCCTGCAATACGCCCAAGGTATCAGTGGGTGGCGTAATTCCCAGATATTTCCGCATCAACTCATTCCAGATATCAGGCAAATCATCGACTCGCATCGAATCGTCAAACAGACCCTTCTCGATTTCGTAGCGCAATATGACATGCAATGGGTAAGTCACTTCATCCGCTTCCACACGGATAAAACCCGGTTTGCACGTATTGATCGCGCGATAAAACGAATCCACATTGGCGGATTGCAGATTATCCGGAAATGTGGCTCGAATCGTATCGAAATAATGCGAGCAGAACGGCTTGCCTTGCGCAACCATGCGTTCCCAGAACAACGACTGGGATTCATGAATCCCCATCGTTAATGATTCCGATGCCGGCACATCGCCCAACTCACACGGGCGCCCCTGTTCGTACAGTGCATGACCAGTCTCATGAATCACCGAATACAAAGATTCGATAAAATCACTGTCTTTATAGCGCGTTGTAATTCGCACATCGGTAGGATGGCTGCCACCGCAAAAAGGATGCACCGACACATCGATCCGACCTTGTTGAATATTAAAACCGATATCCTGGCTGATTTTGCGTGCTAACGCTTCCTGTTTATCCAACGCAAATCTGCCTTGCAAGAACGATGTATCCGGCTGCAGAGGATGGCTCTGAATAGTCTCGATCAATGGGATCAATTCCTGTTTCAGGCGTTCGAATATGGGCGTGATCATGTCCATCGTGGTGCCGCGCTCAAACAGGTCGATATTGGCATCATAAGGCTTCAAATCGGGCGATACACGCTGCGCCCACTCGGTTTTCAATGCCAGGAAACGTTTCAACACCGGCGCGAAATCGGAAAACTTATTCTCTTTTCGCGCCATCACCCAAATACCCTGCCCGCGCGAACTCAATTCTGCCAGCTCCTGCACCAGTTGCTTCGGCACTTTGGTTTCCAATTCATAACTGTGCAGCGCTTCGCGGATATTACAGCGCTCCACTTCACCCAGGCAATCAGAATTTTTTTCTTTCAGCTCATTCAAGCAATCCCCCAGCGCAGGATCTGTCATGCGCTCATGAATCACCCCCGCCAGCGCAGCCATCTGTTTCGCGCGCGCCTCACCGGCACCTGCAGGCATCATCACTTCCTGATCCCATCCCAGCGTACTCATCACGCCATTTAAATGAGCAATTTCTTCCAGTTTCTGTACTAAATTTTGATAATGTTGATTCATAGTCATTCCACTCTTTAATCAAAATACTAATAATTACACTTAATCCCCTAGCCTCAGAGAATAGCGCTAAAATCACAATCACCATTTCGTACAACTTTAACACTAATCATTCACACAAACATGCTCTGGATAAAATCACTGCACATCATTTTTATGGTCACCTGGTTCGCAGGATTATTCTACCTGCCACGCTTATTCGTCTATCACGCCCAATGCGAAGATCAACCCGGCAAAGAGCGCTTCAAGATCATGGAGCGCAAACTGTATTATGGCATTATGACCCCCGGCGCGGTGCTGACTGTAGTGTTCGGCGTGTGGCTTTGGCTGAGCTACGGTTTCTCGGGAAGCTGGTTGCACGCCAAGCTGGCATTGGTATTGATACTGATCGTCTATCATTATTACTGCGGAAAATTTGTCACGGCGTTTAAAAACGACAGCAATACGCATAGTCACGTGTTTTACCGCTGGTTCAATGAATTTCCGGTACTTGTTTTGTTTGCAGTAGTAATACTGGTGGTGGTTAAACCGGATTTGGTTGAATGGATTTCCGGATTACTTAATTAAATATTATTAATATAGAGGTATCGTTAAAATTCCCAGAGGTTTCTTGTTTTAAATTTAACGCACTGAATCACCCTGAATAGCTTGCGAACGTATACGCGCACCTACAGTTGCTTCGATAATTTTATCACGAAGAATTTCCAATTTGTCTTGCCTAGAAATTGGAATATCAAGTTTACGCGCTATTGGCTCAACCGACTTGCGTGTACAGTAATGTGTGTCGAGAAAGCGTTGAGCCTCTTCTCTATTTGGAAAGGCTATAAGTTTGTTTATCACATCCACCAAATCAATTTCATTAACCTGATTTATTGTTTCGTCTCTATTCCTTTTGCGAGTAAAGCGTATCTCGATATTGTATGAATCATCACTCAACTTAGACAGATCATCCTCACTCAACCTATCGATTGCACGAGCAAGTCGCCGAAAAACTTTCTGAAATATAAATTTTCCGTTATTCATTTTTTGCCCTTATTCTCAAGCACAGCCTCAAATTCATCAACGAATGCTTCAATCTCACTTACTACATCAGCGTGAGTGCTATTCGAATAATAATTTAGTACTACTGGCTTCAAATTCTGAGGTGCATCAGAAAAAATTGTTTTATTTTCACGGAAATAGCTTTTGAATGTTGGAACACCGAGTCGTTTTGTTTGAGAGATAAATTGCCTTTGTGCCGAAATTGGCTGACCACTATTGATCTGAATCATTGTGAAAATAACACCAAGTATTTCAGGCTTAATTTTCTCTGTGCCATTATCTAAGTCGACATAATCGTTAAATTCTTTGACGAGTTCATTAACGCTACGATGCAAGTAATCGATTCCAAGAGTTGAAAGATAATCAGGCTTGGCAGGAATAAGGATCTTTTCACTTGCAACAATTGCATTTTTAGTGACGATATTGAAGTTGGGCGGACAATCCATCAACACGATATCGTAGTCATCGCTGTTAGCAAGCCCAGAGATTGCTTCTCGAAGCTTCCCATGTACTTTGATGTAATTTCGCTTTGCTTGTTGTAAATTTACGCCACCAAGGAGAGTGGCCAATTCTAAATCTACATTTATTAATCCCAAATGGGAGCAAATTAGATCAATACATCCTTCATTTTTTAGGAAACGATTAACATCTGGTGAAATCACATAATCAGTTAGCGGAGCTGGCTCTTTTCCTTCGCTGATCGCATCAAACCAAGATTTGATGGTTAGTGATGCTTTGTAAGCATCATCCCATTTATCTGGTGTAACGAAGGAAAATGTTAGGCTCGCTTGGGCATCCATGTCAATCAATAATACCCTTTCACCTCTGTAAGCAAGTTCACCAGCAAGATTTGCTGTTACTGTGGTTTTACCGACACCACCCTTGTAGTTTATGACAGCAACAATTTCCATAAACATTCCTTAATAATTCTAACTAGAATTAAACAAACAACAATAAATTACCCATTAATTTTCTCTTCTCTAATTACATCTACATTTCTATTTGCCATAAAATATTTAGCCTCGCAAATACCTAATCATCCACAACCACTTGACCCGGAAATAGCACATCCGTAAATCCAAAAGAACGAAAATCCTTGATCCGCATCGGATACAGAATCCCCTGCAAGTGATCACATTCGTGCTGCACCACGCGCGCGTGGAAACCATTGACGTTGCGGTCGATCGCTGAGCCGTATTGATCGAAGCCCTGATAGTGCAGGCTCGCATAACGTGGTACGACGCCGCGCATGCCGGGTACGCTCAGGCAACCTTCCCAGCCGTCTTCTTTGTCGTCGGATAATGGCGTCAAATGCGGATTGAGGAGCACGGTAAAGGGCACTTCGTCGGCATCGGGATAACGTTGATTCTTTTCAAATCCAAAAATGACAACTTGCAGGCTCACGCCAATTTGCGGCGCCGCCAGGCCTGCGCCGTTCAAATACGCCATGGTGTCCTGCATATCCTGAATCAGCGTATGCAGTTCCGGGGTATCGAATCGATCGACAGGTTTAGCCACTTGCAGCAGCAATGGCTCGCCCATTTTGAGTACCGGTTTAATGGCCATTGCAGCTCACCACATGTTCCAGAATGTTTCTAACTCCCTTCATCGCTTGCTCCAATACGGCATAAATCTCCTTTAACGGAATACCGTTCACGTTAGTGCCGCGTCCTGCGGCATAATTGGCGACCACGGCAATACTGGCATAATTTAAGTTCAGCTCCCTTGCCAGCGCGGCTTCCGGCATACCGGTCATGCCTACGATATCCGCGCCGTCGCGCTCCAGTCGGTTGATCTCGGCAGCTGTTTCCAGCCGGGGACCTTGCGTCGCGGCATAAACTCCACCATCGAAAACTGCTTCGTTGGCATTTTTTGCCGCTTGCAGCAATAATGCACGGGTGCGCTGACTATATGGCAAGGTCATATCAATATGCGTAACGGGCTGTTCCTTGCCTTCAAAAAAAGTGAAGCTTCGTCCATAAGTATAATCAATAACCTGATCCGGAATCATTAGCCGTCCCGGTGCCAGATCAGCGCGAATACCGCCGACCGACGCTACAGCGATGACATGCGATGGCTGCAAAGAATGCAGCGCCCATAAATTTGCGCGATAATTGATCGCATGCGGTGGAATCGTGTGTCCATGCCCATGCCGTGCCAGAAAAACGATATCTTCATTTCTCATCTTGCCAAAGGTCAATGGACCGGAAGGCTCACCGTAAGGGGTACGTATAATTTCCCGGCGCGATATTTCCAGGCAGGATAATTGCGTCATTCCACTGCCGCCAATAATTGCAAACATCATTCTCCCAAACTTAAATTCAATCCTTTACTGCATAAACGGCGGGTAAATTCCGCCACGCGCCGTGTATATCCATACCAAATCCGAAAACGTAGCGATCCGGAACGATCAGCCCGACAAAATCGGCCTGGAGGGGTTTCGGCCTACCTGTCTCTTTCTCGGCAAACACCGCGCTATAAAATGCTTTCGCGCCATTCTTCAGCACCTTGTCACGAATGGCAGCAAGCGTAAGGCCTTCATCCAGAATATCATCCAGCACCAGCACAACCCGATCTTTGACACTTTTTCCAGGCTCCACCCGCCATTGAATTTCTCCGCCGCAGAGTTGCTCGTTATAACGCGACAAATGCAAATAATCAAAATCCAGCGGAAAATGAAGTTGCGGTAACAAATGTCCGGTAAATACCACCGCACCACGCATCACGCATAAAACCAGCGGCTGTTGCTGCGATAACCGCTGCGTGATATCCAATGCCATACGATGCACTGTTTGCGTAACTGTCCGCTCGGAATAAATAAGTTCCGCCGTTTGCAGGATTTGTTGCGCTTGTTGGATACTCAACATAATATATACTTAATTAAATTAGATTTATTTCATTTAGTTATAATAATAGTTTGTTGGAACAGGTACTATTCCATATCACCCTGTAATCTTATGAAGAAAAATGAAAATGTATCTTATCGGAAACTTGCTAAAAATAGTCGCAATCGTTTTATTATTGACGAATCCCGTTTTTTCCCAAACCCCGCTCTCTTTTGATTACCCGGTCTACAAAGATGGAAAGTTGACCATTCCCCGTATAGATACAGAAACACAAACGGGCCGCTTTCAGAAAGCGGAGTTTCAGTTTGACAGCTCGACGAATACTTGGAAGCTACTTACTTTCATCGAGACTCCAATGTTGCTGCGATAACCGCTGCGTGATATCCAATGCCATACGATGCACTGTTTGCGTAACTGTCCGCTCGGAATAAATAAGTTCCGCCGTTTGCAGGATTTGTTGCGCTTGTTGGATACTCAACATAATATATACTTAATTAAATTAGATTTATTTCATTTAGTTATAATAATAGTTTGTTGGAACAGGTACTATTCCATATCACCCTGTAATCTTATGAAGAAAAATGAAAATGTATCTTATCGGAAACTTGCTAAAAATAGTCGCAATCGTTTTATTATTGACGAATCCCGTTTTTTCCCAAACCCCGCTCTCTTTTGATTACCCGGTCTACAAAGATGGAAAGTTGACCATTCCCCGTATAGATACAGAAACACAAACGGGCCGCTTTCAGAAAGCGGAGTTTCAGTTTGACAGCTCGACGAATACTTGGAAGCTACTTACTTTCATCGAGACTCCAATTACTCCGGGACCAGTCACCTATGAGGAAAAAGTCGAAGTTATCGTGACCGATTCCTCACCGGTTCAGGTTTTTCTCAAAATCAGCGGAGAATTCTCTAATGGTTGCGCACATTTTCAACAAATCAATCAAATATTGAAGGGCAATATATTTGAAATCACGCTGCATATTGGTCCTAATCCATTTCCATCAGGTATAGCCTGTACAATGGCATTGGTACCCTATGAAAAAATCATTCCGCTGGAAGTGTATGGTCTACCCGCAGGAATCTATGAGTACAACGTCAATGGAGAGCACACCGGTTCGTTCACGCTGGCTCAGGACAATACCTTATGAGCGGGCGCCCCATTCGAAACAAGGATTATTGCAACAATGCCAATAGTCCCGTTTCGTCAAGAATAGTTATTCCCAAGTTTACCGCTTTATCATATTTACTGCCCGGATCAGCACCCGCCACGACATAATCCGTTTTCCTGGAAACACTACCGCTCACTTTGCCGCCCAGCAATTCAATCTTTTCCTTGGCTTCTTCCCGGCTCATGGCCGGTAATGTTCCAGTTAAAACAAACGTCTTGCCCTGCAAGGGTTTGGTGTTTCCGGCTAACGCGGATATTCCCTCATGCTCATTCCAATGCACTCCACAGGCGCGAAGCTGTTCAATCACTTCACAGTTATGCGCTTCGGCAAAGAAATCCGCGATGCTTTGCGCAACCACCGGACCAATATCCGGAATTTGTTGCAAACGCTCACTACCGGCTTCGATCAGCCGGTCGAGGCTGCCAAAATGAGCCGCCAAATCCTTTGCGGTGGCTTCTCCAACGTTACGAATCCCCAATGCATAGATAAATCTTGCTAATGTTGTCTGTTTACTTTTTTCTATCGCACGCAGAATATTACCGGCTGATTTCTCCGCCATACGTTCCAGATTAGCCAGCGCGCTTAATCCCAATTTATACAAATCTGCCGGGGTGCGCGCAATCCTCTGATCGATCATTTGTTCAACCAGCTTATCGCCCAAACCCTCAATATCCATCGCCCGGCGCGAAGCAAAATGCAGAATCGCCTGTTTACGCTGCGCCGGACAAAATAATCCGCCGGTACAACGCGATACCGTCTCATCCACAAGCCGCACGGCTTTAGCGCCACATACCGGGCAATGCTCCGGCATTACAAAAACCCGCACATCTGGCGGACGTTTTTCCAGTATCACCGATACAATTTCCGGAATCACATCGCCCGCACGACGAACGATGACGCTATCACCAATGCGGACATCCTTGCGCTCAATTTCATCTGCATTGTGCAAAGTGGCGTTGGTAACGGTCACGCCACCGACAAACACCGGTTTCAAGCGCGCAACCGGCGTCAAGGCACCGGTTCTGCCAACCTGGATATCAATACCCAACAGTTGCGTGATCGCTTCCTGTGCCGGAAATTTATGCGCTAGCGCAAATCGTGGTGCGCGTGATACGAATCCTAACCGTTCCTGCTGTGCCAATGAATTGACTTTATACACTACGCCATCAATATCATACGGCATGCGCGTGCGCTGCACCTCAATCGCTTGATAATACGCTAACAATTCTTGCGCCCCCTTAACTACACCACATTCTTTGGCAATAGGGAAATGTAACGCTGCAAGATAGGCCATTACCTGACTGTGTTTTTCCAGCGGCATGTCGCCATCCTGATAGTCCCCGACGCCATAAGCGAAGAAAGTTAAACGCCGGGCTGCAGTAATACCGGGATCCAGTTGACGTAACGACCCTGCTGCCGCATTGCGCGGATTGGCAAATTCTTTTTCACCTTTAGCGGATTGACGCTGATTCAAAGCCAGAAAATCCGCTTTCAACATTAATACTTCGCCTCTCACTTCCAGCAATGGCGGTGGATTCCAGACCGGGAGCAATAAAGGAATCGATCGAATCGTTCTCAGATTCAACGTGATATTTTCACCCGTATAGCCATCCCCACGTGTCGCGCCGGTTTTAAAAATTCCATCTTCATAACATAAACTGACAGCCAGCCCGTCAAATTTCGGCTCGACAGCATATTCGACGTTATCTACCGATAATCCTTCGCACACACGCCGGTCGAAGGCTTCCACGTCAACCGCTTCAAACGCATTACTCAGCGATAGCATCGGCATACGATGCACAATTTGCGAAAAAGCTTTGAGCGGTGCCGCGCCCACGCGTTGCGTCGGAGAATCGGCTGTGATGAGTTGCGGATAGTCTTGCTCAATGTGCTGTAACTCGCGCAATAGTTTGTCATAATCGGCATCAGGAATGGTTGGATTATCCAACGCATAATACCGGTAATTGTGCAGCTCGATCTCGGCACGTAAATGTTGTGCGTATTGTCTTATTTTCTCGATCTTTTCATTCATATTGAATAAGTATAATGAATATCGGTGAAACGCGGTTTCAGTTCTTGAGCAAAAATCCTTTATACTGCGCATTCGTCAAAAACTAATCCTGCGACTTCATCTTGCCCCAAAAAGTACATCATGAGCAACAATAACAATACATTAAAAATCCGCATTCAAATTCAACAAGAATCTCCACAAGCCATCGAAGAAATCTACCCCGAACCTGAAATCGTTTATGAAGAATCTCTGGATTGGAGAAAAATTTCCATTGCCGCATTCGCGCTGCTAACTATTTTAGTTTTGCTCGGCTATTTAATTTTCAGTAGCGGAAGCTCTGAGAAGCCCATGAATGATTCGGTTATTTCCGCGCCTGAGAACACATTTTCTCCAGCAAAGATTGAGATTGAGCCCGATACGCTTGATGCCTCAGCGGGATCTGAGTTAAATACTCCGGTCAACACGCATCCTGCTGAATCAGTCCCGGCGCCCGGCAACAACGTAATCACACCCCAAACCATAATCCTGCCCGCCAGAAAGCCAGAAACAAGCTCTATTACTGATTCATCCAATACATCAGACAAAAATGCACCCCATACCGCATCTCAATCCAAACCACATAAAACATCGGACCAACCCGAAGTTATTAGAGCCTTGTTAACTCATGCCATTAAAGCGCTCGAACCTGTTGATTCGATTGATACTGTACAATTAAAACCAAGTGAAACCAAGCTCATTCATTTCTACCTGCAATTACAAAACCTGCAAGGGAAAAATATCCGGGTTAACTGGTATTTCAATAACAAACTGGATTCACAATTGCGTTTGCAAGTGCATAATGACAATTGGCGCACTCACGCCAGCAAGCAACTTGATCACCAGCGAATAGGCTCCTGGCATGTGGAATTAACCGATGAATCGGGAAATCAACTGGCGGCCCGGGATTTTACCGTCACGCAAAACTAAGTTTTTTGATATTACTGAATAAGCAAGCTAGGATGCATCATGAAATATTGCAGCAACTGTAGTGCCACTGTCGTATTGATGATACCTGAAGGTGATTCTTTACCCCGCTATGTATGCAGTACCTGCAATATCATTCATTATCAGAATCCTAAAATGGTTGTGGGATGTATTCCTGAATGGGAAGATAAAATCTTATTGTGCAAGCGTGCCATAGAACCTCGCAAAGGCTGGTGGACTTTGCCCGCCGGTTTTATGGAAAACAATGAAACGCTGGCACAAGCCGCGGCTAGGGAAACCCTGGAAGAAGCTAATGCACGCGTGGAAATAGGCGATCTATACGCAGTATATAGCCTGCCTCATATCAGCCAGGTTTATTTTATTTTCAGGGCAAAATTGCTAGACCTCGATTTCAAGCCCGGAATCGAAAGCCTGGAAGTCAAGCTGGTATCCGAGCAAGAAATGCCGTGGGAAGAAATGGCGTTTCGGGTCATTCACGACCCGCTCAAGCACTATTTCAAGGAACGCAATCAGGGAAAATTCGGTCTACATGTCGATGTGATTAACAAAGTTCAAAATACCCCATAAACTAGCCAATGGTCAGTATTCCGGAAGATACGTACAAACAGCATCTATACGCATTGTGTTGATTTTCTGACATTGATTCGGCAAGCGGATCATAACCATCTGACAACCCCACGATATGTCATAATTTGATCAATGATCATATATGGATAAGTAATTCTACTATGGAAAATTACGAAACACTGCTGGCAACAATTGCCTTAGTGATGGGTGCTTCCTGGGCCAGTGGCATTAATCTGTATGCGGTTTTACTGGTGCTGGGACTAGGCGGCTCGACAGGCCATATTAATTTGCCTGCCGAATTATCGGTATTGCAAGAACCGTTGGTGATAGGTGCTGCCGGTATTATGTATTTCATTGAATTTTTTATGGATAAGATTCCGGGAATGGATTCCGCATGGGATTCCATTCATACTTTTGTTCGAATTCCTGCAGGTGCCATGCTAGCAGCTGGCGCAGTCGGAGACGTGACGCCCGCGCTCGAAATTGCAGCGGGTATTTTAGGAGCCGGTGTGGCTGCAACCAGTCATGCCACCAAAACTGGCACACGGTTATTGATAAACACGTCTCCTGAACCGGTTACGAATTGGTCAGCTTCCATCGCGGAGGATTTTTTGGTGTTCACTGGGATGTGGGCAGCGCTGAAACATCCGGAAATTTTCCTGATATTATTTGTTGTCTTTGTAGGTATTGTCGTCTGGTCATTACCAAAACTATGGCGTTTAATCAGAGTGTTGATTTCTGAAATCACAAAATTTTCCGGCTTTACAAACGAGCAGGCTGTGGCAAGCAATGATCCGGACTCTATTGCGCCATCAATGGAATCCCAGTCACATAAACAGATAATGGCATTAGAACGACTGCAACAATTGCACGATAGCGGTGCGCTCACAGAACAGGAATTTGAGCAGCAAAAAAGCACTATCGTGAGAAAAAACAATTAGAAAGATAATTGCGTGATTAAATTTCCCAATCATTGCGATGCAATACTCCTGACAATATACGCGCGCAAACAAAAGATTCCGAACGTAACCTGCCGGTAGCTGAATGCGACGCCAATGGGATATCTTTTGCGCAGTTATCGATAATTTCGGTGATATTGGCGTATGCTGGCGTCTTGCCAAACAACTGGCTCATGAACATGACCAGTCAGTACGGCTGTGGGTTGATAATTTAGTCAGCTTTGCCAATATATTACCGGATGTAAACTCTCAAGCCCGGTACCAAATCATTCAATGCGTTGAGATCTGTTATTGGCAACAGTTATTTGTGGAAACTGAACCGGCAGACGTGGTCATTGAAGCATTCGCTTGTGAATTGCCTGAAAAGTATGTGATGGCAATGTTACAGAAAGAAAGGAACCCTGTCTGGATTAATCTGGAATATCTGAGTGCCGAACCTTGGGTAACTGAGTACCACGGCTTACCTTCACCACACCCTCGTTTTTCTTTAACCAAGACATTCTTTTTTCCAGGCTTTGTGCCTGGCAGTGGCGGATTGTTGCGAGAGAAGGATTTTCTGGCAAGGCATGATGCCTTTAACCAAGCAACTGAGCGGGAATTCTTCCAACGCAAAGGGTTACCTGAAAGAAAAGCCGGGGAGATACGTATTTCACTATTTTGTTATCAGAGCGCACCCATCGAAAACTTCATTCAAGTATTATCAGAATCAACAGTGCCCGTTTTATTGATCGTACCGCAAGGAATTGCTGCTGATCGCATTGCAGCATTATTTAATCATGCGCCATGCCAGGCTAAGGCATTAATAAACTATAAGCGACTCACTATTGAGATTATTCCGTTTATGGAACAAACGGAATATGACCTATTGTTGTGGAGTTGTGATTTTAATTTTGTGCGCGGTGAAGATTCTTTTGTGCGTGCACAGTGGGCGATTAAGCCCTTTATATGGAATATTTATCCTCAACATGAGGGGGCGCATTGGGATAAATTGGATGCATTTCTTACGCTATACACAACAGGGTTACCCGTCAAAGCAGCATCTGCCGTGCAAGCAATGTGGCACGGCTGGAATGAAAAACATGAACTGAATAATCTTATTTGGGAAAGCTTTGCAGCTTGTTACGAGCCTTTGATTCAGCATAATAAAAACTGGACTAATCAATTGCTGAAGCGGGAAGATTTGGCATCCAATCTGGTGCAGTTTGCTGGAAATCAGCTATAATTCCCGGCTATCAAGCTCAAAGTTTACTGTTGATAACCACATTAATCTAGCTTCTAACCTAAAATTTGGAATTGAACTATGAAAACCGCAATGGAATTACGCTCAGGTAACGTGATAATGATTGGTAATGACCCTATGGTTGTGCAACGGGCAGAGTTTACCAAGTCTGGCCGTAACGCATCTGTGGTAAAAATGAAATTGAAGAACCTGTTTTCCAGTACCACAACTGAAACCGTCTACAAAGCGGATGAAAAATTCGATTTAGTTGTTCTGGATAGAAAAGACTGTACATACAGCTATTACGCCGATCCACTCTATGTTTTTATGGATGCGGATTATAATCAGATTGAAGTTGAGGCTGACAACATGTCAGACGTTCTGAATTACTTGACGGATGGTATGGAAGATGTATGTCAGGTAACTTTCTACGATGACAAGGCGATTTCTGTTGAGCTACCCAATACGATTGTACGCGAAGTTGAATATACCGAACCAGCAGTGCGGGGTGATACAACGGGCAAGATCATGAAACCGGCTCGCCTTGCAGGAACAAATTTTGAAATTCAAGTGGCGGCTTTTGTAGAGATTGGCGATAAAATCGAGATTGATCCGCACAACAATGAATTCCGAAAGCGTGTTTGATGACTGATCGGAATTCATTGATGAAAGGTGGCTATGCCGCCTTTCTTATGTCGGGTATTTAACTGGCAACAACTTGAATATCCGGCTCTATGGTTCTAAGCATATTCTCAATTCCTCTCAGTGTGCCTGAAATAGAGCTGGGACAGGTACCGCATGCGCCTTGATAATGGATATGCAGAATGTTTCCCTCAAGTCCCAGGATATGCAAATCACCACCATCACTTTGCAGATAAGGACGTACCTCTTCATCTAATAAAACATTGATTTTCTCCAAACGCAATTGATCTTCCGGATTCAAGTTAGCCAGAGCCTGGCTGGCAGTAGCGACGGTTTCGGCAGATTGTGCAGAAGCAGCCGGCGCTGCACGGATAGGATCGGCAATATCTCGCGCCAAGTCTTGCCAATTAGCTTCACCATCCTGGGTGACAGTGACCCAATGATCAATATAAAAAACATTCGTGACATGATCAATATCGAATAACGCAGATGCTAGCGGGTCGTCTCTGGCAGCTTCGGCATTATCGAATGAACGTGCAACGCCCCATGTCAATGGTTCTTTAAGAATGAATTTCAAAGCGTTCTTATTGGGTGTTCCTTCAATGTCAGAAATTTTTGGCATTTTTTCAGTATTAAAATATTGAAGTTGCTATTTATATGCAATATGGATGGCTAATAGTTGCTATACACATATCTTGGATTGGCACTCAACCAGCAGAATGACTCGACATCGCTTGCGAGGAATCATTATTGGCCTCGGTCGAAGTGCTAGAAATAGAGTTGAGTGCGGCATACAGAGTGTGCCACGGCAGAATTGCGCATTTAACCCGCGTCGGTAAGTCACGAATGCCTGAAAATACCGTTAATCGTCCGAGATGATTCGGATGACCGGTATCCAGTTTTCCAGTAGCCAATTCGCGAAATTCGTGAATCAGTATTTCCGCATCCGAGCGGGATTTCCCTTTGACTGCAGTTGTCATCATTGACGCAGAAGCCTTGCAGATTGCGCAGGATTCTCCTTGGAATGCAATATCGCAAATCTGCTCATTCTCAAGCTGCAATGTAATATCCAGGCGATCACCACACAACGGATTGTGACCAACCGCATGATGATTGGCTTGATCCAGCTTGCCATAATTACGCGGCTTTCTGTTATGGTCGAGAATAACTTCCTGATACAAAGAATTGGTATGCATTACAAGAAAACCTTCTGAACAGTTTTAATCCCGGCAATCAAAGCATCAACTTCTGCCTTGTTATTATAGAAAGCAAAAGAGGCTCTGGAAGTAGCCGGCACATTAAATCGCTGCATGACAGGTTGTGCACAGTGATGCCCGGTACGCACGGCAATGCCATCTTGATTTAAGATGGTTCCAATATCATGCGGATGGATTCCATCAATGGTGAAAGAAATGACGGCGGTTTTTTCTTTCGCTGTACCAATAATCTTAACCCCAGGGATTTGAGCAAGACATCCCGTTGCGTAATCAAGCAATGTAGATTCATACGCAGCAATATTCTCGATACCAATAGCCGTCAGATAATCAATGGCAGCACCAAAGCCAATGGCAGCGGCAATCGGTGGAGTACCCGCTTCAAATTTATGAGGAATGGTGTTATAGATCGTTTCTTCAAAAGTTACCGATGCGATCATATCCCCACCACCTTTATAGGGCTGCATCGATTCCAGGAGTGCAGCTTTACCATAGAGTATGCCTACTCCGGTCGGCCCATATAATTTATGCGCTGAGAATGCATAAAAATCGCAATTAAGTGCCTGCACATCAATAGGTATATGGGGAGCAGCCTGCGCACCGTCGATTAGCACAGGAACTTCATATCGATGGGCGAAATCGATCATTCTTTTAATCGGATTAATCGTGCCGAGTGCATTAGAAACATGAATCAAGCTGACGAATTTAGTGTGTTCATTAAACAGCCTTTCATATTCGTCGACATCTAATTCGCCTTTGTCATTAATTGGAACGACACGGATTTTTGCACCTTTTTCATTAGCCAGCATTTGCCACGGAACAATGTTGGAATGATGCTCCAATGTTGTAAGAATAATTTCATCGTTTTCCTGGATAAATTTGCGTCCATATCCTTGCATGACCAAGTTAATGGAATCTGTTGTGCCGCTGGTAAAGATAACTTCTCTGTCTTCGCGTGCATTGATGAATTGCTGTAATTTGCATCGTGCATCGTGATATTCCTGCGTGGCAACTTCAGATAGATAATGTACGGCACGATTAATATTTGCGTGTTGTTTAGTTTGATAGCGTACTAAACGATCGATGACTAATTGTGGCATTTGACTAGATGCAGCATTATCAAGATAGGCGAGCGGTTTCCCGTCAATTGTCAGCTCGAGGATAGGAAAATCGGCGCGGATCTTTCTCCAATCAACGTCAGAAGTAATTTCTGATTTCAGAGAAGCATGGACTGAATTCATAATTTATTACCTCGAGTTTGATTAAGTACAGTTTGTTCCAGCTGCTGCCTGAGTGAGCTTACGGAAATACGATCGATTATTTCCGCACCGAAGGCGTAAGTTAACAAACTGCGCGCTGTTGCTTCTGATAAGCCACGGCTTTGTAGATAAAAGATTTCTTCTTGATCAAGCTGACCAACTGTTGCTCCATGTGCGCATTTAACATCATCGGCAAAAATTTCCAGTTGTGGCTTTGTATCTATTTGTGCAGTTTTACTGAGTAACAAGTTACGGCTCGATTGCGACGAATTTGTTTGTTGCGCATGAGGCCGTACAATAATTTTTCCGTTAAATACAGCATGCGCTTTATCATTGACGATACATTTATGTTGCTGACGGCTGATTCCATTTGGTTTTATGTGATCAATGCTAGTATGCGTATCGGCTAACTGGTTACTTGAAATTAACGCAAGCCCATCAATCGCGCACTCTGCAGCCTCATCAATGAGCTGAACATTCAGATTGTAGCGAGAAATCTGCGCTCCCAATGAAATACTGACTGACTGATAATTACTTCCACGAGCCAGTGAAACTGCGCAATTTGCCAGATGATAAGCTTGTGCGCTCTCACGTTGAATTCTAATATGTCTGGCATGTGCATTGGCGGACAAGCTAATTTCTGTTACTGAATTCGTGACGTAGGCGGCCTCCTGAAGAGAGACATAATCCTCAACAAATGTTACGTTACTTCCGGACTCTCCAATTATCAAACAGCGCGGATAAGAGGTTACTTCTGATTGTGTCGCGATGAACAATAAGTGAACAGGTTCTGCGATGACGGTATTCTTTGGCGCAATGATCAATGCGCAATCATGAAGGAATGCTGTATTGAGTGCGGCAAATACGTTATTATCAAATCTCGCGTATTGACCGAAATGAGACTCCAGAATTGACGCATGCGTCGATAAGAATGTTGATAAATTGCCAATCTGCAGCACTGTGGGATCAATATGAGTCGACAATTGCGGAGAATAATAGCCATCTACAAACACCAGAGAGTTTTTTGCCTCCTTCAGATACAAATGTTCAATATCCTGCGCTCGCAAACTAGTGTGCGGTTGTGCAGATTGGAAGGATAAGCGAGTGAGCGCTGAGATATCAGTGAAGCGCCATTCTTCGTCGCGCTTCGTGGGTAATCTTTGCGTACTGACATGATCAATTGCACGAGCACGTAATTGATTTAACCATGATAACGGCTCATTTGATTTTATCGACCAAGATTTCAGCAAGCAATCAAGGTAATCGGTAGCAACTGTTTCGCTCATGCGATTGCTCCGGCAATTGATCGTTTATTCGCAGTAACCCAGTCATAACCTCGTGTTTCCAGTTCAAGTGCTAATTCCTTTCCACCTGTCAACACAATACTGCCTGATTGCATAATATGCACAAAATCCGGCACGACATAATCCAGTAAACGTTGATAGTGCGTTACTAAAATTGTGGCATTGTCTTTATTGGCAATTTGATTAACACCATTGGCCACGGTCTTCAGTGCGTCGATATCAAGGCCCGAGTCCATTTCATCCAGGATGCTCAATTTCGGTTCTAGCAAGGCCATTTGCAAGATTTCGTTTCGTTTCTTCTCGCCACCTGAGAATCCCTCATTCACACTACGATCCAAGAAATCGGGATTCATGTCTAATAATTTCATTTTTTCACGTACGAAATCATCAAATTCGAGAGGATCCAACTCTTCTTTGCCTCGCTGGGCTTGTATTGTGTTATAGGCAAGACGAAGAAATTGCGTGTTTGCTACGCCTGGAATTTCGATGGGATACTGAAAAGCCAAAAATAATCCGGCGCGCGCACGATCCTCAGGCGCCAGTTCCAACAAATCTTTGTCTTCAAATCGAACGGTTCCTGCTGTAATTTCATATGCAGCGTGGCCTGCCAGCACTTTAGCTAAAGTGCTTTTTCCAGATCCATTCAAACCCATGATTGCATGAATCTCCCCACTTTTTACCGTGAGATCAATACCTTTGAGAATCTCGGTGCCATTAATACTGGCACGCAGTCCTTGAACCAAGAGAAGGGTTTTACTGTTATTAACAATCATCCGACACTCCCTTCCAATTTAAAGCTGAGAAGCTTGGTAGCTTCAACCGCAAACTCCATCGGCAATTGTTGAAACACATCCTTACAGAAACCATTAATAATCATAGAAACCGCTTCTTCTGCATCAATTCCACGCTGTGAAAAATAAAAAAGCTGATCTTCACCAATCTTAGAAGTAGAAGCCTCATGCTCAACAATTGCGCTGTTATTATGAACTTGAATATACGGGAAAGTATGCGCGCCACATTGATCGCCAATAAGCATAGAGTCACATTGCGAGTAATTTCGCGCACCTTCGGCGGTCGGGGAGATACGTACCAAACCACGATAGCTACTATTTGAATGGCCAGCCGAAATACCTTTACTCACTATGGTGCTACGCGTATTTTTCCCGAGATGAATCATTTTCGTCCCAGTATCAGCTTGTTGATAATTATTGGTTACCGCAACTGAATAAAATTCTCCGACCGAATTATCACCTCGTAATATGCACGATGGATACTTCCACGTGATTGCGGAACCGGTTTCTACCTGTGTCCATGAAATTCGAGAATTCTTCCCTTTTGCCAAGCCCCTTTTAGTAACAAAGTTGTATATACCACCAATACCATTTTCATCACCGGCATACCAGTTCTGGACTGTTGAATACTTGATATCCGCATTATCTAGCGCAACCAGCTCAACTACTGCGGCATGTAGCTGATTAGTATCAAATCTGGGTGCAGTACAGCCTTCAAGATAAGAAACAGCGGCATCTTCTTCAGCAATGATTAATGTACGCTCAAACTGCCCGGATCCTTCTGTGTTAATGCGGAAATAGGTGGATAGATCCATCGGGCATTTGACACCTTTAGGAATAAAACAAAAAGAACCATCTGTGAATACAGCAGAATTCAAAGCTGCAAAATAATTATCACCCACAGGCACAACAGTCCCCAGATATTTCTGAATAAGCTCAGGATGGTTATGCACAGCTTCGGAAATGGAGCAAAAAATAATGCCGACTTCCGCAAGCTTTTGCTTATAAGTAGTGGCTACTGAAACACTGTCAAAGATAACATCAACAGCGACACCTGCAAGTGCTGCACGCTCGTGCATCGGCACGCCAAGCTTTTCAAATGTACGCAATAATTCAGGATCAACTTCATCCATACTTGCCAGTTTTTTCTTGGGCTTTGGTGCTGAGTAATAACTGATCGCTTGAAAATCAATTTTTGGATAATGAACGTTCTGCCACTCGGGCTCTTTCATTGTTAACCATTTTTGATAGGCCTCCAGGCGAAATGACAAAAGCCACTCAGGCTCATTCTTTTTGGCTGAAATTAATCGAATGATATCTTCATTGAGCCCTTTGGGAGCAACATCAGATTCAATTTTAGTAACGAAGCCGTGTTTATACGGTTGATTAACCAGACTTTGCAGTACTGCACTCATTTGGTTTCTTCCTTTATTTTAGTATTTATATAGTTTGAAACAGATATCCTACAATCTTAAATTACATCAAAACGACTACTGATATACAAACCGGAAATATACTGGAATCGAGATTGCTATTAATTAAATCTAAACGGATTCTTTTACGCTGAAGCTATCGCCACAACCGCATGTATTATCAATATTCGGATTAACAAACTGGAAAGAACTGTTGAGACCTTCCTTGACAAAATCGATTTGAGAACCATCCAAATAAGGCAGGCTGTATCTATCAACAACTATCTTAGTTTTATGTGACTCAAATAACTGATCATCGGGTTTAATCTCATCAGCATAATCAAACGTATAAGAAAATCCTGAGCAACCCGATTTTTTAATCCCAACCCGGAGTGCAAGTCCTTTACCACGCTTAGCAAGTTGTTGCTGAATATAATTTGCAGCATTTTCAGTTAGTGTAATAAGCATAATTTAGTCCAATGTATTATTTCTTCATATAAGCAAAAACTTATGCTAATTCAAATTAGACACAGACTTAATAATATTGTTCTATAGCAATTCATCGATAGAACATTGTTGGATTTCTGAGAACGGAAAATCTTATTAAAAACGAGTATCAACTGTACGCAGCTGTTGTTTGACGTCGTATTTCAGTTTCACGTCGCATATCAAGAAGCGGCACAATTGCTTCATTCTGCTGATTGATTTGATTATCAACCAACTCCTTAAGCGTAACAGCACCAAGATACTCAAAAATGAGCTCATTCAATTTTGCCCATAAATCATGCGTCATGCACTTTCCATCATTATGGCAATTCTCTTTACCGCCACATTGGGTCGCGTCGATAGGCTCATCAACTGCAAGAATAATGTCGGCTATCGATACCTTATCCAAATCTTTTGAAAGACAATAACCGCCTCCAGGACCGCGAACGCTATCCACCAATTCAGACTGGCGCAACTTTGCAAATAGCTGCTCCAAGTACGACAAGGAAATCTTTTGTCTTTGACTGATATCCGCCAGTGTTATTGGATGGCTGCTTTGCTGCAAAGCAAGATCAAGTAGCGCAGTAACCGCAAATCTTCCTTTTGTAGTTAATCTCATGATTAATCCTCTAAATTAAGTGTTAGCAAAAATAATACCCGATTGATTTGGTCAACTATACAATACCCGATTGATTTAGTCAACAATAAGCAAGGTAATTATTTGATCATGGCAACGGCCCGATAATCATCGAATAATTAGTCAACCGCTCCTAAAAAATATCCGACAACTAAAGCAATCTAGTGAATACATTGCTGTACGATTTTTGCATTGTTTCTGTTTTCTTTTTCTGTTTCATCAGATTGCCCTGCACGGCGCAGGTTATCAATACCGCTGGTTTGAGGTGACATCGCCCTTGTTTATGTGCGAGGAATACCGTTGATAGTCGGATATTAGCAACTCATTGCTCGATATATCCGTTTCTTGCAAGCTCTGGGGATATTCTGAAGTTCTTCAGCAAGATTCGGTAACCTTCCTTTGTGTTTAATAATTGGATTGTTATTAGCATGAGCATCACCTTTCTTTCTGTTTTACTTAAGGTTGCGAACCCATATCAAACTCGGCAACACTCTAAATTTTCAGCGCTTTATATAATTAGACCGAACTGGTAGAGCAAATATGATCATGTATCGAAAACGCCACACCCGATACCACCTCTGCCATCATCTAGTGGTGCCGGTAGTTTTATTTTTGTATCTGATAGTACCTATTTCTTAAATGCCGCCAGCTGTTCCTTCAGTACTTTGATTTCTTCTTCCGCCCGGATTTGCGGAGTAATATCATACTGTACCCCGAGGAAATAGAGTAAGTTTTCGTTTGAATCAAAAAGTGGGGACACCAGCAGATGGTTATAAAATAGTTCGCCATTTTTGCGATAGTTTCGCAATACCACTTCTACAGATCTTTTATTCTTAATGGCTTCCCGGAGTTGCTTAACACCTGATTGATCATGCTCACTTCCCTGTAAGAAACGGCAATTCTTACCCACGGTTTCCGCCAATGTATAACCCGTTATAATTTCAAATGCCTTATTAACATACACCAAAGGCAAATCCTCTTGGTCAGGATCGGCCAGTGTCACCCCATTGACGCATGAATCAAGAATCTTGGACAATACTTGTGGAATCAATCCAGGGTCTTTTTCAACGATAAAATCCATGATTTTTTCTCCAGGTTAATCAGCTATTGGCTAAATACACGCATTGCGATGATTGATTATTTTGAGCTGGCCAAATCTGCCTCAATAATTTTTTTGATGTTTTTTACGGTTCTTTCCGTTCCGTCCTGAACTGCTATGCGTACCAGTTTCTCAAAAGGCCTCACATGAAGATCAAGGCTCAGCAGTTCAAAGGTAAACGTTATTCTGCTATCAGACGCATTGACTGATTCCATCACATAGTCACATCGATAGGGATTGGATGTTCCTTCAAAACAAATGCGCGTACCAACATCAAAAATTTTAACCTTGAAAGCTGATTCCGATCGATTGCCTTGGTCAATGCGTACTTGACGGCATAACGTTCCCAGCTGTATTGGGCCATCCGTCAATTTTTCCAGTTCCTTAACTTCAGGTGACCATCTGGGGTAGTTAATAAGCAGATCATTACCAATGAAATTGAAAAGTTTATCTGCCGGACTTTGAATAATTGTACTGGCCTTGCCTATTACAGGACTATCTTTAAACAAACCAAGCATATATATATCTCCTGCGTAGTGTTTGCTAAACCAAGTAAGTATCGATTCCCGCCAATAATAAGTCATATTGGGCTTCTACGAGTTCTTTTATTGTCAGTGCCGGAATACCGGTGATCACATTTCCTTCCGAAACCAGCCAACCAACAGCATCCGCGGCTCCAATGCTTACCACATAGCCTAATTCGTGGTGTATATAAGGCTCAAGCAGTCCGGGAAAACCTGAATGGCGTAATATATTGCGCGCTACTAACTTTCCTTTACGAACAGCTGATTGTGCTGTTAGCGTATTCGATCCTGGAGATTGATAGTACGAGCAGTCACCGGCCGTGAAAATATTTTGTAACGGCTTCCGGTTAATTACAATCTGCCCGAAAGCGTTAGCTGTATAAGTTTTTTGCTGCTTCTTGCCCAGAAACAAAATTGACAGACCGGATGGTAATTCAAATTGCTTCTTTGTTATTTTTTCGGCCAGAAAAACATGATCAGAACCCTGCTCACTGTAGTATGTGTTAGGGTAAAAAGCAATTCCCAGATCTCGCATACGGGATTCAGCATACGTACCAAAACCATCGGGAAATTGCTCAAGAACATGCTCACCTGAATGAATCAAACGTAATTCTGCTTTATATTTCTTACGCATCAGGAATTGCTTTATCTCAAACAGAAACTGTATGCCGGTTGCCCCTCCCCCTACAACAGAAATCACTGGGTTCGCAGCATCGTTTTGATCAAAAAAATTTCCTAATAAATCAGATCCACTGGTAGCAGAAAAATCAGACAAACCCAATACATTTCTTGAATCCATGGGGCTTGATACACTGTTCTCGCAGCCGGATGCAATAATCATATAGTCAAAATTCAGAACCCCTTCATCAAGAATTAATTGCTTGCTTTCTTGACAATCCTGTAACGTATTTTGATCAAGATCTACCGATGCCAGCACATGCCTGCATCCATAACGACTTTCTAAGTCATAGAATGGAAACAATAAATCTGTTAGGGGATACCTGAATGTTTCATGCAAATGCGTAATCTTCAGATGCTGCGTTCCAGGATCTATGAGCGTGATATCCGTATCGGGAGCAAATTGCAACAGATTGATCAATGCAGCAAGCCCTGCATATCCTCCGCCTACAATAATCACTTTCAGTTTTTTTTGTTTTTTTATATTAAAAGGCAAAAAAGCCACGCCATCTCCTTACCTGCTGTCGCTTAGGAACACTCAATTCCCCCGTTAACATATTATCAACCTCAGCACTTCTCAAAAATGCTTCTAATCACCGCCACTACAGACTAGCACAAATATTGTTTGATAGCTTCAATTCGAAATTATCGAGGAATAAGATTGATTTGCCAGTTTTCTCTAGCCCACTGCCAAAAAGAAGAGATATTTCCTTCGAGAATCACCACCGGGGGTTTCTGCCCCAGAAAACATAGCGCCTTAACCAATTGCGGCAGGGCATTTGCAATATCAATTGGCTCGGCATTGGTTTGTTTACTGAGTTTCTCACCCGTTGCATTGGTTACGACCGGAAGATGCATATATCGCGGCGTGCTATAACCTAATAATCGCTGTAGAAATATTTGGCGCGGCGTAGAATCCAAAAGATCCGCACCTCGAACGATATGCGTAACACCCTGCTCAGCATCATCGACTACAACGGCCAATTGATAAGCATATATGCCATCAGCCCGGCGTAGTACAAAATCGCCAATTTCCCGCTTGAGTTCTTGTACATATGAGCCCCTTAAAATATCTTGAAATTGAATTTCATTCTCATTCGTTTGGATACGCAGTGAATATGCTTTGTCTGATAAAGAAGGATTTTTCAAACATGTCCCGGGATAGACGGGACCACCAAGGCCGATGATGCTGGAATCAGCGATCTCTTTCCTTGAGCAAGTACACGGATAAATTAAATTCTGTTTCTCCAATCTATTCAGAGCTTCCTGATATGCTTCAAGACGTCGGCTTTGAAAAATTACTTCTTCATCCCATTCCATGCCCAGACTTTCCAGTACAAATAAAATTTCACTTGCAGCTCCCGGCACTTCGCGCTGAGAATCAATATCTTCAATTCTGACTAACCATTTGCCTTGATTAAATTTTGCATCAAGATAACTGCCTATAGCCGCAACCAGTGAACCAAAATGCAAAGGCCCGGTTGGTGATGGCGCAAACCGACCACGATAACTTTTTTCTATCAATGGGTGAATACTCACTAAAGAAAGTATGTTGAATTTATAAAATACTACACTACTGCGTTGCATTGGTATTACTGACTGAACTTATGAACTATAATTTACAAAGAAGCGCACTCTATTTGTTTTTCTATTTCCTCTAATCGAAATTTCTTTTAAGCTGGATCATGCATATTCACATCGTTGGGATTTGTGGCACTTTCATGGGAGGCATTGCAGCCATTGCACGAGAGTCCGGGTATAAGGTAACAGGTTGCGATCAAGATGTTTATCCGCCGATGAGTACACAGCTTGAATCTCAAGGGATAGAATTAATATCGGGTTATTCAATCGAGCAAATCCAGCTTCAACCGGATATATTTGTAATTGGTAATGTGATTACCCGCGGAAACCCGCTGATGGAAGAAATTCTCAATCGGAATTTACCTTATATTTCCGGTCCGCAGTGGTTATCAGAAAATATTTTGAGGCATCGCTGGGTGCTTGCCGTTGCCGGTACGCACGGCAAAACCACAACCAGTTCGATGCTAGCCTGGATATTAGATTACGCTGGATTAAACCCAGGCTTTCTGATTGGTGGAATTCCCGAGAATTTTGGCCTATCTGCAAGAATTGGAATTATTCGACCGGAACACGCACGGGATTCTGAGTCAAATTCAGCTGAAATTTCACCATTCTTCGTTATTGAAGCAGACGAATATGATACGGCTTTCTTTGATAAACGTTCTAAATTTGTTCATTATCATCCCAGAACCGCAATATTAAATAATATTGAATATGATCATGCGGATATCTTTCCTGATCTTTCAGCCATCAAACGTCAATTTCATCACTTTGTACGAATTATTCCCAATAACGGCTTGATCATAGCCAATGGAAGAGATGAGAATATAAAACAAGTTTTGACACAAGGCCGCTGGACCCCTCTAGAGGAATTTGGAACTGAGGCTGATTGGAGTGCTCAATTGCTTGCAAATAATGAAATGGATATTTATTTTGATCGAATCCATCAGGGTTGTTTACAATGGGATTTATTAGGTGAGCATAATCGCATGAATGCTCTGGCAGCATTAATCGCTGCCAGGCATGCCGGAGTACCGATCGAAACAGGAATTGCAGCATTATCAGAATTCAAAAGTGTTAAACGTCGCATGGAGAAACGCGGCACCGTCAACGGCGTTACGGTTTATGATGATTTTGCGCATCACCCTACTGCAATTCAAACAACATTAAATGGCTTAAGAACCCATGTTGGTCAAAAAAGAATTATTGCGGTACTCGAACCTCGCTCTAATACGATGAAAATGGGTGTTTGGAAAGATTATCTTGCGCAAAGTCTGCAAGAAGCAGATCATGTTTTTTGCTTTGCGCGTGACTCGCAATGGGCAAAATCAACTCTCAGCATGTTAAACAATCGAGTCGATTACTGCGATGATTTAAATCAGCTAATACAAAATATCGCAGCAATTACAAAACCTGGGGATCAGGTCTTGATCATGAGCAATGGCGACTTTGGCGGCATTCATGATAAATTATTATCGATCTTACAAGAAAACCAGTGATATCTTCTGGTGCAGGTATCGAAACAGGTTAGCGATATCTACTCGCCCTCAAATTCACATAATGCAAAGACTCTATGTCCGAGCTTCTCCAGGCGAGCTCTCCCTCCCACTTCTGGTAAATCAATAACGAAACAACACTCCACGATTTCCCCGCCCATATCTTCTACAAGTCCTACAGCCGCTTCCGCAGTCCCGCCGGTTGCAATCAGGTCATCAATCAAAAGTATTTGATCTCCCGGTTGAATTGCATCCACGTGGATTTCAATACGGTCACTGCCATATTCTAATTGGTAGTCTCTTCCCAATGTTTCCGCAGGAAGCTTATTTTGTTTGCGGATAGGTACAAATCCTTTGCCCAATTGATACGCAACCGGCGCCCCAATGATGAATCCACGCGACTCAATCCCAGCCACCTTATCAATCGTGACTGCATCATAACGGTTAGCAATCCCCTGTATTGTGGTATACAACCCGCAAGGGTCCTTTAATAGTGTTGTGATATCACGAAACATGATTCCATGCCGTGGATAATTCGGGATGGTGCGGATACGAGATTTAATCGGCATAAAGTTTGAATATATTCGATTGTATTTAAAAATAAAGCGATCAACGTCTTACCAGTAAACAAAAAGGCCCCGACCCATTACAGGTCAAGGCCTTCCGATGTGACTTCAACAATTACACTAAATCAAATCTTAGTGATCCATTGCAGCGTCTTTATTAAAGCTCTTTGGCGCTTTAAGCTGGATCATGAGATCATCATCCCATTTTCCTTCAACATTCATGTGCAGTGCAGCACCCAGCAATACAGCTTCAATCAGGTTATGATTCAAATATACGTATAATCCTGGTTGCTTGAATTCATACGCAGCAGCAACTGCACCACCGGCTGCAACAAACCAAGTTTCCTGATTGGTAGCAGGCGTATCGTTGAATGAACCTTCTGGCCAAAACAGATCAGCATGGCCGCCGATCAAGTGCGGATAGGAAGCGCGATTAGATTGTGAATGGATAAACAATACCTTATCGCCCACTTTAGCTTTCAGTGCATTGTCACCGGTAATCGCACCAACTGCACCGTTGAATACCACGTGAGTTGGAATGAGTCCTTTAGCTACTTCCAACATGTCTGCCATGCCTTCGGCTGGTGAACCATAGGTTTTGAAGTTGCCTTTGTCGTCTTTAGGCAGATAGAAATCTTGTTCGCCAATGTAAAAAGCTTTGTCATATTTGTATGGCTTGCCTTTCGCATCTTTCAGACCATCTTTTGGTAAAACCATAACGGCACCATTCATGCCAGAAATAACGTGGAATGGAATCATGGTTCCGCCTGGTGCGCAGTGGTAAACAAACACACCTGCTTTAGTCGCTTTCCAGCGTAAAACCACTTCTTCACCCGGTTGCACCAATGTTAAGCCAGCACCACCCAATGCGCCGGTTGCTGCGTGGAAATCCACATTATGAGCCAACGTGCTTTCTTTTGGATTAACCAATGTCAGTTCAACATAGTCGCCTTCATGAACAACGATGAGCGGACCAGGAATACTGCCATTGAAAGTCAGACCCCAGACTTTTGCACCTGGCGCAACTTCCATCAGTTTTTCTGTGGTTTCCATGCGTACTTCAACGATTTTTGGTCCTTTAGAAACCTGATCATGCACAGGTACATTCGGTGGAGCCACCAATTCTTGTTTTACACGTGGTAATTTTGAAAGGTCCGGAGCGGCCACAACTGCTTGCGTTGCGCCGAAACAGAGCAATCCTAATCCTACTACTGCCTGAACAGCTTTAATCATATCTCCCTCCATAAATGATGAACTTTGCGCTTTTTGTATACGCCATTCTTAATTCGTTGAGACAATCTCAAATTGCTTCAACATCTTCCCTTTTCTGAACCGCAAGAGTAAAGGGCAGCGGGGGCAACTATACACTTTCTTCGTTGTACTGTCTATTTTTGCCTAACGTAAACTACTGAAATCTTTTTAATAAAGTCACAATATGAATAGGGTATTTTCTCATTAATATGAATAAAAAAATAATCCTCCTACCATCGCAATAATCTAATCTCTGCAACAACCAAATCAGCTTACGCGCCTTTAAGCACAACAATAACGCCACCAATTTCATTCATGTCTCATCGGCAGCCACCAATACTTCGCCTTTTCATCACGGTTACTTCAGCAGCCAGCCCTGCAAAATCAGTCTCTCACAAAGCTTTATTGATGACTGCTACCTCCGGCATCCATTAATTGCAAGGAGTCGCGAAAATAATTTTCATGATCGCTCTCCGTTTCACCGGCTACCTTATGATAGAAGCCGCATAATAAAAATTGACAGTACTGCCGCTACCAGAACACGCCGGGGAAAAACTTTCCACTAATCCTACCGCGCTTGCTTGCGTCGCTCCAAAACCAAATATAAAACACTTCAGGATTAGGCTGATCACAATCTATTTAAGCCATAATGCTATAATGGCTCTAGTTCAACAATTCAAAGCAAAATGCCAGTACCTCATCTTTCCACAGCCCTGCGCGGCCCTATCCTTGACCTCGAAAATCGTATCATTAATGCCATGCCAACCATTGAACATTGGATGAGGGGCAAATGGCGCGAGTATACAGTGCCATTTTACTGTTCCGTAGATTTACGTAACAGCGGTTTTAAACTGGCGCCCGTTGATACCAATTTGTTTCCCGGTGGGTTCAACAATCTAAATCCGGACTTCATTCCTTTATGTGTACAAGCGATGATGAATGCAATCGAAAAGATATGTCCGGATACGCATAGCTTATTGTTGATTCCGGAAAACCACACACGCAATATTTTTTATCTGCAAAACATTGCCACCTTGCAAAATATTATGCAACGGGCCGGACTGAATGTCCGTATTGGCACCTTATTGCCGGAAGTGACTACAGCCATCGATATTGATCTTCCCGATGGGCAATCTATACAGCTTGAACCGATTGTGAGGAAAAACAATCAATTGGGTGTAGAAAATTTTCAACCCTGCGCTGTGTTGCTTAACAATGATCTATCCACAGGCATTCCGGAGATTTTACAAAATCTGAATCAAATTGTGATTCCTCCTTTGCATGCCGGCTGGGCAACGCGCCTAAAATCTAATCATTTTGCCGCTTATGATCGCATTGCTCTGGAATTTGCGGATTTGATTGGCATTGATCCTTGGTTAATCAATCCACGTTTTAGCTCATGTGGAGAAATTAATTTTCATGAAAAACAAGGTGAGGAATGCGTAGCAGCGGCTGTTGACCGCATTATCTCGGTGATCAGGAAAAAGTATCAACAATATGGTGTTAAGGAAGATCCTTTCGTCATTGTCAAAGCCGATTCGGGAACTTATGGAATGGGAATCATGACAGTAAAAAACGGCACCGAAATTTTTAAGCTAAACCGCAAACAGCGGAATAAAATGGCCGTAGTGAAAGAAGGATTGCAAGTTTCCCATGTGCTGGTACAAGAAGGCGTTTATACATTTGAAACGATCAATCAAGCGGTAGCGGAACCCGTTATCTATATGATAGATCGCCACGTCGTCGGAGGTTTTTATCGCGTTCATACCGGACGCGGTATCGACGAAAACCTTAATGCTCCCGGCATGCATTTTGTTCCTTTGGCATTTGAAACCACTTGCCTGGAGCCGAACGCCTCCCAATCTAATATCATTCCGAATCGTTTTTATGCCTATGGCGTTGTAGCGCGTTTGGCGTTACTAGCCGCAGCATTGGAATTGCAGCAAACCGATACCTCGGATGCGAAATTAAGTTCCGCTTAAATTCCGCTATGAAGCTTGCCTTTATCATTGATCCGCTGGATTCCATCAAAACGCATAAGGACACCAGCTATGCTCTGATCCATGAAGCAGTCGCTCGAAACCATCAGATATATGTACTTTATCAACAGGATATCGCATTAATCAACCAAATTGTCACAGGCTTCTCACGCGCACTGTCACTCACAGGCTCATCATCTGTGGATGATCCGTGGTACAGCATCAGTGATATCTCGGCCATCCCTTTACGCGAATTCGACGCTGTATTAATGCGTAAAGACCCACCGTTTGATATGGAATACATTTACAGCACGTACTTGCTGGAATTAGCTGAGACCCAGGGTGCCTGGGTAATCAACAGCCCCAGGAGTATCCGCGATTACAACGAAAAATTTGCCATCACTAAATTTCCGCAATTTATTACTCCTACGCTAGTAACCAGCCAGGCACATTTAATTAGAGAATTTCTTATTATTCATAAAGATATTATATTAAAACCACTGGATGGCATGGGTGGTGCCAACGTGTTTCGTATCCATCTTGCAGACTATAATATCAGCGTGATTCTCGAAATGCTGACTCACTATGGGACGCGAACTATCATGGTGCAACGCTTCATTCCTGAAATCGCTCAAGGTGACAAACGCATACTTCTGATTGCAGGCAAAGCGGTACCTTTTGCTTTAGCACGCATTCCTAAACCCGGTGAAACGCGTGGCAATCTTGCTGCCGGTGGTACGGGAACAACGCAACCCCTCTCTGCGCGCGACAAAGACATTGCAGACTCGCTAGGTCCGGAATTGGTTAAAAATGGTTTAATGCTGGTTGGATTGGATGTGATTGGTGACTATTTAACAGAGATTAATGTCACCAGCCCTACAGGAATGCAGGAAATCACACAACAGACCGGATTTAATGTTGCAGCTATGATGCTGGATGCCATAGAGGGACTGTCGGAAAATAGCCAGAACAGCGATTCTCCATAAATAAATTACCGATAAAATAATTACTTGAAAATATCATTTATCTCGAAAATTCTATTTTCCGATAACTCCATAGAAGAAAACAGCTATTGATAATCAAAATCACCATCTTTAGATGGTGATTTTGATCAAATTTGTTGAATTAAAGACGGCAATAATACTTGGCAATACCCCTAATTCTATTTCACCTTCCAAGACAGAAAATTTGCCCAGCTATAGAATTGATTATTTCCATTTTTGAATCCACGTATCCGAACACGGCTTTTACCATCGGATGAAAGGTAAGCTTGCGGAGCCGCGAGGGTTATCCGAACCATTACATCATCGGTATTATCTACGCTACGAGTATCCATCAGATCCCAGTTTGCACTATTATAGTTGTACAAATAGACTTCCTGTTTCACTTTTTTCTTGGAATATTGTCCCCCATAGATTAAGTTGAGTTCCGAAATCCTGTCTGGTGGAAGAGCTGTGATGGTAGTCGATGCGTACCAGTCGGTGGCTTTGCCACCAGATGTATTGAGAGCTTTGACATCATAGGTATCAGCATCGCTATTTATTAAACTAGCGAGGCTCCCTGTGTCATATTTTCCAACTATAATCCCAACTTTGTCTGCATAATAAATAGGGGGTTCAGCGATAGATGTGTGATTTAGCTTGTTATAACCTGTCGCCGCTTCCCAACTGTTTGTATTAGCTAGTTGAATAGCATACTCCGGCCTTGGGTATAGCTTAGGCTCTGGATCGGGTAAATTAAGCAGTAACTCATAATCACCCGCTGGAAAATTCGCTGGAATACTAACCTCACCGGCAATAGTATGTATCGCACCAGGTAACCAAAGCCTTGGGTCAGTTGACAACTTAAACGCATGCACTGAACCACCGGTGTGTCGCAAGATTAACTCTGCCGCACGTGGATTAATCGGTGCAGAAAACCCTTCATTCTTTAGCTGTAAACTGAATTTGAATTTATTGCCGGGTATGATTTGGTTATCGAAAACGCTTTGCAAAAGAATAAAGCGATAGCCCAACCGCTTCTCGATTTCAGCATAGCAACTACCATCTACCCATTTCCGCAATAGCGGCTTATACCAATCCAGATTGAGAAACGACCAATGAAACCTAGCTAGTTCATTTAATGCAGTCGCACAGTTAAGCCGACTAGGATCCGGATCGAAAAGAGAATTATAGTCGCACGTTTCGCCACTCATAGGCACCCATTTTGTATCCTCCTCAAGATAAGAATACTCAGAAGCGTTAGCAAATGTTCCACCATCCGATTTACTAGAAACAAAACAATCGTTATGATGCCCGATACGAGCCAAGTAGGAACCATTATGCGCCGCAGCTAGATCTACCGGCGAGGTATTATTGAGTATATTTTGCTTGTAACGCGGTGTTCTGAGTTGGATCATACGATTGGCAGGTAACATATCAAGCATGCCAAAAACTACATCGGCGCGATCATTCCAGTCCGCATCGGGTTGAAAATGGTCCGAATACCACCATTCCCCCCAAAGACCAATGAAGCCAGCCTCCATTACGGCAATCAAATCACTATTATTGTTGAGCGTACTAGATAATTGGTTTAAATGGGATAATATCCTTTCTTTGGATGCATCATTATAAGGCGGAGTTAGGTTTGGTCCCGAAGATTCAGAATAAGAAAATCGAGGAATCACTTTTAATCCTGCTTGGCGGATTTTATTAAAATCAGCTTGCATCAAATCCAGATACTGTTGACTGATATCACTGTTTACAAAATCCTCAAGATAGAAATAGCGGTGAATTAGACTAATTCCCTCGTTTTTACGGTAACACTGCAGAGTGGCCAAATCGAGCGGTTTATAATTGCCAGATTTCACTTTAGCGCTTGCAAAGAATCCGCGTTCAGGATTTGCAATAACTCCATTTATTGGCGTGTAATCAAATCGATACGTATTAAAATCGCCTGTATCTCCCTGAAAACCACTATCTGGATAGAAATCTATGATAGCCGTCGAATGATCGGCCCAAGCAACCCAATTAAAACTGGGCACCCCATTACCAAAGATATTCAGGTCAGAAATTCTAATACTGAAATCAATATCTCTTCCACCGTCAGCTAATGCTTTATCATTAACCGGATAAAAGTCAATTTGCTGCCAACCCCAAGCCTCCTGATGAGGGTCGCCCGTAAATTTAAAAATTGTGATCTTATCCTGCCCACCCTGAATAAGCACATCGGCTCCGATCGAAAGTGAATTTCCGGTTCCTCTGTAGCCCGTCGTGGGATCCTTGTCTACATCCACAAGTAAATTATATCGATAGCCATCCGGGATAAACGCTGGCCCATCATTCACTTTATAGCGTATATGCAGATCATCGCAATCATGAGCCATGGTAATTGTGTTCCAATCAATATGGCCTGCCTCAGCTTTATCTCCAGAGGGGTCGCTTATATATGGCACAGCGGATTCCCATCCTTCACGGTTTCCATCGATGACAATCGATGTTCCTCCAACTTGATTCGAGAGATTCTGCAGTCCTTCCTGCGTCGAATTGACCTCCTGGACATAACTGCCCCCTACGAGGACTAGCGTAGTAATTGCCAACCACCTACCCAAAAGAGGCATTTGTGCGGTTTTTAGTTTGTTATTGTTCATATTCATCCCATAACGTTAAGCTCAGCGTCTGCATCATATTGCTGAGAATAAGGACGTTAATCAACAAAAGCTCTAAAGTTACACGAGATTTAATAGCAAATTTGTTGTTAGCGCTCCGTTTTTTCGGTTCTGTCATAAGTAAGGCGCCCCGCAGCTAGCTGCGGGGCGCCTTACTTATGCATTTTATATCTCCTGCAGCCAAGATAGATATAAGTAACTTGTACCAACATTGCACTGAATTTGTCCTAGAATTGTCCTGTAGGAATTAGGGAGTTTCCGAAGATGTATTTCAGTCAACAACAGTGCAGTGGCTCTTTTAAGTTGAACTGCCCTAGGGTTAGAAGTCTCCGGCAGAACCAGGGATTTATCGGTTATTATTACCACCGCCTTGCATAGATACTATGATACAAAACTGCAGCTTATCCAAAATGAAATATTGCCTCAGCCAGGCATCTGTCAGTAAAATCCAATTTCAATCCATACAAAAATACCCAATTATCATGCGCGTCAGCCCAGCCTTATATAAAATCGTATTGTTTGCCTGTCTGTGTTTTTCATCGCCCATTACACACGCTAACCAGGTTGCGTGCTTTACAACCAATATGGGACAATTTTGTGTTGAGCTTTTTGAAACACAGACACCAATCACAACCGCCAATTTCATCAGCTACATCAACAGTGACGCCTATACCAATGGAATCTTCCATCGCAGTGTTCCTGATTTTGTCATCCAAGGTGGCGGTTTTAAAATTATTCCTGGCACCACCGGAGAATCACTCACCGCTGTAAATTCTCTTCCTCCAATAATTAATGAATTTAAAATTTCCAATACCCGTGGAACCGTCGCCATGGCAAAAGTTGGCGGCAATCCCAACAGCGCAACCAGCCAATGGTTTGTCAACTTGAATGACAACTCTTTGAATCTGGATAATCAGAATGGAGGGTTTACCGTATTTGGCCGCGTTATTTTTGATGGCATGACCGTCTTCGATGCTATTGAAAAACTCCCCATAAGGAACCTGGGAAGTGGCAGCTTTACTGACACGCCACTGAAGGATTATGATGACTCATCATCCGTATCGTTTAATAATTTAGTCCGGATAAATAGTGTTGAGCTCATTGATACGGCAAGCATCTTCAGTCAGGAGATTTTGAGTTTTGCGGTGGATATCGGAACAGGCAATGCGCTGGAAGTCAATTTACGGTTGATTCAAAGTAGCCCTTCCATTGTATTTGAACTCGACCTGAACAACATAGTAACGCTGGACAATATCCCCCCTAATATCGCCACTTTCTCGAGCGCAAACGGTCAATTACACATCCCATCGGCAATGATCAATCCATCCACCGTTATCAGAAACGTGCAAATGCAATTAACCAATGCAGAATCATTTCAATTCACATTAGTCAGTTACGAATAAAATTTCGATGCGGCAAAGATACGCCCCAGAGAGGTAACGCCATGAATCAACCTGAGTATCCGGATTTATCGACGGGATACGCAATTATCGCTTGCTTTAATTTAAGTATTTCAGGTTGATTGAGCGTTTCTTTTTCCAATAGCTCTTGCGCAGTTTGATTCAGCAAACCACGATTGGATTGAAGTATATTGAGCGCACGTTCCAGAGCTTGATCAACCAGCATACGAATCGCAACATCGATCTTATTAGCAGTTTCTTCACTATAATTGCGGCTTTGTGGCATAGGAACATTGGGTTGTAGAAATACCGATTGCTCCCGGTCATACGCCACGTTACCCAATGCCTCGCTCATGCCATACCTCAGCACCATGGCGCGCGCAATATCGGTGACACGCATTAGATCATCTGCCGCGCCGGTAGAAACTTCGTTAAACACGATCTGCTCGGCTGCGCGCCCTCCCAGCAATACCGACATTTTATTTTGCAACTCCACGCGAGTCATCAAATAGCGGTCTTCGGTAGGACGTTGAATGGTGTAACCCAGTGCGCCGACACCCCGCGGGATAATGGATACTTTATGAATCTCGTCGGTGCCCGGTAACGCCAACGCCACCATCGTATGTCCAAGCTCATGAAATGCCACTACACGGCGTTCATCGGGGTTCAGCAGGCGGTTACGTTTTTCCAATCCTGCCACAATGCGCTCAATGGCATTATTAAAATCCGCCATCGTAACCGATGGCGCGGCACGCCGGGTTGCTAACAGAGTCGCCTCGTTGATAAGATTAGCCAGATCCGCTCCGGTAAATCCCGGCGTCAGCGCTGCAACCTCTTCAATTTTAACGTCGCTGTGCAGCTTCACTTTTCTTGCATGGACATTAAGAATTTGTTCCCGCCCGATTTTATCAGGACGATCCACCAACACCTGGCGATCGAACCGTCCGGCCCGCAACAATGCCGGATCAAGAATCTCCGGTCTGTTGGTCGCTGCCAATAGCACGATGCCGCTGCTGGAATCGAAACCATCCAGTTCCGCCAGCAGTTGATTGAGGGTTTGTTCCTTTTCGTCATGCCCGCCACCCAATCCGTAGGCACCGCGTGCCCGCCCCAATGCATCCAGCTCATCAATAAAAATTATTGCCGGCGCCATCTGCCTTGCTTGTTCAAACAAGTCGCGCACCCTGGCCGCACCCACACCGACAAACATTTCTACAAATTCCGATCCGGAAATGGAGAAAAACGGTACACCCGCCTCACCCGCCACTGCGCGTGCCAGCAATGTTTTTCCAGTGCCTGGCGGCCCCACCAGCAAAATACCTTTCGGTGCCCGTCCGCCTAAACGGCCATAATCCACCGGGTTTTTCAAGAAATTGATAATTTCTACCAATTCCTCCTTGGCTTCATCGACACCCGCCACATCATCGAAAGTAACCTTGGTTTCCTTTTCCACAAACACTTTGGCGCGGCTTTTACCGATCGACATCAATCCGCCTCCCATACTGCTTCCCATGCGGCGAATCACAAATAACCAGATTCCGACAAAAATTGCTGTCGGCACAATCCAGGACAATAAATCACGCAGCCAGGTGCTTTGTACCACACCGGTATAAACCACATGATATTTATCCAGAATTTCCGCTAATTCCGGCTCCACCCGCGTCGTAACGAAATCCTTATATCCATCCGCGTGCTTTTCTTTCAATGTTCCGAAAATCTGATTCTCGGTAATTGCGATCTCGGCTACCTGCCCCTGCTCCAGCAAATGCTGGAAACGACTATAGGGAATGGGTTCAACTTGAGTATATTGCTTATACAAATTCTGCACTAACAGCAAGCCCAATAGTGCCATGGTAATAAACCAGAAATTAAGATGCGTTCTTCTGTCCATTGATTAATTCCGAAATTGGGTTGGAAAATTTATCTATTACACCGTTACAAGCGACATTATAAGATAATGCAGCTCCGCACAAGTTTCAGCTCCGCAACCCGATGAATTGTGACGATCAGAGTTAGAAACGCCAGTCTAACTGCAGACCACCGATATTGATTTGCTCGGAAAACTGACCGGAAAGAAAATCCCCCGTTACACCCCTGCGACTGATCGAAGGACTGTCCATAAACAGATGCGCATATGCACCATGAATGGAAATATTATTCCGAACTGCATAAGTAAAGCCAACAGTCAACCAATAACGATCGCTATCGGGAATTCGAGGCGATCTGTGCTGTGCATTGGGAACCGGCGTTTGATCATAAGCAAATCCTGTTCGCCATATCCATTTATGGGTTGCGGAAAAATAATTAACTCCGAAAGCATAACGCCACGTATCGTTCCATTTAAGATTTTGCACATCATCGGATTGCGATGAGGAGAAATTCGTTCTGAGTTCTCGAACCAAGCTCCAATGCGTCCATAAAACATCCGCGGAAACTTCCCAGCGCGGATTGAGATGGTGCGAGAAACCGAATAAGACCGAGTCCGGCAAAGTCACTGGTGTAACCGCATGCGTATCCACCAAAATATTTCCTTGCGTCAGCGCAATGGCTTTATCCGGTATCGTAAAATTTGCATTCCCTTTCACGTCATGAGCAACGCGGGAACGATAACTGACGCCGAATCGAGTATCAGGAGTCAGCGCGTAGAATGCGCCCAGATTGTAGCCAAAACCGACGCTATCGCCCTTGAGCGAAACATGCCCATCCGCGGCTTGCGGCGCAATTCCCTGACTCAGGCATGGCAATGCGCCCTGCAATAAAAAACATGCCGGCCCCAGATCAATTGCGTTGGTTAATTTGGCTCGCAGGTACTGGACATTAAAACCGGCACCTAAAGAAAATTTTTCGGTCAGCTTGAACGACATAGACGGATTAAAGTTAATCGTCAGAATTTCTGAATCAATGGCCTGGTAACGCCCTTTCCAGTCCGAATCATAACTATTGCGCATGCCATAAGGTATATTAAATCCAAAACCAAAGGCTACGCGGTTTGACAACTCCTGCACATAATAAAAATTCGGAATGAAAACCGATTGCCCGGCATCTCCGCCATTCCCGCCCGTAAGCGGCGCGTTACCTAGCTGCGAAGCGCTATTATGAAAAGTCGCAGACGGTGCGATATAGTAACTCGCGGCAGAAATCAATTTACCGCGCACCTGACTCATCGCAGCCGGATTAAAGAACACCATACTGCCATCACCCGTATTAGTGGGCGCGCCAGAGAACGCTTGACCCAGTTCCTTGACACTGTGTTCCATCACAGCAATACCGGCACCGGATACCGGCGAAGAAACCGCGAGTAAAATAAACCCGGTGCACAGAAACTTCCAATAAAATAAACCTTCTGCAATACGTCTCATATTAATGAGCATACTCCCGTAATTTTTCTCCAGTGCCTTACCCGCCATGTCGCACTATAGAAGCTTACTTTATTTCAAAAAATATTAAGCCCAATTTTTTGAGTATGGATATAAGAATTCTCTGACATGTAACGCAATGAATATTTATATCTTTCACGCACTCCGCATTTTGCCATAGAAAACCGCATATTTACTCACCGATTTCAAGTCGCTGAGAAGCGATGCACCCTCACTCGAAACTACGCTTGCACAATCATCGTAACCATTCAGCAATACTCCAAAAATCTCCATTATCTTCCTGCAAAAAAGCCTTATTATATGATGTCAGGATCCAATTAATCACAATGTGAATTCCCAATCTCCCCCTCCCAATCGTTCTGGCGCATTACTGGCGGAACAAATCAAGCTGACTTATCAGCAAGCTCCTAAGGCATTATTTGTCACATTGATTGTTGCCACCATGCTAGCTTATATTTTTTGGGGATTGGTCGGAGAAAACTGGCTTCTAGGCTGGCTGGCGGCAATTTATGTCCTCACTCTCGGCAGGTTTCTGATGGTCAAAGCCTATTTTCGTAAAATGCCATCCGCTGCCGAATCAGTAACCTGGGGGCGGCAATTTTTTATTAGCATACTATTAGCAGGGATACTGTGGGGTTCTGCCGGGAGCATTTTTTTTGTTGCCGATAGTGCCATTCATCAACTGTTTCTGGCCTACTTACTAGGCGGCATGATTGCAGGCGCAATGGCAACCTTATCATCGTATAAAGGCGCCTTCTTAGCTTTTTCGGTACCTGTCGCGCTTCCTTTCACCTATCAGGTCATCATGCACGAAAGCGATATTCAGATGATCATCGCGCTGACTTATTTGCTGTTTGTACTTACCATGAGCAGAATTTCACACCAACTGCATCAGACAGTCACGGATTCGTTAAAATTCCGTTTTGATAACGTTGAGCTGCTAAAGCGCCTGATTCAAACCAAAAACCAACTGGAGCAGCGAGTAGCGGAACGCACCGAAGCGCTCACCATAACCAATGATATCCTGCATCAGGAAAAAGAGCTGTTTCAGATCACATTGGCAAGCATCAGTGATGCAGTCATCACCACGGATACCCATGGAAAAATCACTTTCCTGAATCCAACTGCGGAAATATTTACCGGTTGGAGCAATGCGGAAATGCACGACACATCGCTACAGAACGTATTCAATATTATGGACATAGCCACCCATAAACCGGCCCCGGACCCATTGATAGATCACTTAAACGAGCTTGAAAATTCTTCCAGGTACCGCGAATGTATACTGATCCATAGAGACAAGAAAGAATACATCATTGATTACGCCGTAGCGCCGATTCAAGACGAACAAAAACATATGATTGGTGCCGTGATAACGTTTCGCGACGTGACGGAACAACGCAAGTTGACGTTGAAACTTGCCTACCAAGCTGCACATGACTCGTTAACCGGTTTGCTCAATCGTAAGGAATTCGAGAATCGCCTCAGCAAAATCCTGACATCCATACGCAAAAATGACATGCATGCGCTGCTGTATCTTGATCTCGATCAATTCAAAATTATCAACGACAGTTGCGGCCATAGTGCCGGTGATAAATTGTTGCGTCAAGTAACCGCATTATTGCATTCCAAACTGCGCGCAAGAGACACATTGGCACGTCTTGGCGGTGATGAATTCGGTGTTATTCTCGAGCACTGCCCTAGAGATCAAGCGCTACAAGTAGCCGACACATTACGTGAGCTGGTGCAAAATTTCCGTTTCCAATGGCGGGGAAAAACTTTCACTATTGGTGTAAGCATCGGATTATTTCCGATCACTCATGAGAATCAAGGTCTCGAGCATGCACTCAATGCAGCTGACAGCGCTTGTTATGCCGCCAAAGAACAAGGACGCAATCGAGTACAGATATATCAATCCGTACCTCATCTGCAAGATTCTGTCGAAATGCAACAATGGTTGCCGCGTATTCAGAATGCCCTGACAGAGCAACGTTTTCAGCTTTATTATCAACCAATCCAATTAATCTCGCCGGAGCACACGGAACAGGAACAACATGGTGAAATTTTGTTGCGCCTGCAAGATGAGAATGGTCAATTGATTATGCCCGGAGCATTTCTACCTGCCGCAGGGCGGCATGATCAAATACTGCTAATCGATCGCTGGGTGGTGCAACGATCACTACAGCTCATAAAAGCGCATGCAGCACACACAACCAATGCAATCTACACCGTCAATATATCCGGACAAGCACTTGTAAGCGGGGACTTCCTTGATTTCACGGTAAGCAGCATCAAAGCCAGCCAGTTGGATCCCGCCTGTATCTGTTTCGAAATTAGTGAACAGACTGCGCTGAATGACTTACAGCATGTTGTACGTTTTGTCACTACCTTGAAAGAATTGGGCTGTCGCATTTCCATCGATGATTTTAGCAGCAACTTATCATCGTTCAGTTATTTGAAAGATATTCCGCTTGATTATCTGAAAATCGACGGGCGATTGATCAAAAATATGCTTACTGATCCGATCAACCAGGCAATGGTTGAATCGATTCATCACATCGGCCATATCATGCGGCTTAAAACAATCGCCGTGTGGGTGGAAAATGATCAAACACTGCAAATTCTGGAAAATATCGGTGTCGATTATGTACAAGGCTTCTGGGTGGCTGAACCCACACCTCTTAATGCGGGCTTACCCTCAACTGACAAAAAGGCTCAGGGATAATCTCCAACCCGCTTTCCTTTCTGCATTACTATACGCCTATGAACCAACTGATGATGGGTAAACTATATTGAAGGTAATGATTCCAAAGACGGTTTCTAGTTATAGATAAAGCAGTATTCGAGGTCATTAGCACGTACTTTTTTAACGCACTCAATGATTTCTAAGAATATAATTTTATTAATATAAAATTATATTCTTGGGAGAGGGGGAACCGCGAAATGGCCTTAAACCATTAACTGGCATAGCTTATATAACTATAAATTAAAAAAATACCGTCATAAGTACCGTCAAATTCTACTGTTGAGTATCATGTAAGGGGGATGAGTGCGCCCAATTATTGGTGTTAACGTTAACTAAAGCTTAGACTAGCGGTATTTTATTTAAAACACCTAAAACTATCATCCGCCCCTGACAAGAAATATCCCCCTACCAGAATCATAAACTATCCATAAGCGCGTCATAACGTGCAAGCTTTGCTGCATTAGTAAGTCCAGGTTTAATCGGTTCCACTTTGCACAGTTCCAATACTTTAAAGCTAGCCGCTAATCTATCCTTGGGTGATAGCCCTTCATCATTCAGTGAATCTTCAATTGTTTTTAGTGCCCGCCCGCACAAGCTTCTTAACCGCTCAGAATGCGCCGCTTTGATGTTTGTAAGATATTGATTCAATGCTGCGCGAAACTCAGGGTCTGCACGCCAAACACTCACTGTTTTTGCCGTTATTTTCAAGGTTTCCGCTATTTCTTGACACATTTTTCCCTGGGCCAGCAATAAAATTGCTTGTTCCTGTTTTTCGTTCATTTTTAACATTCCTTAACTTTTATTTACTTATAAACTTCTTCATTAATCTGTGATTTATTGCCATCTCAACTAGATTGCAAATGAAACACTATACACAGGATAGTGTTTGATGTTTTTGAGGGTCAAAACGCTATATAGTGTTTATTTCTTTTCCCTTGCCTTTGGAAGTCATGATCTGTACGAATGATCTACCGGTATATTTTGCAGGCTGGTGTTTTTGATTAATCCCCAACAATTGCGCATAAGGTAGCGGATCATTGTGAATAGCATCACGCACACATGGCCAAATGAGTGACTTAATCACTGGATCAATCGCTAAGACGGCCAATATCTGTCTTTCGAGGGATTCTTTAGTTTTTCCATTCATTCGTTTGGCATCATTCCTACTAAGGCCATAATACCCTGCAACTTCTGCATGAAACACGTTAATCAAACGGGTTAAATTACCAATGCCCCCCATGATCTTATTGCCTTGCATTTTGTTATTCAGTAACGGCAAAATTAAGGCGTGCGCATGAGGTGCGCTTTCATCTAAATGGACATCAAAAGATAACAACACCCCCGGCACATGCCGTTTAACCCATTCCAAGCAATCTCTAAAGAAAGGCCTTGTGTCTTGCTGGTGTCGATCAATGGGCAGGCTAAAAATTATTTCAATGCCCATTACTTGATTGGTACGTGTTTGATCTATCCCAGCCTGTAACAGTAAAACTTTAGCATGACGATCAATCGATTCGGCACTATCCGATGTTGTCAATGAGTAGTTTAATGACGTTCTGAGTGCATCAATATTGGCGCCAGCGGCACGTTCAGCCTGTAGCGTGCGTTTATTATGTTTCAATGCATTCAGTACGCCATTTTTCCCCTTAACCTTACCTAGCCGTAATAAATGGCTTGCTGCCATCTTTCAACCTTCCGCAAGCCTAGATAAGTACAAATAAATAGACCATAACTCGTTTATACTCTGGGAAGGTATATCAGCGCCCATCCCCAGATAAGAAAAACGCACCAGCAGCATTTCCAGACGTTCCAGCCATCTTTCATTCATGATCTACCCCGCTATGTAAGACATAGCAACCAACACGATGCTTATCACCATTTTCAGCCTCAATGACTTGCCACACTGTTTCGATAAAAAACCCTTTTTGCCTTAATTGCAATATTCGTGCTGGTGGGTGGTAGACGCCCAATCCACGACTGGCTTCATAGGTGTTGATACTGAACAGATGCAAGGCTCGCAATAATCGGGTACATTGCTGTTTTGCGTTATCGCCGGTAAACTGCTGGTTGATTTCTTTAAAAGCCACTTCTTTATGGGGTGGTATTTTTTTGTTCATATTAAGCCCCTTGATTGCCGGTGATCGCTAACGCTGCGCGAAGCTCACCAACATTCCAGCAAGTGGTACGAGGGGATAATTTTCTGGGCCTAGGTATGCGCCCGGCATTTACACCACGCCATACACTGGCAGCAGAACAGGCGTATAAGGCTTGTACGACTGGTTGCCTCACATTGGCAGTATCAGGGAGCTGATCGAAGTTTTTGAGAGCTTCAGGGATTGAGGTTTGAATTGCTTTCATACGATATTTTCCTGTAGTTGTGGATTGCAGGTAGAATCATAAGAAAATCAATTTTTACTTCCTATATGGCATAGTTAAGAAGTCAAAATAAGGGTATTAAAAATAACTTTCTTTGCTTTGCCCTATCTTATCGTTTAGCTTAGTTTTCCTTTTTGAGTGGAAACCGTTTCCAACAACTGCTGTATCGCCTTTTTTATGTACTTGATCTCTTTAAATTTTAAACTTTTCCAATCGTTTAACCTAAGGCTTTTTAATTCAGCTCTTTCTCTTAAATTGGAAAGTTCATTTTGAATTTTTTTCAAAGAAATTTGAATATTTCTACTCTCAAGCCATTTTACAGCCATACGCTCAGCATCAGATCGGTTCTTCGCTGACCATTGGCGCAAAAACTCAATTCGACTTTTCAAGTAATCTATTTCATCAGCTTTATATTCCAGTGCTATTCGTTCCGCATTAGCACGAGTTATTGCAAGAGAAGCTATTTTTATTTGATTTTCTAGCCAATCAGGGCTTTCCAATTCATGTAACTCATTCTCTAATTGCTTTACTTGTTCGGCATTTTCTAGAAAACCGAATACAATACTTGCTATTGCCCCTTGGTTTAAATGACGGCGATTCATATTACAGAAAGTTTTTGGCGGTCTATGGTTTGGCCGAACAGTACCGCCAAGAAGCAGTATCAATTCATCACACTCGTTAGGTGTTAGGAATCTCGGTTCATTTTTTAAAGCTCTTAATTTGCGAAACCATTCACGTTTAGTTGTCATTTTATAAAATATTTATCTATTAATCAGTCCCTTAAATTCATCACCTTAGCACCTATCGCCAATTCATCCAGATAATCCGCCCACCAGCACATCATTTCTTTGCGTTTAGGCAAATGTTCAGCGTAGTTATAAGCAGCTACTACTTTGTTTCGTTCCGCATGAGCTAATTGCCTTTCAATCGCTTCATGCGGCCACCCATGCTCATGCAACAGTGTGCTGGCCATGCTGCGGAAACCGTGTCCGGTCATTTCATCTTTTTCATAGCCCATGCGCCGCAAGGCTGCATTGATGGTATTTTCAGACATTGGCCGGGCACTGCTGCGTATGCTGGGAAAAATATATTGACCATCACCGGTTAAAGGATGGATGGATTGCAGAATCTCGATAGCTTGCGGTGACAGGGAGATAATGTGCGCTTCACCCATTTTCATTTTATTTCCTGGTATACGCCATTCTTTCTTGTCAAAGTCGATTTCTTGCCATTCTGCTTGTCGGAGTTCGCCGGGTCGCACAAAAACCAATGGCGCAAGCTGTAATGCACATTTAGTAATGTAAGAACCATTAAATCCCCGGATTGACCGTAGCAATGCGCCGATGGCTTTAGGGTCGGTTATGCTGGCATGGTGTTTGACTTTGACCGGTGTCAGTGCCCCTCTTAAATCGCCGCTAGGATCGCGTTCAGCGCGTCCGGTGGCTACGGCATATCTAAACACACTCGCCCCGCATATTCCCGGCAACGTTGAGCTTTTTCATGCGCTCCACGGCTTTCTATCTTGCGCAATACCGCCAGTAAATCCGGTGCGGTAATATCTTTTATAACGCGGTTGCCTAGCCAGGGAAAAATATCTTTTTCCAAATAGCGCTTGATATTGTTTGCAGTCGATTCTGCCCATGTTTTGCTGGTTTTGGTGTGCCATTCCAGCGCTACAGCCTTGAAAGTATTTTCTGCCGCAGTGCGTGCAATCCGTTTATTGATGGCTTTGACCAGTGATGGGTCAATATCTTTTGCAAGCAATTCACGCGCTTCTTCCTGGCAGCAACAAGAGAAACAGTTGGGTAGACACCGATAGCCAAGGTTTTACGCTTGCCCACAAACCGATAATCCATGCGCCAATATTTACCAGTAGATTTCACTAATAAATATAGTCCACCGCTATCGCTAACTTTATAAAATTTATCTCTTGGTTTAGCGTTTCTTATTGCGGTATCGGTAAGCATTTGACGGTATCTCGCATGACGGCATCAAAAAGTACCGACAAAAATACCGTTAAATCGACGGTATGTCAAAATATCTCACGATATCTCTTGATACGATCATTTCTTAAAAATATTATTAATTACAATGGATTTGATACGATATGAAGCTTACTGAAAATCTTTATTGGTGCCGAGAGGGGGAATCGAACCCCCATGATGTTACCATCGCGGGATTTTGAGTCCCGTGCGTCTACCAATTCCGCCATCTCGGCCAAAACATTTTACTGTTCTTGAACAAACAAGAAAGCGCGATTATCACTGAAAACTAGGTGTACAGCAAGCATCATGGGGGAAAATGTACTAATGGAATGGGCACCCGCTACCCTAAATGACATCGATGCACCAAAGTAAGGGGTATTCCAGAATTACGTAACTAGTGCTGTGATTCAATAAAACCGGATACTGAAGTGGTGACCATGTCACTTCCGCGCCGACTAATAAACCGCATTCCAGCGCAAGAGATAGCATGACAAATGAATTTCATTCTTGATATGCTTCAAGCTAAGCTTGATGGCTTGCATACATCGGCCAATAGACCAAGCTCAGAAGCTTTTTCAGAGAAAAAAGCTGAGGTACATATGATAGACTCGCATCATCACCCTAAATACAAAATAGCAATAATAATATGTCTGGCAATACATTCGGTACGCTTTTTACTATCACCTCATTTGGCGAATCACACGGCCCAGCAATTGGTTGTATTGTGGATGGATGCCCACCAGGCTTAACTATCAGCACCGAAGAGATACAACTTGAATTGGACCGGCGTAAACCCGGCACGTCGCGTCATGTCACGCAACGGCGTGAATCCGACACGGTTGAAATTCTATCCGGTGTGTTTGAAGGACAAACTACGGGTACGCCCATTGCTTTACTGATACGCAATGAAGATCAGCGCAGCAAGGATTATAGTAAGATCATGGATACCTTCCGTCCCGGCCATGCTGACTATACCTACTGGCAGAAATACGGCATCCGCGATTATCGTGGCGGTGGCCGCGCATCGGCGCGTGAGACTGCAGTGCGTGTTGCAGCCGGTGCGATTGCAAAAAAATGGCTGTACGAGAAGCATGGTATTATGATCCGCGGTTATATGGCGCAGTTGGGACCCATCGAAATTCCATTCAAATGCTGGGAGGATATCAGGCAGAATCCCTTCTTTGTTGCAGACAGCAACTATGTCGATCAATTGGAAACGTTCATGGATCAATTGCGTAAATCCGGCGATTCGGTGGGTGCCAAAATCAGCGTAGTGGCGCAGGGTGTTCCAGTCGGCTGGGGCGAACCGGTATATGATCGACTGGATGCCGAAATCGCCTACGCCATGATGAGCATCAATGCAGTAAAAGGCGTTGAAATCGGCGCAGGTTTTTCCAGCGTAACGCAAAGAGGCACCGAGCATTCGGATGAGATGACACCGAATGGCTTTTTAAGTAATAATGCCGGCGGCATCCTCGGGGGTATTTCAACCGGCCAGGACATCGCTGTTCATATTGCGATTAAACCGACATCCAGCATTCGTCTCGGACGACATTCAATTGACAAGAACGGCAATCCGGTTATCGTCGAAACGCATGGCCGGCATGATCCTTGCGTTGGCATCCGCGCTACCCCGATTATCGAAGCTATGCTCGCCCTGGTATTAATGGATCATGCTTTGAGGCATCGCGCGCAAAATGCCGATGTACAGTGCAAAACACCCAAAATTCCCGGCACTGCAAATGCAATAGAAAAATCTGTGATGACATCTCAAGCACCGTCGAGAGAAGACCCAGAACCTGAAGAAGATGTCTAGGCACTAACAACATGATAAAAACCTTGTTATCAAACAAGGTTTGGATATTGCTTAAGCTGAGTATTTCCTACCGCTGCAAACTTAATTCTTAACAGTATCGTGTCATTGCAGACTCTTTACTCTGCTGATTCTCAGCCAACTCTCGTCCTAGGAGACGGAGAATTAACCCATAGAGATTTAAAAGTATCGCATCATTCATTGCGATGCAAAACTTCCTATATCGATATTGCTAGTGCAAAAAGGATATATATCCTATCGCTCAAACTGAAAACATAGTACTAGTGTACTAGAAGAAAAGGAGCTATCTCTTATTACGTTCGAGAGATTCTCAGATTATCTTACAGATGGCTATGCAGAAGTATTTCTTCATGTAAATTTAAAAAATAACTAAGAAAAACAAATTATCTGCAAGTCACTACACACCAATTTCATTTCTCTCTGCAAACACGCAGCCTCATTAAATCCGCTGCAAGTAAACAGGGCATATTATTGACACGTGTAGATGAAATAACAAACTTTAATGCAACTTTTCTTCTTCTTATGGGAGGTTTTATAATGCGTATTATACCTATGATGGCTTTACTTGCGCTGGCGAGCGGGCCGGTCGCAGCGGCATCCTGGCAAATCGGTGACAATGATGGTTATGGTGCCGGTATTTGTGACAACTGCCAGCACCCGTTCAATGGCTCCACCGCAAACTATGATGGCCGCAGTGCTGCAGAAATGATAGCAACCGATGGTACACAATACACCGATACCTATAGCACTACCCATCCCGGCTTCAGTCCACATGGATCAGAAACCGTAGCAACGTTCAGTTTCACAGGATTAGGCAATAGTTGGACGGTCGGTCATCTGGAAATCGACATGGCTGACTTTCAAGCTTCGATAGGTGGTTCAGTAATCACTACATTTAACGGCATTGCACAAGACTTTGCCTACGATGACGGATTCCCGAACACATTTATTCGTTTCTATACACTAACCGGCTCGGTGGTTGATTCGATCAACGCTACGGGTGAACTGGTTATTACCATCGATCGCAATAGCTCCGGTGATTTTTATGGCTTTGACTACTTAAAACTCAGTGATATCGCAGCACCAGTACCAGAACCAGAAACTTATGCCATGTTGCTTGCTGGTCTCGGCTTACTTGGCTTTGCTAATCGCCGCCGGATGCAAAATCCGGTTGCATAATCCAGAAACTTAAGTATTGCTCAGAGAAGCCCGCTGAAGCGGGCTTCTCTTTATAAGACTGGATATTAAGCTTAAGTATGTATTTGCTCATCTACGCTTACACTTCAAAGTGATTTAAGGTACTCAACAAGATCGAGCCGTTGCTCTTTGGTCAAGGCTGGAAGGAACACCCCATCAGGCTGGGGCATTCTTCCGGAGGCGAACTCGTGACCGCCATTATTGTTACCCCAAATATGTGTTCGAAACAGAAAGCCATCATAATCGGTCGATTTTAATCCAACTTTTACTGGATCAAACTCGCGCGATCCCACCATAAATTCATCAGGACGATATTCTCCTTCGGCAGGATCACCAGGCCGCCATTTGGGCAGAAGCAAATCATACAAAGTTGGAACAGAGCCATTATGCAAATAAGGCGCAGTCGCCCAGACGCCATTGAGCGGACGAGCTTTATAAGCCAAGATTGAAGCAAAAGGATTGCCGGTTGTATCGGGAGTATAATCGCCGCGTTTCAGGGAAGATTGCACTTCGTTATCAAAAAATGTATACGCAAAATCCAGCGATCGTTCAACCCACCTACGTACAAACCATTTATCCGGATCAGGCGTCGTTACCACATTGCGCGTAGCTGAAGTTAATAACGCTGCCGCTGGCGCTTGGGGTTGCAGCAAAAGATTACCTGTACTGACACCGACATATTGATTCCGCAGAATACCGCTATAGCCGGCATACTCAATACCGTTGGTGGCCATCTTAGAATCCGTTCCAATAGACGAAATACCAATCATTTTAGCCACAACACGACGATCCGGATCAATGCGGTCAATGTGCCCGTGACAGGATGCGCAATATCGGGAAAATAGCTCCGCACCTTTAACCATTCGTGCTCTATCGATCTTAGGTAGAATATGCTCGGGCCATTGCGGCGAGGTTAGTTTGCGCAGATGCTTCTCCACCCGACGCAAATTTCGGATATCGATGGAGGACTGGAAATCAATATGTTTTGGGCCAAATCCTTGTCCGCCAATGACTGAAGACAACGTGAAGCCATCTCTTTCCTGCCAATCCAGCGTGCCAAATACGCCAATCATTTGGCCCGCATTCCTGGCCATAGGACCTAATCCGCTGTTGTCGACCCTACCATTCCATTGAACGTAGTCATGTTGCGGTATATCCCACAGAAACGGATAACTGACTGGCGCATCGGCCGGATTATAAATTCTGTTGCGCAGCCGGATGATCTGCTTGCTGGTCAAATATACCTGAATCCTTTCAATAATATGATCGCGATTTGTACTGCTGAGAACAGGTTCCGCATTTGACATTACCTCAGCCAGCTCCTCCGTGGTCAGAATCTCGGTGAGCAGCTCGCGTAATTGTTGCGCGCTCATAATATGCTCAAGTACACGATTATAGATTCTCCCAAATGCATCCAGTCGTGCATAGCCGTAGCGGGTTAATGGCCGTGTGGTATCTCTGGGAACATTGACGATGGTATAAGCTTTGATTCGCTGTGCGTATTTTTTAAGATCACTTAATACATCCTCCTGATTCTTAAATTTACCCTGTTTCAATACGTTAACAACGAACCGATCACGTTTTTCCGAATTCTTCAGGGTGGCATACAATGCGTCTGCCAAATCAATCATAAAGGTTTCCATATCCGAATTTGCCGGACCACCATCAATGCGGATTCCTGCGCCCAGGTAATTGAGTTGAGTCGTATGGCAGGCTGCGCAGGTAAATCCCATAAATGCTTTGCCTTGGTACTCATCTCGCACCATGCCCACTGGCAAACCATCCGGATTGCTTATGGTTGGGCGCTGCGGCAAATAACCATAACGATCAATGTTTTGATTATTGCGAAATAAATCAGATGAATCAGATTGCTCGAGTACCAAAAAAAAGCTGTAGGGTAATAAATTAGAGCCTTGCGTTGTACTATAAAACCACAAGCTGTCAGACGCCGACCAACCTTGATCAAGATAAATTGTTTGAAAAAATTGATCGCCAAATTTATCGGTACCGCTCGAAATAGCGCCACGGCCAGGATCATTATCACGAAATTCATACAGTCTTAGCACTACTCCTGCCAATAGCCAAATAACTGCCGCCACGCCACATACAAGCAGGAATAATTTGATCCGCTGTAAAAAATAATTGAGCAACATTAATTTATCCAAATTTACTATCTGTTCAGCAAGCATTCAGGAATGCTCTGTTTAAATCACGCACAACTGGAAAATCAGCTTACTACAGTTTCTTTAAAGTAATAAAATGAGGCTTTATGATGACTGATTTTTGTATTAGCTCATTATAAATTTCAATATAAAATTGGGCTATTGCGAATCAATTTCGATGTAAATAATCTGGAAATAATTGTAATAAATTTAAGTGAATCGTGATTAAATTGCCCTTTGCTTTGCACCTGTCAAAGGATTAATCAGAGTTTCCTTCTTAAATACCCCCTGACAAGATATAAATTAAAGGATTCTATGCGAATTTCCCGAGTTAACCTTTTATTACTGAATATAAGCTTAATATTTTCTTCGATAACCTTAGCACAACCCACGGTTCCCCTTCCAATTGGAGCTGATTCATTAAGACAGCCTGAGCATTCATCACCATCTGCACATGAATTGCCTCCATCAATGGCACCATTCAAGAGTGACTTGCCAGGACTGCAAGTACCTATGCCAACGAGAGAAACACAAGGGCCGGTTGTACTTTATACGATTGAGGAACTACAACAATTGGGTTTACAAGCCAATGGCCTGGTGCTCGCAGCGCGTTCACAAGTTGGTATGGCCAAAGGTGGAGTAATTGCCGCTACAGCGTATCTCAACCCAGAAGTCATGTTCATGATGGGCCCCATGGATCGACGACTGCCGGAAGTCGATACTGGACCAGCAAACAGTCAACGCTCGATCACCGTTATCCAGCCGATTGAAAATCCTTTTATGCGCAGTGCACGTATCGCTGCATCGGAAGCCATCGTCGATGCCAGCAAGGCTAGTTTGGGCCAAGTCAGTACCGATCTGGCCGCACTATTGCGCGTTCGTGCTTATGAGTTATTGTTGCGGCAAGATCAGGCTGCCTTGGAGCAAAATATTTACGATTTGATAAACACCGTACGGCAACGCATTGCAGTCAACGTCGAACACGGTGAACTTGCCCGCTTTGAACTCATACGTGCAGAAACTGAATTACAAAGCGCGGCAAATCGCAAGGAAGCGGCAAAACTTAATGCGGAACGTGCAAAGATATTTTTGATGCAATTAACCGCAGGAGCGTTACCGGCAAATTTTCAAATTAAAGGATCCTTAAAGGATCCGATCGATCTTCCATCATTGGAAGAGCTGCGCCGCCAAGTACCTATCGTCAATCCGGATATAGTTCGTTTAGAAGCGGAACAAGAGCGCGCCAATCAACGGATCAGCCAAGAACGCGCTTCTATATTGCCATCTGTCAATGTAATGTATACCAATTATCAGGATCAGCAATTTAACTCCAATACTGCCGGACTCAGCGTCAGAATTCCGATCTGGTATCGCCGCCGTGGTGAAATCGATACGGCTATCCATGATTCCGCTCGAATTCGAGAATCGCTCGAATATCGCCGTTACGAAATGTCCCAATTATTCGAAGCAGCGTGGCAGGCTTATCAAATTGCTCAGCAGCGGGTAACGATGTTCGAGGGTGGTTTAATCAAGGAAGCGGAAAATGCAGTGAGAGTAGCGGAGGCAGCTTACAAATTTGGTGAACGTACTTTGATCGAGTTTTTAGATTCACAGCGTATTCTTAGAGGAATTCTTTTTGACTCTCTGCAAGCTCGCTTTGAACTCCACTCAGCGGTTGCCGAAATCGATCGTTTACGCGCATATTACCCCAAGGAGTTAGTTGCAGAATGAAAATTATTTACTTGATCTTTAGTTTCTTATTTATATCCACATTACTGCTGGCAGGCTGTAGCAGCACATCCGACGAACAAGTTATCAAGCAATCCGATGAAGAACGCGATATCAATACCATTATCGTCCGTCCTGAATTGATCGACCGATTAAAAGTCGGCAATCCATCCTTAATTGATCTTGCCGATAAAATACTGGTACCCAGCCGGGTTCAAGTCGATGAGGAAAGAACAGCGCAAATTGGTTCTTACGTTACCGGACGTATCATTAATTTATTTGTCATCCTGGGTGATTATGTCAAAGCGGGGGAACCGCTGGCCCGCATCACCAGTCCGGATTTAACGCAATCGCAATTAGCTTATCTCCGCGCTGCCTCACGTGTCGTAGTCACTCAAAAATCGATTGATCGCGCGCGTCATTTATTAGCCGCCGATGCTATCCCGGTTGCCGAGGTGGAACGACGCCAATCCGAACTGGAAATTGCCCAGGCTGAACTGGGCGCAGCCAGTGATCAATTGCGACTGTTTGGTATGAATGAGGCCGAAATAAAGGAATTATCCAAAAAAGGAAAAATTCTTCCATGGCTGGACATCAAAGCCACCCGGGAAGGATACGTCATTGCGCGTAATGTGATTGTAGGCCAAGTTGTACAACCTTCCGACCCGCTCTTTCAGATTGCTGATCTCTCTTATGTCTGGGTCGTTGGCGATGTGCCGGAACAAATTGCGCGCGACGTCAAATTGGAACAACATGTAGAAATCAATGTGCCCGCGATAGGCGGCACTGATTTCGATGGCGTCATAATATTTGTTTCGGACACCGTTAATCGCCTGACCCGCACTGTCATGACCCGGGTAATGGTGGAAAATCCGGAACGGAAATTGAAGCCGGATATGCTGGCCAATATGCACATCACCGACACGCAGCTTAAAACCCTGGTTGTTCCGGAAGCAGCTATCGTTCGCGAACTAAATCAGGATTATGTTTTTGTCGCCGTCAGCAATAATCAATTTCAGCGCGTACCTGTTGAACTGGGCCCTGAAGTGGCCGATTTCCGGCCTGTGCTCGATGGGCTCACAATTGATCAGCGAATTGTGATGGAAGGCGCTTTTCATCTGGATAGCGAGCGCAAGCTGGCTGAATTGGAATAATCATGATGGCAGCAATTGTTCGTGCGGCATTAAACCAGCGTTTGCTGGTATTGATAATCGGGTTGATGTTGTGTGTCGCGGGTGGATTTGCCGCAAGAAACCTGTCGGTGGATGCTTTTCCCGATGTCACCAACATTCAAGTGCAAGTCGCTACGGTAGCCATTGGCCGCAGCCCGGAAGAAATGGAACGGTTGGTCACGGTACCGGTCGAGATTGCCATGACCGGTCTGCCGGGATTGGTTGAGATGCGCTCAATGAATAAAAGCGGATTATCGCTGATTACCCTGGTTTTTACTGACAAAACGGATGTATTTTTCGCGCGCCAGTTAGTCATGGAACGCATTATTGATGTCACCCCACGCTTAATACCCGGCATTACACCTGTACTTGGACCGGTTTCCACTGGATTGGGCGAAGTTTATCAATATACCATCGAGCATCCGAATGACGATAAACGCGCTCTCACGGTTGAAGAACTCACCGAACGCCGCACCATCCAAGACTGGGTAGTGCGCCCATTGCTGCGATCTATTCGCGGTGTCGCGGAAATCAACTCAATGGGTGGGCACGTCAAGGAATATCAGGTTTATGCCGACCCGAACAAATTGCGGCATTACGATCTGACACTCACGGATGTGGATCGTGCGCTGGCCAGCAACAATGCCAATGCCAGTGGAAATATACTGGCGTTGCATTATGAGCAATACCTGATCCGTGGCGTGGGCCTGATTGCTACGCTGGACGATATCCGCAATATCGTGCTTAGGGAGTTGAATGGTGTACCGATTTATGTGCGTGATATCGGTGAAGTCACTTTTGGCGGGGAAGTGCGCCAGGGTGCCAGCATCAAAAACGGCTACACCGAATCGGTTGCGGGCATCGTGATGATGCTGCGTGGCGGCAATGCCAAGGAGATTGTAGGCAGGATCAAGGAAAAAGTTGCTGAAATCAACGAACGTGGAATATTGCCGAATGGTTTGCAAATCGTGCCATTTTATGATCGCACCGATCTGGTGGATGGTGCGCTATCTACAGTACAAAGCACCTTGATGGAATCCCTGATTCTGGTTATCGTTGTACTATCGATTTTCCTAGGAACCATTCGTACCAGCATCGTCGTTTGTTTTACCCTGATTATCACGCCACTGATTACATTCATGATAATGAATTACAACGACATGCCTGCCAACTTGATGTCATTAGGCGGATTAACCATCGCGTTAGGTATGATGGTTGACCCCACCGTGGTAGTGGTTGAAAACATTTACCAACGCCTGGGCGAGGCAAAAGACACCGGTCAATCCAAGTTTGATGTTATTGTTAATGCCGTTGCTGAAGTCGGCACTCCGGTTATTTTTGGCGTGTTTGTCACGATTCTGGTTTTCCTGCCCTTGATAACACTCGAAGGTATGGAGGGAAAAACATTCAGTCCATTGGCTATGACAATTGCCATTGCACTGTTGGTGTCCCTCTTTGTGTCATTGCTACTATCACCCGTATTGAGTGATTATCTTCTACAGGGTGGAAGTGAACAGGACACAAAAATTGTCGCTGTCTTGAAAAATGGTTACCTTCGTTTCTTTGATCTAGCCATGCGCAATCAGAAAAAAACAATGATTATCGCAATCAGTTCACTGATATTTGCTTTTGCTTTGTTTCCCTTCCTCGGCACCTCTTTCATCCCGATTATGAAGGAAGGCGCCATAACACCGGTAATTATCCGCGCACCTTCCATTTCCTTGGATGAAGCGATCAAGATTGAAACCGAAGCAATGCAGTTAATTGCCGCGGTACCAGGGGTCAAAAGTGTCGTGTCCAAACTGGGTCGCGGTAATACTCCCGCGGATCCCGCGTCGCAAAATGAATCCGATCCGATTGCCGACCTGGATTTGGAAGGATCAGGCCGGACTCAAATAGAAATCGAGGAGGATATCCGCAAAGTATTGGAGGTATTACCCGGTGTGAATGTTGTCCTGTCGCAACCAATTGAACAACGGGTGGATGAGATGGTAACCGGGGTACGTTCGCAAGTGGCCATTAAAATTTTTGGCGACGACCTGGAGCAATTGCGTTTGTTATCCGAGCAAGTAGCGCGCATTGTCAAATCCACAGCGGGCGCCAGAGATATCCGTATTGAACGGTTATCCGGTCAACAAGAGTTGACAATCAACATTGATCGACGCGCCATAGCACGCCATGGCATCAATGTTTCAGATGTCAACGAATTAATTGCCACCGCGGTTGGCGGTAAATTTGTCACCCAGGTTTTTGAAGGTGAGCGCCGCTTCAACCTGCTTTTAAGATTTCCGGAAGCATTCCGCATCGATGTAGAAGCCATCAAAGACCTCCTGTTAAGACCTGTCAATACAAACGTACAAAATGGTATGGCGCAAGGCGGCATGCTGGTACCGCTCAGTGCTGTGGCAGAAATAAAAGTGATCGACGGCCCGGCGATTATCTCGCGTGAATTCGCCAAGCGACGCGTTGTGATTGGCGTTAATGTGCATGGGCGCGATATGGGTGGATTCGTGGAAGAACTGCAGGAGCGTGCCGCGAAAGAGATCAACCTACCCACGGGCTATTATTTTGTCTGGGGTGGGCAGTTTGAAAATATGCAACGGGCGATGGCAACGCTTTCTATAATCGTTCCGGTTACGCTGGCAGCTATTTTTTTCTTGTTGTTCATGTTATTTAATTCAGTCAAGCAGGCCATTTTGATCTATCTGGTATTGCCATTTGCATCTGTCGGCGGAGTTATCGGGCTTTTTGTCACCGGTCAGTACCTATCGGTACCGGCATCAGTAGGTTTTATTGCCGTATGGGGAACATCGATTCTGAATGGGGTAGTAATTATTTCTTTTATACGGGAACTGCGGAGTAAAGGTTTAACTGTCGAAGAAGCGGTCAGGAAGGCCTGCGCGCAGCGTTTCCGGCCCGTCATGATGACGGCGGCCACAACTGTTTTAGGTTTAGCGCCGTTCCTAGCAGCCACAGGACTGGGTTCTGAAGTACAAAAACCCCTGGCTATCGTGGTCATATTCGGACTAACGACAGCAACCATGATGACCATGGTGGTCATGCCAATGCTGTATCGATGGTTCGATGATAAAACCGATACACCACCACCGGCCCAACCTGAGAAACTGTCTCCTCCGATTGCATGACAATATTTTATTAGGCTCTAGCCTAGCAGATACAATCTGTTAGGCTAGCCTTTATTATTTTGATCCGTTGCAATATACCGATTATTGATTACAGGATTGCAGAGTTAACGCACACGTTATTTAATCACTACTTTTTGTACTTGCATCGGCCAAACGCCTTTCTCTATCACTTGCCGGCCGTCAAACGCAAGATAGCTTTGCCGCCCGTAATGCGGCAACGGACGGATCAAGGCTTCGAGTGCTGCGGTGTCTTGTGCGGAGATAACCGTCAGCGATGCTCCCTCAGCGCGAGCCAAAGTCCAGACTTGTGCGGTGCCTTTGCTGTTGATCTCATCCGGCTTAGCGGGCAACTGTTCGGCGGCAAGCCAGGCATCGACTTCCGAATCCAGACCGATAATCAGCACAGGTGCAGTGGAAAGTGATTCATCCCGTGCAATAATTTGTGGCTTGCGGTCTTGCAATTTGCTGGCAAGCGTTCCGGCAATTTTCCTAATCCCGGAATCAGAGGACAATAGAACTGTCCGCGTAGCGGCATTAATCATCGCTTCGCGCAGGATTGGCGGTGCTTCACCAGGCGCCAGCTGACGAAACAGATGCAAATCCGGATCCAATGAAACCGCTGACGGCTTATCCGCTAGTTTCAGCTTAAAAAGCTGTTGTTCTTGTTGTAAATCCAGTATGTGTGTTGTTGTGCCCTGCGGGCTTTCAATTGCAACCGGGACGCGCAATTGGTACACCGGTCCGGATTGTTTCAAAGTAATTGATAATTCATAGCCGGAATCCGTTGCAATATTTTTTACTTCGCTAATCATGATAGCCGGTGCGTCGGTGCGTTCCAGCCATTGAGAAAAGAATAGCTGCAGATTCTGTCCTGAGATCATCTCAAATATTTTTTGCAGCTCTTGCCATGAGGTAATTCTGAAACGCTGCACGCGCCATAATCCCTGGATACTGCGTTGAAAAACCGCCTCACCTAAATGATCGCGCAACATAAGGAAAAACATTGCGGCTTTGTTATAACCAACAACTTTAGACGCACCGCCGTGCATGCGTGAAGTAAACGCTGTCAATGGCGCATCCTGGCCCGGTTGCAATGCGGCAAAATCACGCACCCATCCCAGCCTCATTTCACGTGCAGCTTCGCTGCTCTCCTGTTCTTTATAGGTATAATCGGCCATGAACGTGGTCAATCCTTCCGACCAGTTGCCGCTCGAGTAATCCGGATAAACTCCATTGCCCCACCAATTGTGCAACACTTCATGGCCAAGTGAAGTATCGCGGATAAATGGCAATTGCAACACATCAATGCCAAGATAAGTCAATGTAGGCATACCAAATCCGGTAGGCGTGGGGCTTGAAACCACGCTAAATTCCGTATAGGGATATGCACCGATCCAGGATTCGTAAAGGTTCAGATAACGTTTTACCGCATCCAGATAATCCTTTGATAAATTACTGATTTGTGGATGAAAATAGGTGCGCAGCTGAACTGGTTTGTGATTTACGCTCTGATACGTCTGTGTTTCAATCACATACGGTCCGGCTATCAGATCAATCCCTTCGGCCGGGTGAGAGAAATCAAAAGAAGCATGATAACCCTGCTCGGACTCGTTTTCTTCCACAAGCCGGCCCGCCACCAGACCCTTCTGACCGGGAGGTAGTTCGATATTGATCTTATACCGCGCCAAATGTCCAACTACGCGCGGATACCAACCCGACCCATCCGGTAGAAACGAGCCGGTTTCACCACTTACCGCGACCGGTCTGCCTAGTGTCTGCTGATGATCCAAAGAAGTATCCAATGCGGCCAGTGTTCCTTTCCACCGTATCAGAAACTGGATTTGATTCCCGAAATGAAATGGAATATTCCAAATATGCGCTTGATTGACTTGCTCACGGCCAATGCCCAATGGTCCATCATTAAATTCCGCTTGAGTCACTTCATATGCCGCTCCCAGCATCAACTGCAACTCCCTTGGATTACGGACGGTAATAAGGCTTTTCCCTTCAATGGTACGATTCACAGGATCAATTTTTACCGTGATATCGTATTCGACCTCATTAAACTTGACCAGCACAGGCGCCGATAGAATATGTTCTGACACTAGGAAAGAAAACAAAAATAAACAACAACTTCTGATTAAGCTATCAACTGTCATAAATTGAAATAAAAATAATTAAAAACTCAAGGCCGGGAATTTGGCGATAATCAGCATTTCTATATCATCTCGTTTTATTTTGATCGGCAACCAGGTTCCTGGTGCTTGCCGTTTTACGACATTGATCACATCTTCGGTAATTTTGATCGGCACGCCAGCCATTTCCAGAATCACATCCGAAGCCATGAGTTCCGCGACTTCGGCGATGCTGTTTTTTTCTACTTGCAGCACCACGGCGCCGCCCCGCCCCATTTCGTAGCGGATTCCCAGACGCTGGAATTGCGGCCTGAAGGATTCGGAAACATGCGGCATTACACCAAAAACAGCATCGGCTACACCTCTAACTAACTGTTGGCAAGATTTACTGCTATCCCACGGCAGCAATGCAACAACGTTTTGAATACCCAAATCATGTAACTGATGCGCCACCCCAAAACCATGCAATACATGCCCCGAACCCATGACACCCACAACCAGCGGCTTCTCCGAACTGGTAGATTTTGTTACGGCTTGCTGCAGTATCTGTGCCATGGCACGATCCCACAACTGCTGTCCACCGATAAAACGCCGGAAATCCGGATCATCTTGCGTAATTTCTCCTGCTTTCCTGTCCTTACGGTCGTGTTGCTTATAAATCGGCAATAAATAATCGATATATGCTTGACTTGGCTCCGCCGGGCGCGTCAATCCTTCACGCTCTTCCATTGGTACGCCATAAAAGCCTTTTTCAGTCACCTGGTGACGCAGCTTCGTTTCAATATTCAGAGCAACCATCGGGATACGATTCATGCGCGCAAAGTGAAACAACGGTAGATAAAGATTGGCATCGGTATTCCACACCCGATCCCACTCAGCTGCACGAAGAAATTCCTTTTCACTTAATTCACCGGCACTCCATTTATCCAATACGGCTTGCACGCGACGCGGAAACATTTCGAATCCGATCACCATATTGGGGCGCACACCGTGCAAAGCCACTAGTGTTTGCAACTGCCAGCGATGATGATCCGCATTGACATGCGTTTCGCCCAACAGCACCACCGATGCCTTCGCCGCGCGCGCGATGATTTCCTGCTGTGAAGCTTTACCCAAACCTGGAACAACCCAATCCCCCAATGGTACGCAATCTTTAGATGCCGGTTTTTTTGCCGGAATGATGGCCGCCGTTGCGTTATTTACACACAACCCCAACAGCATAACGATCATGCCAATAACTCTGCTACAGCGGCTTACATTAAAATTTGTCATTTTTTTGATTATCCTGTTAACAGATTCATAAAATAGTGAGTTATCCAATCCATTTGCGCGCATTCCGGAATAAACGCATCCAAGGTCCATCCTCCCCCCAATCAGAACGAATACCGGGATACCAGGAATGCTGTGTCACTCGGAATACCCGTTCCGGGTGTGGCATCAACACATTAAATCGCCCATCCGGTGTAGTCAATCCGGTGATCCCTTGGAGCGACCCGTTCGGATTATAAGGATACTGCTCGGTTACTTGTCCGTAATTATCCACAAATCGCATGGTCACCAGTGATGCAATATTGCCGGATTGATCGGAACAAAGCTCAATCTTGCCCTCGCCATGCGCCACCGTGATCGGCATTCGGCTTCCGGCCATGCCATCAAAAAATAACGATGGGCCAGGTTGTATTTCCACCATGACAAAACGTGCTTCAAATTGCTCCGATAGATTGCGTTTAAAACGAGGCCAGGCTTCGGCGCCGGGAATAATCTCATGCAGATTACTCATCATCTGACAACCGTTGCATACACCCAGCGCAAATGTGTCGCTACGCTGAAAGAACGCTTCGAATTCTTCGCGTGCACGTAGGTTGAACAAAATCGACTTGGCCCAGCCTTCGCCCGCACCCAGTACATCCCCATAAGAAAATCCGCCGCAGGCAGCCAATCCCATAAAATCTTTTAGAGACGATTGGCCTGACAGGATATCGCTCATATGCACGTCGATTGCTCTAAAGCCGGCGCGGTCGAAAGCCGCTGCCATTTCCACGTGCCCATTCACACCTTGCTCACGCAATATGGCGATACCCGGACGCGCCCCAGTTTGAATATATGGCGCCGCAATATCATCATTGGCATCAAAACACAGCTCGACCTGGAGTCCCGGATCGGCAGCATTAAGGATTCGATCGTATTCCTGTCGCGCGCAATCCGGATTATCACGCAACTTTTGCATCTGATACGTAGTCTCCGACCAGGCGCGCTGTAAATCTACCCGTTTCTCTGCCAGCACGGGTTTATTATTTCGCATCAGACGGACTTCATCGGCTTTATTTAATTGGCCGATGATAAAACTGACGTCACGCAATCCGGCTTCGGCTAGCACTTGCAACACTTCCTGGCGCCGCCTGGTTTGAATTTGAATCACAGCACCCAACTCTTCATTGAAAAGCACCTTTAAAAGGTGTTCCAGGAAGCGTCCGCTCAATTGCTCAGGCTGCAATTCCGATCCATCGATATCACAGCTATGCGGATCAAAACACAGCTGATCCAGATTCACGGTCAAGCCGGTATGTCCTGCAAATGCCATTTCACATAATGTCACGAATAAACCGCCATCGGAACGATCGTGATATGCAAGCAGTTGGCTCATTTCATTGAGCTGCTGAATCGCATTAAAGAATTTTTTCAAGTGCTGCGCACCCGTTGCACCATCAATATTTGGCGCAACATTGCCAATCTGTTTATACACTTGCGCCAATGCTGAACCGCCCAATCGATTTTTCCCTTGCCCCAAATCAATCAAAATAAGTTCAGTGTCGCCACAATCAGTGCGCAATTGAGGCGTCAGGATTTTGCGCGCATCCATCACCGTTGCAAAAGCGGTGATAATCAGCGATAGTGGCGCCGTAACGTCCTTGCGCACTCCCGATTCTTCCCAGGTGGTTTTCATCGACATCGAATCTTTTCCAACCGGTATGCTGATACCCAGTTGCGGACACAATTCCATGCCGATGGTATGCACTGCGTCATACAGTCCGGCGTCTTCACCTGCGTGTCCGGCTGCAGCCATCCAATTAGCCGATAATTTAATCTTTTCGAGATTGCCGATTGATGCCGCGGCAATATTGGTAATCGCTTCGCCTACCGCCATGCGTGCGGCTGCCCTGAAATCTATCAAAGCCAGGGGTGTACGCTCGCCAATGGCAAATGCTTCACCCAAATGAGTCTGATATCCCATGCTGGTCACCGCAACATCGGCAACCGGAATCTGCCACGGACCAACCATCTGATCGCGTACGGATAAGCCACCGACACTGCGATCACCAATAGTAATTAAAAAAGTTTTATCGGCCACCGCAGGCAAACGCAAAACCCGGTAAACAGCTTCGGTTAAGCTTACGCCCCGCCAATCAAGCATAGGAATTACCCGGTTACTGTGAGCAACGTCCCGCATCATTTTTGGCGGCTTGCCAAGCAGCACTTGCAGCGGCATATCGACTGGCGCTGTGGAGGACTGCGCATCGGTTACCACCAATTGTTCATCACTCGTGGCTTCACCCGCTACGGCAAACGGACAACGTTCACGCGCGCAAATGCTTTGAAACAGCGCTAAAGATTCCGGTTTTATTGCCAAAACGTAACGTTCCTGGGCTTCATTACTCCAAATCTGCATCGGTGACAAACTGGTTTCTTCAGAGGGAACAGCACGCAAATTGAAACGTCCGCCGCAGCCGGAGTCGTGCACCAATTCCGGAAACGCATTGGATAAACCTCCCGCACCCACATCATGGATAAATAAAATTGGATTCTCAACGCCACTTCGCTGTAGTTGCCAACACCGGTCTATCACTTCCTGTGCGCGTCGCTGCATTTCCGGATTACCACGCTGCACCGAATCAAAATCCAATGCCTCGGCATTGCTGCCGGTATCCATGCTGGAAGCCGCACCACCGCCCAGGCCGATCAGCATACCCGGCCCGCCCAGTTGAATCAGCAGAGTGCCCGCGGGGAATTTTTCCTTACGTACGTGTACCTCTGAAATCTGCCCGATACCGCCCGCCAGCATGATTGGCTTGTGATAACCACGCATCTCTCCGCCCAGGTGCTCTTCAAAAGTACGAAAATAACCTGCCAGATTGGGACGCCCGAACTCATTGTTGAATGCCGCTCCGCCAATCGGGCCTTCCAGCATAATCTGTAGCGCCGATGCAATGCGTCCGGGCTTGCCATAGGTTACTCGATTATCGCTTCCATCGTACTCCCACGGTTGCACAAACCCATCAATATTCAGATTGGATACCGAGAAACCGCATAATCCCGCCTTTGGTTTAGCACCTCGCCCTGTAGCGCCTTCATCGCGAATTTCACCACCGACTCCGGTTGCAGCCCCTGGGAACGGTGAAATCGCAGTCGGATGATTGTGCGTTTCAACCTTCATCAATACATGGGTTTCTTCTTCGGCGTAACCGTAGGTTTGCTGATTACCTGGATAAAAACGGTTGATTTTCGCACCCTCTATCACGCTGGCATTGTCGGCGTACGCCACCAGAGTACCCTGCGGATGCATTTGATGCGTATTACGTATCATGGCAAACAACGATTTATCCTGTGGTTTGTCATCAACAATCCAGTCAGCGTTGAATATTTTGTGGCGGCAATGCTCGGAATTAGCCTGCGCGAACATCATCAATTCGACATCGGTCGGATTACGCTGCACGCTCCTGAAATGATGTAACAAATAATCAACTTCATCGGGCGATAAAGCCAACCCCATGTTCCGATTCGCTTGTAACAAAGCCTCAATGCCGCCGTGCATCACATCAATCGTGTTGAGCGGTTTCGGAGGGAAATGCTGGAATAGTTTGACAGCATCATCAAACGCAGCAAAAACGGCTTCTGTCATGCGGTCATGCAACGCGAGTGCGAGACGATTCTTGTCATCCATCGCAAGCTGCACATCGCATTGAATATAATACGCAATCCCCCGCTCAATGCGTTCGACAGCGGTTAAGCCGCAATGATGAGCAATATCCGTGGCTTTTGTTGACCATGGGGAAATTGTGCCCGGACGCGGCAAGACTAAAAAAAACTCCCCTGAATGGCGTTCACTTTCCTGTATCTGATGATGGTTAAGTATTTTTCTTAACGCATCCAGTTCATCACCTCGCAAATTACGCGTCACGGAACAAAAATGCCAATATTCCGCATGAATCGCTGTTACTGACAGATTGAAGATTCTAATCTCTTTGAATAATTTCTCTAGACGAAACGGAGAAAACGCACGTCCACCACAAAATTGGAGCATCGGAGGAAATAAAATTATTATATAAAGATTGCAATTTTACACGAGAAGCTGTACTTATCGCTGATCATCCCATGAGTATGAAAAATATGATGACTGCTGATCCGGTTTTGCTTACTGCAGAAATTCGCGCATTAGAACATCTGACCGCCCTGCTGCCCGAGCCTCCTCAGTTAATGGAAAAAGCGGGCTTAGCCGCCGCACAAATCATCCGTGATCAATTGCACAAAGAATCCAATCCTCACGTACTGGTACTCGCCGGCCCAGGCAATAACGGCGGCGATGCCTTCGTTGCGGCACGTTATTTGAAGGAATGGGGAAATGCCGTTACTGTGGTTTTTCACGGTGATCGTAATCGCGTTCCACCGGATGCCAAACTGGCAATGCAAGCCTGGCTCGATATCGGTGGCGAAATTCTTGCTGATATGCCTGACGGCGATCGAAACTGGGACACGGTAATTGATGGCATATTCGGCATTGGTTTGAATCCGTCTCAAAGCCGACCCATCGAAGGTAAATATCGAGAATGGGTGAATACCGTCAATCGAATGAATATTCCCATTGTATCTCTGGATGTTCCATCCGGACTCGGCAGCGATGATGGCTGCATTTACGGTACGGCAATCCGCGCCGCCCTCACCGTAACATTTATTGGACTCAAACCGGGCCTGTTCACGAACTTCGGGCCGGAATGCTGCGGCACGATCGTTTTGCGCGACCTGAATATCTTGTTATCCTCGCCACCACATCCGCACATCTGGCTTTTGAATCAGAAGCTTATGCATTCGCTTCTGCCACCACCTCGCCCTGTCAACAGTCATAAAGGTTCATTCGGCAACGTGGCGATTCTCGGCGGCTCCACCGGTATGATTGGCGCTGCGCTGATGGCAGGCCGGTCTGCTTTGCATCTGGGCGCAGGGCGCGTGTATCTCGGCTTACTGGCAGAGAACGCACCACCGGTCGATTTCTCGCAGCCGGAATTGATGCTATGCGCTCCATCTGAATTGCTCACATTGAGTCCATTGAATTGCCTGGTAGTTGGCCCCGGCCTGGGGCAATCCGCGCAAGCATTGTTGTGGCTGGAAACTGCCTTGAATAGTGAATTCACGCTGGTGTTGGATGCCGATGCACTCAACCTGATTGCTCTACACCCTGATCTAGCCAGAAATCTCAGCCAGCGCAATGTGCCAGCTATTTTGACCCCACACCCCGCCGAAGCTGCGCGCCTTCTGAATACCGACACCGCCACCATACAAAACGATCGAATGCATGCCGTGCATCAAATCTCGCGCAGTTTTAATTGTTATGTCGTATTGAAAGGCGCAGGCAGCATTTGTTGTTTCCCGGATGGAAAACGTTATCTGAACACCAGCGGCAATCCTGGACTGAGTACTGCTGGCACCGGCGATGTATTAGCCGGAATTATTGGCGCACTGATCGCACAAGGTTTGAATCCCGGCCAGGCACTATTGCTTGCTGTTTACTTGCATGGCACTGCAGCAGACTACCTGCTGCAGAAAAATCATGGGCCGCTGGGAATGATTGCATCGGAGGTTATCGGTGTCGCTCGGCTGTTGCTAAATAAATGGATCTACCAAAACGCAAATCCTTCAAACCCTTTACATGAAACCCTATAAGACATTAACAAACTTCGTCTTTCATTGACGAATAACCCGGGTAATTTTCTCAGTTACAGCGGCTCAGGTGCTAGACGATAAGAACAAAGAAACGAACAAAATAACATGTCACGCCAGCACAGCATGTAATATTCAAACTGATATTGGATCTTGGCGATTGCGTCACTACATTGAATCAAATGGTGTTAACCAGATTTAAATCCTGACTTTCACAAATCTCACCAGTTGCAGCCTCTTCAGCTGCAACAATCTGATTCTTACCGTTTCTTTTAGCAAAATATAACGCTTCGTCAGTACGCTTAAACAAACTTTCCTGAGATTCCCCCGGCTGATATTGGGTCACGCCAGCACTGAATGTAATCAACAATCGATTGTTTCCATGCAAAAAGAATTTCTTGGTTAGATAACGCCGTATCCTCGCAACTGTTGATATCGCCACTTTTAACCCGGAATTAGGCAGTAAAATTGCAAATTCCTCGCCACCATAGCGTGATATCACGTCATCCCGGCGCACAGTTTCTTTGACGGCCTCAACTAAGTATTTCAATGCATCATCACCCACATGATGTCCATGCGTATCGTTTAACTGCTTAAAATTATCAATATCCAATAAAGCAAAGCAAAGCATTCCCTTGCTGCGAGCTAATTGTGTAATCTCACGTTCGAATGCCTTATCAAATCCTCGCCGATTCAGTGCACCCGTAAGATGATCTTCTTGCACTTGTTCACTCATTTCCTGCAGCTTCGTTTCAAGCTGATTGATTTGATTTTGTGCTTCATTAATTTCTGCACGCGCAAATACCAAATCATTGCGATATTTCAGCACATTATTTTGCACTTTTTGAGTCTCTTGCATTATATCTTCAAGCAATTGATTTATATCATTAATACCATTTATCTGATTAATCTTTTCGGAATAGTATTCTAATTTCTCATGATATCCGCCTGCAGCATCCGAAAGTTCTTCAAGATTGGAAATCAGGGAAGCTATCATTTGCCGCATGGTTTCCCTGGCTTTGCTCAGGCTTTGTTTTACTTTGGCCTGCCTTTGTATTATTTCTCCAAGCGAAAATTCAGCTTGCGCTATTATCTGCATATCCAGTGGCCTAGACATCGTTTTCTTTAACTTGGAAACCTGTAATTTAATCCACTGATCTTCGGACAACAATTCGCTTGTGCTATCCATCAGCATGCTTAATAATTTAAGCAGGCCTTGTTGTATATTCGATTTGTCCTCATTACCCAATTCCAACTTGATACAGAATCTCTGAAAACCAGCCATGAATTGTTCCATTCCCAGCTTGCTTTGAATTTTTTTAACCTGCTTACCCAGAGATCTAGCCTCGCCTGCCAGAACTTTATCTTCAATCTGATTAGCAATTATTTGTTCCAGAATCTGTGCCAGCAATTCCAGCAATTGATCCGTATAGCCGCTGATTTGATATTCTTGTGCCAGAACATCCTCTTTGGGCTCAGATTGTTGCTTAAAAGAGTTTGCATTCGATACCGGTATCGATATGTTTTCTATAATCTCTTCAGATTCTTGAGAGGTAAAATCCGAAACTTCCCATGACTGAATTAATGCCATTAATTTACTGTAAGCAAGTTCAGGATTGTCAGAAAATTCATCCAGTACATATTTTAATTTTTTTCTTTTATCTACGTTCTTAGAAAAATCTTCCGAATCAGCGAGATTATCGAATAAGCTGTTAATAATTTTTACCCAGAATGTTCCAGGTATAGATTTTGCAGTTTCAATCGGCGGAACAGACTTATTAGAAGCCGTTACGGTCGCAACAAATTTTATCAATACGGATTTAAAATCGGACCAACTCTTATCTTTCACAGCCTGCTCTAAGCTATTGGCACAGTTGAGTAAAGGTGGTGTATGACGAGGAAATTCTTTTGCCAGCTCTATCAGTAATTTTGCAGTAGCAGCAGAAACCTGACTATCTGGATTGCCTGCTATTTGGTTGTACAGCTTAAAATAGCTTTCAGGAGTGGGTTGTATTTTGAGTATGGCAAGCTGCTTTAATGTCTCCCGTGCGATTACGGATGGACTAGCATTAGCAAATTGATTCATATAATCGCTCCCTGCAATTACCAGACAAAAACTTTAGCGATACAAATATCAGCAATAACATAATCTTAATGATCTCAAATTGATTATCAACAGTAAACATCAAGTGTCGCCCAATTACTCACAGCCATTTGATTCTTATGATGCTAGAAACCTGTAGTAGACTCCCCTAGTGAATTTATGATTACGGAATTTTTAGTGTTCCATTGATACTTGATCTTATGAATAATTCCAAATCGCTTGATCAACCGAATATGATCTTCTTCAAATACCGGAATTAGAATAAACCTGAAGTGGATAATCTTTGTATTTCCTCAGACAGGATTACTGTCCAATGCGATCAACCCGGAACGTTTCTCCGCAATTGGATTTTTCTTGCACTGGCGCATTCATGATCAATTTTTCAAGATCAGCGCCCGCAATTAAATCACCAGACAGACTCAACTGAATCTCCACCATCATTCCTTGCTGATTGCAATTCAGTTTAATTCGATCTCTGGCAGCGAAACCCAGTACCGCCTCCAGGCGATTAAGAAAATCTTCCGTACGCACCTGCTGGTTAATTCTACGATTCATAAAATAAGCCATACCGGAATCATTAAACTGTCGCGCTAAATCAGCAGACAGATCAAAAAATTCACTTATCGACCAGCTTTCCTGACAACTGCCATGTTTGTGCCACTCATGCCGCTCAAGGCAAGAGCCAGCTATCACACTGGGCATTACTTCTGCCAATGATGCTTGTGAAGCGGCATCCAATTGAATCTCCGGATAATCACAAAATTCATCTTTCTTCTTTTTTACAATACCGCAGAATGCATAATTCTTATTGCAGTTTTTTTTGTTCGGCCACAAACCATGCAATGCAAAATGCTTGGCGTGATACGCATTCGGATCAGTTATTTCACATTCCGGCTTGTCCGGTTTAGTCTCACAGAAAGCAGGCTGCCATGATAGTGCCAGTACATAACTATCCACTTGACCTGCAGTATTGCAGTTATTATCACTTTCGCCACTTTCATTATCTCCCGTGTCTCCACCTGTTATCTGCGCCTGACCGCAGGCCGCACTTATCCAACGCGCTTCAGGCTTAACCCTTGGCAGAACAATTCGATACCAGGCAGGAGAGTTTGATTTGCCGGCCTCGATAATAGCGTACCGGTTGCCCGCCAGAATTTGTGCATTATCCGGATTGGTTGATTTATTTTTTGATACAAAGGCTGGGCAAGACTGCTGTGCGGAGAAAATTCCACTCACTTTATCCGCAAATACGGGATGAACAAACAAGATCGCCAGTCCGGTCAGCAAAATTAGAAAAACTCTGCTATTACGAAATTTCATGCTGAACTTGCCCCATTGCTCCGCCATTATTCCAAATGGCTGCTTGTCGAACAAACTATGATATTGCTACCCCATGCGCCGCACACCACTGAGCTACCGTTTATTTCATCAGAAACTGACTTGCAGGTGCCGGCTTTCCTATGTAATAGCCTTGAGCATAATCAATATCCATTTTTTCTATTAGTGAGAGTATTTCCGCACTCTCGACAAATTCCGCTGTAATTTTTTTGCCAAAACCCCTCGCAACACTACAGAGTGCATTCACCAGAATAAGATCATCACTGTTTTCGGATAAGTTACGTATAAACGAACCATCAATTTTTACAACATCCACCGGTAATTCCCGCAAATAATAAAATGACGAAAAACCAACACCAAAGTCATCCAGCACAAAACCACAACCCAATTCCTTAATCTCCACCATTAATCCGCGTGCTCCGGGCAAGTCTTCCAATGCCGCAGTTTCAGTAATTTCAAACATCACGCATGCCGGTTCCATTTGATGCAATGCCAATTCTGCCTTGAGAATTGGCAATAATTCCGGATCATTGAAAGCATGCGCAGATAAATTGATCGAGAAATTAACTTGAAATCCGGCTTGGTAAATTTCGGCTACTTGCGCTATGGCCTTGCGCAGCACCATATGATCAATCGCATGAATTAACCCGGTATGCTCTGCAGCGGGGATAAAATCTGCCGGCGATAACACCGTGCCATCGATATCCTGCATACGCAACAGTACTTCATAATGCGAAATTTTTTTCGATTTAACATGCATAATCGGCTGCAAATACAATATGAAATTATCATGTAAATGCGAATACTCGATTTTTTCCTTCCAATATACCAGCGTATGAATACGTTCGCGGCTGCGGTCCTTATCCGAGAACAAATACCAGGGGCATTCCGTCCCATTGCTTTTGCCTGATACATGGCGAGATCAGCAGCTGCCAGCAAATCATGGATGTTGGCACCGTGTTCGGGAAATAAGGCAATTCCGATGCTGGCTGAAATTTTGTGAGTACGATTATTGATCGTCAATTGTGCCAGACTCAGTTGATCCAACACCTTCTTGGCCACGCCTATCGCCCCGTTGGCATTAATTTCCGGCAAAATGATCGCAAACTCATCCCCTCCGAGACGGCCTGTAATATCATCCGCCCTAATGTTTTGCGCCAGCATACTCGAAACCATTTTAAGCAGTGTATCGCCGGCCTGGTGCCCGCTGGTATCGTTGATATACTTAAAGCGATCCAAATCAAAGAATAACAAAGCGCCCGGGTGGTTATACCGCTCCGCGCGGCTAAGCACCTGCTCCAGTTCTTCACTAAAGCGGCGCCGGTTAAACAAATTAGTCAACGGATCATGATCAGCCAGCCAGGCCAAATGCCCTTCAACCCGCTTGTACTCGGTAACATCCAGACCGACTGATAAAATTGATGGCTCATCGGGAGATTTCCAGGATAAATGCGAGTGCAGCCAGGCAACATGGCGCGTTGTTCCATCCTTACAATGCGTTATAGCCTCATGACGCAATTGCATCCTTTGTCCGGTATGAATTTCTTTAATGTGAAAAAGCAGGTCGTGTGATTCATAATCCGGGATTAAGATATCCAGAAAAGATTTGCCATACAACTCACTTTCCGAATAACGAGTCAGCATCTCTCCATAGGCGTTTAATGACATAATTTCGCCGTTGGAATCCTGAGTTAACACAATTGCCTGCGCCGTATCCAGCAAATTCTTCACAAAATCTCTTTCTTTGCTGAGCTCATTCTTTTGTTCAATCAGCATTTCAGTCCGGCTTGATACCTCCTGCTCCAGCTTTTCCAGCTGTACCGACAAAGATACGGCTGCTTCCGAAAGCGTATCGACCTCATCTCTAAAACGTTGTACACGGCCTGTAGCAGCCAGAGACAAGCGGAATTTCTCAAATTGTCCGTCGGCAAGCAGTGGAAGCATGAACGCCACATCTTTGAGCTTTGCCAGTAACCTGGTAAAAATAAGAAACAACAAAATTTCAGAGCAAATTAGCCCCAGCAAACCGATTAATGCAATTTTCCAGATAGAATCATAAATATTATTCACTGCGGCCGTAACATCCGTGATGATGACCAAATAGGCTTTATCCGGCTCATATGAATTAAGCGGGAATACCTTTAATTGAAAATACTGATCATTCCAGCGAACTTGAATTCCATCGCTCAACGCGGACATATCCGTATAGTTCTGAGCCGCCTTATTGAGAATTTCAAGATTTCTTTCTTTGCTGGTTAATGCTGAAATATAGATATCCCAATGCCAGAAATCAGAATCGCCCTGCTTCAGGTTATCTTGCTCTTTGATCAACAAACCCATATCGGCGCCGGAGAGCCGCTTAAAAGCCAGAAACACGTCCGCCAGGGAAATTCCCATAACCACGACACCTACTTTCTTTCCTTCTACCAGCAGAGGCGCGACAATGTATTGAATGCAGCTTTCCCGGCAAAGCAACGGATTGATCGGCCGTTCGGACTGATTAACCTGGTACACCCAATTTGACAGTAAAATACTGTCATCTATATTGGTAGCCAAACTGTCCCAACTGGCGCTCAATTGATTCGACGGATTATAGAAATGAATAAATTCAACACTATTATGAAATTGCAACAGTGCCCAATGCGAATCAAAAGCATTACTGATAGCTTCATCATCACTCATCAGCAAAGCCTTTTTCATGCCGTCCAGGAACGGAATCATTTCAGCCAGCTGATATAAATTCTGCGAAGTGTTCTGGATCAGGCTGTTGACTTCTCTGGAATAACGCCGGTAATCACTCTCTTGTTGATTGTCAAAATTAGCCATTAAACCCAGATAGCTAACAAAACAAAACAGCATTACAACGGCCAGCAATATCAAACTGCTGCTTAATGAGATTTTCCATCTCAGGCTGCGGAACCGACGGCCCTTGTAGCTTGAAATAATGAGCGCTTTTTCCAATTTAACCCCGGAACTAGTCTCCATTAGAATACCTGCCTAGAAACGATAAGAGGCCTGAATTGCGAAAAGATGCCAGTGTTGATCAGTATCAAATGGGCGCCTCGTTCTTAGATCAATTGGATTATCCAAACCTGATAACCATGCCGTTCCGTTCACATAATGATATTCAGCCCGCAGCATGAACGCCGGCGTAACATTCCAGCGTAAGCCCACAGTGATATCTTTGGCAAAGCGGGAATGCTCCAGACCATGCCGCCTTTCAGGATTCTGAGCAACCCAATCGCTTCCATTCCGATCTGAACGATCAGTAAATAGCGCATCATACCGCAAAATTCCTTCCCATTTTGGAGTAAAGCGATATTCTCCCTGGATGTAATAACTCTCACCAACGACATGTAACCCATTGAGGCTTGGGTTTTGGAAACTGTTATTATACTGAAAAGGCCGTATGGCATATTCAGATGTCAATGTCCAACGCTCCGCATTATATTGTGCAGAAAAAAACACGGGGGTAAATTCTAATCCGCCAGGACCCAGCTCTAACGGATTTAGCGAAGAGACCGGGTTTTTCGGATCATAAGATGTATTCAACCATATTCCACTGATACCCAATCGAAGCCGCTTATCATTCGTTTCAAAAATTCCGCGACCTATGTACGAAACTTCCCGATTCAAGCTTCCGTCCCGCACTAATCCAAGCAACGAGCTCTCAGTATCCCTATTATCCACAACGGGCAGCGTTACCCCAAATTGAGTAGAGAATGTACCCCGATCAAATACTGCAGCATTCCCGTAGAGTTGCACAGAATCACTTGAAAGCCCCAAATTCCGGGTACGATCAAAATATATCGACTGTGGTAATAGAATGCTGGGACGCGTAAATGCCACGTCCCGGGTCTCGTTGTAAAAACCGAAGGGATTCTTCAATCGCCCTACTCGAATACCAAATTGGTTTGCTTCATGAGAATACAACTGATAGTCCAAGATAGCGTAATCCAGGCGTGGCATACCCGAATTTCCCTCACCGGCACGACGTGACAGCACCTGAGCCGACAACTGCAATCTCGGAAGCGGCCGTAACGAAGCATTAAGTCCTGCTTCTGTAAGACCGAAGCTGCCACCGTTATCACTATTTCCAAAAACATTATTATCGGAAGTCGTAATGTAGGCCTGACTGACAAAACCATGAATCTGCAAATCCCCCGGACGGTCTGTTGAACGCAACCACTGCATCGCGGTGCTTACCAATCCAGGTTTCTCAGTAACGCGACTAACCTCGGTCTCGTTAATCTGAGCAAGCAAATCTGCGCTTTGCAGTTTTTTATTAAGCGGCTTGATCAATTCAGACTGTTTTTGCGATGGAAACTCCTGAGCCTGCACGGAAATATTTCCCACCGTAAATAACAAAATAATCCCCCTGGCAATCCATTTGAAAGGATTGACAAAGCAACTATTTAATCTGGAGCACGTTAACATTTTCATCAATATTGGCTCTCCACAAATAACCTATCGCTCCCGGGGTATTAATAACCTTGTCGCGCATCTCTTCTATTGAATTAACTCTGATAGGGGCCTGACCTGTGCCCGAAAATACCAAACGATCCCAGGTAGACCTTAACTGATAAGGAAACACGTTCAATTTTTCCTTTGATACCGCCTTATGTAACTTATCATCATCGGATAATACGAATACTCGAATCTTGGTTCCATCCGGCCAGGTTTTTAGACTCATACTAAAAATGGAACGCAGTGAATTGACCGTGAGTGCGGTTTCGCTGACATTCAGGTTAGTCACGATCTCATAGTGATCATTTGCCCTGACATCAGCTTTAACACCCAGAAAACAGATAAATAGCGCAAATCCGAAGTATGATCTGGCTCTTGACAAACAGTAGCGTAATATTCGAATTTGTATTGAGAAATGAAATAAATTCAAGAAACAGATCCCTGATTCAAGGCGGATATTCCATTAGTTGGTATGAGCAAGGTTATACTCGCCACAATCAGTTACCACTTCCCATGCGTCACGATGCTCGTTATACATTCTTTCCAAAGCATCTTCCACTTTCACGTAATAAGGCCTGCGTATACCATGATAATTAACTGGGGGGCCTATCGGATTAAAATTCAAACCATAAAAACTCATCAATTTATTCAGTGCGGGATCCGCTACCGACAACCAATGCCTGATGTCATATTTGACTGACATACGCATTACACCCGCCATAAGCACCAATCCGATACTAAGTGTAGAACGCCGATCCGAAGAGCGCCGATCTTGGCGCCGATCTTGTTGTGTTCCTCTTTGCTCCCTTTCTCGTTGTTCTCCTCTTCGCTCCCTCTCAGCCCCTTCCGTTTGCTTTCGACGATCCTCTTTACGCCGGTCAAACCGGCTGACAACCAAGAAGCGTGAAATTTCAGCGGTTTGCTGACGAGGCAATGCCTTGACGTCACACAATGCAGGATCCAACTGCCCATATAACTCTACCGGCAGAGGCTTTTCAGGCCTGGATGAATCAGGCAGAATCAGTCTTACGGTACCAATAAATTCTCCGGAAGGGCGATAGCGCAAAAGAATGTGTGACGAGTGACTATCGTAACCATCCCTTTCCATTTGATCCGGACACAGTACCGGGTCAAAGCCAGGCAGACGTTGTTCAACACATAATACTTGATAGCGAATCCTGTAAACATGTTCCAGAAGTTCAGCGGTATCAGCGGCAACAAGTTCAAAGAATTTCTGAAAATTCTGATACAAATCACCCATAGAATCACCTGGCTTGGTTTTAAAATTCACTCTATTCATATTTAAACAAACCCTTAAAGCAATTTGTAATTATTCAAAAAATGAAGATGATAATGAATCGGTTAATAGCAATACATAGAAATTATATATCGCACCTACGCTATATCATCAGTGAAAAAACGCAACAACTGCAGTGTATTTTCTACTTTATTAGCATAAAACAAAAACTTTCTCATGTTAAATGAGAATGTACATTAATTGCCCCTAACCACCATTTAAGTATATTTAAAGCGAATATTCAACCGCTTTGCACAATTTATCGAAGAAATCCGGTAATGACCCAACCCCCATGCACAAATAAACAACATGTAAACTTAGGGAAGCGCTGATTAATTCGGCGAACGAGATGAAGCACGAGGCGCCCGGAACGCAGCAACTGAGACATATCAACGAGATAGGCGAAGGCGCGAGTACCGTGCAACGAAGTGATTCGCTCGTGCAGCCAATTAATCAGTGCTTCCTTAGCGCAAAGAACTTTATCAAAATGAATAGCATAGATTATGCCTCGTTTTATTGCAGAAAAAATAATGGCTTTTGCGGCAAATGGTTGCTTAAACCAACACTTCAACCGGTGGAGGGTGATCAAGAAATGCTGTCGGACTGGCGGTCAAACCATAGGCGCCTGACTGCAAAACAACTACCAGATCATTTACGGATGCTCGAGCCATTGCCATTTGATCCGCCAGCACATCCAGCGGCGTGCATAGCGGCCCCACGACGGAAACAATTTCCGTTGCGGTACCTTGAACTTTGTTGCCGATGACGACAGGATAGTTTTTGCGGATAACTTGACCTAAATTCCCGGAAGCCGCCAAATGATGATGCAACCCGCCGTCCGTTACGAGAAAGACCTGCCCGCGTGACACTTTACGCTCCAAAACACGGCAGACATAAATGCCTGCCTCGGCAACCAGATACCGCCCTAACTCAAGCGCCACCGTGGTTTCCGGCAATTGCTGCTTTATCTTCCTCATCAGACGCTGCAAATTGACACCAATCGCTGCAATATCCAGCGGCCGGTCACCCGGAAAATAGGGCACACCAAAACCACCGCCGATATTCAGCAACTTCACCGGTGATGGCGCATATTCAGCCAGTTGAATGGCAAGCAAAACGATTTTCTCGTGCGCCTCCTGAATTGCTGCCGCATGCAGATTCTGTGAACCGCTAAAAATATGAAATCCAACAAAATCCAAAGCAAGTAAATCCAGTCGTTTCAACAAATCTGGCACACATTCGGCATCTATACCGAATGGTTTGGAGCCGCCACTCATTTTTATCCCGGAAGACTTGAGCTCAAAATCCGGATTAATGCGAATGGCAACTTTAGGAACAATACCTAAATCCACGCCTTGTTGTGCGATCAACTCCATTTCCTGCGGTGATTCAATGTTCAGCGCCACACCTGCGGCAATCGCACTGCGTAACTCATGCACCTTTTTCCCCGGACCGGCAAAACTTATATTTTCAGGGGCTAGAATGGTATCCAGCGCAACTCTCATCTCCCCTGCCGAGGCAACATCCATGCCATCGACCAAACTTGCCAGATGCTGCACCACAGCCGGCATGGGATTAGCTTTTATCGCGTAGTGCAACAAGATCTCTTGCGGTAGATTCTGGCGTAGCAGTTCAACCCGTTCGGTAATTTTTTTCCGATCATAGGCATAAAACGGTGTCGTACCCACCCGATCCGCCAATCGGGTCAATGCCATCCCGCCTATCTGCAGGCAATCGTTTTGCACAGAAAACTGCACAAGCGGCGCATGTTCCAACAGTTGATTGATCATCAGTCGTTTCCGCTAAATAGTAGTTGTAATTGCCGGGAAAGAAATTTACGGTCAATTTTGCCGTTTGGATTGAGCGGCAATTTTCCTTCGCGCACCTCGAGATGACTGGGCACCATATAAGCGGGCAATTGTTTCTTACACGCGCCCAACAGCCTATCAGCATCCGGCTGAATGCCTTCCCTGGCTGTAACAATAACAGCGATTGCCTGCCCCAGCATCGGATGCGGAACACCAAAAACAACTGCCTCAGCGACACATTCCGTGGCGTAGATGACTTCCTCGATTTCAGTCGGGCTGACGCGATACCCGGAAGTCTTGATCATTTCATCACGGCGTTCGATGAAGTACAGAAATCCTTCTTCATCCATTTGCACCGTATCGCCCGACCATGCGGCAATTTCTGCAAGCATCAACCCAGCCTGGCGCGACTTGATGGGTTTGAAGCATGTCACGGTCTTTTCCGCATCATTCCAATACCCCATGGCTACCAGAACACCCCGGTGCACCAATTCACCAGGCTCACCCGGTACACAGTGCGACCCATCCTCCCGCAGCACCATGACCTCGGCATTCGGTATCGCTTTACCGATAGAGTCAGGATGCCGGCTGATTTCTTCCGGCGCCAGATACGTTGAGCGAAAAGCTTCGGTAAAACCATACATCAGAAAAATTTTCGTATCAGGCAAAGTATTGCGTAATTGATCCAGTATCGTACGGGGTATGGCACCACCCGAATTGGTGATATAACGCAACGAAGGCACTTTGTCCCAATGCAACTGCGCAAGTTGAACCCACAAGGGTGGTACAGCGGCTAATCCGGTGATGCGCAATTCCTTGACAACGCGGAGGATGTCGCGCGGCAGCAGGTAGTTCATCAATACGTTTGCTGCGCCTGCATAAAAAGCCGTCGTCAGTTGGCTTAATCCGTAATCAAAGCTCAACGGAAGCACAGTCAGAATCCGGTCATCAGGACAATTCTGCAAGTATTGCGCAACACTTTTAGCGCCGGCAACCAGATTGCGATGTGAAAGCACGACACCTTTCGGTTTGCCGGTGCTGCCAGAGGTATAAATGATAGCCGCCATATCGCTATCGATCGTTGGCACAGCCGTATTGATGCCCCCCATTTCTTCCCAGCAAACGATGGAAAAACCGGGAATGACCGCAAGTTTATCTTTGCCTTCCACCAGCACGATCGTATGCAAATCACGACAGGATAACAAAACGGTTTGCAATAACTTCAATCGTTCCAGCGAAGTAACCAGTATCCTCACATTGCAATCGATCAAAATATAGGCGACCTGTTGCGGTTTTAATACCGGATTGACCGGAACAAAAACACCTCCCGCGGCAGCTGCGGCGAATAATGCAATGACAGTCTCGAAACGTTTCTCGAGATAGACTGCAACCCGCTCGCCCCGACTTAAACCAAGCGCCCGCAAGCCACCTGCTTTTGCCTTAATCTGCCCTGCCAGCATGGCGTAGCACATGCATCGATCCTGATACAACAATGCTTCAGCATCCGGCGACCGTTCCGCGGTTGCAAAAATCAGATCATGGATTAAATCGGTCATTTGTCAAATGCATGATGATCATACATACCAGTTAAAAATCATTGGAATTAAATTGCGCATATTATAATCGGCTTTAAGCCGCAAGCTTCGATGAACATGCATCATACTTGCAATAGCCGGGGCAAAAGAAACACTGGTTTTACGGAATCGCGTAAACTATCCTATTCCCGACATTCGGCATTACAGTTAATACAACAATCATGATAGTACGTACACGATTTGCACCCAGCCCTACCGGTTATCTCCACATTGGCGGTGCGCGCACCGCGCTTTTCTCCTGGGCTTATGCACGCAAGCACGGCGGGCAGTTCATTCTGCGCATTGAAGACACTGATCTGGAACGCTCAACCCAACAGTCGATACAAGCGATTCTTGACGGCATGGCATGGTTGGGGTTGGATTACGATGAAGGACCGTTCTATCAGATGCAACGGCTAGCGCGCTATCATGAAGTAGCCGAACAATTACTGGAAAATAATCAGGCCTATTATTGCTACGCCACCAGGGAAGAGCTGGAAAACATGCGTGAGCAGCAATTGGCTGCCGGCCTGAAACCCCGCTATGACGGACGCTGGCGTGATTCCCGAAAAACCCCGCCGACTGACGTAAAACCGGTGATCCGGCTGAAAAATCCATTAGAAGGCCATGTTACATTCAACGATCAGATCAAGGGGAAGATTACGGTCGCCAACACTGAACTGGATGACTTGGTGTTACTGCGCAGCGATGGCGTGCCGACTTATAATTTCAGCGTCGTGATCGACGATCTGGATATGAATATCACTCATGTGATACGCGGCGATGATCATGTCAACAATACCCCGCGCCAAATTAACATTCTTAAAGCCCTGAATGCGCCGTTACCCCAATATGCGCACGTTCCAATGATTCTGGGCGCGAACGGTGAGCGTCTGTCCAAGCGTCATGGCGCCGTCTCGGTGATCCAATACCGTGAAGACGGTTATTTACCCGAAGCCTTGCTGAATTATCTGGCCCGACTGGGATGGTCGCACGGGGATGAAGAAATTTTCAGCCGCGAGCAACTAGTCGAATGGTTCGATTTAGCCGCAATCAGCCGCTCCCCGGCTAAATTCAATCCGGAGAAACTGCACTGGATCAACCAGCAATATCTCAAAGCCACTGATAATGCGTGTTTAGCCGAATTGGTCACACCTTTTCTTGCAAAAAACCATTGTCAAATTGATGGCGGCCCCGACTTAGCGCTGGTTGTCGATTTACTCAAGGAAAGAGTCAATACCATCGAAGAATTGGCCGATGCGGCGGTGTATTTTTATCGTCCGCTGGAACCCGCCGATGAACTGAGAGCGCAACACTTAACCGCGGAAGCAAAGCCGATCATGATCGGCCTGCTGGAAAAATTCCATCACATTGAATGGACGCGCGAATCGATTCATCAGGAAATAAAAGCTGTAGTCAAGGAGCACGACGTTAAATTTCCGAAAATTGCGATGCCGTTGCGCGTCATGGTAACCGGAGAGATTCACACGCCTTCCATCGATGCAGTACTGGCGCTGCTCGGACGCGAAGAAACGCTCACCCGCATGAACAGCCATCTTGGCAATTTTCAGGATTGATCTTTTCTTTACAATGAATCAAGGCATCAGTATAATCCCCCTTCCTTTGCTCAGGGGGTATAGCTCAGCTGGGAGAGCGCTTGCATGGCATGCAAGAGGTCAGCGGTTCGATCCCGCTTATCTCCACCAGTTAATTTTAGCAACGCGAAGCTGTACCGACATAACATGTCCCCATCGTCTAGAGGCCTAGGACATCGCCCTTTCACGGCGGTAACAGGGGTTCGAATCCCCTTGGGGACGCCAAAAAACAGATACTTAAACAAATTTAAGTCTTTTTGTTTCTTCCGTGCATAATCTATGTGTACTCTGTAAATATATTTTGAAGACAACGTCGAAGTTGGAGCCGTAAAAATCTTATCACTGGAATGGCTACGCCAATACATGAATAAGCGGTAGCCTGATGGATAGCCGATGAAGTGAATTGTGTTTTATCTCTTTCACTTAGGTCGCCCGCGCTGACGGTATAACCTGCTCTTCTCTTATATGTGCCCGACGTTATTAAATTATTTCATACCTTCTTGAAATAGAAAAACAGGCATGCTCTCTTAAAACGTGCTGAATCTTTCCTCCTAAATCTATTCAATGTTTGTAATCGCACGGATGCGATATTCATATGCCATCATAATTACTTCCGATTATAACTAATGAGTGATTCATTTCCTGGGTTCGGAAAATCATTCAGACAACGCTAACAGGAGGATCAGTATATGCTCGGCTCTTCTAATCAAGACTCTGCCACTCGGGATCGTGCAGCGGGCGCTATTATGGGCGCCTTCGTTGGGGATGCATTAAGTCTCGGCCCTCATTGGTATTATGACCTGACGGCGCTCCGTCGGGACTACGGCGATTGGATCACGACCTATACCGACCCCAAGCCCGGCCGCTACCATTGTGATCTCAAAGCGGGGCAACTTTCCCAGGGAGGCATTATTCTCCGCCTGATGCTGCGTTCCCTCATCGAGCGCGGCGGCTATGATGAAGCGGACTTCTGCCGGCGCATGGACGATGAAATATTTCCGTTGCTCAATGGCATGCCTGTGAACGGGCCGGGCGGATACACTCAGCAGTCGATTCGCGATGCTTGGCGCAAACGTGTCCAGCAAAATCTGCCTTGGGGAGTAGAAACGGGGGGACCAGCGGACACCACCGAAGGGATAGGAAGAACACTCGCCTTGGCAGTACGCTACGCCTTTCAACCGCGGGAAATGGCGGACGCCATTTCTAGCAACACACGCCTCACCCAGCGCGACGATACCGTTGTTGCTCTTACGGTCGCATACGGGGCGGTGCTGGGACTTCTGGTACAGGGTGACAAGCTCGACGACCATATTTCCGGCAAGCTCATGCGGCTGGCAAGGGCGAGAAAACTGCCCTTCCATACAATGGCGCATACCGACTTGCAACCGCCGCGGAAGGATCGTCCATTGGAAAGTGGTTTTTTTATCTCGCCAGACGCCCTGCTCACCCCTTCCTATGTCGCGGGTGCCGCTATGGATCCCGATGTTCGCATAGAGCCTGCCTGGAAAGTCTCCTCCGTTTATGGTATGACCTGCGCTATATATCACCAACTTCCCGCCGCCTATCATCTTGCAGCCCGCTTTTCGAACGATTTCGAAACGGCAGTACTCCACGCTGTAAATGGCGGCGGTGAAAATCAGGCGCGCGCTGTTCTGACCGGAGCACTCGTCGGAGCTCAAACCGGGTTATCCGGTATACCCAGGCGCTTCCTGGAAGGCCTCGATGAAACCGACATATTGCAGCGCCTTGCGCAGGATGTGGCCTCAAAAGTAGGAGTTTCAGTTGTCGCCGATGGAGCAAAGAATCAGGAATATTGATTTAATTAGCATGTCACAGGTCTCGGATATATTTGATATTTGTCCTAAATGCATCCCAGACTTCGTCCATCCGGCCTCCCAACGCCAGCTTGGCTTGAGATTGTATATAACGGGACATTACGCCGACCGAAGTGTGCGGTGGCAAAGTCGGCACATGTGGGTTAGTGAACACATTCACCAGTGCCGGACCGTTATGCAGCAGGGCTTGTTGAAGAACATTCTCAAGCTCATCGGGATGAGTGACCGAATAGCCTCGGATACCGCAAGCTTCCGCCACCCGCGCAAAATCCGGATTGATCATTTTAGTCTGCCAGTCGGGCAAGCCCGCAACCTGCATTTCCAGTTCGACCATTCCCAAACTGCGGTTATTGAAAACAATCAGCTTTATCGGCAGTTTATATTGGGCAATAGTCATCAGATCTCCCATAAGCATCGAAATACCCCCGTCTCCACAAAATGCGATGACTTGGCGTCCGGGCGAGTGTAATGCGGCGCCGATTGATTGCGGCATCGCATTGGCCATCGATCCGTGAGAAAAACTACCCATCAATGTGCGCTTTCCGGTACCGTGCAAATAACGTGCCGCCCATACGGTACTCATGCCGGTATCGGCGGTGAAAATGGCATCGACATCGGCTAGCCGATCAATCAACGCGGCCACAAACTCAGGCTTAATCAAGTTTTCCTCCCCCGGATCAGCAGCATGCACGCGGAGATCTTCTTCCACTTCGACATAATCCGCCTGACAGGCATTTAGAAAACCAGCGTCGGTCTTGGGATTAATTAATGGCGACAACTTTAATAACGTGGGGCCGATATCACCGCACAGACCCATGTGCAATGCAACACGCCGCCCCAGCCGTTCCGGCTTGTTGTCGATTTGTACGATGTTGACCGAGCTATCGAGAAATTCCTTCCAAGGAAAATCGCTGCCGAGCATGAGCAACAGCTTGCCCCCGGTGATGGCGCGAGCGCCGGCCTTGTTGCCGAGCAAACCCGTCAATCCCACAGCGTAAGGATTTTCATATTCCAACATCATCTTGGCTTTAAGCGTATAAGCCATTGGAGCTTTGAGAAGACGAGCCAGCTCAATCACCTCTGAACGGGCATCGGCACAACCAACGCCTGCATAAATGCCAATGTTCTGAGAACTATTAATCAATTCCGCCAATAGCTGAATCTCAGCGTCAGAAGGGGTCAACACCGGCTGTGGCCGGTACAAATCGGCACATAGTGCGTCATCATCGGCGTTGCATGTCATCAAATCCCCGGGAAAAGCACACACGCCTACACCCTTACGATTCCATGCATGCTGAAGCGCCTGCTGCAACATTCGCGGCAATTGCTGCGGTGTCGTCGCTACCTCATTGTAATAACTGCATCCGTCGAACATGTGCAGATCGGTGGATTGAAAGCTTTCAGTTCCGTAATCCTCGGAGGTAATGGTCGAGGTCAGGGCCAACACGGGTGCACCCCAGCGATGAGCATCGTAAAGACCATTGATGAGGTGGACATGCCCCGGCCCGGAACTGCCAGCACAACAACCCATCCCACCCAGCACGCTCTCAGCCATCGCTGCATAGGCGCCAACTTCCTCATGACGAACGTGAATCCAATCCATATTGCCATCCCGCCGCAAAGCATCGTTGAAAAAATTCAGGCTATCGCCAGTGACGCCATAAATGCGACGGATACCGGCCGCTTTTAGCATTTCGACCAATTGTTCGGCAACGGTACGATTCATGGGATTCTCCTAAATGTTTAAGTGCGATGAATTCAAACAGAGAAATATCTAAATAGGCAGGATGCTCCCGCCTGATGTTTGTTAAATAGGAACTTTTCAGAAAGTAATATTAATTACTCATGCCCCGGCTCTAACAAATCCTTTACAGAAACGAGCAGTAAGTGAGTACATTTGCAATGCTCGTGCTTGCACTTGAATATCTACCTATCCAATACTTATATGGGGATAGATATTAAAACAAAGGCATTCGAATTTCCGTTCGTTATCGTACATAACCTCTGCCGTCAAATCCATTCTTAAACATACGCTTAATCAGGATGATAAGAAGCTGAATCTCACATACCCCCCAACAACAATCAATAGCTTTATGGCTGTTTATTGCCGGGATAAAACCTTGTACACACCTGCAGCAGAAACACCGAACGCTATATGAGCAGCGACTGTAATCCAATCCCGCGTATCAACAAACCACGGGAAAATCATGACAAAACCGTACATATTCATGAGGAACAATCCCAGACCATATAAACCACCAGCGATCAGTGAGTTTGTTATGTCAATACAGTGAATCAGCCAGGAAAGGATAATCGCGTAAGCGATGGAAAGACCGAAGTGAAGCAATGCTGCGATGAACATTACATACCAATCGAGGGTTGCTGGAGGTGGCAAAACTCCCTCCCCCAAAATGATCGCGGCCGCAAACCGTGCATCACGATACAAAATCGAAGGTAGCTCATCCCAGAATAACCACCACAAAAGTATCTGTGCGACGGTTGAGAATATTCCCGCAGCTATTCCTGCATAAAACGCAGGCCACCAGAATTTATACGACTGATCTCGCACCATTTTGATATTAATCCAATCATTTCAGAATGATCATTGCATTCTCGTAACTACAAGATATAGGAACAAGCGGCAGGAGATTACGAAATCGACAGAAATTTTTCATAACCGCTAGCACAAGCAGAAAGGGCGAAGTTGCTTATGGCCAGCACAATTTACGCAGCGATAGTATGCAAATCTTCTTGCAGCTTGATTCCATGGACTCCAAATTAGACTACGCACTCACTATTTTCTATTTCTTAGGAAACGCTGATTAATTGGCTGCACGAGCGAATCACTTCGTTGCACTAGTACTCGCGCAGCCGGTGAACTGCCAAGATAGCTTGCTCCCCATTTATTATCGATATTTATTACCGCACTGACTAACTCTGATACTATAAAACGGGATTAGAAATCCATTTTTTTCATATTGTTATGTTTATAATGCTAGAAATTTCCGGAATTGTCAGTTGCAACAACGGGCAGATACCCTGTAGGATCATCCGCTCTCGGCTACATAATACTCCCGAACACCCTAACTTGGAGAATCCATCTGCTCATGTCCGACACAGCGATTACAGTTTACGATTATTTCGATGAATCCACCTGGAGGCGAATTAAAGCCTTCTCCGACACGCGCGAAACACCCTTCCTGGTAGTAGATCTCGCGACGATTGATCGCCAATACGATGAAATGTCGCGGCATTTTCCGTACGCGCGCACCTACTACGCGGTCAAAGCCAATCCGGCACCGCAAATCCTGACACTGCTCAAAGATAAAGGCGCATGCTTTGATATCGCATCGACATACGAACTCGACAAGGTGCTCGCACTGGGCGTGACACCCGATCGCATCAGCTTCGGCAATACGATCAAAAAAGCCAAGGACATCCGCACCTTCTATCAGAAGGGAGTACGGATGTTCGCGACCGATTCCGAGGCAGATCTGCGCAACATTGCGAAAGCCGCGCCCGGTGCGCGCATCTACACCCGTATCCTGACAGAAGGCACTTTGACCGCTGACTGGCCGCTGTCGCGCAAATTCGGCTGCGAGAGTGACATGGCTATGGATTTGTTGATCCTCGCACGCGATCTCGGCCTCGACCCTTATGGCGTATCGTTCCATGTCGGCTCACAACAACGTGAAATCGGCGCTTGGGATGCGGCGCTCGGTAAGGTAAAAGTAATCTTCAATCGCTTGTGGGAAGAAGATCGCATTAAGCTGAAGATGATCAACATGGGCGGCGGCTTCCCAGCCAACTATTTGCAACGCACGAACGAACTCTCGATCTACGCTGAAGAGATTGCGCGATTCCTGCACGAAGATTTCCTGAATGACATGCCCGAAATCATCATCGAACCCGGCCGTTCAATGATTTCCAATGCTGGCGTGCTTGTCAGCGAAGTCGTGCTGATCTCGCGTAAATCACGTACAGCGCTGCATCGATGGATATACACCGACGTCGGGAAGTTTACCGGGCTGATCGAGACACTTGACGAATCAATCAAGTATCCGATTTACACAGAGAAGAACGGCGAATTTGAGAACGCGATCATCGCCGGACCGACATGCGACAGTGCAGACATTATGTATGAAAACTATAAGTACGGCTTACCCTTGAATCTCGCAGCGGGAGATCGATTATATTGGCTGTCAACTGGCGCCTACACAACGACATACAGCTCAGTGGAGTTCAACGGGTTTCCGCCATTAAAGGATTACTACATTTAACCACCATAAACGCGGTAGTGAACTCTGATGTTAGGGCTTTACTCTCCCGGAGTGTTTACATGTGTTGACACTGAAACACCCCCACGAGCGTGGGGAAAACCAAGTCTCAGCGCACTCGGAAATCACGATTGAAGAAACACCCCCACGAGCGTGGGGAAAACGAATTCATCATTTTTAAATCAAGCCCGGATGGAGAAACACCCCCACGAGCGTGGGGAAAACAGATACTAGGATCCTCCTGATGGGGCTGATACGGAAACACCCCCACGAGCGTGGGGAAAACAATCGTAATGCAAAGATTAAGCTCGAACATTGAGAAACACCCCCACGAGCGTGGGGAAAACGACCTTTACTTGCGATTCTTTCACGCCTAGAAGGAAACACCCCCACGAGCGTGGGGAAAACGGTCTATTTTTCCATATTAAATGACCTTGTTCAGAAACACCCCCACGAGCGTGGGGAAAACTCTAGCCAACGTTTGAAATTTTCGCATTGATGTAGAAACACCCCCACGAGCGTGGGGAAAACGCAGGCTCTCCTTTGGTATCAAATACGATCACGGAAACACCCCCACGAGCGTGGGGAAAACATAATCATTGCAAAATTCCTATCAGATGGAATAGAAACACCCCCACGAGCGTGGGGAAAACCCACTTTGAGAGCATACTTCTCAACCAACGGCAGAAACACCCCCACGAGCGTGGGGAAAACCAGTTAAAAACGTAAATACCGACACCGGCGAAAGAAACACCCCCACGAGCGTGGGGAAAACTTTATTCTGTAGCATTTCTTTTTCCATTCGATGGAAACACCCCCACGAGCGTGGGGAAAACCACCCGGCTTGATGTCAAACTCAACATCACAAAGAAACACCCCCACGAGCGTGGGGAAAACGTAGTGATTCTTTGGAATCCCAGTCCGATGATGGAAACACCCCCACGAGCGTGGGGAAAACCTGATTTAATTATTGAAGGCAAAAAACGGCGTAGAAACACCCCCACGAGCGTGGGGAAAACCCAGAGGATTATCAAATCCCGACTTTATAGGTGGAAACACCCCCACGAGCGTGGGGAAAACGTAATTGCTACACGTTTTTATCTTAATGGCGTAGAAACACCCCCACGAGCGTGGGGAAAACCATGGCGAGCATATCCTTTTAACCCTTGCATTAGAAACACCCCCACGAGCGTGGGGAAAACAGATAGGTGCAGTCTCGGGAACATCGGCACATGGAAACACCCCCACGAGCGTGGGGAAAACGCAATCAAGAGCAAGCTCCCGGATCATTCAGTGGAAACACCCCCACGAGCGTGGGGAAAACGTCATCGCTTTGAAACCCGCGTCTAATACCGTAGAAACACCCCCACGAGCGTGGGGAAAACGATCACACAAACAGTTGACATGTACCTTGATTAGAAACACCCCCACGAGCGTGGGGAAAACCCATGACCGGCGATTATTCCACCATCGTGATCTAGAAACACCCCCACGAGCGTGGGGAAAACATCATCTATAACATCCAATCGCAATTTGTTATAGAAACACCCCCACGAGCGTGGGGAAAACACCGGACAAATCAATCGCGGTGTATCAATCTGGGAAACACCCCCACGAGCGTGGGGAAAACTTGGTCATGTAAGTGCTGCTGTGCCAGCAAGTGGAAACACCCCCACGAGCGTGGGGAAAACTGCTATCAATTTGATTTTCTGGAGGCATGATTAGAAACACCCCCACGAGCGTGGGGAAAACTAAAGGTTGCGGCGCGGCGACTGTAACGCCGTCGAAACACCCCCACGAGCGTGGGGAAAACAACAAAGGACTCGCTAAATACTCAAGAAATAGGGAAACACCCCCACGAGCGTGGGGAAAACGCAAATCCGAATTGATGGCGATACGCTGTATCAGAAACACCCCCACGAGCGTGGGGAAAACAATCTGCCTTGTAACGTCCAAGTATCCACGAAAGAAACACCCCCACGAGCGTGGGGAAAACCGTCTCTACTAGCACAGTTTCCTCAAGTCTGAAGAAACACCCCCACGAGCGTGGGGAAAACTAGCCTCATTAAGCCAAAGCGCGTAAAATCCGAGAAACACCCCCACGAGCGTGGGGAAAACTTTTGTTAAATAATAGTTGACAAGTCTATTTTAGAAACACCCCCACGAGCGTGGGGAAAACTTATAACCTAATCAGTAACATCCGTGTGACTGAGAAACACCCCCACGAGCGTGGGGAAAACACCCGGCAACTGTTTTTCTATCCCGGATATCTGGAAACACCCCCACGAGCGTGGGGAAAACGTGACATCTTGGCCACACTCCCATTTGAAGGAAGAAACACCCCCACGAGCGTGGGGAAAACAGATTGAAGTGATAACGGATGGTGCGTTGAAAGGAAACACCCCCACGAGCGTGGGGAAAACAATCATTATATTAATGTTGCTATCAGCTTGATAGAAACACCCCCACGAGCGTGGGGAAAACATTACTTCACGTTCACTCATTTCCTTTGTCGTGGAAACACCCCCACGAGCGTGGGGAAAACTGGACATGCACATTGATTCCAGGCCATGGTATGGAAACACCCCCACGAGCGTGGGGAAAACCCCAACAAATTGTTAAAGAGCGATGCTAAAACACTATTGGTTGTGTTCTAGCAATCCAATCTCTTCATACTGAAATACTATAACTTTAAACCCACGGCTTCAGTCAGTATTTATTTTTCAATTACTAATTGCAAACCAGAAATTTCGGTAAGATTGCGCTTGGTATCACCTACACCGCATATTTCATAACCAGGCGTCTCTGGAATACGCCGAAAAATCATCAAACCGCTTTCAAGCGGGCAGTGGCGGTGCAAATAATCCACTACTTTTTTAGCAACCGCATCTTTTACTCCTGAAATAAACACGTTGGGACGTGGCTCAATAAACCAGAGTTTCATTCGCCCGCGCACAGCAGGCGGTAAATCATTGGCTATCACAACGAGCATTTTTCACTCCCAATATGGACTCAATGTCTTGGCCTATCTTACCCAGCAAATCCGTCTCAATGACACGCTGACGAAAAGCATCAGATACTTTGTGCTTGTTGTAGCGTCCGGCCATCTCAAGTGTCAGAGAAAAAGCCAAGTCGATACAAAGATATTCTTTGTATAGATCAGCCAAGTCGTATACAAATGGCAATGGACTTCCGGAATGAATAAAGCCAATATGTGGTGAATAACCCATACTATGCACAGCGGAACTTAAAATACCGTAAAGCGCAGCATTACTGGCCGTAAGCACTTGGTTAGTGATATCTCCCAGCTCAAATTTGCCTGGTGTAAAACTACGACCTTTCCAACCTACACCGTATTCTTTCCCCTTTTGTTCATATAAAGCACGGACACGGTAGCCTTCCATACCCATCATTTCTTTTAAAGACTTGCCCATCAAATCTGCTTCGGGGAAACGTCTGGCGAACATTCGTCGCGCAACTTCTACTGATTTTTTCGGATCAGTAGAAAGCTTGATTTGCTCGCGCATATTACGAGTATCTGCTGTTGGTGTTTGCCCGTTGGCATAAAACAGCAAACTGTCTTCTCCCACCCAACACACGTTGCAATTGGATTGCGCAATAACTTTGACCGCTTCGTGAGTAATGCTGGTGCCTGGACCCAATAGTAAACAATTGACAGTGGCAATGGGTAAACGCACGACATTGGCTTCACAGTCTATCCATTTAATACTGGAATCATCGATTTCCAGCCGCCCGCGTTCAAGGTAGATAAATGGATATTTGTCTTTGACCTGCGGCAAACTGTCACGGGTAACCTTGATGAGCAAACGGCTAGATGGCGGCTTTGATAACGTAGCTTCATCGGGCATAAATCAAACTCACTTGACGATCCCGGTATCGCTTATCTGCACCGAATTGCACAGGAACGTCATTAATGGTAAAAATTTCATCTGCCTCGCCATCATCAAGCGCGCCATGCACCACTCGAAAATCCTCGATGCGTTGTTTTTCCATTGCAATTAACCCTGCCTGTTCTATAGCGGCAGCTTCATTATCAAAGGTTCCGCGATAGATAAAATCGGTTGGCACACAATTTTTACGTCCGAGATAAATATCCCAGGCAGGATTTTGCAGGGCTTGCGCGATGGCTTCTGCTTTATCAGTGGGCACGCCAAGCACCACAGCAAAAACGGCGTCTTGCAAATAATAGCGATAGGTCATTTTGGTACCTCCCCCCACCGCCTTTTTGCCTTCGCTAGTTTTTGGGATAAGCAAACTCGTCCACGGATCCTGATCGTCATAGCCGCTGCCAACCATATGGAAATCACGCAACAGAGGTTCTCGATCTTGCTTGATAACGCCATTTGCTGTTTGTTTACCGCGCACAAAGGAAATCACCGTTTGATCGAGTGTAGCAAACTCAGCCAGGAACTCCCGCTGCTCACCGCCAGCACCTAACGCTGAACACAGCAAACCCAGCACCCCCGACTTGGTAGGAAAAATTTGCGTATCGCGCCGTCCAAATTTGGAATCAAAACCCCAGGACTGCAATGGGGCCTCAAACCATAATAATAAATAAATGTTACTCATCTACCTTATCCTCAAGCGCACCCGGCGGCATGCTGTCTAAGTGCAGCGATTAAAGTGTCAATATTGAAACTATCATCCTGCCCGTAGGTATATTCCGCTTGCTTTCCGAACAGACTGCCATGCAGTTTTTCTTGTCTGGTTAAATAGCCCGTCATAGCCTCTATGCTGGGTTGGATAAAACCGCCGTCTTTAGCCTTAATTGCTGTTTCGAATGGCACTTGCAGGCGCTGGCCTTTTCGCACCAGTACCTTGGCAAATTCCCAAGGCGATGCGCCCGATTGAGTGGTTTGCCGCGCAGTCGGTATCGCCACAAACAAGGCTTTGGTAAAGTTTTCAATTGCATCCGGCAAGTTTTGCCCCATCAGGGTTTGACACAGTTGCCCCAAATCCAGGCACACATAACGATAATAAGTGGCGGAGTTGAATTCCAAGCTGCCCATGTGGGCAGAACCGGGTTCGGTAGCAAGATCATCCAGGGCGGTGAAAAATTCAACTTCGTTACTGACTTTGTGCGTAGAAATCGCATGAGAGAATGACGCGGCAGCTTCGACATTCAATTCAGCCGCTTGTGCAACCATACGGCCAAAGAATGCAATATCGACGCCATCAACAGCCGGATTTAAAACCTTTTTCGCCACTTTATGAGCATCTTTGTCTTTGAGTTTTTTGGCATCGAAACCTTGCTCTCTGGCATATTCGGCAAAAGCCTTGGCCTCTGTCATGGTAAAAAACAGCAACGTGTCTTTACTCAAATAGGTGGCGAGCATTTCACCGCAAGCATTGGCCTGCTCATTGGTCGCACCTGAATCAACACAAGCTTGTGCAATGGTGCTGGCAACATGCTTGGTACGCACGCCTAGTTTTGCTCCAAAATCGTGCATCGCCATCCGCACTGGACGCTTCCACGCCTGCGAACTGACCCGGGCGCGTTGCACACCACCAATCATGGCAGTTTTTGGCGCACCGACATCGTCTCGATTGAGGCAAGTAACAGGGAAGGATTGCAGGATATGAAATTCGATGCGTATATTTTTGAATGGATTATTAATGGTCATTTGATTACCTTTCAAGTGAATAGGATTGGGGTTTAACGTCAAACAAGAGTTAGATGTTAGATAGCGGTTAAAGGTACGATTTGCAGCAACCCGAAGCCAAATGCCCGGCCTCGTCCTATGCCGTGGAGAAAACTCAGGATAAAACGCTCCCGATCGATGACTGTCAGTTCTCCTTGAAGCGTAGCGCTACCATGCGTAATGGTTTTTCCCATCTTCTCAAAAACTTGCACGCTGATCTTATGGGTTTGCAGATTTCTAGGGTTCACACTAAACCCCCAGGATTTTGGTGCACGTTCCTTAAACCATTGCTCGATACCTTCGCGACCACGGATCGGCACGATTTTGCCCGTTTGCTTATCACGCTTGCCGGGATTCAGGGTGATTTCAAAGGCGTAGCGTTTGTGGGCCAGAAAATCCGAATGAATGGACTTGGTTTGTACTTCGCCAAATTGCGGCGTTTGATGCGGTTTGCGATTGGATAACATCAGAATTTGCCGGGTATTAAAATCACCGCTTTTATCCGCATAAGTAATACCGCTGGCGATACTGGTTTGTTTTTCAGCATCGGTACGCACATCCTCAAACAAGCCATACACGACTTTATGCAAGGCATAAGCATCCTTGATATTCAGGATTTTCATGTCAGCACGGCTTAAGCGCAGCACACTGGCATAAGCCAATATATCTTCACTCATCCTTACCCTCCACTGCCGGTTTACCGTAAAAATCCTGCGCCCAGCTTGCCTTGATGCGAGACTGGCTATCGTTATGGCCAAACCACAGCAAATCATTAAGCAAACCGGCGTAGTCCAGAGCAATATTGCTCTTGGCTTCGATCAAGCTAAACAACGGACGTAAAATACGACAGACCTCAGGTACGGAATCACAGGCTAACAAACGGCGTAACTTGGCTTTGGCCTGATCGCTGGCATTGCCGTCCTCGTAACAATTTGCAATCGCTCGTCCGATTCTGACAGTGCCATTTTTCTCGGTTTTTGTCCGGGCAATGGCGGCACCAATCGCCGCATAGGGTAAACGTTGATTTTCATATTCCAAGTCTACTTTGAAGCCTGCTAATACCTCCCAGCTTTGATATTCAGTGGCGGGATTGTCAGCGCGTTTAAGCGCTGCCCTTAAACCATTATCAGCCTGGCAGCGGTTAATGATGTAATCCACAAATGCAAGGCTTTTATTGTGAGGCGAATCATTTTTTTGTGTCTGCACCTTGGTATCCATACTTATGCCGCCTCCTGGGTGGGTTTCTTAAGATATTTTCTTAGATCAGGACGATTCTTTGCCCAGGCATCAAGCTGACGCGCGGTATCCTTTGAGCAACAGGTATCGTAAGCTTTGTCGACAAACCGGGCAAAAACCGGACGCATGGCAAGGACTTGCTCCGCGTTATCACAAATGTTAACCAACTCTTGGAAGCGCCGTTCGCATAGTTGCCAGAAAAGGTTACTGGCCAATGCCGCCTGTTCTTTGGTTTCCATGTTCTGGCTTTTGAAATAATTGAAGGTTGCGCCATAAACGGTTTTTGAAAGCTTATCCAACTCGTCCATTTCAAGTTGCAGATTGGCAAACCAAACCTCACCCAACATATCGCTTCTAAGCTGAATTATCGATTCAACAAAATCATCGGAACCTGATACATATTGCTCACCCGCGTTGCTACTAACCCGTAGACCGCCCGACCAAATACCAATAACGTGTATTTGCCGGATGGCACGGTCCATGTTCCATCGCAGTTGATAACAGTCAAATCCTTTATTGCTTGTTTGCGAAAAAAAGCTCAGTAATGCTGTCAACAGTCGCCAAGGACGTTTATCAGGATCGGACCAGATAGCTTTTGGGTCTTTCGCAGAAGAATCTATGGATATACTGGGATCAATACCTCCCTCTTTATAGCCCGGATGCGCAATACCTTCGGAGTAATGCAAGCCATTTTCTGTCAATAAGCAAAAGCGCGAAAGTGGAATCAGCCGCCCCATAATGCTGGATTTCAATGCTTCGGCAACTGCACAGCTTTCACCTGCGGGCATCTGCTCCCAAGGTGCTGCTCCCATTCCTTGGGGAAATATCGCCAAACCGGAAATTTTCTGCCTGGTAAATAAATTAAGCCACAAAGTTTCTTGCAAAGAGTTGCCCTGCAAGAAATTATGTAAAAACCCCAAAAAACCAATGGATGCACTAGGTTTGCCCGTAGACGGCTTGCCTTTGTCGTTAAACTTACCTTGATAACCGGGTGAAAGAATAACTGAATTATCAGTTTTCTTGCCACCCAAGCCAAAACCCATCAACTGCACAATCAACAAGGACTTGTCTGCATCAGATAAGCTTTTTTCTATGTGGGATTGAGTAAGTACAGTCGTATTGCCAGTGGAAATTTCAGGCAGCACCACACCATAATTTTGCACAGCAGCAGCTTTGATGGCTGGCATTTGCAAAAACGGTTTTTCACCATACAAATAAAACCGGTCATGCCAGCGCTCGAGATATTCCAAGCTTTTCTTCACCATCCCCTCCGCACCCAATTTAGCCCAATCGCTATCATCTTCAGGCGTATACGCGGCCTGGGCAATGGCTAATAGCAGTTTTATTAAAGCGATTTTTTGCACTGGGTTACCACCTAATGCGCGATAGTCTGAATGGTCAAATAACTGCTTTAAACTGACTCGCCCTACATCGACAATTGGAATCCAGGGCTCATCAATCAGGTTAAAACGGTTTTCTACAATCATATTTTTCCTTATTTTTTTCTGGCTTGATAACCAATCAACGCATCATAGCTAATGTCATAACTATCATTGACCACGCTGTTATCCAGTGACTTAACTGCTCCACTTTCATCGACCAGTGCCACTCGCAGCATGACACTTTCTTCATATTCAGGCTTACCCAGATAGAAGTAATCACCGAGCCAGTGGATTTGGGTTTTGCTAACCGCCTTAGGTGCAAGATAATCGGTAACTTTTAATGTGTTTTGCATGAGCGTTGCACTGATCTCACACCATTGTTTGCGCGACAAGGAACGGCCATTATAGGGAACCCATTTTTTTTCATCGCTGAGAAAAGTAACCCAAATCCCTGGCTTTTTCTGATCATGTTGACAAGAACGAATCAGTAGCACTTCGGTCGATTCCAGCTCGCTGTGACGGGTTTGCGCCTTTTCTTCGGGTAATGTCGTGCCGCCTTGCGATATTCCCAACAATGCCAGTCGTTCGAGTTTGTCCCGCATAATCTCCACTTGATACAGATACTTGGCCATTTGCTCACTCTCGTTTTGTGCGGCGTAGGTCGCTTCAATCAATTCACGAATCTGGTCGGGCAAACGAACTTGGGTGATACCCTGCCAAACCGTCAGACTGCGGCAAAGCACGTAAGGCGCATAAACCTTCGCCGTTGCCCCAAAGACTAGTTCAGGAGAGTCGATGGCGGCTGCCAAATCTGGTGAAATTATCCAAGCTTCGCGCCGGGCTGTTTGCGGACGCGGGGTCTTTTCATGCCGCCATAAACGTCCCAACCTTTGCAGGAGCATATCGGTAGGGGCGATACGGGAAACCAGAAAATCCGCATCAATATCCAGAGATTGTTCGAGTACCTGAGTTCCAACGAGAATTCGCCCTTGCTGTGCACGAGTCTCAACACCATCTTTACCAAAAAATGTTACCCAAGTATTTTCATTGGTTGTCCGGTTGGTTTTAGTAAAACGCGAATGCAACAGGCCGCACGCCACGCCGATTTCTCTGGCACGATCAGCAAGTTTTTGGTAAAGCACTTGCGCTTCGTTTACGGTGTTCTCTATCCACAGTACCTGCTGACCTTCCGCAGCCCGGTGCAAAACTTCTTCAAGGGCAGTGGTTTCTGGTTGATGAACAATGGCTACTGAAACATCAGAAATCAATCCAGCTGAAACTTCTGCAAGCTCTCCTGTATTAGGCTGAGCTGTAATTAAAGGATATGCGGTGGAAATTGGCGCGATACCGAGCAATTTAGCCCGCCGTTCCTGGGTAAGCGTGGCACTCAGGATAATAACTGTGCAATGTAATTGACGTAGCGCCTTAACCAGTGCATCTAAAATCGTACCCGTAAAACTGTCATAAGAATGAACTTCGTCCAGTATCACCACCTTGCCCGCCAAGCCGAAGGTACGGACAAAACCATGCTTGACATTCATGACCGCCATCAAAGCCTGATCGACCGTGCCCACTGCAAAAGGCGCCAAAACACCGCGCTTACCCTGGGCAAACCACGCCCCGCCAGGATTGCCTTCTTCACCCATTTCAAACTGTTTCAACCAAGCATTACTGTGGACGAGCAAGGCCTTATGAGGTGATTTATCATCCAGGATTCGAGTTAAGAATGTATTAACCCGCTCGTGAATTTTGTCAGAAGTGAGCTGGGTGGGTAGCGCAAAATAAATGCCTGTGGTTAGCTTCTTAGATAGCAATTGATAAGCCGCATAGAGCGCAGCTTCGGTTTTTCCCAGCCCCATCGGCGCTTCGAGCACATACACGCCAGATTGATTCGCCGCCTCAATCAGCTTGGTTTGAGTATCTTTCGGATCAAAATCAAATACATTGCGAAAGCTTAATCCAACCCTCAACTGTGGCTGAACGAATCCAGCCGAATCCAATGCCTGCTCAATTCTTGACTGCCACTCGCCATCAGGGTCTTCAAACAGCGGGCCGGAGCCAATCCAATCGGAAACCGTGGTAAGTCCGGCAAGTACACGCGCCTGTAACGCGTCTTTCACAATGGGAAAATCGACACCCAGAGCTTGTTTGAGTTGCGCTAGTAATTCGATACGTTGTGCTTGCCATGCTTGTCCGCCAAACACCTCACTAGTCGCTTGATGCGTAGACAAATTTGGTGAAAATCCATGATGCTGGCCTAGAATCTCCGGAATATACTTCCCGATATTTTGAGCATCTGCCGTAGCCTGACTAACACCGCCATGTCCTCCCCAACATTTCTCGGCATCAGCATTAAACTTAAACGCGCTCAGTCTTAAACGGATAGCTTCATCGTTTTGAGAAAGTGCGGCATAAATTTTCTTTTGAAAAGCCGGACTAACCTTTCCAATATCATGAGCAGCAGCAATTAATTCGGCACCGGCGGGAAACAATTCCGCACGCAGCCATTCAGGCATACGCCTTATCAGTGCACGCGCCACTTCACCAACAATCTGACAGTGACTAAATACCAGCCGCCCAGGCAGTATAAGGTTGCTACGCGTTTTACGCGATTTAGCCAAGCATTGATTCAAAGTCAAAAGTGATGAATCAGGCGATTTCTGTATATGGCGTCCAAGCATCTATCTATTTACCCCGTATCAAAGGTTTAACCATATCCTATTTATCGCCAGCACAATTACGCAGTGGTACTATGCAAATCTACTCGCTACTTAAATCAATGAGCCCCATTTTTAACAACATACCTCATCATTCTAACGCTCCGTCTTATCCTGCGGCACCGGATCAAAACCACCCGGATTCCAGGGATGGCACCGCGAAATGCGCTTGATCGCAAGCCAGCCGCCACGCAAAACACCATGAAGCTCCAGCGCTTCAATGGTGTAATTGGAACACGTCGGATAAAAGCGGCAACTTTGCCCCAATAATGCGCTGATCACGATTTGATAAAATTTAATGACCCCAATCAGGACTCGCCGGAAAAACGCACCCATCAACGCCTCCTTCTTGTTTTTCTTTCGTTATGATTAAATCTTAAGACTGCCAGCAGCGTACCTGCCTAGCGGGTTGAAGTATAACTTTTTCCGCGCCTGAAACAAATCCGGCTGATCATTCAAGGATTGTGCGGGTAATATTGATCTGCAAAATACCTCTTCTCTTATATCCTATTCCGCTCTAAGGAAGCGCATGATAATCACTGCACCACAAGCCATGATCCACTTCCCGATATTAAGGTATGGTATATTTAACAGATTGTGCAGCTCTATTGCAGAAACCACTAAGGAAATACTGTTCTTATCAATTAATACATTGTGTTATAAATAACCATTCAGTTTGCAGAAGGATTTTCTCAAACTTTACGCTTTTGTTTACCATAATTGCATTTTGAACATCGCGAATGCTTGCACACTGTCTCCCAACGTATATCTGGACTATCAAAAACAATTGCATTAACAAAAGGAAGAATTCATGATTTTCTGGCGCGTAAAATCACTTGACGCCATTCTGGCTACAGCAGAAAAGAAAAGCCTTCATCGATCTCTGGGGCCATGGCAATTAACCCTGCTGGGTGTCGGAGCAATCATCGGAACCGGTATTTTTGTACTCACAGCGGAAGCTGCACAGAAAGCCGGGCCAGGCATGATGCTCTCATTCATCATTGCTAGCTTCGTTTGCATCGTAGCGGCCCTTTGTTACTCTGAATTGTCTTCAATGGTGCCTGTCTCAGGTTCAGCCTATACTTATTCCTATGCAGTACTGGGCGAATTGGTAGCCTGGATGGTGGGCTGGGCACTAATCTTGGAGTACTCTGTCGCCGCCAGCGCGGTGGCGGTCGGTTGGTCTGGCTATTTTGTTGGTCTTCTCGATAGCTCCCTAGGAATCACCATACCCTTCGGGCTGGCTAATGGTCCCTTCGCAGGCGGTATCATCAATCTACCCGCGGTTTTCGTCTGTATCCTGGTCGTCGGACTACTGGTTGTGGGTACGCGGGAAAGCGCCTCGTTTAATGCTGTGCTGGTCACAATCAAAATTGCTGCTTTGATGCTGTTTATTGCATTGACCCTTCCCGTTGCTGAGATCGAAAACTTCCAGCCTTTCCTGCCGTTGGGCGAAGCAGGCGTGGTTGCTGCCGCATCCTCGATTTTTTTTGCCTATGTCGGATTCGATGCGGTTTCAACTGCCGCCGAGGAGACCAAGAATCCGCAACGCAACGTGCCTATAGGACTTATCAGCTCGCTCGTAATTTGTACCATCTTCTATATATTGGTTTCAGCCGGTGCGATTGGCGCTATCGGCGCACAACCGATACTCGACGAGACCGGAAAAGGCCTGATGCCCGGCTCAATCGCTCTGGCGGAACAATGCCAGTCGCTTGCCGCTGTTGGACAGCAGCCGCTCGTATGTTCGCGTGAAGCTCTGGCACTGGTTTTACGTGAGATTGGATGGGAAAAATTTGGCAATTTACTTGGCTTCGCTGCATTCCTGGCATTGCCTTCTGTCGTTCTGATGATGCTGTTCGGACAAACGCGCATTTTTTTCGTTATGGCGCGCGATGGATTGCTTCCTGAAGTATTAAGCCGCGTACATACACGGTTTAAAACACCTTATATCGTGACTTACGTAACAGGTATCGGCGTCACCATTGCTGCCGCCTTCTTTCCGGTTGGCAAGCTGGCAGACATCTCCAACTCCGGTACATTGTTCGCTTTCATGGTGGTTGCATTGGCAGTCATGATACTCCGCGTCCGGGATAAGCATCGCACACGGCCTTTCAGGGCACCGATAATCTGGCTGGTGGGGCCGCTTGCTGTGATTGGCTGTATTACACTTTTCTGGTTCCTGCCCAACGACGCGAAACTGGTATTCCCGATTTGGGCTGGAATCGGATTGATTTTCTATTTTCTCTACGGTTACCGTAAAAGCCACCTCGCGCTCGGCATCGATACCTCATCGGGCGGTGAAGATATTATCAGTCCGATTCGACCGCTGGCTGATCGCAGTCAAGACTCCACAAAATCAAAAGGTAAGGACTGAGAATGAAGTTTCCCAGGAAATAAACGCTAATGCGCGGACACCCGGTAAATAGCCACATGGCAGTAGTGGCGCTTTGATTCACCAATAAGCAACTATAATCAGGGATGCTACTTTCTATATCGATGCTTCAGATATTCTATTATGGGAGGGGTTATCGATAAAACAATAATAGCCAGGATGACCAGTTTGAAGTTTTGCTGAATCACCGGAAGTTGCCCGAAGTAAAATCCTGAATAAATAAATATACCGACCCACAATATGGCGCCGATAACGTTATACGTTATAAAGGTGCGGTAGGGCATTGTTCCGATCCCGGCAACAAAGGGGGCAAACGTTCGGACAATTGGAATGAAACGCGCAATAATTATCGTTTTGGCTCCATATTTAAGGTAAAAAGCGTGCGTTTTATGCAGGTATTCGCGTTTAAAGAAACGGGATTCCTGCGAAGTAAAAACTTTGGGACCGGCCTTTTTTCCGATCCAGTAATTCACGCTATCTCCCAGAATACCTGCAATACATAATCCGACAAACAGGACATGAGGGCTAAGTTGCGAATCTTCAAACGAGGCCAGAGTACCTGCCGCAAACAAAAGCGAATCCCCTGGTAAAAAAGGCATTACAACTAATCCGGTCTCGCAGAATATGATGAGAAAAAGAATGCCATAAACCCATAGACCATATTCTGAGGATAGCACATGGAGATGCCGGTCAATATTAAGTATAAAGTCTATAAGAAACATGGGGGTAAAGTGAGTGCGTTATAAAATATAATATTGTGTGCAAAAATGATTGCTCTACGTTAACTGCATAAGCCTATTTTTAACAAATATAGACACAGACTTTTAACACCAGCGATGAAATTCTCCCCTGCAGAACCTGGCTACACAACGCTTAAAGTAAATTGATTAATTATTAGCTACGCTTGGCCCTAATCGATGCCTATCCCATAACGGCACGCCAAACACATCATGAATAAAATAATATGCGACCGGAACCCCCAGTATCATTCCCCACAGACCAAAACCATGATAGGCAATAAGTAAAATAATAAGCACCAGCACCGGATTAAGCTTGAGATGTTTACCATAAATCATCGGATTAAGGCCATAAGCTTCAATAATATGAATGATGGTTATCATGCCGACTATTCCTAACGCCAAAGTCAAACCGCCTGTATTCAACGCAACCAACACCATCGGCGTAGTAGAAATGAATACCCCCAGTACCGGGATAAAACTGCACACAAAAACAATGAGTGATAACAATGCGACCGACGGAATTCCAAGCATTATCAAGCCTATCAAAGTCAGAAAAGTATTAACGCAGGCAATCATTGCCTGCGCTTGAATGGCGCGACCAACGACATAAGCAAAACGAATTACCGGTTGTGCGGTTTCCTGATAGAAATCCCTTAATCTCGACTCATGCAGGCTTTTCATCAAACCGCCCAAGCGGACGTTGTCAAACAAAATCAAAAAACTGAATAACAGCGCCAGTGACATCGTACCGATCGCTTTATAAAGATAATTAATAAGTTTCGGTAATTCCTCACGAACCTTACCTATCTGTTTGCTCATAAGGAGTTCCACCAGCAACTCGGTTTCCTTGTCGTAGTACTTTCTCAGCTTCTCATAGGTATCTTCGGTAATCTCATTTTCTTTGACGTCATCCAGGTGCTCGATATCAGAAAAATCGAGCTTTTGCCGGAACCGGCTAAGCTTGGCGTCGATTACCCGCAGACTATCCTCATCCAGAATACTGCGGGCATAACCATGCAGAGGGCTTTCGATACCCGGGTATTTTCCGATAATGTCCCGTTTCATTTCTATCAGCTTTAACTGTACTTCGCTGAAGTTATTAATAAAACGATTGGATTCACCGATGACACTGGGGGTCACGTAACGAAAAAAACTACCCAGCACGACCAGGAAAAAAATGTATACCAGCACCAGGGAAGCACGATGCGGCAATTTAAATTTGTTCCGGCCCATCTGTACCAATGGTGTCGCAATAAAAGTAAGAACAAAGGTGATGAAGATCAGTCCAAAGAAATCTTGCAAAAGCCATAATATACCAATCAGAATAAGCCAGATCAGTATGCGGCGGTTGGCCTCATAAAAACTATCAAAGCTGAATGACATTATTTTCAAATTCTCTGTGTGGTTAACAATTAAATTAACTAACCCGTATCAAGAGATTACTTGATAAGTATTATGGGAGTATTTCAGAGGCGTTATTGCATTTAAAATGCTTATAAGACACCCTGCTCCCAGTGTACCAAAAAATATTTACTGAAAACTATGCGCTGCCCAGAATCCGTAAAGATTCTTTTGCATTTTATGTTAACGCCATGTATTTCATGGCATTGGCCTGCACCATCATTCATAATTTCTCTATTGGGTAATACGATTAATGGATGTGCAGCTACTTATGGTTTTATTGAGTAAAAAATTCTATAGCAGGATAACACTATCTTTACATTAGAACTCGACTGATCACCATTGATTCAAGAAGAAGGAAGACTACAGCAATAGCGCTGTATATGATATAAGCAATGCCCGTTCAGTAAACCAAAATCTTTTACTAGACGGGCATTTTATTTTTTGCATGCATTGACTGATACCGCCCTATTTTTCAACTTAAAAGAATCAAGTTCCGATAGAAAACTAACGGAACTTAAGCCTATAAAGGGCAGCGGCAAACTTCTCAGTCTAGAATACGCCGTATACAATTGCTCCAATAACGATAAAAACAGCTGCTGAGATGAAGAACAATCTCAGAACTTGCGCATCTGTTTCTCTTCTGTTGACTTCGCTCATAGTTTATCTCCTTATTTAAGGTACATTCTTTGATTTAGATTTAAAGCCGACAAATTATCGACTCCCCTTGCTCACACAATCACAAAATTTGTAATCGTGAATCTTATCTCCGCCCCTCAGATTCACTGCCACAGCGATCTTTATGTGTGGAGCCGAGTAATTATTCGCAATCATCTTGTACCACTTAGATTACTGCGCCACCGAATTCTAACTCACATTTAACAACAATGAAAGTGTTGAAATTTAGTACGCTTTATTATTTGCCAGAAAATCGCATGATTGAAAATTCTTTTCCGGTTACCGGATGCACTTTAAACATCACAATGTCAAAGGTTTCACGTAGCCCGTCAGCTCAAGATAGCCGCGCCCCGCTGGCTTATTATCCTTGGTCAGCATCACAGCGCCTTCCCAATATACCGCTGCGGTGGATTGGCGCGCATCCAGCTCCTGATCGTCCAGCAATGGTGTAAGCCGCCATTCAATCTCACCGGTGCGAATATGCATGGCAACCGGATAAACCGCCTCTGTATGCGGTGATCGCCAGGTACGTATCGGCGTAAATTCCACCTGATCGGGATCAAACAAGGTCATATTTCCCTTTGCATCACGCAGCGCTGCATAAGCCCATACTTTCCCGCCCTGTTTCGCACGTATTTGAAATGCCACCAGTGCAGAGCCATCATCCAGATTGGCGCCTACCCAATCCCATCCGTCGGCATCCGAATCCAAATGGGCAGTTGACCATTCATGATCCAGCCAAGCCCGTCCTTTAACAGTTACTGGCTTATTTTGCCTGAGTACTGTGCCGGTTACGCTCAAATGCGGCTCGCTATAATAATAACTGGCCTGTTCCGGTTTTGGGCCTTTACGGGAAAAACCGTCCATATCTTGCAGCATCATGCTTTGCGTGGGTGTTAATGACAATTGCAAACCAAAATCGCTGGCTTGCATATCCACCTGATAGCGGCCATCCTCCTCTCGCACCAATGTCCAATCGTCTAATCTAACATTGGTATTCCCTGGCTTGGCATAGGCAAGATCAAAACCTTCACGAGCAGTTCTTTCAACATGCATCAATTTACCAACCGCAGGATCGGATAAGGCCAAGTGCGCGATAATTAAATCCTTTGCAGCAAAGCGGCTCGGATTATCGTGATTACGATCAGTGGCATAACGGAAAAAAGTAACCTGAAAACCCAATGGTTTCTTATCTTCTGTCTCCAACCAACCCGTGATATACCACCATTCAATGCGAAAATCCTGGTGTGCGCCATAATCCATAGGAAAAGAGAGCTGGTAATCGGGAGTAACCGGTTTTAACCGGTTCGACTCGGCATATACGCCGGTAATGAGTAAGCAGCTAAAAAGCAGCATGACAAAAACGTTAAAATTACTGCCAGATTTATTCCGTTTCATTACCAATCCTCCCGTACCGCGCGAATAACCTGAACGGAAACCGCTTTACGTCCGAAAAACAGAGCTGTCAATGCCGCCGAAATCAACATAATTACGGCAATCGCCAATAACCAGCCCCACGGCAAATGCAACTGCATCGTCCAATGAAAGGACTGCGGATTGACGATAAAAACCAGAATCAAACTGATACCCCAACCCAGTACAAAACCTAACACGACTCCGAGCGCAGTCAGCAACCCGCCTTCCGCGGTCAACATAACAAGAATCTGCCGGCGCATTACGCCGATATGCCGCAGCATGCCAAATTCCTTAGCGCGCGCCAGTATTTGCGCAGAAAAACTAGCCGCCACACCCAGTAATCCAATAACGACCGCCACTATTTCCAGTAAATAAGTTACCGCAAAGCTCCGGTCAAAAATTTCAAAACTCAAAGCACGCATATCACTCGATCTCGATATTTCAAGGGCCGCACCAAAAGGCAGCTGACGCAAGCTCGCAACAACGGTATCTGATGACGTTCCAGCTTGCAGCCACAGCGCCACGTTATTGACACTCAAATCCCCCGTTAATCGCTGATAATCCGTCAGCTGCATCTGTATCGCGCCAAACTGCCGGCCATAATCACGCCATACCCCGGCGACCAGAAATTCGCTGGGCACTGCGCCAATCGGCAGGACCACTTTCTCACCCACCCGATAACCATATAAATCAACCATCGCCTCGGATACCCAAACCGGCATTACCTCTTCGGGCAACGACCCGGGCGCAATCACATCATCCGTCAGCGGCAGCGTATTGCGCGGATCCTCCTTATCCACCGGCCTGGCAAACAAGGTGACATCCGGACGATTAATATCAAGTGTCAACTGCTGAGTGCGGAAAAAATCCACTCGATCAAATCCTGGCAACGCGATGATCGCATTTTGCGCATCAGACTGAAAACCACCCTGATCACCGATTGCAGCAGCACGCACATACAAATCGGCCGGTAATACCTGCCCAAGCCACGCATCGATCGATACACGAAAACTGGTCACCATAATCGCCATGGCAACCATCAGGCTAAAACTGGCCAATATGCCGCCCAATGCAATTGCGGCCTGATTCGGCGCATTCGCCAAGCGTGCCAGTGCCAACGTAAAAACAGCACCAATCCGCTCATGGTGCAACCGGTTTAATAAAGATGCAAATGTCCATGCAGCAAATCGCGGCATTAGCGTAATGCCGCCAATCAACAGTAATGCAATCGCAAGATAACCGAATACCGGCAGTTCGAAAATGGGGGGTAATTGCGTGAACAGCAATGCGAGCGATAAACAAATCACCGCAAACCAAGGCGAAGACAATTTCGCCATAACCGCATCTTCAGCGCCGGAGCGCAATGCCAATGCAGGCCGGGCTCGAACGGCTTCCAATGCCGGCGCGATACTTCCCAGCAATGTCACACTCAAACCTATTGCAAAAAAAATTACAGCATCCCAAGGATCAAAAAAAATACCCGGTTTAACGCCTGGAAAGAAATTTGTCCCTAAATCTCCTCCCAAAAACCGAATGGCCACCGCTGCAACGGCATACCCCAGTCCCAATCCCAATACCGATCCCATTATCCCCAGAAACCCGCCCTCTGCGATGATCTGCCGCAACAACTGCTGCCGCGTGAAACCCAGTACGCGTAACAACGCAAATTGCTGACGCCGCCGTATCACCGATAAAGCCTGCGTGGAAAATACCAGGAATGTGCCCGTAAATAGCGCCACCAAGGCCAGCATGTTCAGATTAATACGATAAGCGCGCGACATATTGGCAATCCGCGCTTCCTGATCCGCCGCTTCCATAACCCAATAGGATTCACCTAATTCCTTAGCCAGTCTGGTTTTAAATGCCGCGTGATTAATGCCATCTTTGAGTTTCAGTTCAATCCGCGACAATTGCCCGATCTGTCCAAAGCGCCACTGGACCGCACCAATATCCATCACTGCTATGCGTTGACCAGCGCGCGCGCGCACTAAACCGCCCGCCACACGCAGCGTGATCGCTTGTAATCCAGCCTGTAATTGCAGCGCATCGCCCTGCTCGACCTGCAACCATTCCATTGCAGCGGGTGATAGAAATATCGTATCGCTGGCGATACGATCCAGCGTTTCTCCTTCTTCGGGAACCCCCAGCAAATCGGGAGAAATTTGCGCCGCCCTGAACGGATCGATACCGATGATTTTCAGTTTGTGATCATTTCTGCCTTGCTGTTTTCCAGGCACCGCCACATCCAACTCCAAAACAGGGTTCGCTAATGCAATGCTGGAATGTTTAGCCAGTAGCGGATAAAGCGCCTCATCAAGAAATGCTTTCCGTCCACGCACCTGCAAATCCGATTGCCCGGAGAGGCTCTTGCTGGCTGCAGAAAATTCATTGAAAGCAGCGCTGTTGATCAGATGAATCGAAAATGCCATAGCGACCCCGATGGCTATGGCGATGAGTGCAACGGCTATTTGCATAATATGCGCGCGCCATTCACTGATCATCATCCAGCGGAATATCGATGGTGGTTTCATAAATTATGCCCTGGCTGCGCCGGATGCAATCCATTCTTGGTCAAATGCAGCACCCTGTCGGCCGTGGCGGCTGCCATATGGGAATGTGTCACGATAATGCCGGTCGCACCATTCGCTTTGATTTCCCTGCGTATCAGCTGAAGAATTTCATGCGCGGTGTCCGGATCAAGATTACCCGTAGGTTCGTCCGCCAGTACCAATCGGGGTCGATGAATTAATGCACGGGCGATGGCAACACGCTGCAGTTCGCCACCGGACAACTGACGCGGGAAATGATGTCCGCGGCCATGCAGACCTACTTGCTCCAGCATCTGGTTCACGCAATCCGTTGCTATACCATTCAACAACAGCGGCAACGCGATATTCTGTGCCAGCGTCAAATGAGGCAACACGTGGAACGCCTGGAAGATGAAACCAAACTGTTCACGCCGCAATTGCGTCGCGGCATCATCTTGCATGGATGAAATGGCAGCTCCATTAATGCGAATTTCACCGGAATCCGGAGAATCCAAACCGGCAATCAGATTCAATAACGTCGATTTGCCCACGCCCGATTCGCCCATAATCGCGACGTACTCGCCCGCATTCAATGTGTAGCTCAAGTTGATCAGCACCTTCCGATTCTCGGCATAACCTTTGGTAATGTTGCGTAACTCCAGCATATTCGATAATACCCCGGCAATTCATTGAAAAATGGATGGTCAGCGATACTGAAAAAAACAGTGCATGTATCACCCGACCAAGGTATGCTTTAACTGTACCACGATAATTAATCACGAGCACTTCTGCAAATCAAGAATGCTGAGCAAGGCGAATACGGGCAAGAAATAATAATTCCGCATATATTTTATACCTTATTCAAGAGGTGTCTTTTTGCGAGTAATCCGGCATTGCAAATATGCCGGGATTTTCAGAAGTATTCGTCCAATAACAGGAGAAGAATTTATGGCACGAGCTAGCGCACGTCATATTTTGGTTAAAACTGAAGAACAATGTAACAACTTGAAAGCAGAAATTGAAAGTGGTGCCGATTTTGGCACACTGGCCCAGGAGCACTCATTATGTCCATCCGGAAAACAAGGTGGTGAACTGGGTGAATTCGGCCGTGGACAGATGGTGCAGGAATTCGACACCGTCGTCTTCAGCGCTCCGGTCGGTGAAGTACAGGGTCCGGTTAAGACACAGTTTGGCTATCATCTTTTGGAAGTGACTCAACGCAGCGATTGATGTCTACAGCATATTGATCGCGAACCACTCAATCGGAATATGCCGGATAAATCATCTGCGACTCAAATTGACGTTTCCAAAATTCGTCTTCTGACGGGAATCAACCCTGCGCAAGCGCTTGGATTCGCGGTCAGTTATTTGATGACTAAACCGGCTTTTGCGCGCCTGCCGTTCGGACACTGGTCCCGCATACTGGTTGGACAAATCAACCGTGGCCACTATCTGATCGCATCGGATAATGGGCACATTGCCGGGTTCCTTGGCTGGGCGCTGACCACTCGGGAAAAGGGTGAAATGTGGCTTGCGGAACAAGGTGAGCTTTCCTTCGAGGATAGCAAAGCCGGTGAAATCCTGCTGATCAATGCGTGGGCATCGGAATCGAACGAGGTCACGCACCTGCTGCTCGAACGCTTACGCGAAGTCGGACGCACCCAGAAAATGGTTTATTTCAAGCGCCATTACCCGGATGGGCGTGCCCGCCCCGGCCGCCTCAGCGTCAATGCTTTCGTCGATGCGCACATACACGCTGCTCGATTCGGCGAAAAATTTGATCACTCACCGGCTCCGTAACAAAAACAGCTTAGTCACGGCAGCATCTCTTTCTTCCTTTGAAACGGGCACTCCAGCGTCCCAATCATTCAGGATTGCTTAAATCGCAATTTACCTCATAATGACTAAACCGGAAATCGTTCCGGTTTTGTGACTTTTCTCACACACAACATAAAGAATATCTTGTAACCTGATGTTTGCTCGTCCTAATCTATCAGCTGATAGATGAATCATTTCATTCATTTTAAGGAGATTCAAAATGGCTATAGTCAATGGAACAAATGGTAATGACACAATTACAGCGGCACTGATTTCACCTGGCGTTTCCGGATTCCCAACACAGTTAGCCGATACTGTCAGGGGCTTCGGCGGCAACGACACTATCAGCAGCGCTGGCGGCCCCGATACTGTTTTTGGTGGTTCCGGTGCTGACAATATCAGCGGTAATGGCGGCAACGATACGCTGAATGGTGATGCAGGCAACGATATCATCGACGGCGGCGCCGACAATGACACCATCAATGGAGGTGACGGCAATGATGTCATATTCGGTGGCTTTGGCAGCGATATATTACGAGGAAACGCCGGTGTCGATCAACTGAACGGTGGTGGCGGTAACGACAATATTCTCTCCGATGGAGATGGCGGCATCTATAACGGTGATGCAGGCAATGATCTGATGTTTTCAGGCAATGGACCCGAGACCATGAATGGTGGCACCGGGGTTGATACCATCGATCATCAATGGTTTGGCGGAAATTATGAGTTCAACATGCTGACCGGGCTGACAAACTTTGGTGGAGAAAGTTATACCAATTTTGAAATCGCCAGAATGGGAGCAGGCAACGATACCGTAACCGGCAATAATGCAAACAATACCATTTTTGGCGGTCTGGGCAATGACACCCTGGTAGGTGGCGGAGGTATCGATACGTTAAATGGCGGCGGAGGTAATGACACGATCACCTCCGATGGCGATGGCGGAACCTATAACGGCGATGCGGGCAATGATTCCATGAAGTCAGGCATTGGTGGTGAAACCATGAATGGCGGAACGGGCGTTGATACTATCGACCATACGGCCTTTAATGGCAGCTATGTATTCAACATGACAACCGGACTGACAAACTTTGGTGGAGAAAGCTATACCAATTTTGAAAATGCCTTCATGGGCAACGGCAATGACAATGTCACCGGAAATGCCTCCAACAACACGATCAAAGGTGGTGGCGGCGCGGATACTCTGGATGGCGCAAACGGTAATGATACGCTTCTGGGGCAAGGCGGCAATGACATCATTTTCGGTGGATTGGGGCAAGATACCTTAACCGGTGGTGCTGGCAGGGATGTCATGTCCGGCGGTGGCGGTAGCGATACCTTTGACTATAATGCACTCAGCGAAAGCGCTGTCGGCGCCAACCGGGATGTCATCAATGGATTTACTGCCGGCGTTGATGAAATCGACTTGTCATCCATCGATGCTGTAAATGGCGGCGCTGATAATGCTTTCATTTTCAGAGGTACGGCCAATTTCAGCGGTGGAGGTGAAGTGCGATATTTTCAGGATCCTGTCAACAATAGGACCATTGTTCAAGCTGAATTTGAAGGTGATGGCAATTTAGATGTCGATATGGAAATCCAATTAAACGGGCTCCATGTGCTCGCTGCCACCGACTTTGTACTCTGATTTATAGTTGGTAGAATCAACCTGATCTGATAATTGCTTCATCAAGCTGGGTAATTGTCAGATCAATCCTGAATTGCTGCATATGAATATACTTTTCATCGAAGATCATGTATTGGTTAGAGAATCATTGATCTATGCACTTAAAAAGCTGCACGATGATATTTTTGTAATTGAAGCCTCGAATATCTCCGAGGCGGTGCAATTAATTCCTAATGTAAAATCGCTGGATATGATCTTACTGGACATTGCATTGCCCGGAACGGACGGCTTAACGGCTCTGCCGGACTGTTATTAACCCCGCAGTTGGCTGCGGGGTTAATAATTACCGTACGCTTTTTTTAATCTGCGGTCTTGAAGATAATTCTTATCCGATAACTCAAAGGCATCGATCCGGAAATTCCCATACCAGCTCCTACAATTCGTAACATCCTATCTACAAAAAGCTGCAAAGAATAAACCGATCAACACCGATTATTCAACATTGGGTGTATAAAGTACTTTTCATGATTGAATCACCTTCCATGCCCCATCATTCCGATAAAAAACAAACGCGCTGGCAAGCTGTCAAAATGGCGACAAGTTTTATTGCGCCCTATAAGCGCCAGGTCATCTACAGTCTGCTGGCTTTATTATTTACGGCGACAATTACGTTATCGATCGGACAAGGCATCCGCTTACTGATAGACCAAGGATTCGCAACGCAATCCAAAGACCTTTTGAGTCAATATGTAGCGATATTCTTATTACTGGTGATCGCATTGGCTGCGGGCACATTTACCCGCTACTATTGGGTCACCTGGCTTGGGGAGAGGGTAATTGCCGATATCCGCTGTAAGGTATTCAATCACTTGATCCATCTTCATCCCGGATTTTTCGAGCAAAACCGCAGTCTCGAAATCCAATCGCGCCTCACTGCTGATATGACGTTGCTACAAACTGTGATCGGGTCTTCGGTTTCATTCGCGCTGCGCAATTTGATTATGATGATAGGCGGCATTATCTGGCTATTCATTACCAATGCAAAACTCACCGCTCTGGTGATGATCTGTGTGCCGTTGGTCGTAGCTCCAATCCTGATTTATGGCCGACGGGTACGGCATTTGTCACGCCAAAGCCAGGACAAAATTGCTGCAGTGGGTGCTTATGTCGGCGAGGTGCTCGGACAAATTAAAACCGTACAGGCTTACAATCACCAATCCATCGACCAATCCACATTTCACGATCAGGTCGAGGCAGCATTTGCAGTTGCCAAACAACGCACTACTCAACGCGCGTTACTGATCACTATCGTCATAATTCTGGTCCTCGGTGCCGTCGGATTAATGCTATGGGTGGGCGGTATGGATGTCATCGAAAGCCGCATCAGCGCCGGAGAATTAGCCGCTTTTGTTTTCTATAGCGTTATTGTCGGATCGGCCGTTGCCTCCATTTCCGAAGTCATTGGTGAATTGCAGCGTGCCGCCGGCGCCGCTGAACGGACGGTAGAATTATTGCAAGCGCCAAATCTGATTCAATCTCCGGAGAAACCCCACCCATTACCAAAAGTATCCGGAAATATCGCCCTTGATCAATTGTGCTTTGCCTACCCCTCACGCCCCGAGGTGGTGGTTATCAATCAGCTATCATTTACAATTCGCGCAGGCGAAACTTTGGCGCTGGTAGGCCCTTCCGGCGCAGGAAAATCCACGCTGTTTGACCTGCTGCTGCGCTTTTTTGATAGCCAATCCGGTAGTATCAAGCTGGAAGGAATTGATATCCGGAATCTGGATATTTTTGCATTAAGGCAGTGCTTTGCCCTGGTATCACAAAATCCGGCGCTATTCTACGGCACAATCAGCGAAAATCTTCGCTATGCCCGCCCCGACGCTACCGATACCGAAGTCGAGGCAGCCGCCAAAGCAGCTTTTGCACACGATTTCATTCGCATGCTGCCACAAGGCTATCAGACACATTTGGGGGATTCCGGACTGGGCTTATCCGGCGGTCAGAAACAGCGGCTGGCAATTGCACGCGCACTATTAGCCGATGCACCCATTCTGCTACTGGACGAAGCCACCAGCGCGCTGGATGCGCAAAGCGAGTTTTGGGTGCAGCAAGCATTGCAACATCTGATGCGCAACCGCACCACACTGGTCATTGCTCATCGTTTGGCTACGGTGCAATCCGCCGATCGGATTGCTGTGCTTGATCACGGGCGTCTGGATGCATTGGGAACACATGCGCAATTGCTACAATCGAGCCCGCTGTATTCACAGTTGGCCGCGTTGCAGTTTCAGTCACATATTATCGGCTGATTCACCGTTGCCATCTGCATCGCGGCTTTCAAGAATGGATCCGCTGGCAAACGCCACTCCGGCGGTTTGCACGACTTTTGTCAATGTAGCGCGGGCTGCGTGCATTCCTAATGCAAGATGAAACAGTGTCTTGATTGAAACCGACCGTCCAATCAGCAATGTGATGAGACGAATAAAATCAACACTGCCATCCGGATACACCGCGCTCAACAATGCCTCCGGCGGAGAAAAATCGACTGGATCGATAATCGCGCGGATGGCGATAAACGGAATACCGGCGTCAGCCGCTACTTTTGCCACAGCCGCACTTTCCATATCAGCCGCACAAGCACCGACCGCCTCACCCAGCGCAATCTTCTCCTGCCTGGAAGTCAAAGGCGTTTCACTGGATGCGAGAATCCCGCCAGTAACAGTCAAATGCGCTGACAGCAAGCCCTCCAGGTGATTACGCCATTCCAGATCTACCGGCAGACTTTCTCCACCCGCTGCAATGGCCTCAGGCAGCACCAGATCGCCGGGAATCAGTTTGTCATCCAATGCAGCAGCAACGCCAAAGCTCACCAATGCATTAACACCAAACTCGCGCAATTTCAGCGCTGCTCCCCGCGCTGCATTGCTTCCCATGCTGCTGAGGCACAGACGGGCTCTCTCTCCTGCATTCACTACCTGATAAACAGGAATGCGCAAATTCACTATACAAGTTGCCTCTGACTTTAACGCTGAAACAATACCGATTACGTTCAAGCAACCGCCTCCTTTGTTAGAGCACGATAGCGCGCCAGCGCCCAAATCGGAAAGAATTTTGAATACCCGTGATAGCGCAGATAAAAAACCCGCGGAAAACCAGGTGCAGTAAACCAGGGATCTTCCCACAAATGATCATCCGTCTGATTATGCAATAAATAATTGATACCCCTGCGTACCGATTCACTATTGACTTCTCCAGCCGCCAAGAGACCCAGCACTGCCCAGGCGGTTTGAAATGCGGTACTGGTGCCAGGAAATTGTCCGGCCAGCTGTGTATCCAGATAGGAATCATTCGTCTCACCCCAGCCGCCGTCGGCTCTTTGCACGGATTCTAACCACTTAACGGCGCGCCGCGCCGATGTATGCTGCATATCGAAGTTGACCAACTGAAAAGCTTCCAGTACTGACCAAGTGCCATAAATATAATTGGTACCCCAGCGTCCGAACCAAGAGCCGTTTTTCTCCTGTTCCCGCAGCAGAAAACTGATGCCGCGCCAAACCTCGCGTTGATGCTTCCCATATTTTCCCAGCAAGCCGACACAACGCGCCGTCACATCACTCGTAGGAGGATCAATCAATGCACCGTGATCGGCAAAAGGGATTTCATTCAAATAATGATAGGTATTATCAATATCAAAAGCCGCAAAACCGCCATTATCCGATTGCATTCCTGCCAGCCAATTGGCTGCGCGATCCAAGGGTTTCTGGTAACGTTGCGCATCGCTTTGATCCAGTGCCCAGGCTACAGCAGCAGTGTCATCAAGATCAGGATAATGCGGATTCGCATATTGGAATGCCCAGCCGCCTCCTGGCAAATCCGGCCGTTTGTCGCGCCAATCACCCGGCTCATCCAGAACCTGTTGCTCAACCAGCCAATCCAGTGCTTTTAGTACAGGCCCCTGATCCGTTGCCGGATCTTCCTGCAACGCCAGACATGTCAATACCGTATCCCAAACTGGTGAGACACATGGCTGACACCAGGCACGCTCCCCTTCGTCAATTAATAATCCCCGCAGCGCATTACGGCATTGCACCCGACTGGGATGGTCATACGCATAACCCAGCAATGCCAGTGATTCATGCGCGTTGACCATTGCAGGAAAAATAGCACCAATCCCGCACTCGCCATTCAAACGCTCAAGTATCCAGTTTTCCGCTTTACGTATCGAATATTGGCGTATAGCTTGGGGAAGCTTGGGTTCGACACGTGACAAAACTCGTTCGACCAGCATGAAAGCACGCTTCAACCAGGTATCTGCTTGCGGAAAATAATTCTTTTCCTGTTCCGGCGGCACAATAAATAATTCACGGATATCCACATTACGAGGATTGATCGCGCGCGCTTTGATCGTACATAAAATAGACAGCGGAATCATTACGGTACGCGACCAGTAAGAAACCTTACTGATATGAAATGGAAACCAACTGGGCAGCAATATCAATTCCGTAGGCACAACCGGCACCCCACTCCACGGAATCTGCTCATACATGGCTAACAGCAAACGAGTAAAAACATTAGCCTTAGCCGCACCGCCACGCTCCAGAATAGCTTCCCGGGCACGCACCATATGCGCTGCATCGAGAGAATCACCCACCAGCTTCAGGGCGTAGTAAGATTTAATGGTACAACTGATATCAAATGCGCCGCCATAATATAATGGCCATCCGCCATGAGCTGGATCCTGCTTTTCACGAATGAAGCGGGCGATTTTATTTTCCAGAATGACATCGATTTCATCCATGAAATGCATCATCAGAATATATTCTGCCGGAATTGTACAATCTGCCTCCAGCGGGAAACACCAATGTCCATCGGGTTTCTGTAGCGACAATATGGCCGAACGAGCTTGTGTAAACTTATTTTCCAGCTCATCAACATTGATTTCATCCTGATTCAGATTGGATACTGAATACGCTGAAGGTATTTCATCATTCACAGTAAACCCCTCCGGCTGCTGCGATATATCCGATATTCCCTGTGATCCGTCCATATATTCCTAAGCGCTCATATCTATTGTAAATTTAAAATAAAAGTGTATTTGTTAACGAATACCGGCTGTATTGTTGTTCAGATACTCAATACCCTATGAAGTAAGATAAAATCAAGAACAGGAACACTATTTCTTGATTTTTACATTGTTATCAAAGGGATTATCCTGAAAAGGATCATAATAAAGGTCCAGAGGCAGTTTGCCATCATGTACCAGGAACTCACGTTGTTGCAGTGATGCTTCACGTACGAACAAATATGGATCCAATGCCGCTTCATCCCGAATCTGCATCGGACCTATCAACCGGGCCCGCTTATCAATAACACCCAGAATAGTCAACGGCGCAGCAAAATACGTACCCACAGCAAGACCCGCGTAAAAAAGCACATTGGTCACAAGCCCTACCGGTATATTGGTCACATCACGTTCACTACTGGGTCCCAATAGCGGAACAAATAAATAAGAGCCTGTATTAACTCCCCACACACCTAGCGTCTGGCCGAAATCTTCATCGTGCTTTTGTAAACCCATGTGAGTTGCCATATCAAACAATCCAAACAGACCAATCGTCGAATTCACAAGAAAACGCAACGTATCCCCGGCGCCCTGCTTTACTTTTCCTTGCAAAAAAGAATTCAGGACGACATTCGGATAGGCCAGATTATCATAGAAATTTCCAATTGATCGTTGCGCGGCATTGGGCACATAATCAGCATAAACATTTACAATGGGCTCAAGGATTGCTCGATCGACCCGGTCCGTGAAATCATAAGAAGCACGATTAATTTTCTCATGCGGATCAACCGGATCAATATCTTCGTCGCTACTTTTAGGTGTCGTCGCGCATCCTTGCAAGATTGTCAGACAGAGAAAAAATATAATAAAAATCAAATAGCGATAGTTAATATTTCTCAAAATTCCGGAATTCTCATTCATTTACTTGCAATACAGCCCATTTTCATGTTTCTTTCAACAAAACCAATAACATGCAACAGGATCATCAATTCTTGATTCAACAATTATCTAATTTTATCGGATTGGCGGCAAAAGCCTCGCACCCCATTTGCCATACATTCTACCGTTATCTCATCAATCCACCTGCACGGCACAAATTTCCTGCCAAAAAGATTCAGCGGAGTATACACTACTAGCTCAGCATCATGATTTGTTACTTCAATTGGAAATTTCCAGATTCTTCCGAAGCTCACAAGATTGAAGTCACTTTTAATCCGTGCTCATAAATTGGAATTTACCGCGCAACGCGATAAAGTCATAAACATCTTCAAGCGCTTTACAAAGAAAGTGCATGTAAGAAAAATCAACCCTCTCTCTCGCCATGCACAATTTCTACCAATTTTAACGCTTGCAATTCCATCTCTATCACAAAATCATCAACCTTTGCTCTGAAGTGGCGATAAAAAATCATGCTGGGAATGGCGACAAGTATGCCAAATGCAGCATTATACAGCGCAACGGATATCCCATAAGCAAGCTGTGCAGGGTTGCTACCGGTAGGAGAGTTTGATCCGAAGATTTCAATCATACCCACCAGTGTACCAAACAGACCCATCAGAGGACTCAGTGCGGCAATGGTTCCCAGCGTAGTCAGGTAACGGCTTAAATCATGCACAATCACCCGGCCGGATTCTTCAATCGACTCTTTCATCACCTCGCGTGTACTTTTGACATTTCTAAGGCCAACCGCAAGAATTTGCCCCAATGGTGAATGCATCTGCAAGCGCGCCAGCATTTCAGGATTGACGCCATTACGCTTATATTCATTTAACACCCTGGGTAACAGCTCTTTCGGCGCAACAACGCTCAAACGCAATGTCCACATCCGTTCCCCGATAATAGCCAAGGCAACTATGGAAGCAATTATGATCGGCCAAATCGGCCAACCCGCAGCTTGAATTAAAGATAACACGAAACAATCTCCTCACTCACTTTAGATTCAGGTATTTCATCCAGGCATTATTCTGCAACCTGTTATGTTACCTGATTTCCATACAATATTACCAAGCAGTTGATACGGCACGCACTGTATCCGGCTCTTGCAATTTTAACAATTCATTTTCTATCCACAATTTCTGTGGATAAGTCTGTGTGTATATTACAAAAAGGAAAATTAAGTGACCAAATCCAAACATCTTTTCTAACTTGATTATTTATTAATCTCACATCTATTCATTAATAAACATGATGTTAATATTTATTGTGACACTTCGGACCTTAATACATGACTCTTTTACGAGACCGGCAAATCATCTCCGCGACCGAGCATTATCAAAATGAATCGAACGATTACAATTGATAACCTTCCCACAAAACATCATCTTATTTCCATCACATGGTGATGCTTTACTCCACCGATCCGCAGAAAACCCAATCGCTGATAAAACCGGTAAGCGTTCTGGTTCACGCGCAAAACTCTCAATCGCAATGGCAAGAAACATGTGCGCGCTCTGGCAATCAATCGTCCAATCACTTCAGTACCGATGCCCTGATTTTGATAGCGAGGATCAATCTGAATTTCATCCAGCCAAAAATGATCCACATGCGCAATCACGATGAACATACCGACAGGCTTGTCATTCTGCAAAAGAACTTCGATTTTCTTCGATTCCCATGCATTTTTGAACAAACCCAATTCCTCATCACTATCCCAATAACCGAACTCTTGTGTTATCAGGTCACGGTACACGGTATGGTGCAATTCAAGCAACCATTGAAAGTCAGAATCCCGAACGGGCCGTATCCGGATAATCATTGAAAATTCACAGGTATTAGAAGAATGGTTTCAACCGGGAAGGCATGCTGAATCTCGTATGATGATCCTGGTTTGCATTTACAGTCCGGCATCATCACGCCAGCGCGATACCACGTGCGGCATGTTATACAAAATCACTTCAACTTGCCTGTATCTCAAACCAGGCAACCCGAATCCTTCTCGCTTACTATTCAACATCATTTGATACATAAGAATCTAATGCGCAACGGGTTCTTAGAATAATTCAAAAAATCACAACCTATGTTCCAACCAATTGATAATTCTTTGATAGCGCGTGACGCCAAGTATTTCTGGAAACACGAGCATACACGTTTTTCTAGCGATTCCTTGTATGTTATAGTGAAAATGGCATCAAATTGCACCACTCCTACCAATACCCTGAGGAGAATCAAGATGAAAAAAAACAAGCCTGAATTACGCGATGCAATCGTGGATACAGCCGTTGCCCTCGCCGAACGCTCATCCTGGGAAGCGGTGCGTTTGTTTGATGTCGCCACTGAATTAAATATTTCTCTGGATGATATTCGTCTTTATTTCCGTGAAAAAGAAGATTTGGTTGACGCCTGGTTTGACCGGGCCGATGGCCAAATGCTCAAGGCAGCAGAAACCGTGGAATTTCTGTCGTTATCGTCGCGCGAACGCTTGCGGCATCTCATCATGACCTGGCTGGATGCATTGGTTGCACATCGCAAGGTTACGCGGCAAATGATCGGCGCCAAACTGGAACCCGGTCACTTACATATTCAGATTCCCGCCATCATGCGCATCAGCCGTACAGTACAATGGATGCGCGAAGCCGCACAACGCGATGCCACCTTTCTGCGGCGCGCACTGGAAGAAACCGCGCTAACTACAATTTATTTAGCGACATTTACTTACTGGATGCAGGATACATCAGAAAATTCACAGCGCACGCGCGATTTCCTGGAGCACAAACTGCTCGTGGCTGAATCGCTGGATCATAGAATTTATGGTGTTCCGCGCAAAGAAACCGCAACCGATTATGCTGAGCAATCTGTATCTGCCCCCGAAACCTCCACAAAACCCCAACCTTCCTCACTGACAGAACCGATTGCCCCTGAAACTCATGCCAAGTCCGGCTGATAATAAAAAATCATGGATCCGCTCACGCATGCTTTAAGCGGTGCCCTGCTGGCACGGGCTGTAGCGCAATCACCGCCGCAACTGCGGCCAGAACACGATACTGTATTACCATTGCGCGTGCAAATTACAGCGGGCTTTACCGCAGCTGCGTTCCCGGATGTGGATTTTGCGCTCCGTCTGATCGACACGCTCACCTACTTGAATTGGCACCAAGGCCCGACGCACTCGCTGATTTTATTACCGTTGTGGGCATGGCTATTGGCCAGGTTATTTGCATGGCTGACTCAAAGACACGATGCCTGGAAATTGTTTCTTCCTCCCATATGCCTCGGCATTGCCATTCATATCGCGGGAGACTTCGTCACTTCGTATGGATTGATGTTGTTCGCGCCCTTCTCAACCGAACGTTTTTCCCTGCCGCTGGTATTTGTCATCGACCCTTGGTTCAGTCTGATCATCATTGCCGGCCTGATCATTTCATGGCGTTATCCGCGACAACGAATCGCGGCTATGGCGGCTTTAGTATGTTTATGCGGATATGTGATTTTTCTATGGACTTTGCACCGGCAAGCCATCGAAATCGGCATCCGCTATGCCGATTCCCAAGCTATTTCACAAGCGCACATTACCGCATTGCCACAACCGCTGTCACCGTTCCACTGGAAAATCATCATTCGGCACAATGAAACCTATCATCTTGCTGATATGAATTTACAGCAATCCTTAGGACAACACCAAACAACCTCGTTCCTGCCAAAGATGGCGTCTGTCTATCGCCCCATTTCGGAAAATAATTGGCATATTCAGCAACAATTCGGTGATGACTTCACACAGAGAACACTCGTCCGTGAAGCATGGCTCAGCCCTGTTTTTGAGCCTTTTCGCGCCTTTTCCCAATTCCCGGTACTGGAGCGTATTGATACTCTTGAGTCAGATTTGTGCATCTGGTTCTACGATCTGCGCTTCAAATTCCCGGAATTGCCGCCCTCTTTTCGTTACGGTGTATGCCGGCAAGATAAACTTTCTGATTGGGAAATTGTTCGGCGGCATGGATTATTTTATATTGACTGATCTGTCATGTCCTCCGATGCCAGTAATCACTCAAACTTAATCCAGCCATCACCCAACCATCAATGAAAAATTTATAATGATTGAAATTACAGATAGAAATTATCAGGATTATATTTATATCAATAGCTTAAATACATTTAACCATACTTATGAAACACACATAATGCGATGAGCTCCTTTGCCGATAAAACAGAGAATCCAACGACTGACGAATACCTGAAGATTAGTCTGAATGAGGTTCTGGATAGATTAAATAAAAATCCAAACGTCTTACAAAGCGAGGAAGCACTCGTTCATGCTGTCATTACTGTACGCAATGCAATGATTAACGAGAAACTGACCAGGTGGTTGATTGGCTTAACCGCGATAGTCGCAATCGCTACCGCGCTATTAGTGATTGTCCCATTCTTCACCCCTTCATTTGAAACCAGAAAATTAGAAACTGAACTGATTGCAACTAAAACTGCATACAATGACTTAAAAATTGAATTAGCGGTATTAAAAAATCAATTGCTTGAATCACAACAAACCATGTTGATCTTGAAGAGTCAGATTGAGAAACATCATCGTGATAATAATCAGAAGAATCAGGAAGAATAAATACAGCATCATTCATCACGAGCACAGGAAGGTTATGTTCTTCCCGACAAGCTTCGTTCCCTGGGAGATACAACTCCATTCGTTATCTATACCGGCTCAAACTTGCCGGAACGCAAGAAACAGGCAAAAAAGCATGGTGCAATTGAATCAATCGGCCGCGCGGACGAGCTCTTTCAGCTGATTATGGGAATTATAGCGAGCGGCTCATAACGGAGAATCTGCCCTCAGTGCTGGGATAATTCGATATTGACATATGGAATTATCCCCACTAGAGTAAGTACCGCCTACGTACTAAAAAGTGCGAAGCAAGCACCATTATACTAAAACATATAATTTAAGAGGAAATATATACTATGAAAATAACCAAAATCATGTTCGTAAGCTCTGTTCTCGGATTGTTGTTATCAGGCGTCACACACGCCGCTGAGCAAGATTTTAAAGTTGTTATCAATGCTTATGACACCACAATTCCAGAACTCAAAGTCGAAGGTGTAACGGTTAACAATATTCGTGCTTTTAATGTTCTCAATGAACCCGAGACATTAGCTGTCAAGAAAGGAACTACAGTCAAAATCACTGTAGAAAATAAATCACCCATTAGCGAAGGATTTGCCATTGATGAATATGGAATTAAAGAAATAATTAAAGCAGGAGAAACAAAAGTTATTTCTTTAGTAGCCGACAAAGCTGGTGCCTTTACTATCTGGTGTCAACTCCACCCCAAAAATATCCATTTACCAGGCTCTTTGAATGTCATCGAATAAAGAGCTTTGATATATTGTGAAATACTTACTTTCTGTTTCACAATGAAATGAGCTCTAATTGAATTTTGAATTCGACTGAATGATTCTCCTATCCTTAGTTACAAATAACATTTGTTCTTGTGATTTGTAACTAAGGATAGAAACCGGGACCAGAATAATATTTAACTTAACAAAACCCCAGATGAAAAGGCAATTTGCAAGCTTCATTTATCGCACGCAAATTGTCTACATCCTTTAAAATTTTCGTAGCAAATCTATGATAGTCTTTTTTACCCTGACTCATGCAGGTGCTTCTTTATTGTGTCCAATAAAATGAGATGTTCGAAAAAATAAATAAACAAAGGATCAACAAACCTTTTTAAGCGTTCATTGAATGCATTTTTCCAGCAACATCTTGCTTGACATGTCATATGGTCAGCTCGTGCTGCATGGATTTTTCAGCGGCTTGATTTTCAGGAAAGGGGGGTAGACTTTATCGTATATCCGCAAGTAATAGATGTAGAGCAGTTTTTCACTTGCCGATCAGTAGTCTCAAATGAGCCACATTCTCTTCTCCGGCATACTTTACCCCGACCAAACCAGAAAACTAAAAAAGCCCCCGAATAACTGTCATTTCACGTGCGGTAATAAATCCATATGATGATTCTAAAAAATTCCTCACTATATCCGAAATGGCAAACAATGTTATTCAGAGGCTCTCCTATATCACCTCAGGACAAAGCCTGTACACATCATTATTTTTATTTGCCTGGCTTTCCAGCGCGTAATACAGGATAGAATTGGGTAAAGATCATATCGTGCGCGGCATGTTCCTTGTGGCAGGCAGCGCATGCTTCATCGTCCTGGATGATACCTTGCTTGGCTTCATACGATTCAAAACCAAAAAATGCCCAATTGCCGGGTCTTTCAGGATAACGTTTGGAATCTTTCACCATAGCGGCAATGCCATTGAACTCGCCCGGAAAATAACCATGCCCGCTAGGCGCTTCCTTGCCTCCTACGCTGGCTAATTCTTTAACGATAACAGTTCCATCCCGGAACTCACCTGTTTTCTTCCAGTGATCCCAGCTGGTAGGGTCAATATAGACATTATGAAATTCTGGGAAAGCTGCTTTATCATCGTTCAATTCATTAGGTGTCACAGATGCACCAATAAAAACCCATTCACGATAGCTTTTAGGAGTCAGCAATACATGTTCTTTAGTAAAACTACCATAATTAAGCCCTTTGTGTGCATGATGCGCATCAGAAGCAATCACTGGACTTGCCAGCGCAATGAACAACACCATGGGTACAATACTGGTTAATAACGTTTTTTTAAACTGTAACATAATAAGCCCTTAAGTTAGTTAAAGAAGCATACAGAAAACAGCAATAGCTTGCGCCGCCTTCCTTTTTTATGGTAGTTAGACAAAGTGTCTTCGTCAAGGAATTATCATTCACCACTGCAACGAATATAGCTCTTCAAGACTGCTAATAAACATTATTGATTATTTTATTTTTAATTGATGCACAGGAAACTTTCAGTTCGACCGCAACCTCTTTATCGCAGTTTTGCTTAAACGAGTTCTTGGAAAAACATCACAATCAAGTGTCTTTTCTACTGAATTTAAAGAATAAGCCTCTGGGTACTATATTCACGCTTTCATACCCTATATAGCCTGATGAAAAACTATTTTTCTCCGATTCACCTGCTATTTTTCATCGCTCTACTTGGCATCCTGGTGATATTAATCCAGATAGAGTTACTGTCTTTTGCATTCGCAAAACTGGGGCTATTGCCAGAATCTGGACTGATGATACTGCTTCTTTCCTTGCTTGGCAGCGCCGTGAATCTACCCGTCACAAGAATTAAAAGAAATACTTCCCAAGCGTTCACACCGCCTGTTTATAAAAGTTTGCTTGGAAGCTACGCACAACCGCTTCATAATGAAACACAGATTTTCATCAATCTTGGTGGTTGTTTGATACCGGTAACACTATCGATTTACTTATTTTCCAATAACGCACTGAATCTCTCACCCACACTGCTGGGAATCTTTATCATTAGCAGCATCAGCTATGTCTTCAGTCGTCCGATCCAGGGATTTGGCATTGGCATGCCGATTCTGATCGCGCCAATTAGTGCGGCATTAGTGGGATTATCAATCAATCCGGAACAAAGTGCTTCGCTAGCGTATATCAGCGGAACATTGGGAGTATTGATTGGCGCAGATTTATTGCGCATAAAGGATCTTTCCCGGCTCGGCACACCATATGCATCGATCGGCGGTGCAGGTATATTTGATGGAATATTCATCACCGGCATTGTAGCGGCTCTGCTGGCCTGACAGGCCATTGGAAAACATTCTCGAAGCACAAGCTATACAAGGCAAAAACAAGTGAAGGAATGCAGTCTATTCTATAAGACCCCAAACCGAGAGCCGCAGCGTCACCGCATAACCGCCCAGTTGCCATGCTATGGTTCTTGCTCGATATGAATTTCAGGAGAAAATGGATGCTGACAAATCTGTCTTTGATACCTCGCCCTCAGTCGCAGGTAATACTTACCGGCTGGCAACTCGTAATACCAATTCGATCTTTTCGTTGACTGTGGTCTTTTATGACCCAGCGCACCTTCGAAATCAAACTAACCGAATATATGGATACATCCGCAATAAAACATCTTCGCGGCTTGCTGCAGGACGTTTATTTAACCATCAATTTCCTAAATGTAGCCCAGCTTATTTGGGTAACATTTTACTGGGCTTACCGAAGTTATATCCCTGCACTAGATCGATACCCAATTTTTTAACCATCCTAAAAGTATCTTCATCTTCAACGTATTCCGCCACGGTTATTTTTCCTAATCCGTGCGCTACATCCACCATAGCTTTAACAAAAACCTGGTTGTCCCGGTTATTGTGCAAGTCACTGATAAATAAACCATCTATTTTAAGAATCTCCACGCCTAAATACTTAAGATAACCAAAGGTGGAAAAACCGCTGCCAAAATCGTCCAGGCAAACTTTACAGCCTGACTGATGAATGGATTCAATAAAACGTTGAGCATCCTGAATATCAGAAACAGCGGCGGTTTCGGTTAACTCAATAATCAGGCGGCTAGGCTCAACACCTCGTTCCATCAATAATTTTCGAATATAAAGCGGCAAGGAAGGCTCATCGAATGTCCGCCCGGAAATATTGATCGCCAGTGGCGGCATACTAAGATCGTTGGCCAATTTCTCGATACACTGTTTTACAACCCAACGATCAATATCCAGAATTTGGCCGCTTTTCTCGGCAATTGGAATAAATTGACCTGGCATGATCAAGTGACCCGATCGTTCCAGATCACGCATTCTGATCAGTGCCTCAATATGACTGAGCATTTTATCACTGGTTAAATAAACACCTTGAAAATGCAGTTCGAACAGATCCTGTTCCAATGCCTGAGCAATCCTGCTACGCCATGTCATTCGTTGTAACATAGCCTCCGAATCATCACGTGCCGAATCATAAATTGCCCAAGTGTTTTTGCCTTGGGTTTTGGCCTGATACATGGCGGTATCCGCATGCGCAATCAAATCCTCGACTGTTTCGCCGTGCTCTGGGAAGATCGCCACGCCCAGACTACTGGTCAGACGAATATTTCTGCCGTGAAAACGCAATGGAATCGATGAAATGGCGGTGATAATACGGGAGGGTAAAACATTTACATCCTCGTCCGGCTGAATAATGCTTAGTATGGCAAACTCGTCGCCACCGAGCCGGGCGAAAATTTCGATCTGCCGAATTATGCTGGATATTTCCCCAGCGGCTCTGACTAATACCGTATCACCCGCGCTATGCCCATAAGTATCATTGATATATTTAAAATCATCCAGGTCGAAATATAACAAAGCAAATTTGCCCCGACTACGCAGACAGCTTGCGATCAAAGATTCCAGTTGCTCTTGAAAGCGATGCCGGTTGTAAAGGCCGGTTAACGGATCACGCTCGGCTAGATACAATAATTGCTGAGCGGTTTGACGCTCTTGAGTAATATCCTCATAAACCCATAATCGCCCCAGTATCCTCTCTTCTGTATCAGTAACCGGATAGGACAGCTGGGTCAGCATGCGACCGTCGCTTAGCTCCAGCTCGAAGCGCTCGCTGATTTCCTGCGTATGCATGACATTGAGGACAAATTTAGAGGCATGAGCCGGCTGTGCAAAACGTTCCGTCGATCTTTCCAGAACGGTTTTCGTGGGCAATCCTGTCAGGTCGTCATGTTCATTAACTAGCCACATTCGCAGAAAAGCCGGATTCACGTATTCAACCCGGCGTTCGTTATCTTCAAACAAAATACCAATGTTCATGGCCGCAAGCAAGGCACCCATACGGCTTTGTTCGCGTTCCGCCAAAATACGCAGATCACGCTGATGCTTTTCGGATAGCTTTAATTCTTCCAAAGAGTGATTCAGCGCTTCCTCGCTTCTTATTAAGGCAATTTCTCTGGTTTTGCGTTCTTCAATATCGGTGTGTATACCCAGCATACGCAACGGACGATTTTGATCGTCGTATTCCACCAACTTACCGTGTGACAATATCCATTTCCAAGTGCCTTGCTGAGTAAGTTGCCGAAATTCCGCCTGATAATCTTCGCGCAAACCGCTAATGTATTCTTGATAAATTCGACACACCCGTTCCTGATCATCCGGATGCAAGCGCTCCCGCCATTTACTGTTGGTTTCTACAAATGTATCAGGCGCATAACCAAGCATCAATGCATATTCCGGATTTACTAATACTTCGCCCGTTTGCACATTAAGATCCCACAGGCCTTCATTAGCTGCAGTCAGCGCCAAGCGCAGACGCAACTCGCTGCTATGCAGTTCTCGATCAGCGTTCCGGCGCGCAGTCTGAATGCCGGTGATTGAGCATGCGATCAACATATTGGTAGCAACAAAAATGCACAAAATTAAATGATCTAGCGTAAAAGCGCCTTTTATAAAGGGACCTAGCCCCTGGGCGGTACCCCAGGTGGCTATCATGGAAATAGCCGTTGCTGCTAACACCGCATCAAACGCACCTAAACGCAAACTTCCCCAAATCAAAGGAAGAAACACCAGAAAAGCGAGCGATAATTGAAGATCTCCGATTGCTAAAGTACTTCCGAATACCGTCCATGCAATTACAGCGCAGATAATGATAATCAGAACGGATTCAGCGTTCAAAACTTCATGACGACTCGTCTTGTTTTTATAATAAGCTACCCCAATCAAGATTAGCGGAGCAAAAATCAATATACCCACGATATCGCCGAACCACCAACCTAACCAAGCCTGTTGTACCTGATCCGCGACCAGGTCGTCACTAGTAAATAAAGCCAATACGCCGAGACTGGAAGGCAATAACATGCAGCCCGGAACGATGAAGATAAAAGCCAGCAAATCGCGATTGCGTGAAAAGTCATTCTTGAAATTGACCACTTGTTTAAGCAATATTGCACCTGATATCGGCCCCAGAGTGTTACCTAATGCAATAAGGCTAGCAGTGGATAACGCAAGATCACCGGTGGTTAAATTAACTAGCAGTGCACCCAAAAAAATACCCGGCCAACACCAGAATCCCCAAACCATAAGTGCCCCAAGAGCTATTCCCGTGGGAGGCCAAAATAAAGTGATGTTCGATCCCAGATAGGGAAAAATCAAACCCAATTTTCCGGTTACAAAATAGATTGCAGCTAATAAAACAACCCCTAAAACCTGAAATGCCAATGATGCAATTTTCTTTTTTTTCATTTGCTCGGTATCAAATTTTGAGAATAGAATTTACAAATAAGAATCATCACCTTATGCTATCAAGAAATGCCTCCCGGACTTGATCTCGTACTTGTCATTGCGGACTATACAGCTTATGAAGTTACATAAAAATAGTTATCATGTACTGGTGATGTAGGTTATTCTGAAAATTGTGATAAGCAGTCTTTGATATAAGTTCTGAGAACATCAGACGTTGCAAAGACATTAACTTCCCGGACGTCAAACTGGAGCACGATTCACTTCTCACAACCGATCCACCGAGTTGACTGAGCTGTCACAAATCTCTTCTAACTATAAATAAATGCCAAGCCAGTTTACTTGCGCGGATGAATCGAACTGCCGCCGCATATGCCGAGTTTCACGATTCTGAGAAACTCGCTCAAGACCATGGGTATCAGAAAATACCATTCCTCGCGCAACGCTTGCCCCGGTTGCCATCAATTGACGAGCAACCAACGAGTTGCTCAAATAGCGGGAATACAACAGCTCGTGTCAATTATTGCATCTCAATTTTTAGTGTTATTGTTTTGCAGCGATGTATGATATAAAGAATAGGTGTACTATGAGCTATGCGAAAGTACCCAGCAAGTCGGCCCTTTCCATGACAGCTGTCATGTGCAGCCAACTGGCACGATCTTTTAAGGATGTTTAGATATTATTTATCTTCAATATCATAAGGAGTAATAGTCATGAGAACGATATCAAATATAGTTGCAATTGGAATATTGGCGTTTTTCTTAAGTACTCAGGCTACAGCATCGGACGCGCCCGAGAAAATGAAAGCCATGGAACATATTGACGAAGCTATCAAGCACGGGAAAATGGGGCATGCCAAAGAATTGCTCGAGCATGCCAAGGAAAGCAGGGATCAAGCTAATGCTGCATTGGCAGCAGGTGCTGATGCTCATATGGATCAAGCTGTCAAGCATTTAGATGAGGCCATCAAGCACGCAGAAATGGGACATGCCGATGAAGCCACCAAGCATGCCGAAGAAGCCCATAGCCATATGCATCAATCCGGTGGCAGGGCTCATAATTAAATTCTAACTTTGACACATATGATGTACCCTCAGTATCACGGGGATACATCATAGACAAGAAATTAGTCAATAATATCATTAATAATTATTACCTTGCATCCATAATAACTATCGATATTTCGGCAATTCATCCGGATTTTCTGCACGATTCTTGATAGCACGATTGAAGCATGTCACCCGATAGAGCTTCTTCAATACCAGCGCACTATTTACTTTTTCATTACAAGCAGGCATTCATGCGCAATCTCGGCTCATGTAGATTTCTAACCAACAGGACCTGCAATCGCAAAACGGCAGTAATTCCCTTTTTTGACTATGCATTCTTTATGCTCGATATCAGCCTTTAACAATGAAGCCAAGAAACTCAAATCAAGTGCGCAGAACCCCTGATACTCTTCCGCAAGTTTATAAAAAATACAGTTATTAGCGATAATCTCAGCATGCCCCCCCGAAATCTGCTTCACGCTTGCATCATAACCAAGCTCACACATGATGGTCACTACCTCACGCAGTCTATCAGTAGATGACAGCTGTTTTGTCATGCGACTTTCAAATTCTCCGGCCATTTGTTCCCCAAGCGTGCGCAAACACAGCTGTGACTCCTGTTCGCCCAGGTTTTTATCAACCCATGAAAGGAGCAGCTTTGCAATAAACGAATAGTGTCTTTGGAATAACTCCAGGCCGCTCGGAGATAATGAATAAATTTTGCACGGCCTGCCTCCTGTACTTTCCAGCATAGCGCTCTGAATAAAACCGCTGCTGCCAAGACTGGAAAGATGCTGATTCACTGCATTGCGAGAAATGGATAATAAATGCGACAGCTCATCCACTGTAAGTCCATTACGATGGCGAAGTAATGCAGTGACTAATGATTGTTGACTCTGGCCTAGCAATGATAAAGAGGACATTCTAGTTTTTTGTAATGATTGATCTTGAAAGTTTCGGCATATTTTTATTGCAAAAGCTCCAAAATATAAAGTAAAGTACAAGTCCTCATAATATTATAGGAAGAGAGGAGAAATTAATGCTTACATATTTAATCATAGTTTTAGCAATTGCGGCTGTAGGCGGCGTTGTATTAGCCATGAAAATATTTTCCGGGCAGTTAGCGCCATGGCCTTTGTCCATAGTACACGCTTTATTAGGCGCAACAGGCCTGGTCATGTTAATCATGCTGGTTTTGGAAGGCTCGGGAGACGGGCGTTTGACGGCTGCGCTTGGTTTGCTTGTAGTGGCTGCATTAGGTGGATTCTATCTCGCTTCGATCCATGTAAAGGGTAGCGTTGCACCGAAAAATGTCGTGCTCATCCACGCCGGCGTGGCGGTAGCTGGTTTTCTCACATTACTGAGTCTGTTTATTTAGCTAACCAGGAAATAATCCACATGAAACACCCTATCCACCCAATGTTAGTTCATTTTCCAATAGCAACCTGGTTTCTTGCGACGATAGCGGACATTACCAGTCTGTTTACAAATGAACAAGTAGGTTGGGTAGCTGGGGTGTTACTTGTCATTGGAACGATCACCGCATTGCTTGCCATGATGACCGGCCTATTGGAACTTGGAAAAATTGATCAACAGAGCCCTGCACTCAAGATTGCGAATCAGCACATGATACTTATCATGATCAGCTGGTCTTTTTATGCGGTCAGCTTGTTTCTGCGTCTAAATGACACACAGCTTGAGCAACCAGGTTTAATGGCCATTTCTTTTTCGATTATTGGATTCATTTTTCTTTGCAGTGCAGGTTGGATGGGAGGAAAACTCGTGTATGAACACGGCGTAGGTATAAAGAAAGAAAATTTAAATTAATAGCTTTACTGAACACCTTTCTTGTAATTTGATTTATTAACTCTCCATCAGGGTTTAACTGTAATCAATCTGGATAAATTTTCATCCAGTTCTGCTAATTTGGTTAAGTTGAATCAATCAAGATACTGTTTCTCTCAAATAAACAACCCCGTGACAGGACTGCGGGGGAGCCACAAGTTTAACTTTATATCCGGAATTAATTTAGGGAATAATTGGACATGCCGAGAGCGGCAACTATACTAATGAAGTAGTTCCGGGGTCGCACACGCTGACATACAGCCGCGACAATCGATGTTTTAAGGAAAATTGGAATCTCATTGAGTAATACTTACTTACGCAACCACCACATAATTAGTGTCAGCACAACGGAAATCACCAAACCGGTCATCAGCGGAAAATAAAAGTTAAAATTTTCGCGCTCGATATGAATATCGCCGGGTAAGCGTCCTAATGGTAACTGCGATAACCAAGGCCACAACAAACCCAGCACGAGCAAAATGATTCCCAAGGTAATCAGTACCTGTTGCATAGCGTTTTATCTCCAGTCATTATACGAAACTTATCGCTTTCACTAATCCTGCCGCGGAAATATCAGCTTATCCGTTGCAAAACCCAATTCTGCGGCTCGTTGCATGAACTGATCAACTGATAGCATCACTGACCGTAGGTGTTCTTGCCAGCAATCACAGATACGATTTGTCATAGCTGGTCACAAAAACGTATTGATAGTTTTCCCCATCCAATTCAAACACAATATAGGCGTCGACGGCCACTCATCCACTCTCCTTACAGCAATATTCTTACCCGCTTCCTCGCCGATATCACCCATAATGATGCCATGAAGATACGGTTTGGCACAGTCGACATATCCAGCTTTAGTGATGAAAACGACATAGCTGTTGATTGCATTTCTGGAAGTGTAAATGGAATTGAGATGCACAGATAAACAAATATTTATAATTTTAGAATAATCGCCTTTTTCTCCACTTTTTCTTAATTACACTCCAGGGCATCAAGATATAAAATGCAGCTATACAGTTAGTTTGCTTAGTCTCTCAGTCTTTCCGATGCGATTTCTTGCCTTTTGGAACAGGAATTTCTCACAGCGAGTTTGAAGAATCTGGCAGCAAATCATCGCTGAAATTTGTTTATTTCTTATTTTTATAAGTCATTTAGATTTACCAAACAGTTATTATTATCAAATTAAACAATTAATTGCGACATGACAAAGCCAAACTTCCAAACATCTAGAAATAATGTGAATTAAATGTGAAATAAGTGTGAACTTTTTGTGAAGTTATTCGTCGAATGATCAGCAACGTATTTTTAAACAATTTCGATAATTTTTAATCAAGGAGATTCTCATGACTACCAATCAAATTTTTACTATTACAGCATTAGTCATCAGTGGAGTTTTTTTTGGAATTTTATTCATGGTCGGATTGCCACAATCAATTTTAGAGTGGGTAATTACAGATGGCGCGCTTGCCGTCATTCTTTACATAAGTTACCTGGCGATAGGTGTGTTCAAAGGAACATCCACACGAAGAATGCGCTGATTTAAAAAGGCAATAGAAAAAAGCATGTTTATTAAGGTGAGCACCTAATGTGAAGTCCTCTTAGTACACAATCTTAATAAACTTTATTTATAAGGAGATTTTATGAAAACGAATCAAATTTTTGTTATTTCAGCGATAGTCATTACGACCACATTTTTTGGTGCTTTATCAGTGTTTGATTTACCAGAGTCTGTAACAGACTGGCTTATTTCTGATGTCATTCTCGGCGCAATACTGTACATCAATTATCTCGTGATTGCTATGTTAAGTGATTCACCAAAAAGCAGAATGCACTACACGAGAAAAAAAGTTACTGTATAAAACTCTTCTAAGACTCTCCAATTTAATGGGATTAAGGCAATTAGTTCAATTGCCTTAATCCCATTTTTTTATTCAAAAATTAAACTGTGTCGGATCAATCATAGCTGCTTAAATCGTTCAGGTGATTGATCAAGCCAATGAATCAATCCTTGTGCATTCAGACGGATATCCGTGTTCAACAGATCATTTATTTCATTTCGCGGCAATTGACAACCATGCTCTGACAAGTTTTGCAAAAGCAAATTTCTTAACGCCTCAGAAATGATCGACTGTCTCTCAACTCCATCATCTTTTGCGCGTTGCGCAATCGTAACGTGTGCATCAATCAGATCATGCAGAGATTGCGCATGACATGCTAAATTACCAATCCGACTATAGTGCGTCAAATACGCATAGCGTGGTTTATAACTCATGATGCGGTCAATTGAAGTATGTGCCGCAACAGGATCAAATTGAACGGGCGAAGTGGTCGGAAATACAAATTCTTTCCCATTGACATCAAACTCCCGATACGAAACTCCAAAAGTATCACCTGTAAAAAAAGACTGGCTACGCTCGTCATAGATGCAGTTATGGTGACGCGCATGACCAGGCGTATCAAGAAACAATAGCGAACGTCCATTAAGATTAATGCGGCTTTCGTCAGGCGCTTCCACGATACGCTCGATATTAATCGGAATAATCTCACCATATACGCGTTTAAATTCGGCTTCTCCATAAACACTCATTGCACCGGCAACAAGCCGTATCGGATTTGCCATATGGCTCGCGCCACGAGGATGAACAACCAGCTTGGCATTCGGGAAAAATTGCATACACTGGCTTGCACCGCCGGCATGATCAAGATGAATATGCGTCAAAATTACGTAGGCTACGTCTTCAGCAGCAATATTCTTTTGCTCGAGCGCTGCAACTACACCTGGAACGGAAAAGGATGTACCGGTATCCACCAGTGCAGCCACCCCTTTCTCGGCAATCAAGTGTATCGCTGCTCGTCTAGGGCGGTGAAATTGTGCATCAATGGCACTGATACCATATTCATAATCGGTAATAAGCGGTAATGACATATCTCTCCGGTTGTTTAAAAATCTTTAATTCGAAAAATCCTATTTTTCTGGATATTTTAATTGTTCAAGGATAGCCGGATTCTCCAGCGTGGAAACATCCTGGGTGATTTCTTCACCTTTGGCAAGACTGCGCAATAGCCGACGCATAATTTTTCCGGATCGGGTTTTCGGTAAATTTTCTCCAAAACGAATTTCATCAGGCTTGGCAATAGGACCAATTTCTTTCGCCACCCACTCACGCAATGTATGAGTAATTTGCGTAATTTCCTCTGCGTGTGGATATTGGCCTTTTAGCACCACAAAAGCTATTACGGCTTCTCCTTTTATTTCATGTGGCTTACCAACCACGGCAGCCTCTGCAACTGAAGGGTGCGCTACCAGCGCCGATTCAATTTCCATCGTTCCCAACCTGTGTCCGGATACGTTCAGCACATCGTCAGTACGCCCCATGATCCAGAAATAACCTTCTATGTCACGATATGCGGAATCACCTGACACATAATATTTACCGCAACCAATATCCTTTGAAAAATACGCCTCTTTGAAGCGTTCAGAATCACCCCACAGGGTACGAATCTGTGAAGGAAATGGTTTCTTGATTACCAGAAAACCGCCCTTACCGTTTTCGACATCATGCCCAGCTTCATCGACTATCGCTGCCGAAATTCCCGGCAAAGGAAAAGTACATGAACCCGGCTTGAGCGCAATTGCACCCGGCGCCGGTGCAATCATATGGCTGCCTGTTTCCGTTTGCCACCAAGTATCAACGATCGGACAACGTGACCGGCCTACTTTTTCATAAAACCACATCCAAGCCTCCGGATTAATCGGCTCACCTACTGAGCCCAGCAATCGCAATGATGAAAGCTCGTATTGTTCGGGCAAATCCGCACCGAGCTTAATCAAGGAGCGAATTGCGGTGGGTGCCGTGTAAAATGTCGTAACTTTGTGTTTCTGTATAATTTCCCAAAAACGCCCGGCATTAGGATAAGTCGGTATTCCTTCAAAAATCACTTGGGTGGCCCCCATCGCAAGAGGTCCATAAGCCACATAACTGTGACCGGTAATCCAGCCGACATCCGCAGTACACCAAAACACATCGGCAGGCTTGTAGTCAAAAATCCATTGCATGCTTTCTTTGGTTCCAAGCAAATAGCCCGCGCTGGAATGTTGAACACCTTTAGGTTTACCCGTGGATCCAGAAGTATAAAGTGTAAATAATGGGTGTTCGGCACCTACCCATTCAGGTTCACATTGGAGGCCGGCATTTTCCGTAAACTCATGCCACCAAACATCACGCGCGGGATCAAATCGAATATCGGCACCCGTACGTTGATAAACCACGACCAATCGCACGAAAGCCGTATCAGCCTTACTCAAGGCTTCATCAACAATTAATTTGAGTGGATTGCGTTTACCCCCGCGCACCTGTTCATCGGCCGTGATAACTGCTACTGCACCCGCATCTTGGATGCGCTCATGCAAGCTTTTGGCTGAAAATCCGCCAAATACCACTGAATGAATTGCACCAATACGTGCGCAGGCCTGCATTGCAACAACCGCTTCAATACGCATCGGCATGTATATGACGACTCGATCTCCTTTGTTAATGTTTTGTGATTTCAGCGCATTGGCAAGCTTACAAACACGCTGATGAAGATCGTGGTACGTTGAGCGTATTATTTCTCCGTCATCGGATTCAAAAATGATAGCAACCTTATCGGCTTGCGTTTCCAGATGCCGATCAAGGCAATTATAAGAAACATTTAACTCACCATCACTGAACCACTGAAAAAATGGAGCCATCCGATCATTCAACACTTGCGTAAAAGGTTTATGCCATGCGATCTGTTCTTGTGCCCGTTTTGCCCAGAAACTCAGATTGTCGTCCTCCGCCTCCGCACATAAAGCTTGATACGCCTCAAAACTGGGTATGTTGGCTTTGCTGGAAAATTCTTTCGCAGGTGAGAAAATTCGGGTTTCTTTTAATATTGATTCAATGGTCGGCATGCTTGGTCTCCAGTACTTGCAGTTCAATACACTGAATCAGAATTGTATCATTGGCACTCTAATAGATACGGCATTCTTATTTCAAGAGCAGATAAACCGAGCCCATAATCCTACAAAAAAGCTGACAGCAGAGACACGAACAATAAACGTTGAAAATCGCTAAGGCAGTACTCTTTTGCGAAGTTTATATTCCATATTTTATAAATATTTGTTAAAATTGATGTAGTAGATGCGATGGGCTTTTTCAGCCCATTTTTTATTTGTGGTGGAGCTATGGCACTGGAAGAATTACTGGAATCAACTCTGCGTGGTTTAGGTTATGAGTTGGTCGAAGTGGAACGATCAGCACACAACAAATTGCTAAGAATATTTGTAGATAAGGCTGAGGGTATCTGCATTGACGATTGCGTAACGATCAGCAACCACTTAAGCCGATTATTAGCAGTCGAAAATATTGATTATGGCCGATTAGAGGTTTCATCACCAGGATTAGACAGGCCCTTACGGAGAGAAGCGGATTTTCTTCGGTTTAGAGGAGAAACAATAAAATTAAAGTTGCGCATCCCCTTAGAGGGTCAAAAAAATTTTGTAGGGATATTACGAGAAGTGGATAATGGCATAATAAAACTTGAAATCGAAGGAAAGTTATTAGACCTTGAATTAAGTAACGTCGGAAAAGCTCGTTTGGTTCCAAAATTGTAGGATAAGGATTTAACTGGAGGATTATGAGCCGCGAAATTTTACTGTTAGTTGATGCATTAGCGCGTGAAAAATCAGTTGAAAAAGAAATTGTTTTCACAGCCTTGGAGCTTGCATTATCATCCGCCACCAAGAAACGGTTTCAAGAGGATATTGAAACACGCATTTCTATCGATAGAGAAACAGGAGATCATCAATCTTTCCGTCGCTGGTTGGTTGTAAACGACGATTCCGTGGAAGATTCAGCGCGCCAAGTCGTTTTAAGTGATGCAATAAAAATTGATGCTAATATCCAAGTGGGCGATTATCTTGAAAAACCCCTGGAGCCTATCGAATTCGGGCGTATCGGAGCACAAGCGGCAAAGCAAGTGATTTTCCAGAAAATACGTGAAGCAGAACGCGAACAAACTCTGAATGATTTTCTTGAACGAGAAGATTATTTAATTAACGGCACGATTAAGCGCATGGAGCGCGGCAATGCCATTATTGAGTCCGGAAAAATTGAAGCGGAATTGCCACGCGACCAGATGATACCTAAAGAAAACTTGCGCGTCGGTGATCGCGTGCGTGCCTATTTATACAAGGTTGATCGTGCGGCCAGGGGGCCACAACTAAAACTTTCACGCATCTCTCCCGAATTTCTAATGAAGTTATTCGAATTAGAAGTTCCAGAGATTGAAGAAGGTCTATTGGAAATTAAAGCAGCTGCCCGTGACCCAGGATCACGCGCCAAGATCGCCGTTAAATCGAACGATCAACGCATTGACCCTATTGGAACCTGCGTAGGCATGCGCGGATCCCGTGTACAAGCAGTGATTAGCGAGTTGGCGGGTGAGCGCGTTGATATCATTTTGTGGTCCGATGACCCTGCCACTTTCATTATTAATGCATTGGCACCTGCAGAAATCAGCAGCATCATGGTCGATGAAGAAAAACACAGCATGGATATTGTCGTCGACGATGATAATCTCGCGCAGGCTATTGGCCGGGGCGGGCAAAATGTACGTTTAGCTTCCGAGCTAACAGGCTGGGAGCTCAATATCATGACCATTGAGGAATCTAAAACCAAGCAAGAACAGGAAACATCACAAATCTGTCAACTTTTCATGCAAAAATTGGATGTTGATGAAGAAATTGCAGAAATACTTATGCAGGAAGGTTTTGTTTCTCTTGAAGAAGTAGCTTATATCCCATTAAATGAGATGCTGGAAATCGAATCATTAGACGAAGAAACAGTCAATGAGATAAGAAATCGGGCGCGCAATGTATTATTGACAGATGCTATTGCTAATGAAGAAAAAGTCGAGCATGTTGCCGAAGATTTGCTTTCAATCGAAGGAATGGATATTAATATTATTCGAGAGTTGGCAGCAAAGGGTATCATTACCCAATCTGATTTGGCTGATTTAGCTGCTGATGACTTGGTTGAGATAACCGGTATTGATATTAAACTTGCAAGTCAATTAATTATTAAAGCACGTGAACCCTGGTTTACTTAATTTTAATAACTGGTTAGTAATAGATTAGCCGACATGTTTTATTTTAGTGGAACCATCTGTAGTTTTGATTGTTGAAAGGTTATAAATGGCTCAAATGAGTGTGGAACAATTTGCGAATGAACTGGGTTTGCTACCGGCAGTGCTGCTGGAGCAGCTTAAAGCTGCCGGTGTAAAAAAGATGCTGGCAGAAGACAGTTTAACTGAGCAAGATAAAGCTCTACTACTTGATTATCTTAGGAAAACCCACGGCACAACTGAGACCAAAAGCAAAGTTACTCTAACACGCCGACAAACCTCTGAGATTCGAAAATCTGACAGTACCGGCCGAGCACGGACCATTCAAGTAGAAGTTAGAAAAAGACGCGTCCTGACAAAACCAATGATGACTGGAGATGCTGACGCTACACCGGCAATGGCGAGTAAATCGGCGGATGTCACAAAGCAAGCTGCTGCGGGATCCATCATTGATGAAAATCAATTGGCTCTGCGCAATGAAGAAGCAAGAAAACAAGCTGAGCTAATTGCACTTCAAGCTGAGGAAGTAAGACAAAAAAGAGCGCGCAAAAGCACTGAAGCAACTGATCATGCACAAAAGAAAGCTACCAAAGCGGAAATAATTACTGAAACCAGTCCGACAACAATCAATCCGCAGTCTTCAGAAACTGCTCAACCCATTACGGATGTACACCCGCCAATCACCGCCAAGAATAATGAAATTGAACAACAAGGCAATACAGATTCACAATCCAGCCCGACTGGCGGGACATTACATAAACCTATAGTAAAAGCTGAAGAAAAAACGGATAAGAAAAAGAAACAAGCCAAGCAACAAGTCGTTTGGAAAGATGAAAATACCAAAAAACGGGGTGTCAAAACCCATGGCGACCTTACGGGCGGACAAGGATGGAGAACCCGTAGAGATAAGCATAGTAAGCCTACCCATACGGAAGAACAGAATATTCATGGATTCTCCGCTCCGACGGAACCGATTGTGCGCGACGTTATGGTGCCGGAAACCATTTCGGTAGGTGCACTTGCGCAGAAAATGTCGGTTAAGGCTGCTGATGTCATTAAAGTATTGATGAAAATGGGCAGCATGGTGACGATCAATCAAATGTTGGATCAAGATACCGCCATGATCGTTGTGGAAGAAATGGGACATACTGCAAAATATGCCGAATTGGATAACCCGGAAAACTTCCTTGCCGACCGTGAATCTTCAATTACTGAAGTAGAATTGGTTGCGCGCGCTCCTGTAGTTACTGTTATGGGCCATGTTGATCATGGAAAAACTTCATTATTGGACTACATTCGTCGCACGCGTGTTGCTGGCGGAGAGGCTGGCGGCATTACCCAGCATATCGGCGCTTACCATGTAGAAACTGATCACGGCATGATCACCTTCTTAGACACGCCCGGCCATGAAGCATTTACCGCAATGCGTGCACGTGGCACCAAAATTACCGATATCGTTATTCTCGTAGTCGCCGCAGATGATGGTGTTATGCCTCAAACTATTGAAGCGATTCATCATGCAAAAGCGGCAAAACTGCCTATTATTGTGGCAGTCAATAAAATTGATAAGCCTGACGCGAATGCTGAACGCATTAGACAGGAATTGATTGCCCACGAGGTTTTACCTGAAGAATGGGGGGGCGATACAATGTTCGTTGAGGTTTCGGCTAAAACAGGTCAAGGTATTGATACCTTACTGGAAACCATATTACTACAAGCTGAAGTACTGGAACTCAAAGCACCGGTCAATACCCCCGCCAAAGGGATCGTGATTGAATCACGCCTGGATAAAGGCCGCGGTCCCGTCGCTACAATTCTGGTGCAATCAGGAATACTGAAACGCGGCGATGCGCTGCTGGCTGGCGCGGTGTTTGGTAAGGTACGAGCCATGAATGACGAAAATGGTAAAGCAATCAAACAAGCAGGAACATCTATTCCGGTTGAAATCCAGGGTTTATCCGAAGTTCCTGAAGCTGGCGAGACAGTTCTTGCATTGGATGACGAACGAAAAGCACGGGAAATCGCATTATTCCGGCAAGGTAAATACCGGGATGTAAAATTTGCCAAACAACAGGCCGCAAAACTCGAAAACGTTTTTGATCAACAAGAAGATGTGAAAATATTATCATTGATCATTAAAGCGGATGTTCAGGGATCCTGTGGCGCATTGGCATATGCTTTACAGAAACTGGCAACTGATGAAGTTAAGGTCAACATTATCCACAGCGCAGTGGGCGCGATTATTGAATCAGATGTCAATTTGTCGATAGCATCAAAAGCTGTGATTATTGGTTTTAATGTCCGCGCAGATGCAGGCGCGCGCAAATTAATAGCTTCCAACGGCGTCGATGTGCGTTATTACAATATCATTTACGAAGCCGTTGAAGAAATAAAAGCAGCACTCTCAGGATTAATGTCACCTGAACGCAAAGAAAGTATTTTAGGCTTGATTGATATTCGTGAAATCTATCGTATACCTAAGGTAGGTGCAGTAGCCGGATGCTACGTATTGGATGGCATCGTCAAGAGGAATTCGTTAGTCAGAGTATTACGGGATGACTTAGTAATTCACAGCTGCGAGCTTGATTCGCTGAAGCGCTTTAAAGATGATGTTAAAGAAGTCAGAGAAGGCTTTGAATGTGGTTTATCACTCAAGAATTTTAATGATATTCAAGTAGGCGACCAATTGGAAGTCTATGAAATTGTCGAAACTGCACGCTTCCTATAGCAAGTGCTCACACGACATATATAGCACACATGCCCAAAGATTTTTCCCGTAGTTTACGTATAGCTGATCAAATACAGCGTGAATTAGCAGACTTAATACAAAATGAAATCAAGGATCCACGCATCAAACAAATTACCATCACCGCTGTCGAGGTAACGCGCGATTATAGTCACGCCAAGATTTTTTACACTACGCTAGTGCATCAGGATGAAGTTCTTTTGACAGAGAAAGGCTTGGAGCACGCCAAAGGTTTTTTACGCTCAAATTTATCTCACCGCATGAAATTGCGCCTTGTACCACAACTCCATTTTATTTATGATGAGTCAGTTGAGCGCGGTGTTCGCTTGTCAAAATTAATCGACGAAGCCATCGCCCAAGATAAGGCAATCCATCAAACAGATTCAGATAAATAATCAATTTCAGTTGACTCCACATTAGTATTTCACCGAATAATTTGATTAAGTCTAGAAAACGTAATATCAGTGGCGTCTTATTATTGGATAAGCCTTATGGAATTTCTTCCAATAAGGCATTGCAGACTGCAAAACAATTGCTCTTTGCCGCCAAATGTGGACATACCGGCACGCTGGATCCTATGGCCACCGGATTACTGCCGATTTGTTTTGGCGAAGCTACAAAATTCTCATCAATGCTGTTGGGTGCCGACAAAACCTATGAAGCAACATTGAAGCTCGGTTTTATGAGCACTACCGGTGATGCGGAAGGCATAATCAGCCAGGTTGCCGCAACTGTTCAAAACCCGACATTCACAGCGTGTCAGCAAACACTGTCGCAATTTATCGGAAAAATCAAACAAATGCCGCCCATGTTCAGCGCACTCAAACATCACGGCAAACCACTTTATTGTTATGCCAGAAATGGTGAAACCATTGAACGTCAAGCACGCGAAATAACCATCCATGGAATTCAAATTCGATCACTCAACTGCGATGAATTGCAATTAAGCATTCAATGCGGTACCGGCACTTACGTCCGGGTACTCGCTGAAGACATTGGCAAAGCGCTGGGATGCGGCGGAGCCTACTTGACTGGCTTACGACGCACTGCAATTGATCGTTTTAATTTATCACAAGCCTATACTTTATCCGCACTTGAAAATATGAGTGCATCTGAACGCGACAATTCTTTATTACCCATAGATTATTTGCTGCAAGATTACCCTTCAATTACTCTAGATCGTTTGAGCGCATTACATATTCAACAGGGACGCAATATTTTATGCCCATCAGCCATGCATGGCGTTATCAAGAACGGAAGGCAAGTGCGATTGTATACCGAGCAGGATCAGTTCTTAGGACTGGGTGAGATCACAATAGAGCAAACTATTGCAGTAAAACGATTGCTTTCAGATTCCTATTTACTAAAATGCACCGCACAAAATCTCTCCAGTTAATGTCTCCCCTCCAGACCGATCATTGCACCAGGAATCTCGCGCATCAATGCAACAATAATCTTTTCATTAACTCATGAGATTCGTATTGTTTCAACCGAGCATCAAGTTAACGCATTTCTGAATTCAGAGAGCCACCCTGTTGCGAAGGATCGCGATTTAGCATGACGGCAAATAAATCATGCGCATCCGATCCAGTAATTTGCACGTCGATGAACTCACCTGGTTGCAGATGTTCAGCATTTTCCACATAAACCAATCCATCAATCTCCGGCGCATCCGCACTACTTCGCGCAATCACTTGACCCTCAGTTAATTCGTCAATCATAACCGTCATTTTATGACCTACTTTCGCAGCCAATCGTTGGCGGCTGATCTCTTCCTGCCGCTGCATGAAACGCGCTTGACGATCTTGTTTTATTGCTTCGGGGATGTGGTCAGACAATTGATTGGCAGCAGCACCCTCAACAGGAGAGTACGTAAAGCAACCTACGCGATCTAATTGCGCTTCCTGTAAAAAGGCTAGAAGATCTTCAAATTCCGCCTCGGTCTCACCCGGAAAACCAACAATGAAGGTGCTTCGCAATGTAATATCAGGGCAAATTTTCCGCCATTGCTGAATTCGAGCCAAATTATTCTCGGCACTTGCGGGCCGTTTCATCATTCTGAGAATGCGTGGATTTGCATGCTGAAATGGCACGTCCAAGTAGGGCAATATTTTACCTTCAGCCATGAGCGGAATGACTGCATCCACATGCGGATAGGGATAAACATAGTGCAGCCTCACCCACACTCCCAATGACCCCAAAGCATGCGCAAGTTCGGTCAGGCGGGTTTTTACCGGCCTTCCCTGCCAGAAACCGGTACGGTATTTCACATCAACACCGTACGCACTGGTATCCTGCGAAATAATCAACAGCTCTTTCACCCCGGCATTCACCAAGTGTTCGGCCTCCTGCATCACTTGATGAATCGGACGGCTAACCAAATCGCCACGCATTGATGGAATAATACAAAACGTACACCGATGATTACAGCCTTCAGAAATTTTTACATACGCATAATGTTTCGGCGTTAACCGTATTCCTTGCGGCGGTATCAAACTGGTATAAGGATCATGAGGCTGCGGCAAATGCGTATGAATTGCGGACATGACTTCTGGCAGCGCATGCGGTCCGGTAACCGCCAACACCTGTGGATGGGCTTTTTTGACGACGTCTCCATCTTCCCTGGCACCGAGACAACCTGTCACGATCACTTTACCATTCTCTGCCAAAGCTTCGCCAATGGCATCCAGTGATTCTTCAACCGCGCTATCAATAAACCCGCAGGTATTGACCACGACCAAGTCTGCATCCTGGTATGAGGCCGATATTTCATAACCTTCGGCCCGCAACTGGGTCAATATTTGTTCTGAGTCAACCAAGGCTTTGGGACACCCCAGAGAGACAAAGCCAACTTTTTGTGAAAACTGCTTACCTGCTGACATAAATAATTATTTGGAGATAGTTATAGTGAAAACATTTGGATTGTATCTGAATACCGATTCAAACAATTCGTTTCTCTCGATCAGTGACAGAACAATCAAAAGCCCTGCAAATTCGGCAACACCGATAGAAAGTAATTAGCCTCAACTTGTGACTGATTACACGGATCCAGTAAATCGGGCGGCGTCAATAATTGACCAGAGATGAAAAATCCCACCGATGACTGCAGGAATAATCAGCACTGCAAAAAAATAACCTGTGCCACAAATAGCAAAAAACAAAAAAGCCGGCAGCAAACGCCCCTGCACCAGCTGCCCTAATCCCGGTATAAAAAAACTGCATACTGCAGCGATGACATTTCCACCTGATCCTTGTCCTGACATCATTTTCCCTCTTGATATTTTTTTCTACAATCACAGAACTATGTTGCCTTCCCGATGGATGTATCTTCATTCATTGTAGGCTACTCATAATCAATACCTATCATATCACCCGCCATTCTTTTTTCACGAATTTCGTTTAGATTATCTAGTTTAAAAATTCTCTGAGATGCTCTGATTGTTCCCGGAATTCTGGACTGTAATGCGTTCTGGGTAATTTTCTCATCTTTAGCCTCCATTTCATGTTCATCCTTTATGAAACATTGGACTTCATGAAAATCAGCATACCTCAAAGTGCTTGCCGGCTGTACGTACGGGTAGTTTTATGTCGCACCCGTGTGCGATCAGTTACACACCGCAGTACGGCTGCGGATAACTTGCTTCACTACTGTAAATTGAATGTTACAAACCTAGAAAATATATCATGTTAAACATTAAATCACTAAGCTTTTGATAAATATCATATCTTAAGATATTCTTAAATAATATCACAGATATCTGGCGAATCAATTGTACCGATCATAGTACCGTTTTAATCTGGAATAAAAAGCCGCCCATCGCTGAATTGAAAAACCACCGTTTAAACCAGTTTCTTATGCATGCGCGGCGGCAACCTTCGTTTACCTGGCATTAAAGCTATTAAATCAGCTGATTGTGAAACTCTTGATGTCAATCATTCGGCTTGAATTTATTCCTGTTTATGCGCTACGGCAGCGCGAATCAAAAACCCCCAACCTCTAAAGTAAAACATAAAGGCAGGCTACGGGAGCGCTGTAACTTTTTAGTTACAAGTTTAACTGCCCTATCGATAATTTTCTGCTTTTATCCCTACTATTACTATTAAAAATCAACATAATCAGCTACCTATATAACATGGCATGTAAACTGCTAATCGATTATGGACAACCGTCTATTCATTAATCGCCGGGTTGTTTAGGAATTTGAAAAATATGGCAAATAACGGAATCTAAACCAAACTAGTGAGGAAAGCAGAAATGAATGAAATAATCACAACAACAGGTGTAACCATCACGCTTGATGAATCAGCTGGATTGCAGAATTTGACTGCTACTCCTGCACCGGGTGGCGACGCGAACGATAATGACATCGCTAACTCAGCTCTTCCTTCAGTCTTCTCTGCCCGGTTGACAGCGCTTGGACTAGGATCCCCAACAATTGGCACCGCCTTAAGCGGCTATACCGGCGCTGCAGGAAACACGGGCAGCAATATTATCAGCGTCACGCCAGAGCCCGGCGGAACCATTACCGATCTCGGCTTCGTCGGTCCCGGTGGTGCGCCGCTTAATGGGTTAGATAGTGATCTAAACACCCTCACCGGCACTAACATCCTTCTCTATACGGATACGAACAACAACATTGTCCTGGGCCGTGCGGGTGCTGCTGACGGTCCGATCGTGTTCGCTCTTTATTTGGAAGAAACCGGAACGCCGGTGTCGGGCGCCAAAATCTGGTCTGTACAGTACGCCCCCCTCGAGAATATAGACCCCACCAACCCCGACGACTCGCTGAATCTACTGGATAAGGTCTTTGTTGCCGCCAGTCAGGACCTGGAATTCAGTCTTGCCAATGCGCCTTCCGGACAGAACCTGTTCCTGATGTTTACGACGGCGAACCCGACAACCGTAGATGATAACGGTGTTACCCGGATCACAGATCCCGCCATCATAGCCACTGGAAAGGATCCGGCAAACCAATCTACCGGGGCGAATATAACCACTGGCGACACGGTCAATAGCAGCCAAGGGGGTGGTACGACAACCTTCGGCACCAACAGCCAGATGATCGTCGAAGGCGATGGTATCCATTTTTCGTTCGTAACGGGTGCGCGACAGAACGTGACCATTCCCAACCTGGATCAAAACGAGGCGGATGTCGAAGCCAATATTGACTTTACCGATGTTTTCGATGCAAGAGCGGCCACTTTCGACGTTGTCCAGTTACAGAGCGGCAAGAGTGCCGTGGTTAAAGTCAGCGCCTTGAGCACTGATTCGGAACCAGGCGTAGATTTCATTGACGGATATGGGGACGATAACTCAGTTCCCATTACGCACGTCAAAGTCGCCTTGCAAAATGGAACTGTCCTCATCGATACGAGTACCGGTGGAACGGCTAACGGCGTGACGGTAGCTTTCAATACCGGAGTCGCGACAATATCCGGAATAAAAGCCGGTTACAATATTGAATACACCACAACCGCCGATCATAACCGCGTACTCGTCGAGAATGCTGGTTCAGGCAGAGGAAATGCCAGCGCTGATTTTGATATCGGCGGCTTCCAGCTGCTCCAGGTCTCCGCGACAACAGTCGAAGTCGGCTCCAAAGTAAACTTTGAGGATGATGGGCCGAGCATCAATACGACGGGTACAGAGCCCACGCTGACGGTGGACGAAACGGTGCTGGCGACCAACGACACGAAGAACTTTGCTGCCAATTTTACCTCCGCGTTTGGGACGGATGGAGCGGGTACGTTGACCTTTGCGCTAGGCATCAGCGCCTCGGGGGTGGACTCGGAACTGGTGGATACGGCCACCAATAACCCAGTATTTCTGTTCCTGGAATCCGGAGTGGTGGTGGGCCGCGAGGGCACGGACGCCGCCAATGCGGTCGGCGGGGACGTCGTGTTCACGGTGGGTGTGGTCCCCTCGGGGGTCGATGCGGGCGACGTCACGCTCGACCAGCAGCGGGCGGTAGTGCATCCTGATGCGACCAATCCCGATGACGCGAAGAGCCTGTTGGTGGACACTTTGGTGACGCTGACCGGAACCATCATCGACGAGGACGGCGACAGCCAGAGCGCCACGCTCAACATCGGACAGAACTTGGTATTCGAGGACGATGGGCCGACGGTGACGGCGAACAGCCTCGTGAAGCTGGATGACGATGCGCTGGCGGGCAATCCGGGCGGCACGGGCGATGACATCGATGCGGAGAATGTCTCCGGCACGCTGGCGCATAGCTTCGGTGCGGATGGCGCGGGCTCGATCGCCTACCTGACCACGGGCGCGCCGGCGGGCTTCAGCTATGTGGCCGACGGTGACAACCTGCTGGTCCAGCAGGGTGGGGTCACGGTCTTGACGCTGACGCTGAACACCGCGACGGGGGCCTACCTGGTGACACAGAATGCGCCGATCGTGCATGCGGCGGGCCTGGACGAGAACAACCAGGCGTTCACCATCAACTACCGGGTGACCGATGGCGATGGCGACACGGCGGATGGCACGCTGGCGCTCGATGTCGATGACGATACACCGACGGTGGCGGCGAACAGCCTCGTGAAGCTGGATGACGATGCGCTGGCGGGCAATCCGGGCGGCACGGGCGATGACATCGATGCGGAGAATGTCTCCGGTACGCTGGCGCATAGCTTCGGTGCAGATGGCGCGGGCTCGATCGCCTACCTGACCACGGGCGCGCCGGCGGGCTTCAGCTATGTGGCCGACGGTGACAACCTGCTGGTCAAGCAGGGCACGACCACGGTCTTGACGATGACGCTGAACACCGCGACGGGCGCCTACCTGGTGACACAGAACGCGCCGATCGCGCATGCGGCGGGTCTGGACGAGAACAACCAGGCGTTCACCATCAACTACCGCGTGGCCGACGGCGATGGCGACACGGCGGATGGCACGCTGGCGATCGATGTCGACGACGACACGCCGACACTTGATTTTGGCAACCTGGTAGGCACCGGCACCATCGCCCCGCAATACGGGGAATGGAACGGGTCTGTTGGCGCTGATCAACCAGGTAATCTTGACATTTCTTTGAGTCAATTCCAACTTGTTAGACCGGATGGTTCGACGATCGCTGGGTCGAGTTTCACATTCAATGAACTGGCTGGTTCTCCTAACCCCGCCGGTGATTTCCTCTTTGCAGGTTCGCTCACTGCCGACTTCGACAACAATGCAGGCACGGCTGATACGACGGTTGACTTCACGCTTACGGCGCTGCAAAACGGGCGCTATGTATTCGACTTGATACAGGGATTTGGCTCGACGATCACATTCAGCAGTGCCAATGGATCCCTTGATGCGGGCGGTCCGGATGCCGTGCGAACCTTGACTATCCCTCCTGACGAGCAAGTAGTCTTTTTCGGTTTGCAGGCTACAACCTCTGATAGTGACATAGTATCCGCCATTGGGTTGGGAGAACCCGATCTCACCGAGGCTCAAATCGAGGCGGGAGGTTTTTCATTTCTTGGTTCCGCAAACATGAATGTCAGTACTTCCGGCATAGGAATCGGCAATAACAACCTTGATGGGAACGGCACGGCAGGAATAAACGCCGGTGATGAAAGCTTTGTCATCAATCCTGAAACTTTATTAACCGGTGTGAAAGTTTTCATCGACAATTCGGTAGGAGGTTATGATCCAGCGACCGAGGAGTTGTACTACAAGATTTTCTTCGATGACGGCACTAATTCAGGCAGCATAAAAGTGTTGAGTGGTGATTTGACTTCCGAGGCTGGAGGGCAGAAATCCTTTGCCATCGATACACAAGGTGCAAAGCTGATCGACTCTGTTCAACTCACCATGGGCAAGGGCGTTATCAAGGTGCCGGTGATTGAGTTCATCAAGTCGACCGAAAATCTTGCCAGCGACGTTAAACTTGACTTCAGCGCGTCGCTGACGGATGCCGATAGCGACACGGCAACCAGTAATTTTTCGGTTGACCTGTTCGCCAACGACTTGGGTCAGACTTTTGACTTTACACTGGTCGGTGCTTCCAGCGACCTGGACGGCTTCGATGTCGATCTGTCTGCTTCTCAAGTTTCCTACAAGATCGAGGGTTTTGATAAGCCGGCTGACAAACTGTTTCTTCTTGGGGATTCAGGTGCTGGTGTTTCGATTGACAATAGCGGGGCTAACAGCATCGTTTCCGTAACTGAGACGACCGGAGGGCAAACCACTGTTATTACCGTGGTAGGTGTGGACCTTGCTTCATCGGATATTGTTCTTATATAGAGCATCATCCTATTTGACATCATCCGAGGGAACCGGGGATACTCAAGTCCCGGCTTGGATAAGGAAATAATAGTAGATTGTAAAAAACGCTCCCCCGCCAACCACCACTGTAGTTGGCGGAGAGAGTGCAGCTTGGGAAGAAACTTTCCAGGCGATAGTTCGTTGCTTAAAGCGGCTTAAAGTAGAGAGCTTTTCCAGCTTCGTCTCACTCGCCAAGGACATAGGCGTTCAGTGAATAGAGCGCGATGTTGTTAACGACCAGTTAGTCGGTACGGATCCCTTGCACGGCTGAGCGAGAACGATCCGAGTGTGATACCGCCATTGTTTGTCAGACACGGCATTGAGGATCTGTACGCGGATTAGATTTTAATCCCGTATTTTTCTATCAGTCGATAAAGACTGACTCGTGAGATGCCCAGTCTTTCAGCAGCGCGGCTCATGTTGTAGTGGGCGCTTTGAATATTGCTTATGATCGTTTCACGATCGGCTTCGGCGCGGGCTTCCTCGAGGGTTTTTATACTGCGTTCCTTATGCCTCTTATCCAAATTCAGATCGGCTGGCGTCAGCAGGCGATTTTCCGACATGATGACGGCATGACGAATGCAATTCATCAATTCACGGATATTGCCGGGCCAGTCGTGTTGTTGTAATAAATAAAGCGCCTCCGCATTGAAGCCTCTCGGTTTGCGACGGATGTTTCTGGAAAACTCCCGGAAAAAAAACCACACCAAAAGTTCGATATCGGTACCTCTTGTACGTAATGGCGGGATTTCGAGATGAAGCACTCTTATGCGGTAATACAGGTCTTCGCGGAACTTTCCGGCCTGGACGGCCTGAAGCAGATTCACATGGGTTGCGGAAATAATTCGTACATCGATCAGAATTTTTTCCGTGCCGCCAACGCGGACTATCGATCGTTCTTCAAGAAACCGCAACAGATTGACTTGCTGCAGCAATGGCAAGTCGCCAACTTCGTCGAGAAACAAGGTGCCGCCTTGCGCCGCTTCAATGCGGCCGATTCGGCGGCTGTGAGCACCGGTAAATGCGCCTTTTTCCCAGCCGAATAGCTCACCTTGTACCAATTCAGGCGGAAAGGCGCCGCAATTGATGGCGACAAGGGGTTTGCCGCTCCGGCGGGAATGCTTATGAATTGCGTTGGCAATCAGTTCCTTGCCAGTACCGGTTTCACCTTCGATCAGCACCGACAGATCTTCCTTGCTGACTTTTTCTATTTGTTTGTAGAGTTTGTGCATGACCATGCTAGTGCCGATGATGCCCTCAAAACTTTGGCAATTGGTAAATTTCGGGTAACAGCTATAGGCTAATTCGGCCATGCCGTAAGCATGACCGAGCAAAAAATTCAGATGTTCTATATTGATAGGCAGAACGAAGTAATCAAAACAATAGTCAATGATGAAACAGCTACTGTTTGAATAAATCGATGTGTCAATCAGACATTCTTTGGAGAGCCCCATGACCCAATTGATCTTTGGAAATTTGTCACAAAATTTTCTCAGTTCCTGCCAAAATATGTCATCGTGTTGGTTTTCGATCAAACAAAATCCCACCAAGAATTTATTTCTGCTCAACAGAGCAAACGTTTCATCGAAATTGTGGGCAATATAAATTTTCCAATTATTGGCTGTAAGATCTTTGTAGAAATCGGCTTTCGATTGCTGATATTGAAAAATCAGAAGATTGCGTTCCGTGTTGGTCATGATCGTTGCCTTTATTAGATTTTTTTTGAGTTTCACAGTACAACGTAAATAAGACATTTCTAAACAATTGTATGTATCGTGGTGCGAATAATATTTATATCTTGCGATCAGTATTTTTTCAAAACTTAATTTGCTTATCTAATCATTTCATTTCTTTGATTCAAGCATTAATTTCTCGGCTTCTGTTAATAAAAACTCCCTAAATGCATTTGCAACACTGGATAAGCGTTTATTCTTACGATTGACGACATACCAATAACGAACAATGGGAAACCCTTGAACATTAAGAATTTTCAATCGACTCGTTTCCAGCTCCAGTTCCACTGTATGCAACGACATGATACCCAACCCCATGCCCGCCTGCACCGCTTGCTTGATCGCTTCAGTTGTATCTGTTTCCATGCCTTTGTTGATAGCGACCTTATGTGCGGCGAAAAAACGCTCCATGGCACTACGTGTGCCAGAACCGGATTCCCGTACGAGAAAAATTTCCTTGGCCAATCGTTTTACCGGAATAAATCGCTCTTTACACAATGGATGATCCGGCGGTGCCACCACAACCAATGGATTCTCCATAAAAGATTCGCTATCAATATCCAGATTCTCAGGAGGCTGCCCCATAATCGCAAGATCAATCAGATTATCCGCCAGCTGCTTTAACACTGCTTCACGGTTGGAAACATTTAAGCTCACGGTTACACCCTGGTAACGCTGGCAAAATTTCGCTAATAAATGGGGCGCAAAGTAATTCGCCGTGGTGACTACTGAAATATTCAGCTTGCCACGCTCCATCCCTTTTAATTCATCTAAAGCCACTTCCATATCGGATAGCTGTTGAGCAATGGAGCGGCTGTATTGATACAATTCACGTCCCGCTTCGGTCAGATGAGTTCGTTTTCCCAATTGCTCCAATAACGGCAAACCAATATTGTCTTCCAATTGCTTGATTTGCATTGAGACCGCGGGTTGAGTCAAGTGAAGCTCATCGGCTGCGCGCGAATAGCTCAAATGCCGGGCGACTGACTCAAACACTTTCAGTTGGCGTAAGGTAAGGTGCAGCATTTAAGCGATTCAGAAAAATTAAAATATGATATAAGCATAACCTTATTATACATATCAATATTACTTATTTGTTCTTATGTATAAATAGCGCTATAGTGCAATCCATAGGTTTAAATAGTCATGTTTGTTGTTTGTAACACAATCCCCTCTCATTTCTGTCGGGACGGTTGGCTGGAATTGAGCGGAATTTAACTGGAGGAAGAAGCTATGGCAGTAAAAATATATAACGCTGGTGTAAAAGAGTATAGACAAACTTACTGGACTCCTGATTACACCCCATTGGATACTGATATTCTGGCATGTTTTAAAATCACACCACAACCCGGCGTACCTCGCGAAGAAGTAGCGGCTGCGGTAGCTGCGGAATCTTCCACAGGCACATGGACCACGGTATGGACCGATCTGCTGACCGATCTGGACTACTACAAAGGCCGTGCTTACAAGATTGAAGACGTACCTGGAGATGACACCTGTTACTATGCTTTCGTAGCATACCCAATTGATCTTTTTGAAGAAGGCTCTGTCGTTAACGTATTGACCTCGCTGGTAGGTAACGTGTTTGGTTTTAAAGCGCTGCGCGCACTGCGTCTGGAAGATGTCCGTTTCCCGATTGCTTACGTCAAAACCTGCGGCGGACCTCCCGCAGGTATTCAAGTGGAACGCGATCGTTTTAACAAATATGGCCGCGCATTGTTAGGTTGCACCATTAAGCCCAAGCTGGGTCTGTCCGCCAAAAACTATGGCCGTGCCGTATACGAATGTCTGCGTGGCGGCCTGGATCTGACCAAGGACGATGAGAATATTAACAGTCAACCGTTCATGCGTTGGCGCGATCGTTTCCAATTCGTGGTGGAAGCTTGCCAAAAAGCCGAACGTGAAACCGGAGAACGTAAAGGCCACTACCTGAACGTAACAGCGCCAACCCCGGAAGAAATGTACAAACGTGCCGAGTTTGCTAAAGAATTAGGCGCACCGATCATTATGCATGACTACTTGACAGGCGGTTTAACTGCCAATACGGGACTGGCTAACTGGTGCCGCAACAACGGAATGCTGTTGCACATCCATCGTGCTATGCACGCCGTGCTTGATCGCAACCCGCACCATGGCATTCATTTCCGCGTTTTAACCAAAGTACTCCGTCTATCTGGGGGTGATCACCTGCACTCCGGTACCGTGGTCGGCAAACTGGAAGGCGACCGTGCCGCAACCCTCGGCTGGATCGATACCATGCGCGACAAATTCATCAAAGAAGACCGCAGCCGCGGCCTGTTCTTCGATCAGGATTGGGGCTCCATGCCAGGTGTATTCCCGGTCGCATCGGGCGGTATTCACGTTTGGCATATGCCAGCGCTGGTCGCAATCTTCGGTGATGATGCCTGCTTGCAGTTTGGTGGTGGTACCCTGGGTCATCCATGGGGTAACGCTGCGGGTGCTGCCGCTAACCGCGTCGCATTGGAAGCCTGCGTGGAAGCGCGTAATCAAGGCATTGAAATCGAGAAAGAAGGCAAAGCTATTCTGACTAAAGCAGCCAAAAGCAGCCCTGAACTGAAAATCGCCATGGAAACATGGAAAGAGATCAAGTTCGAGTTTGATACGGTTGATAAACTGGACATAGCTCACAAGTAAGAATACATAACTCAAGGAGAATAGTTAATGGTTAACGCTGCTTTTCTCCTTCATCTCTCTAAAGTTTAAGGAATAAATTATGAGCGAAGTAATCGATTACAAATCACGTGTCAGTGATCCGGCAAGCCGCAAATTTGAGACATTCTCTTACCTGCCTGCGATGTCTGACAAAGATATTAAGAAGCAAGTACAGTATTTAGTTAGTAAAGGCTGGAATCCAGCTATCGAACATACAGAACCAGAATATATCATGGACTCCTATTGGTATATGTGGAAGCTGCCCATGTTTGGTGAAACTGATGTAGACCGCGTGCTGGCGGAAGCCGCCGCTTGTCATAAAGCGAATCCGAACAATCATGTCCGTTTGATTGGTTACAACAATTTCAACCAATCGCAAGGCACAGCCATGGTGATATACCGCGGCAAGACTGTCTAGGTAACAGCGGGTTCGTACCCGAGAACCCCCTTTACCTGTAACAGGGTCGGGGGTTTTTTTTGATCAAAATAAAGTACTTATCAGATCGCTATAACAGGAGTTCATCATGAGCAAAATCATTGATCAATACCGTGTGACCGCAGAGCCTTATTACCATCCCGTAGCTGATGAAGTGGAATTATATGAAGCGGCCTATTCCGTGCGCATGCCTATGATGCTGAAAGGTCCTACAGGATGCGGCAAAACCCGTTTTGTTGAACACATGGCGTGGAAACTAAAAAAACCGCTGATTACCGTCGCCTGCAACGAAGATATGACCGCATCCGATTTGGTGGGGCGCTTTCTGCTGGATGCCAATGGCACACGCTGGCAAGATGGTCCGTTGGCTGTCGCCGCACGCTATGGCGCTATCTGCTATCTGGATGAAGTCGTTGAAGCACGCCAGGATACCACCGTGGTAATCCACCCGCTAACCGATAATCGCCGTGTCCTGCCATTGGAGAAAAAAGGCGAACTTGTTCATGCACATGCTGATTTCCAGATTGTCATTTCCTACAATCCGGGTTATCAAAGTTTGATGAAAGACCTCAAGCAATCGACCAAGCAGCGTTTTGGCGCGCTGGATTTCAATTACCCCAGTCATGACATTGAAAGTGAAATTATCGCGCATGAAACCGGCGTATCCACTGAGATTGCAGAAAAACTGGTATCGATTGCCGAACGTGCACGTAATCTGAAAGGGCATGGATTGGATGAGGGCATCTCAACACGTATGCTGATCTACGCCGGCAGTCTCATCGTCAAAAAGGTAAATGCCCATGCTGCTTGCCGCGTTGCCTTGGTGCGCCCCATTACCGATGACCCTGATATGCGTGACGCATTGGATGCCGCTGTATCAACTTTCTTTAATTAAAACTGGACTGATTCATTGCGTACAGTTGCTCAATAATCTTATATAAGAGTGTGTCACGATGAGTATTAATCTGGATGACTACAAAGAATTGCTGGAAGATCTGGAACCGGAATCGGTTGAATTGCTCAGTCATGCCTGGCCTGAGGTAGTGAAAACTTTCTCGGCACGGGGATTGGATAATTATCTGAAAGGCGTCTCGGCACTGGATGGATTGGGCCGCGGACGCAGCCTTGTGGACTGCTGGATTGATGAAATCCCATTGGTCGCCAAAGAAATTGGTGAGGATATCATCAGCGATCTGGCGACTTCCGTGCTTTCACTGGCCTCAAGAACTTCAGGTGCGGTGATCGAACTGGTATTGGCCACCTCCCCGACAGCCGCCAAACGCCTGGGTGATGCCCAGTTATTCCAGAATTACCTGCAATTTCTGAATACCCTGATTGCACAAGCACCGCGCGGCATGCGCCCCATGCTCAACAAACTGGATATCCTGTTCGGGCAACTGACTCTGGGAGGCTTGCGCCGTTGGGCGATGTGGGGAGCCCATGCTCATCGCACGAATTATGAAGAGCAAATGAAGTATTTTGGATTGGAATCCAAGGAATCGCTCGCAGTTCTGCAAAAAGAACGTAAAGGTACGCTGTTTGTCGATGTGCAACGCCGTATCAACATGTATCTGCGCGCACTGTGGGGGCGGGACTTTTTCATGAAACCCACTTCCGGTGATTTTGAATCGCGTGAGGGCTACAAACCTTATATTGAAAATTATTTCATCTACTTACCCGATGCTTATGACAGCCATGGCGATGTCACCGCCACCGAAGTTTATCGAGCCGCCGCCGCACATGCCGCCGCACATCTGGTGGAAACCAGACAGCCCATTTCTGCGGAAGGATTAAATCCGATGCAAATGGCGATAATCTCCGTGATTGAAGATGCACGTATCGAAGAACTTGCCATCCGCCGCTTTCCCGGTCTGCGCAAAACCTGGGCAGCGTTGCATACCGCCACACCGGATATGGCTGCCACGATGGGCGATTATCTCAATCGCCTGGCGCGCGCGCTGCTCGATCCGGATTATCAGGATACGGATCGCTGGATTACGGAAGGCCGCCATCTTTTTGCCGCCACACAGGACAAGCTGGATAGCTATCAAATCTCCTGGGAGATCGGGGTTCAACTGGCCCACAGCTTTAGAGAAAAAAACATTCCCTTTGCCATGCTGACGGATCACCTCACCGCCCCCTATCGCGATGACAACCGCTATTTCTGGGAATTCGAAGAATTTGATTTAAACAAATCATTATCGGCTGGTTATGATGCACCGAAACAAGTGCGCAAATACGTCAACGTGATGGAATTCGCCAACGAAGTCGAAGTGGAATCAGCCGGAGACGATGCGCAGGAAATTTGGGTCATGGGCACCGAATTCTTCCCGTACGAAGACATGGGTGTTTCGTACAACGATATGGAAGGCAAGGAGCCGGTGTCAGCGCCATACCACTACTCCGAATGGGATTACCAGATTCAACTGGAACGCCCTGACTGGGCAACGGTGCAGGAAAAACGCGCCAAGCTGGGCGATATGCAATGTATTGACGACATCGCGCAACAATACAAACGCGAGATTGCGCGCATGAAATTTTTACTGGATGCGATGCAGCCACAAGGAACGCGCCGCATCCGCAAACTGGAAGATGGCGATGAGATCGACATCAACGCAGCGATCCGCTCGATGATCGATATCCGCATGGGCATGCAGCCCGATCCGCGCATCATGATGCGCTCGGTACGCAAAGTGCGTGATATCTCGGTGCTGGTGCTGCTGGATTTATCCGAATCCACCAACGAAAAGGTCGCCGGGCAGGACTACTCGGTGCTGGATCTGACCCGTCAAGCCACCGTATTACTCGCGAACGCCATCAACAAAATCGGCGACCCGTTTGCGATTCACGGCTTCTGCTCGGATGGGCGGCATGACGTGGAATATTACCGTTTCAAGGATTTCGAACAACCCTACAACGAAATCCCCAAGGCCCGCCTTGCCGGCATGACCGGGCAATTATCGACGCGCATGGGCGCCGCCATGCGGCACGCCAGCCATTACCTGAAACTGCAGAAATCCGCAAGAAAACTGCTGCTCGTTATCACCGATGGCGAACCGGCGGACGTTGACGTGCGTGACCCGCAATATCTGCGCCACGATACCAAGAAAGCGGTGGAAGAAGCAGGTCGATCCGGAATCCTTACCTACTGTATGAGCCTGGATCCACGCGCCGATCAATATGTGTCGCGCATCTTCGGCGAACGCAATTATCTGGTAGTGGATCACGTAGAGCGCTTGCCGGAGAAATTACCGGTGTTGTATGCGGGATTAACAAGGTAGATTGCCAAAGTGAATCATATTCCCTGAATCTTATTGAGGTCGAAGCCCCATTTAGCTGAATCTTCGATATTCTCAATACTATCCATCCCCTTTGATAGATCTATAATTTCAATCGGAATATGTGTATTGGCGCGTGTGGAGAAAAAAATTCTAACAATGGGAGTAGTTAATTTTTTTGCCGATTGCTCTATCACTACGCCCAACCGTCCGGACTGGAGCTTTAACAAAGTGCCGGATGGATAAATACCAACCGTCTTAACAAATGCTTGAAAAATCGACTCATCAAAATGCCCTTCTCTCCAAGAAGCCATTTTCCGAATGGACTCAGCTGGCGACCAAGCCGGCTTATAGCAACGATCTGAAGAAATTGCATCATAAACGTCACAAACTGCACCCATGCGCGCAAACAACGTCAATGCATCACCGGATAATTTTTCCGGATAACCTTTTCCATCCACACGCTCATGATGATGCAAGCAAACATCCAAAACCGATTCATGAACCTGGTAACAGGATTTCAGAATTTCCCAGCCGCGTACCGGATGACTTTTCATAATGACAAACTCGTCATCCGTCAGTTTTCCGGGTTTGTTGAGCACCTCATTCGGAATCACCATTTTTCCTATGTCATGCAGCAGTCCGGCAGTACCCGCTTGTTTGATTTGTGCCTCACTTAAGCCTAAGTGCCTCCCCAGCGCAACCATCAGCACGCAAACCGCAACGGAATGCATGTAGGTATATTCGTTAACATTTCTTAACCGGATCAATGTAAGCAATGCATTTGGATTTCGTTCCATTGATTGATTGATTTCATTCACCAATGATTTCGCTTCCTCAATTTCGAGTGCCTTACCCATGCGAACATCGCCAAACATTGCAGCGACCGCTTCTTTAGCTTTATTTTGGATTTTTTTGGCAACATGCAGCTCTTCCTCGACCGAAACCCGTGCAACCGGCTTTTTTATTGACTGTAGCGGCTTAGCGGAAGTCACACCATCAAGGTTCTTCACTTGATTAATTTTAATAACATCCAGGCCTTTACCGGTATCAATCCATATTTCATCCAGATTGCAGCTCACAAGCTTATCCAGATCCTTTTGCTGAACCAGTTTAAAGGACTTTCTCCAGAATGGATGTTCCATCCAATTGCCGCGGATCTCATGAATATACATCCCCAGCCGGACCTCATTGGCTTGCACTTTCTTTATCATCAGGCTCAATATAAAAGTAGAAAATAAATTAATATAATTGATTGATTCAACCCTCAGGCATCAATCACTGATCTGCAAGAAAACAATATATGTACACTTTCTGGTGGAAAAACTAACGACAGGAATGCGGTATTTTATAGATGCATTTATACCGAATACATATTATCTTAATATAATACAGATACTTATACAATGTTAAGTAGAAATCTGCATAATTGGATATTGTTGTATATTAATCAAGCGCATCAATTTTTTTAATTGATTTTTAAATCATGGCGCGTGAATTTGATTCTTCAAATAATACAAACAAAGTTAAAGTTAATGATACTTGACGTGCAACTACTCCAGGCAATCCGCCCCATTTCTTAAAGTACGTCGTGCATAGTATGCAAAAGCCACGGTACTGCGTTGTCCGCGCAGAATCCAGTCGCGTGCTTCGCGCCCTAAATCGGGATCAATCGGCTGAATCTTGCCCGCGCATGCTGCCAGCAAATGCATACGCGCCGCCCGTTCAAAAGCAAGCGCCAGTATACATCCTTCTTCAATACTCGAACTGGCGATCAATAAACCGTGGTGGGCTAACAATAAGGCATGTCTGTTACCGATAGCCTTGGAAATCATTTCGCCTTCATCATTGCCGACCGGAACACCCGGCCACTGGGGCAAGAAAGCCACATCGTCATAGAGCACGCAATTATCCATGTGCGATATTTGCAGCGGCACTTCCAGCATGCTCAACGCAGCGGTATATACGGCGTGCGTATGAATAATGCACTGCACATCGGGCCGTGCGCGATACAGCCAGGAATGGAAGCGATTGGCCGGATTGGCCATGCCATCGCCTTGCAGTACTTCCAAATCTTCATTGACGAGCAATAAATTGCTGGCGCAAATTTCGTCAAAGCCAAACCCCAGCCGTTGCGTCAAATAAGTACCCGATTGCTCACCACGTGCGGTAATTTGTCCGGCTAATCCTGAATCATGCCCGTTATCAAACAAAATCCTGCAGGTCAACGCCAATTTTTGCGCTTGCGTATAATCCGCACCTTGCAAATGTTTATCCATTTGCTTCAGCGATTGCTTGATCAATTGTTCTTTGTTTAGATTGAAAGTGTCATTGCTCATGTGCACTCACTGGATTCTCAAAATTCGCCGGTGTTTGAAGTTAATCGCTCAATCTCCCGCCGGTCGCGCTTGGTTGGGCGTCCTTTGGTAACAAAAGGCTGTGGCTGGGCTTTTAACCGTGCGGCCAGCAGCGCCCGCTGCTCCCGGCTCTCCGCAGTTTCACGATAAAGCTGCTGTGCTTGTGGTGCGGAGCCTCTTTTATTCGACAACTCCAATACTTCAATCGTATATTGATAATTATTAATACGAATTTCCACTTTATCCCCTACTGCAACTGTTTTTGCAGGTTTGACTTTCTGATCATTAAGCGCAATTCGGCCACGATCAATCGCTTCGGCTGCTAATGCACGTGTTTTGAAAAACCGTGCCGCAAACAGCCATTTATCTATACGATATTTCTCACTATTTTCATTGGATTGCATACAATATTAATCTGCAAGATTAGTATTTATTTGAATCTTGTTTTGCAGCGTTTTATGCACCGGGCATTTATTGGCGATCTCCAATAATCGGGCGCGCTGCTGATCGCTCAAATTGCCTGTCAATCGAATGTTCCGGGTTAAGAGTTCAATTTGTGTCTTCTGTTTCTCGCAATCGGCGCAATCTTCGGCATGAATCCGGCTATGCTGCAACTCGACCTGAATATCCTGCACGTCAATTTGCTTGTGATTCGCATACATGCGCAAGGTCATTGAAGTACAACTACCCAACGCAGCAAGCAATAATTCATAAGGATTCAATCCAAGATCAGAACCACCCAATGCAATGGGCTCATCGCTGATCAAACGGTGATGCTGCGTCAAAATCTCACGGGTGAATTTTTTATCGCACTCGCGCACAATCACCATACCCTGCTCGATCGGTGGCCTTGCGGCTTCTTCTTGTCCAACTGATGCTGGATTTGTTTTTAGGTAACGACTGACCCACGCGGATAAGACCTCCGCGACATACTGGGAATCTTGCGGGTTGGATAGCATATGGTCTGCCTGATCCAGCGACACAAAGCTCTTAGGATGCTTGGCCGCAGTAAAGATGCGCGCCGCTTCGTCTATCGAAACGGTGTCATCCAGCGGCGCGTGAAAGATCAGCAGCGCTTTTCTTAACGCGCCAATATGCGCCACAGAATTATATTTTTCCAGATCATCAATGAATTGACGGCGAATGTTCAAACTTCTTCCGCCCAACTTAACCTGCACCGATTGCTGATCTTGTAATTTACGATACGAATTCGCGAACAAATGCTTGACATGCGAGGCGGTTGCCGGCGCTCCGATGGTAATTACCGCCTTAACCGATGACAAATCCTGTGCTGCCGCTAATATGGCGGCGCCACCCAGACTATGCCCGATCAGCAGCTCAGGTGTAGCATAGTGCTGCTCAAGATACTGTGCCGCGGCTAATAAATCCTGCACATTGGAAGAAAAATTGGTATCCGAGAAATCACCTTTGCTCGTACCCAACCCGGTAAAATCAAATCGCAATACTGCGATTCCCCGATCAGCCAGTGCAAAGGCTATCCGTGCTGCCGCCGGATTATCTTTGGAACAAGTAAAACAATGGGCAAATAGTGCATACGATTTAATAGTGCCGGACGGCATTTCCAACAAACCCGTTAATGACTCACCCTGAGAATTCTCAAATACTGCTTTAATACGTGGCATGGACTATCGACCTCTTCACAGCAAGTTAACTTAAATCCTGTTTACCTCCAAGCTATGTCTGAATAGTACCAAAAATGACTGATTAAAACCCGCTCATTTGCATGAATAAAAAACCATTAAATTGCTTAGGGCAGAAATTTAGTGTTCCAAAGGCGTGCTCATGCTCCCAAAACGCCAGGTAAAGCCCTATGACAAGACCAGGGAATTTGCGTGCCACCTGGTCTCAGGCAAATTTTAATTCCTGTACGGAGGATAAAACAGAGCCTTGTTTCTTATTTTTCAACGCCTCATCCAAGTGAAATGTGTTCAAATGTTGAATTCGCATGCAAGAATGATCCTGTAATCTGTCAATTGCGGCTTTTGCGGTCATGATTGTTTCGGAATTCACCGTAACACCGGATAAAATTTGTTGCAAAGTTGCAAGATCTGTAATGATGCCATTCCTATCGATGGAGTGATATTTCGCAACTTCAACTCGATGATTGAATAACTTTGCCGCATTACCCCAAACAGGGTTACTGTGATCGACATTCACTAAGGTTCTGATACCCCACACGATCATTGCGCCGAAAGTTTTTCCAGCCTTCATCTGAGTCAAAATAAATTCGATCACAACGGCTTTGTTTTCAGCAGTAAAGGCATCGCCTAACAAATGATCGACAATTTTTGTGACATTATGGCCATTGTAGTGCAGAGCCGCTTCGCCCCAGTTGGAGTCGGAGATAGAAACCTAGGATAAGACACTGATAAATTACGAAATTAATTCCTCCTGAGAAGATCCGGCTGACATTTTATTAATCATATAATCGCTGATTAGTGCCTTATTTTTATCTGATATTCGATTACCAAACAAATCCTTTATCAGGGCTTCGGAAAAATCGATTGGAGAAAGGTTATCATCATACTGTTTATCAAAAAACAGGATACTTTCCGCCAATGATTGCGCCAAATTTTCCAGCGCTTGACCATTTTTCAGTTGAATGGTGAGATAATTAAGATTGCTTGCGCCTGGAGGCGCGTTGAACATTGCCAATATAAGCTGAAGAATTGAGGTTTGTTGTGTAATAAGCAGTGGCATAGACTGGTATTCCCCGCAAGAATATAAGTACTAAAAAGAATAATGAGATGGATACCACTTTTGGAATTTAAGTTTCATTTTCCTTCCAGTAGTTCCAGAAAATCGACAAATAATTATTCAATGCTCAATTGCAGTTTTTTGGAAATTATCGACAAGCAAATGTAATACACTATCGATAAATCATTACATAGCAGCAGGCGTACTATTGCATTATCGTTTAAGGCGCCCCTATTGGCAATGTGGCATATTGTCGCACTCGAAAACCGACAGGCTTAACATATTCAAGTAAAAAAATTTTTATGACATCGTTCCGAATACTTATTAGAGAATGTATAAGCAATGGCGTTTGGCATGGCCGATGAACTGCAAATGGGCGATAGCATGCGTGGCTTTCCTGCTGTAGCTGCTTTGCAAGAACTGCGTCAAATTGTACTTGAATCAGGCCGAAAACTGGCAAGAGAAGAAACTGATGCGATTACTGGAGAAGAACCGCATACTTTAAAAATTGAACAAGCGGTTAATCGTTGACATCAGCCGAAGAGGATCAATGAATCTTTGCCAGTCTGACACCTAGTGATTTACAGAGTATTCAAAAGAGCACGCAATGTTTTGCAAAAGCTCGTTTGATTAAAAATAACCCAAGGAGAGCAGCGTGTTCTTTACCAAGGATGTTCACAAAATCAGCATCGTAGGGGGTCTATTGTTATTGGGATTGACACTGACAACCGGAATCACAGTTTATAATGCGATGCGCCAGCAGATTGAAACTGTATTGGGCAGGGGGTTGACTGGAGCCCTGGAAGGTAAGGCTTTATTATTTCAAACGAGAGTAGAAAAAGGAATAGAAGACACCCGTGCACTGGCTCTCAGGCCCTTTATTGTTCAGTTTATGCAGGATTTAAATGATAATATCGATAATGAAACCGCCAGTAACAATCTTACTCGTAATGTAAATTCCCTTACACTGATAGGTTTCAGTGCTGCTGCAGTTTATGACCGGAACAACAACGTATTATCCCAGGTTGGCGTATTCAGCTCGAACGAGAATCCCATAATACCCTTGGATAGTGACGAAAACTCCAAGCTTATTTGGGATAATGTTTTTGTACTGCGCGTAACCGTTAACGTCTTTAACCAGGGAAACAGAATTGGAAGGATCACTACGGAAACACGATTGCCTAATTTGACCCGAAGTTTCAGGGACATTCAATCTATTGGAAAGAGCGTGGAATTTCTAATCTGCGCCAAATTGTCAGAAAATCGTCAAGCCATCGCATGTCTTATCAATAGTCCCGGTTCTATCAGATTTACACACTTAGGGATAAGCTATAACAAAGAAGGAGGTGTTTCCCCAAAAGAAATGGCGCTAGAGGGGAAGAGCGGTGTTGCTTCCGCAGTCGATTATAGAAATGTTCCCGTTATTGAGGCATTTACTCCATTACCCGCTTTTGGCATTGTGATGTTGCTGAAATTGGACCAGGATGAATTATTTATGCCGGTTACTGATCGATTAAAAGATATCACTTTCTATTTGGTCGCGTTGATTCTTGCTGAAATTCTATTATTGAACTGGTTTATCAGAAAACTCATAAGCTCTGAAAAGGAAGCGCGTCAATCAAAGGTTAAAGCTGAAGAATATTCTATTGAATTAACCAATAAAGAGAAGGAATTACGTAAAAGGCTAAAGGAAATAACCTGCCTTTATGAGATACGCCAGGAAATGGAACTGGAGGTATCAATCGACGGAGTATGTCAGAAAATTTTCAAGCATCTGATCCCCGCTTTACAATTTCCGCATACCAGCGTAGCCGAAATTTTAATCAATGACAAGCGATATATTTCTCAGAATTATGATAAAAATCAAGATATTGAGTCAAAATCTACTAATCTTATTGAAATAATAAGACCCGTCAGATCAAGCGATAGAAAATCTATTTTTAATTTTTTTATTCATTCCGACATCTATATTAATCATAAGAATCATGGATACTTACGGGTTTACTACACGCAGGATGCGCAAAGCTCCAATACTGAAGAACAAAAACTTATCGATGCTATCGCAAGTGTTCTAGAAGGTTGGATCGAGCTTAGGCAGGTGGAGGAAGCTTTGGTATCCGTTGCTGAAGGCCAGGTTCATAAGATTGGGCAAGAATTGCACGATAATATTGGTCAGCAAATAGCCGCGGTTGCATTTCAAGCAAGCGTACTGGAAGTGCAAACCGGTGATACGAATGTACCGCGCGCGAGAATTTCGGAATTGGCAGCATCCATTGCGCTACAAACTCAAAATCTCGTGGTAAATATTAAGCAACTTTCAAAAGTTCTATTACCTTTCGAATTAGAAACGAATGGATTGATTTCCGCTCTGCAAACACTCGCAACTAGAATAAGCGAGACGTATAATGTCACCTGTAAATTTACCAACAATATTAGCGATGAGGACGTGGGTAGCGTAATAGCGCTGAATATGTATAGAGTTGCCCAAGAAGCGATTAATAATGCAGTAATTCACGGTAAAGCAAGGCATATATCAATTTCTTTAACCATAGAAGAATCAAATGAAAAACTTCTGCACCTCACGATTAGTGATGATGGTCAAGGTTTCGATGAATCCGAGTCTGGTTCAGAAGAAGATTTATTTTCTGGAATGGGAATAAAGATTATGCATTACCGTGCAAAACAATTGGATGGCAAGTTAAAAATCTTAAGACGAAATGTAAGTGGTGTAGAAGTGCATTTCATAGTTCCAGTAAATCAAGGTGACAATTAGTACCAAATCAAAAATAATGTTGGTTGATGATCACGCCATGATTAGACATGGCATGGCAATGCTGATTAACATGGAAGCGGATATGGAAGTCTCCTGTGAAGCCGGAGATGGTCCGGAAGCCATTGAAATTATCAAGAAAAATATCAAGGAAAACATTCCTATTGATATATTGATATTGGATGTTTCGCTTAAATCAGTATCCGGACTTGAAATAATCAAAAGCGTCCAATCCTTGGCCCCTTCATTGCCGGTATTATTTATTTCGATGCATGATGAGTCTGTCTATGCTGAACGTGCATTAAGAGCCGGCGCCCGTGGATATGTTATGAAACAGGAGCCCAGGAATGTTCTGATAGCAGCGATTCGTGAAGTATTGAAAGGTAATATTTTTCTGAGTAAAAGTATGCAAGAACAGGTATTAAAGCGAATTGCAGTGAGAGGCTATGAGCAAGAAGCTACGGTAAGTGCGCTGACTCCCAGTGAATTCGAGGTATTTCACTTAATTGGTCTTGGCTATAACAGCCATGAAATTTCGAACTTATTATCCCGTAGCGTTAAAACGATCGAAACACATCGATTTAATATTCGTACTAAATTGAAATTGAGAGATACGGGGGATTTAATACGCTATGCAACTAAATGGTTTGCGGATAAATAACAAAACCCATGGCTCTGAAATCTCAGCACTGCAGAACGAAGAAAACTGCCGCAAAAGTACCTGCTGGATATTGCTAGACCGCCCGTAAATCTGGTGATCTTTTAGATAAGATGCTGAAAAGGCCGCTTGCTGACATAACAATTAACAGCCAGTAGTCCAATAAGTTATCTGTAGTAATGCAAACCTGATCTGACAGGTTGTTTTATCAAAATGAGCATCTGCCGGATCTGGTTTGCACTACTACAGATTATGTCGCTGTCAGTCTAAAAAAGACTAGATATTTATTTTATGAGACGACGTGACGCTTTTTTTGGATAAAAACTACTCAATAATAAGTAGATAATAAACAGGGCCGATCCCATCAGAACTTCGTCACTTAACAGAGCACTGCCCATATTAACGTTGATCGCAGGATGCTCAATATTCACATACATTACAAATAATGTAAGCAACATCGTCATTAAAGAAAAAACAAAGATTTTTTGAATTGTCATTTTAACCTCCCGTTATAAAATAAAATAATTTGCGGATAGTGATCTGAATCGTAATTAATTGATCCTTACCAGCATTATTGAACAATCCACTTTCTTAATTAGCTCCTCTGCTACAGAGCCAGAGAAAAAACGATCAAGCCCTTTTCGGTTTGAGGTGCCAACTACGAGCAAGTCCGCTTTCCATTCAGTTGCTGATTCCGCAATTGCCATACTGATCGCATTCAGGCCGTACTGATCATCAACGACGAGAAGTTTTGTTTCGATTTCCAGGTCATTGATATTCGATTTTGCCTTTTCCAATACTGCAAGCCCTGCTTCCTGGCTGGACTGAAGATCATCATTATTAATACAATGCGCTATACATAATGATGCCTTGAAAGTTCCAGCAATTTTTGTGGCCGTTGCCAGAGCCTGTTTCGAGAATTCACTCTCATCGATTGCAATATAGACTTTTTTATACATAATTAACTTTTTATGAGATTCATTGATTGGTTTTTGTAGTAACAGCGCATTTGGAACATGTTGCGCGCTGCTACTACAAACCTTACTAAAACATTTCTACTGCAAATTCGAGCTATCATCAGTTTTCAAGCTACGAAAATATCTTTTTACAACTTCTTTGCCAGGCATATTGTCATGCTTCGTATAAACCATATAGTGAATGACAGCATGGATTGCCATGGCAGCCAACAACCCTTCAAAGATACCTACCTTAAACACCAGACCTGCAGTAATCACTGCCAGAATCAATGCATATGAACCATAATGCGTAACGTGGACCAGTCCTGCTATCATCTTGTAGCCGGTGAAAAGCATGATCGCCGCCAGTGCAAATTTTGGCAGAAAATCAAGATATTGCACATTAAAGGTGAAAAAACAAACAACACAACCGATGATCAAAACCGAGAACTTGGTCATCGCGCCAGCCAGTCTGTTAGTTGTACTCTTGGCAAGACCATCCAGATTTGTCATACCATGGAAGAAGCTTGAACCAAGATTGGCAACCCAGATCGCCAGCAAGCTATTGTTGCTGTCGGTTTTGCGTTTCAACGGGTCAATTTTCTCAATCGCCGCATTACTCATTACTTGTTCGATCACATCGACGATTGCCAGCATGGCGCAAAACAGAAGCATGTAAACCATCATCATTACGGTGACATCTGCCGCAGGTAACGGTAGTTTTAAATAAAGATCCACATCTTCTACAGAAATCATAGGAACGCTTACAAATTGCGCTAGAGCTACCCCTCCTATGATGAGCGCGAAGTAAGGAATTGCAGGCTGCTTATCTTTAAATTTTGAAAAAAGAAATAAGAAAAGAGCAACCCCTGTAGCGGATATTCCCACCATTTGTATCCGTGCTTCATTCCAGAAATCCTCGGTAACCATTTCTACTGGAATTTCGTAGGTAAATTCAGAGAATTTCAGAAAAATTTTCAACCCAACACCTGCCAGTAAGCCCTCTACCAGATACACCGGTACCGCCACCAGCAAATACCTCTGCCAATTAAACTTCCATATAACCGCCTGCATTACCGCAGTCATGAAAACACAAAACGCCATATTCTCCCAGCCGAAACTAGCCACTCCAAGCGCCAGAACGGGAGCAAGTCCGGCGGCGATGCCTGGCGACCCTATGTAATTGCCTGGTTTGAACCACGAGAATAACCATCCTATCAGTGAAGCAAACACTACGGTCGCCAAGCCCACTTTAATAGGATAATCAGACATGATCGCTATTCCGATTGTTAACGGAATAGCCATTGCACCCGTTATTAAGCCAGCCGCAGTGTCACGAAAAAAATACTGGGCCTGAAAAGCAGCAGACCCATACCCGCTCGCGTTTATATCTTCCAGATGGCGATTGCTTGCTGAAGACTCTTTCTCTATATGCGTTGCCATAAGTTAATTCCCCTCTCCAAATACAACTAATTTATTAAAAATTATAATTAATGGATTAAGACCCATTTTTTAGTTACCAGGATATTTTTTGTTGCCATGTTCATCAATTTGCCATTCCATTTTTCATGAACTAATTCATAAACATAGATAGTGTTAATGACAAAATTATCCTTTTGCGATACGAGAGCATACTAATCCCGCGTGCAATTGGCTGTACATTGGGCAAAGTATTAAAGTAAACAGGGGAATTAATTATCCGAACTAAAACTATTACTTAGGTTTTCTAAGCATTTCTATTAGATTGGGTAAAAAAAGCGGACGAAGAATTTTGTAAGTGATAGATTTATCAGATTAAAATAGAAAGGGATTGTTGCTAACGATAGCTCAGAAGCTCCGACAAACACTCTATAAAAACCATAGCACCACTTATGATTAAGTCAATGATTATTAAATAAATACCTCCATATCGTCGTGTAAATGAATTTATTTTTCCAGGAAATATTTTCAGTTTGAAATTCTTCTCGAATGAACAAAAAGCTTTATCCGAACTCTCTATATTTCCCTATATAAACTGTGAGCATATAAACTTCCACTGCATGGCATTTTTGAATACCCTCAAAACTCTTTTGTAACTACGGTACGTATAAAGAAGGTTTTGATCAGATAACTTACATATAAGGCGAGAACAATATCGGACAAAAGATAACCCGCAGCAATGCTGGATAATTCTGAAATTAATATAATTGCAGAAACAATCAAAATGATCATATAAGTCTGATTATGAATCATGAAATTACCCTCACATAAAAGCTAATAAAAATTACCTGAGAAACCCGATGAAGCTCATGTACATAACATTATAGACCATATATTAACAAAAAATTCACATTTATTTCACAAAAAATTCACAACATCATAAAACTTCTTGTTTATTAATCACATACGCCCTAATCTCATAACAAATATTTTGATTACCTCCCACTTTAATGCGCTATCTCGAGCTTGAATCCACGAAAGCAATATTGCTAAAGTAATACGGTAGCTATAATGAACACAAAAATATAACGGGAGCTCATTATTTTGAGCTGAATGAAAATAGCGGTATCCTACCGATTAAGCGGATAACAGATGCTTCTGTATCATTTTCAGCTTAATCTGTAATATTGATTCGTAGTTAAACAATCATTCAATTTTCATTTGACGATGGTATCGTCAAATTTTAGCAAAAAGGAATTAACATGCTGCGCGCACTTTTTATGCTGATAGTCTTTGTAGTCTTTGTGAGTATGCTTCAGGGCTGTGCAACTTCCAGAGAAGTGTTTCTTACCGATGGAGCCAAAGGGTATAACATCAATTGCAGTGGCTCTAGAAGAAACTATAGCCACTGCTTGGAAAAAGCCGGGGATATCTGCGGCATGCGGGGATATCACGTGCTGAACCAACAGGGTGATATCGTTCCTTTTCCTCAGGCAATCCGTGAATTTAGAGCAAATGCCCAATCAACTTCAATCGGATTTTTAACGCAATCGGGTTCGATGGTTACTCGCAACCTATTTATCAAATGCAAATAAACGAAAGTACAATCGAAAAAAATACTTTTTCAAGAAAATCCGTCGCCATATTCACACCAGCCAGCGGTACCCCCATCGTGGATAAGCATATTTCAGTTTATTCACACCATACTTCACGCTGCTCGATAAATCGATAACATATCCTGTGCGCGCAATAAGCAATTCCTCGAGAACTCGCGCTTTAATCGATGAATAGACGCACTATCGCAATACATTACAGTGTTTTTACGCTACGCTAAATTAAGTTAGAATATACGCTTTTTAGAATTTATCTTATGGGGGAGTTCCTGAATGTCAATGGCTGACCGTGATGGTGTAATCTGGTATGACGGGAAGATGGTTCCCTGGCGGGATGCCAATACGCATGTATTAACCCATACGCTGCATTATGGCCTGGGCGTTTTTGAAGGGTTGCGCGCCTATGAAACCGCACAAGGATCAGCGATATTCCGCTTGCAGGAACATACTGACCGCTTGTTTAACTCGGCGCATATTTTCATGATGAAAATACCTTATAGCAAGGATGCCATCATGCAGGCGCAATGCGATGTGGTGAAACAAAACCAATTGACTTCCGGTTATATTCGTCCGATCGCTTTCTACGGTGCCGAGGCCATGGGACTATCCGCCAAAACATTATCCGTGCATGTCGCCATCGCCGCCTGGCCGTGGGGTACGTATTTGGGTCCCGAAAGCCTGGAGAATGGCATTCGCGTCAAGACTTCGTCGTTCACCCGGCATCATGTCAACATTAATATGTGCCGCGCCAAGTCAGTAACCACTTACGCCAATTCAATTCTCGCCAATCAGGAAGTTGGACTGGATGGATACGATGAAGCATTGCTGCTGGATGTTGAAGGGTATGTTGCAGAAGGGTCGGGAGAAAATATTTTTATTATCAAACAAGGAAAAATTTATACGCCTGACCTGACTTCCTGCCTGGAAGGCATAACCCGCGCATCCATTATTGAACTGGCGGCAGAAGCGGGTATTCCCGTTATCGAGAAACGCATTACACGCGATGAAGTTTACTGCGCGGATGAGGCATTTTTCACCGGCACCGCTGCTGAAGTAACGCCCATTCGCGAATTGGATAACCGCATTATCGGATCCGGCAAGCGCGGACCGATTACCGCGCAGCTACAAACACTATTTTTTGATTGTGTCAAAGGTAAAGCCAAGAATCACGCCAACTGGCTTACCTTGATTTAATAATGCACCATTGGAGCTAACCTGTATGAATCAACAAACCGATAATAAAGCCCGGGAGATCGAAGTTACTGCTGACGACTTACCACTCCATTGCCCCATGCCGTCGATGCTGTTATGGAATTCCCATCCACGCGTTTTTCTGCCGATTGAGGCCACCGGAGAAGCGCTTTGTCCGTACTGCGGCACCCATTACACGCTGAAAGGCGGGGCCGCACCGGGTCATCACTGAGATCCACTGATTCATGAGGAAACCTGCGTTCTGATGATCCATTGCAATACGATCAATATCGATTTACCATGTTGTATTAACTACTATTTTTCCGGATTTACTAAATAATGCAAACCATTCCTCATGAAATTTTTAAAGCTTATGATATCCGCGGCATTGTCGGTAAAACCATCACTGTAGAAAATGTCGAAAGAATCGGCCATGCCATAGGCTCCGAAGCACGCGCCAGGAATCTGAGCGCGATTGCAATCGGGCGCGATGGCAGGCTATCAGGTACCGAACTTTCTCAGGCGCTTGCACGTGGTATCCGCAACAGTGGAATCGATGTGGTGGATGTCGGCATGGTCGCAACGCCCATGCTCTATTTTGCCGCGCATCAGCTCTGCCAGTATTCCGGCGTAATGGTGACCGGCAGCCATAATCCGCCTGAATATAATGGCTTCAAGATTGTATTGGGCGGTCAGACGCTGGCAGCAGAAACCATTCAGGCGTTACGAATACGTATCGAAAATAATGACTTGACCCACGGCACCGGCAATTATTCCGAGCAAACTATTGTCAGCGCTTATCTCGAACGCATCACCCAGGATATCCAATTGAGCCGTCCGCTCAAAATCGTGGTTGATTGCGGCAATGGCGTAGCGGGTGCATTCGCACCGGCGCTGTATCGCGGTCTGGGTTGTCAGGTCACTGAATTGTTCTGTGATGTGGATGGTTCTTTCCCCAATCATCATCCTGATCCATCCGTACCCGAAAATCTCAATGACGTTATTCATGCGTTAAAAACCACCGATGCCGAAATCGGCCTGGCTTTTGACGGTGATGGCGACCGGCTGGGCATCGTAACCAAGAATGGCAATATCATTAATGCCGACCGCCAGCTGATGCTGTTCGCAGCAGACGTATTATCGAGAAACCCCGGTGAAAAAATCATTTTTGACGTGAAATGCACCCGTAATCTGGCGCCCTGGATTAGTAAGCATGGTGGCACTCCTGTAATGTGGAAAACCGGACACTCATTTATCAAAGCCAAACTCATTGAAGAAAAAGCTCTGCTGGCTGGAGAAATGAGCGGACATTTGTTCTTCAAGGAGCGCTGGTATGGCTTTGACGATGGGCTATATGCCGGTGCACGGTTGCTGGAATTGATGAGCCGCGTAGCGGATATTAACGCTACACTGAACGATCTTCCCGACAGCCTTAACACGCCGGAAATACAGGTACGCACAGCCGAGGGTGAAAATCATGCTTTGATAGCGCAATTACAACAGCGGGCAGTTTTTAGTAATCCGCAACAAGTCATTACTATTGATGGACTACGCGTCGAATACAGCGATGGATTTGGTCTGGCGCGCGCTTCCAATACCACACCCGTGATCGTGTTGCGCTTTGAAGCGGATAATGAAGCCGCGCTCAAACGTATCCAGGAAGATTTTCGCCACAATATTCTACAAGTAAAGCCGGATGCTCAATTACCTTTCTAGTTTGCAATAATACCGCGGCAGATCATGTACATTGCCATTGCTCAGATTAATTGCACGGTAGGGGATATTGCAGGAAATGCAGCCAAAATACTGGCTGCGGTGAAACAAGCCCGGAAAGCGGGCGCAACGTTGATCATCACGCCCGAACTGGCTTTATCCGGATATCCTCCCGCGGATTTGCTGCTGCGCGAAACATTTTGCCAATTGTGCCAGCGCGCCCTTACAGAACTGGCACAAGCGATTGACGACATCACGCTGATCGTGGGTCACCCCAGTTTCGACGAGAACAAGCTTTATAACGCCGCCTCGATCATTCATAAAGGTCAGATTCAACATACCTATCACAAAAGAATTCTTAATAAATCGCCTTTCTTTAACGAAACCTATTACTTTGATGCCGGCACTCAACCCTACTTGCTTGAACTGGAAGGCGTCAAATTCGGCATTGATATTTGCGCCGATTTCTGGCTCGGTCATTTGCCCGCGGAAACAGACCACCCCCAGCCGGATATCGTATTGGTGCTCAATGCTTCAGCCTATCATATCAACAAGCAAGTATCCCGCTATCAAACCACGCACCAATTCATCAAGCATACCGGCATCCCCGTTATTCACACCAACCTGATCGGCGGGCAAGATGAACTGGTTTTTGATGGCGCATCGTTTGCCATGAATGGACAAGGCGAACTTACGCATCAACTGGATGAATTTTCTGAAACCATCGAGTTAATCGAAATTCGGAACAAGCAACCGGTAAAAGGCAAATTAATGCCGGCACAATCCCCTGTCGCCAGTATCTATCAGGCATTATGTTTAGGCGTTCGCGACTATGTCCGGAAAAACGGTTTCCCCGGCGTGTTACTGGGACTCTCCGGCGGGGTGGATTCGGCGCTCGCACTCGCGATTGCGGTGGATGCATTAGGCGCAGACCAGATCAGAACCGTCATGATGCCAACGCGATATACCGCCAGCATGAGTCTGGAAGACGCCAATGAAATGGTGGAATTATTAGGGGTTAAGCATATCGAATGCGACATAGAGCCCCTATTCGACTTATATCTAAGGAAAATTGCCGGGGATTTTCATATTTCACCGGACCTGGCTGATTTTAATACCATGCCGGAAAATATTCAGGCGCGCATCCGCGGCACCTTATTAATGGCGCTATCCAATTATACCGGCTCAATGGTGCTGACTACGGGCAACAAATCGGAAATGGCAGTGGGCTATTGCACCCTGTATGGTGACATGGCGGGCGGCTTTGCGGTATTAAAGGATATCAGCAAGACCCTGGTTTATCAGTTATGTGAATACCGGAATCAAATCCAACGTGTTATCCCTGAACGCATCATCCACCGCGCGCCATCGGCTGAGTTGCGCTTGAATCAGACCGATCAGGACAACTTGCCAGCGTATGAAATTTTGGATGGAATCATCGAAGCCTATGTAGAGAAAAATCTTACTCCGGCTGAAATCATTGCATTGCATTACGACGAAGCCGATGTCACCAAAGTCATCCAATTAATCCATAGTAACGAATACAAACGCCGCCAGTCTCCTCCGGGCATACGCATCACGCACTGCGATTTTGGAACAGCATGGCGTTATCCCATCGTATCGTATTCCAAAACTTGGGCAACCTTCACTGCAGAGTAAGCATCCACGGAACTCGGAAAACAAATCGATATCCTATTATCATGAAATTAGCGTGTTTGATAATTGTGCTATCGATCTTTTTTTCGATCAATGCCTTAGCACATGAATTGCCCGAATTAGGAGACGTATCGCAAGCTTCCATTACACCCCACCAGGAACGGCAGCTGGGCTTGAGAATCATGCGTCAGATCCGTGCCGATCCAAGTTATATGGATGATCCCGAGATCGCCAGTTATCTTGGCAATCTGGGTCATAAATTAATCGCCAATTCAAATGAAGCCAATGCAAATCAATTATTTGAGTTTTTCGCGCTCGATAATCCGGCAATCAACGCATTTGCATTACCCGGAGGTTTTATGGGGTTCAACAGCGGTCTGATTATTGCCGCGCAAAGCGAATCGGAATTAGCCGCCGTAATGTCGCATGAAATTGCGCATGTCACGCAAAAACACCTGGCACGCATGATCGCTGCGCAGAAATACGATCTGGTCAAATACATAGCAGCGCTGGCAGTCGCCATCGTCGCCTCGCGCGCTGATGCACAGGCAAGCCAGGCCGTATTGATTGCCTCACAAGCCAGCATGATCCAATCAAAACTGGATTTCACCCGTAACCATGAAAAAGAAGCTGATCGTATCGGTTTAAGCATTCTATTAGACGCAGGATTTGATCCGCAAGGCATGGCAGCTTTCTTTGAACGCTTGCAACGCGCTGGACGTTTTCATGAAAATGGCGCGCCTTCCTACCTGCGCACACATCCGATCACCTATGAACGCATCGCGGATATTCAGAATCGCACGCGTGAAATGCCTTACCGGCAAGTTCCGGACAGCCTCGATTTTTTACTGGTACGCGCCAAATTACGTGCATTGCAAGGAAATGCACGTGATACCGCACGGCAATTCAAAGCCCGCTTGGCCGAGAAACGCTATGGCAATGAGGCGGTTGAACATTATGGTTATATTCATGCGCTACTGCGCGCAAAAAAATACAAGCAAGCCGACGCTGAACTCACGCTCCTGTATCAGGTTTTGCATAACGATCCAACTGCATCTGCGCTGACTAATCATCAGTTGGGAAAAACCGTACGCATCGAATCCAGAAATGTTATCGCCGGTGCGATGATTGAAACACTTTCGGCTCGGGTTAAACTGGCCAATGGAGCAACAGCCGAAGCTTTCAGTGTCTACAAAACAGCATTAAAAATTTATCCGCAATACCGGGCACTGATTCATGGCTATGTACAAGCATTAATAGAAAACGAAAAAATTGAGGCAGCGCTTGAATTTATTACCCGGAAATTACAACTGATACAAAATGATCCGCAATTGTTTAGCCTGCAAGCCCAATGTTATGAGCTATTAGGTGATAAAATGCTCAAGCATCGTGCGCTCGCCGAGTCTTATCTGCTAAAAGGACACTACGCGGGTGCTGTTGATCAACTGAAAACCGCGCTACAAAATAGTAATGGTAATTTCTACCAACTTTCCAGTGTGGAAGCACGTTTGAAGCACGTAGAAATACTCCGGGAAGAAGCAGATAAAGCGGAAAAATAACAGAACCCGGAGAGTTTTCAACCTTATATTTGCCGTGCATTCCCGAGCATCCTATTGCTGATGATCGGGCGGCCCAATTGAATTTAAACTAGATCTCTCAAATGGTTATTGCTGGCACGAGAAAAATTATCATTGTTCTAATACTGATTACCATTGCCGCCGTCTATTGGTATAGCGGTGACTCCAAAGAATCTTTAGCGAACAAATACAAAACCCGGAACATAGAACGTGGCGATATCATACAAACCATCTCCGCCAATGGTACGCTTACACCTGTCGTGCTGGTCAACGTAGGCACGCAGGTTTCCGGAACGGTCGCTAAATTGCATGCGGATTTTAATGATCAGGTAGAAATCGGGCAGATTCTGGCTGAACTCGATCCCGCCATACTGCGCGCGCAATTGCAGCAATCCAAAGCCAATCTTCTCAATGCGCAAGTTACGTTGAGAATCGCTGAAAGTAAATTAAGGCGCCATCGGTTATTAAAGGAAAAGGAATTCATTTCACCCGAGGCATTGGAAATCATTGAGCAGGAAACTGAAGCCGCACGCGCGCAACTGGCCATTAACCAAGCTCAGGTCGAGCGAGATCAGGCCAATCTTAATTACAGTGTGATTCGCTCGCCGATTTCAGGTGTCGTCATCGCACGGGATGTCGACATCGGTCAAACCGTAGCCGCCAATTTTCAGACCCCGATTTTATTTCAAATCGCCAAAGACCTGCGGCAAATGCAAATCAACATCAGTGTGGCCGAAGCGGATATCGGTCAATTGCACATCGGTCAGTTGATTAATTTCACTGTAGATGCCTTTCAGCAGCGGAAATTTTCCGGTACGGTCAAGCAAGTCCGGCTCAATCCGACCATCCAGGAAAACGTCGTGACTTATAACGTCGTGGCGATGGTCGATAATGATGACGGCACATTGTTACCCGGAATGACCGCCAACATCCATTTTGTCGTCAAGCAAAAAAACGACGTGCTGCGTGTCCCCAATGCAGCTTTAAGATTCCAGCCGAAAAACATGGAGTCAGGTGAGGGCGGAAAATCAACTCAATCCTCGCAACAACCCACGGTATATCTGCTGACGGAAAATCACCCTTTACCGAAGACCGTTACCCCAGGAATCACCGATGGCAATTTCACCGAAATTATCAGCGACGAAATCAAAGCGGGTGATAAGGTGATCCTCAGTGAAGTTGCCGATAAAAAAGAATCCGAAAGCAAGTTCAAATTACGGGTATTTTGATGTCTTTGACTCAGCCCACGCATTCCACTCAGTCGCTCATTCAATTAGAGCATCTTTGCAAAAGCTACAGTTTGCAGGATGCGCATGGCCATACCATTACCACCCAGGTTCTGCATCAGATCGACCTGACCATTCGTCAGGGTGAGTTTGTCGCCATCATGGGGCATTCGGGGTCGGGCAAATCCACCTTGATGAATATACTCGGCTGCCTGGATACGCCGACCAGCGGTTCATACTGGTTATCCGGAAGGAACGTTGCGACACTTTCCAGTAATGAATTGGCGCAAATTCGCAATCGAAACATCGGCTTTGTATTTCAGGGATTCAATTTGCTCAAGCGTATGACGGCTCTCGATAATGTTGCAACACCCTTGCTCTACGCGGGGATCAGCCGCTCCAAGAGCCGCCAGCAAGCATTGGAATTCCTGCGCCGCACCGGCCTGGAAGATTTTGCCATGCATCAACCCAACCAGCTTTCCGGGGGGCAGCAACAGCGAGTCGCCATCAGCCGCGCCTTGATCAATCATCCCTCGTTGATCCTGGCTGACGAACCGACAGGCAATCTGGATACGCAAACCAGCAATGACATTATGCAGTTATTCGAGCAACTCAACCGCGATCAAGGGATTACCATCATATTGGTCACACATGAGAACGATATTGCAGCCTACGCGAAACGTTTGATCCATTTGAAGGATGGGCGCATTACGATTGACAATGACACTACCGCAGCAGCACCCTTACATGAAGCTGAATAATTGGTTAATGCCATCCGGCATTGCATACCGCGGCAAGATTAATTTATGAATCTATCCGCGATTTTTGGCGAAGCACTGCGCGCCTTACGGCAGAACCGTCTGCGTACAGGATTGACCATGCTGGGCATGATCATCGGTGTTGCCGCTGTCGTACTCATGCTGTCGATTGGTCAAGGCGCGCGCACCAAAATCAACGAAACCATCGCGGCGATGGGTAGCAACTTGCTGCTCGTAGTGCCTGGCGCCATGTCCTCTGGCGGCTTTAGTTTCGGCAGCGGCAGTGTCAGGACTTTAACCATCAATGATGCGCACGCCATTGCGGAACTCGCATCGATCCGGGCAACTGCGCCGGTAACGAGCGGAACAGTGCAACTCAACTATGCCGCCAAGAATTGGAGCACCCTTATTACCGGCACCACACCGGAGTATTTTGAGGTCGGCAACTGGACAATGGAATCCGGTACGGCCTTTACCGAATCCGAAGTGCGCTCGGCGGCACGAGTCGTTGTATTGGGATCGATCACGGCGAAAAATCTCTTCGGCGATGAAGAGCCCGTGGGCAAAACCATACGCATCACCAATCGTCCGTTTCTGGTTGTGGGGGTGTTAATGGCCAAGGGCCAAAGTCTCACGGGGCGGGATCAGGATGATAATGTGTTCGTTCCGATCTCTACCAGCGAACGGCAAATCACCGGCAACCAGTTTCCCGGTTCTATCCGCTATATGCTGGTACAAGGCGCATCAGCGAACGAAATGGATATTGCCGAAATTGAAATTACGCAATTATTACGTCAGCGTCACCGCATCCCCAACGGCAAGGATAATGATTTCACTGTCCGCAACTTGACCGCCATCGCGGATGTTGCGACCGATGCCGCCAAGATCATGTCCATTGTACTCGGCGCGATCGCATCGGTTTCTTTATTGGTCGGCGGCATCGGGATCATGAACATCATGCTGGTATCGGTGACAGAGCGTACGCGTGAAATCGGCATTCGCATGGCGATTGGCGCCAATCAACGTGCCATTCTGACGCAATTTTTATTGGAAGCGATGATGATTTGCATCATGGGCGGCTTAATTGGCCTGATCATAGGTATTGGCGGCGCCTGGCTGGTCAGTCAGGTGGCTGATATGTTGATTGTTATTACTGTGGGAATGATTGGCCTGGCATTTTTATTTTCTTCCGCAGTCGGCATTTTTTTTGGCTTTTACCCCGCTCGAAAAGCGGCTTCACTGAAACCCGTCGACGCGCTTCGATACGAATAAATTGCTGGCATAACGATTCTCTATCAGCACGCCAGTAATTTATATGTTCATGATTATATTTATTATTATATGGATATAGTATGCCGTTACCTGCATTTAATTCGATTTATTAACCGTTTTCCAAAGGGTAAACGTCCGCAATGTGCTATAGTCTTGGTGTGACAAATTCACAAATGTAGTACTTATTAATTTATTAAAGAGAACATTAATTAAATGAAACTTTTAAAATTTCTTACAGTAACAATTTTTGCATTGACATTAGTAGCTTGTGGCAAACCTACGGCTCCGGAAAGTGCTAAAGAGGAAGGTTACGGCACGACTCATGAAGGCAAACCGGCTGAAGGCCGCAATGAGCTTCCTGCTGATTAAGTAGTCACGCTTAAAAGCATTACTGGTATTGTTTATCGTTCAATGTCAGTTAATTGACTTAAGACCTCTGTAGGATCGATTTATCGTTCCTACAGACTTTTAATACCAGCAACAAATCGAAATACTTCATGCGCTAACGCGATGCTCTGCATAAGCCACTTCCGGTTGCATTAGACTTTCCTGCTGTATACGTTTCCTTAAATTCCTGCTCTCCTCCGTCGCCGCTCAGTACGTTTCATCCGCAATCCTCCTTGGAATTCATATAAAACCAAATCAAACAGGTTTTTGCCACAAATACCAATAAATATTATAATTAGGTATTCATCATTTTTTCATGGGAATTGTTATGCCTATACAAAAAAATACAAGCGTGACTTTGGGTGAACATTTTGAGAAATTTCTGGTGCAGCAGATTAAAACGGGACGTTATGGCTCAACCAGCGAAGCCATACGTGCGGGGCTGCGTTTGCTTGAGGAACGCGAAACCAGGCTGGAAGCATTGCGCCATGCTTTGATTGAAGGTGAACAAAGCGGCACGTCCGACTATTCCTTGCAAAACGTCCTGGATGAATTGGAAAATCAGGATTAGATGAGGTCATTCACCCTCACCCAAAAGGCAAGAACCGATATGCTCTCGATTGGCCGTTATACACGCAAACAATGGGGAAAGGTGCAACAAAGGCGTTATCTGAGTCAGCTCGACTCAACATTCCATGATCTGGCGGACAACCCAACATCAGGTCGCGCATGCGATGGTATTCGTGTAGGCTACTACAAGTATGGCGTCGGCAAACATGTGATCTTTTATCGACATGCGGAAAAAGATCGCATTGAAATTGTCCGCATCCTGCATCACCGTATGGATATTGAACAGCATGTGTAATGCTGCTTCTCAATTCGATTAAACTCTAACAAGAAACGACGCAATAACCTCGAATATACCCGCAGCATGGATGGATCCATCACTCACCTCTTCAATATTTCAGAATATATCGATGACTACTTTCTAAAGACATCAATAGACAATTCTCGCCATCTCCCGCCCTCTTTCCTCATTGACTGTAGCCAACAGCATCAACCCGATGATAAAAAATGCCAAGGTACTGAGCAACGCAATGCGGTGATCTCCCGCAAATAGATAGACCATGCCGCCATACGTCAGCGGACCGATGATCGCGGATAGTTTCGTCGCCAATCCCCACAACCCGAAGAATTCCCCTTGACGCCCGGCTGGCGTGAATTGACCCACCAACGCCCGTCCTGCGGATTGTGCGCCGCCGAGCGCGGTACCGATCAAATTGGCCGCGACCCAGAATAACCATTCATCGGTGGCCCAATAGGCGCAGACAATCGCTGCTATCCAGATCAGCAATGTAATGGCAATGCAACGGCTTGACCCGATACGGTCTTGCAGATGGCCAAACAGGAAAGCGCCGATGGCTGCGGTGACATTGACCACCATGATCAGCACAATGGTATCTTGCGTTTTGAATCCCATCACTTCCTGCGCGTACACCGCCGCCAGCACGATAACGATGTAGATGCCGGAATAGTAGACCGTCAATGACAGCAGAAAACGGAACAAATCGATATGCAAGCGGGCCTGGCGCAGCGTATCGCCTAAACGGCCGAATCCTGCACGGATCAGATGCTTGCTGTCAAAAGACTCGGATACCTCCACGCGCTCGCGCAGCCAAAGCAATGTTGGCAATGCCGCAACGCCAAATAATGCGGCAACGATCAGGTTGGTAACCGGGACATATTGCGCGGCTTCCAGCCCCTGCTTTTCCGCATGCGTCACATAAATCAGACACAGCCCCAGCGTCAGCAAGCCGCCGAAATAACCCAGCGCCCAGCCATAGCCGGAAAGCCGCCCCATGGTTTCCGGCGTACTGATCTCGGGTAAAAACGCCGCAATCAGATTTTCACCGCTGGCAAACATGAAAGTCGCCAGCATCACCAATATCATGGCCAAAACGATGTCACCCGGACCGGCAAAATACAACAGCGCAGTAAACGACACACAACCAACTGTGGTTACCGTCAGGAAGCGTTTCTTTGCGCCGGAACAATCCGCGATCGCGCCTACGACCGGCGCACTCAGCAACACCAGCACATTGGCAGCCGCCATGGTCATCGACCACAGCAGTGTGGCGTTTCCACTACCGTGCTCCGCAGCGATGACGCCGACAAAGTAGGCATTGAAAATGGCCGTCAGAATAACCGTGGTATAGCCGGAATTGGCGAAATCGTACATGCACCACGCAAAGCGCTCGCGCCGCGTGGCCGGATGGGGATGGTTGGAAGTCAATGCCATAGTCGGGACGGATCAATAGGTAAATGCGGCGTGTTTATTGTCCTGTCATGGTTTCCGGCACCACCCAGGCGTCGAACTGTTCCGCCGTCACATAACCGGTCGCAATCGCCGCAGCCTTCAGGGTTGTACCTTCACGATGCGCTTTCTTGGCAATCTCGGCGGCCTTGTCGTAACCGATATGCAGATTCAGCGCGGTCACCAGCATCAACGAGTTGTGCATCAGGGTATCGATGCGCTCCCGGTTGGCTTCGATACCCACCGCGCAATGATCGTTGAAGCTCACCATCGCATCGGCGAGCAAGCGAACACTTTGCAGGAAATTATGAATGATCAGCGGTTTCATCACATTCAATTCGAAATTTCCCAGCGCGCCACCCATGTTGACTGCAACATCGTTGCCCATGACCTGGCAGCACACCATCGTCATGGCTTCCGATTGCGTCGGATTGACCTTTCCCGGCATGATCGAACTACCCGGCTCATTTTCAGGAATGCGCAATTCGCCGATGCCGCAGCGCGGCCCGGAAGCCAGCCAGCGGATGTCATTGGCGATTTTCATCAATGAAGCGGCCAATGTTTTCAATGCGCCGTGCGCGTGCACCAACGCATCGTTGCTCGCCAGCGCCTCGAATTTGTTCGGCGCGGTGACAAACGGCAAGCCGGTCAGACGCGACAATTCCGCCGCCACGCGCACCGCAAATTCCGGATGCGCATTCAAACCGGTGCCGACCGCCGTGCCACCCAAAGCCAGCTCGCATACATGCGGCATCGCCGCTTCGACATGGCGCAGGCCATGATCCAGTTGCGCCACGTAGCCGGAAAATTCCTGCCCCAGCGTCAACGGCGTCGCATCTTGCAAATGCGTGCGGCCGATTTTGACGATACCGTCGAATGCCTGCGATTTGGTCGCCAACGTGCCACGCAATTGCTGAATCGCCGGAATCAGCCGCTGCTGCATCTCCTGCACCGCAGCAACGTGCATCGCGGTCGGAAACACATCGTTGGACGATTGCCCTTTATTGACATCGTCGTTCGGATGCACAATGCGGCTGGCGCCGCGCCCACCGCCAAGAATTTCCGACGCGCGGTTCGCGAGCACTTCGTTGACGTTCATGTTGCTCTGCGTGCCGGAACCGGTTTGCCACACCACCAACGGAAACTGATCGTCGAAATGACCGCCGGTCACTTCGTCGGCAGCCTCGATGATCGCCGCAGCACTGGCGGCGCTGAGCAACCCCATATCGTGATTGACTTTGGCGGCGGCGCGCTTGACCATGGCCAGCGCATGAATCAGCGCCAGCGGCATGTGCTCACCGGAAATCTTGAAATTCTGCAACGAGCGCTGCGTTTGTGCACCCCATAATGCTGCGGCGGGTACCTCGACCACGCCCATGGTGTCGTGCTCTTCACGGGTTTTCATGGGTAATTACCTCACTATGTGGATAAATTGGGGTGCTAATTTATTAAGATTCCGGTTTAACATTTTATTCATTGCAATTTATAACGTTGGAATTAATCGACGTCGCCTAGCAGAGTTCGGTTAGGACTTGTTGGGTCACCACAATCTTAGAAGGGGAGATCGTCATCTTCGTCTGCTGCTGGCTTACGCTTTTTAATTTCTTCTATCAGCCGTTGGTAAACTTCTTCATCAATCTCTTTTTTGTAATCAACCGCGAACTTTGTTATGAACTCGAACACATCATTATCGCCCAAAATCCAGTTCACCTGATTATTGGTAAGTGCTGCATCGATTATTTCGCTGACTTGCGACTGACTGAAGTTCTCAAAACCAGAAAGTTTTGCTACGGCGCTATGCGTAGTCACAAATGAACGACTACCGACTAGCTGTTGAACAGCCATTTCCTTTTCAAATTCGCTAGCCAGCTTAATGTTCGGATAATGTTCTTTGAAGAAAGGAGCAAGCCTACGATAGAAAAATACATCGGCACTCTTCTTCATCTTCCACTCTCTTATCAAGAACTCTTTGGGCTTGTTTTCATCGAGAATTGAGAAGTAATCTCTGTCGTCTGCGATCAGGTATAGGTCTTTCTCATCCGGAACGCTTTCAAGTAACGCCTCCCAGTTAATGGCATCACCTAGAGATCCATTCTTCCCTGGGGGATTACCAACGCTCATCCGAAATTTTGATTTTGAAACCAATTTCTCTGATAATTTGATTGGCGTGGATTTTTCAAAAAGCTCTTCGATAACTACGTCGGCTTTAAGAGAATTGTTTTCAATATCTTTGGAAACCTGATCAACGAGTGAGGAGTGCTGCCTCTCAAAATCTTTCTGAAGACCGCGGAGTGATATGTATTCTTCATAGTCTTTACAAATTGCCGGGAACTGGAGATTAAGCTTTTGATCTTTCAAACTCTTAAGAGCTGCGGCAATCTTAGTTTCACGATTACGCCAGTACTCGTCTACCGTTTGATTCGGAAGGTGCAAAACAACACTCCCTTTTTCCAATAACGCCTTCAGCTTCCGTAGTTCTTCCAAGTCATCATTTGTCAGATGATAGAAAGAAAGGAAAACATTTGTATCAATGAATACATTCATTTGACTCATGATTTCCTTAGATCTAGCTTAATATACACGACAAAAAATGTCGTACAAACTGAAATAGAATGTCGCGTAACACAAGCATTCCTAACTATTTATTACTCAGTTAATTGCAGAAAAAATTTCTAAATAAAGTAAAAACGCACCACTTTGTTTTCTTCCATTTAAATAACCCCGGGAGGCTACCAATGCACACATTGGTAATCAGCACATCACTCTTAGCCCTCCAGACAATCAATCCCAACTCAACGCTCCACCGGTTTGATACTCGGTCACGCGCGTTTCAAAGAAATTCTTTTCTTTCTTCAGATCCATCATTTCCGACATCCACGGGAACGGGTTATTGGCATTCGGATACAGAGTATCCAAACCGATTTGCTGGCAGCGGCGATTGGCGATGTAGCGCAGATATTCCTTGAACATCGGCGCGTTCATGCCCAATACGCCGCGCGGCATGGTGTCTTCCGCATAGCGGTATTCCAGCGCCACGGCTTTTTGCATCAATGCGGCGATTTCTTCGCGGAACGCTTTGGTCCACAACTGCGGATTCTCCATTTTGATCTGATTGATCACGTCGATACCGAAATTACAGTGCATCGACTCGTCACGCAGAATATATTGATATTGCTCCGCCGAACCGGTCATTTTGTTCTGCCGCCCGAGCGCCAGAATCTGCGTGAATCCAACGTAGAAGAACAGACCTTCCATGATGCAGGCAAACACGATCAGGCTTCTGAGTAACTGCTGATCGGTCTCCAACGTGCCGGTCTTGAAGTGCGGGTTCGTTAGCGTGTCGATAAACGGAATCAGAAATTCGTCTTTGTCGCGAATCGAGGATACTTCGTGATAGGCGTTGAAGATTTCCCCCTCGTCCAGACCCAGCGACTCAACGATATATTGATACGCATGGGTATGAATGGCTTCCTCGAACGCCTGTCGCAGCAGATACTGGCGGCACTCGGGATTGGTGATGTGACGGTACGTACCCAGCACGATGTTGTTCGCCGCCAATGAATCCGCCGTGACAAAGAAACCCAGGTTACGCTTGACCAGGCGGCGCTCATCTTCGGTGAGGCCGTTGGGGTCTCGCCACAACGCAATATCGCGGCTCATGCTGATTTCCTGCGGCATCCAATGATTCGCACAGGCACCGAGATATTTATCCCAGGCCCATTTGTATTTGAACGGCACCAATTGATTCACGTCCGCATTGCAATTGATGATTTGCTTATCTTCCACCGCAATGCGGCGGTTGGCGCTGCCCGCAACAGCTGGCTCATCCGCGGCAGTGTGGGATTCCTTAAACAATCCTTGCAGCGGCGCGTCCAAACCCGGGATTGATGGCTTTTCCTTAGATGATTCGTCTTCAAATGTCAGCATCGTAAACTCCTTATATTGGGATATTGGGATTATTGGCAGGATTCGCAGCTTTCGTCATCGATCGCGCAATATTTGATTTCAACCGTGGATACTTCCACCGCCGCCTTAACGACTCCGCCATCGGCAGGCACGGCATTCAACGATCCTGCGCGCACGGTCGATTTTTCCGCCGCGGTGGCGCCCATCGAGCGTAGATAATAGGTGGTTTTCAGACCGCGCAACCACGCCAGTTTATAGGTTTCATCCAGTTTCTTGCCGGACACGCCCCCCATATAAATATTCAGCGATTGTGACTGGTCGATCCATTTCTGCCGCCGCGCGCCCGCTTCGATCAGCCATAGCGGGTCCATTTCAAATGCAGTCGCGTACAGGGTGCGGATATTTTCCGGAATGCGGTCGATCTTGCTGATCGCACCATCGAAATACTTCAAGTCGGAGATCATGACTTCATCCCATAAGTTGAGCTTCTTCAGATCATTCACCAGTGAGCGATTGGTAATCGTGAATTCCCCGGACAGATTCGATTTAACGTACAGATTCTGATAAGTCGGCTCTATGCTCGCAGAAACCCCCACAATGTTGGATATCGTCGCAGTCGGCGCGATCGCCAGGCAGTTGGAATTGCGCATGCCATGCAATTTGATGCGCTGCCGCAACGCTTCCCAATCCAGCGTTGCTGAGAGATCCGCTTCGACATAACCGCCGCGCTCCTGTTGCAAGATCGTCAGCGTATCGTGCGGCAGAATGCCGCGATCCCACAGACTGCCTTTGTATGTGCTGTAGCAGCCGCGCTCCTGCGCCAGTTCGGTCGATGCCCAGTAGGCCTGATAAGCCACGGCTTCCATTGAGCGGTCGGCAAACTCCACCGCGGCTGGCGAACCGTAGGGAATGCCCAGTTGATGCAGGCAATCCTGAAACCCCATGATGCCCAATCCCACCGGACGGTGCTTCAAGTTAGCGTTGCGCGCTTTCGCCACGGCGTAGAAATTGATGTCGATGACATTATCCAGCATGCGCATGGCGACATGAATGGTGCGTTTGAGCTTGTCCATATCCAGCGCGCCGTCTTTCAAATGCGCGACCAGATTGACCGAACCCAGATTGCACACGGCGATTTCCTTATCGTTAGTGTTCAAAGTGATTTCCGTGCACAAATTGGAACTGTGCACCACGCCGATATGGTTCTGCGGTGAACGGATATTGCAAGGATCCTTGAACGTGATCCACGGGTGGCCGGTTTCGAACAACATGCTCAGCATTTTGCGCCACAATTGCACTGCCGGAATTTTTTTGTACAATTCGAGTTCACCGCGTTCAATCCTGGCTTCGTAGCCTAAATACGCTTGTTCAAATTGCTGGCCGAACTTCTCGTGCAAATCCGGAACATCCGAAGGTGAGAATAATGTCCAATCCCCGCCTTCCATGACACGCTTCATAAACAAATCGGGAATCCAGGTGGCGGTATTCATGTCGTGCGTGCGGCGGCGATCGTCACCGGTATTTTTACGCAATTCCAGAAATTCCTCGATATCCAGATGCCAGCATTCCAGATAAGCACAAACCGCACCTTTGCGTTTACCGCCTTGATTGACCGCTACCGCGGTATCGGACACCACTTTCAGAAAAGGCACCACGCCCTGTGATTTGCCATTGGTACCTTTGATACGCGCGCCCATGGCACGCACCGCTGTCCAGTCATTGCCCAATCCACCGGCATACTTGGCCAGCAGCGCATTTTCCTTGATGGATTCATAAATGCCGTCCAGATCGTCCGGAACCGTGGTCAGGTAACACGATGACAATTGCGAACGGCACGTGCCGGAATTGAACAATGTCGGCGTTGAGCTCATGAAATCAAAACTCGACAACACCTGATAGAATTCGATGGCGCGCGCTTCCCGGTCGATCTCATTCAACGCCAGCCCCATCGCCACGCGCATAAAAAACGCTTGCGGCAATTCGATACGCTGTTCTTTGATATGCAGAAAATAGCGGTCGTACAAGGTTTGCAGTCCCAGGTAATCAAACTGCAGATCGCGATCCGCATCCAGCGCTTCGCTCAAACGCGCCAGATCAAATTGCGCCAGGCGCTGATCCAGCAACTCAGCCTCTATGCCGCGCTTGATGAAAGCCGGAAAATACTCCTGATAATGCGACTGCATCATCTGCTGCGAAACTTCCGCGCCCAGCACTTCGTGGCGCACATTATCCAACAGCAGACGTGCCGTGACGTAGCTGTAAGCGGGATCTTTTTCAATCAGCACGCGCGCCGACAAGATCACGGATTTTCTGACTTCATCGATGGGTACGCCGTCGTACAAATCCTTCAATGTGGCTTTCAGAATCAACGCAGGCTCGACGGCATTTCCCAATCCTGCGCAGGAAGTTTCAATCAATGCGGACAATTTGGCCACGTCCAGCGGCACTCTTTGCCCGTTATCCATAACGTACAGCACTTCCGCCGCCGTCTCTGCTGCCGATTTTTGCTTCAGCCTGGCTCTTTCCCGCGTGCGCTCTTCACGATACAGCACATAAGCGCGCGCCACATCGTGTTCGCCGGAGCGCATCAAAGCCAATTCAACCTGATCCTGGATATCTTCGATATGAAAGGTACCGCTATCGGGTTGCCGGCGCAGCAAGGCGTTCACCACATCCTGAGTTAAATTGACCACGACCTCACGCACCCTGACCGACGCAGCACCCTGGCCACCATCAACAGCGATAAAGGCTTTCGTCAAAGCGACCGAGATCTTGCCGGGCTCAAACGTGACCACCGCACCATTGCGGCGAATGACTCTATGTTGGGGAAAACGGGGATTCTGTGCTGGCATATCGGTAAAACTTGAAGTTCCGGATACAGATTTGAGGGTGGTATGTTCTGTCGCAAGTTGCATTGACGATTCCTCCTGGCTGAATATTCATCAAAGAAAATACAAATTTCCATGGATTCAATGAAATAGTATTATTCTCACAAAACCACAATATCTAGTGTTTAATGACAAACACTACAGCACGGATGGTACACCACAAATTATTTTCCTGCTGCAAGTTTTTTAATCTTTTTTAACCAAAGAAAAATAATCCGCAGCCATTTTGGGTTAAGAATGAATCCGATCAGGAAGTTGAAGAAAGTTGTCTGATACACAACAAACACGACACGCGGATAAACTAGCGATAGTGGAAAAGATTACAATGTCAGCGTGCGTTATTATCAGTAGCAAGCAAGATTGGTTGCTAGCACTGCGTCAATAGTTTATCCAATTGATTGGCAAAATATTTACGGTCATTCTGACTCAGGGCAGACTGACCACCCGTATCAACGCCGCTATTGCGCAAAGCTTCCATGAAATCGCGCATGCTTAATCGCGCGCCGATATTTTCCCGGGTATACAGTTCACCCCGCGGGGTCAGCACCAAACCATCTTTTTTGATGACTTCCGCGGCTAGAGGAATATCGCTGGTAATCACGAGATCCCCGCTTTCCAGCCCTTTGACGATTTCATTATCCGTCACATCAAACCCGGATTCGACCTGCTGCATGCGGATGAACGGCGAGGGAGGTATATACACGGGATGATTGGCAATCAATATTAACTGCCGCCGCGTCCTTTCGGCCGCTCTGAATAAAATTTCCTTGATGGCAACCGGGCAGGCATCGGCATCAATCCATATTTTCATTCATTATTGCCCGGGTTGAATCAATGCTCATCGGAATCTCCTTTGTCACTCGTCAACACTTGCGGCAATGCGGCTTTTAAATAATAAAACATCGACCATAGCGTTAACACTGCGGCAATATAGATCAACCAAGTACCGATTTGCTGCGCATTGAAATATTCGCCGACATTCTCATGGTACAGCAATAACGGGATGGCGATCATTTGTGATGTCGTCTTGATTTTACCCAGGAACGATACCGCGACACTTTTGGATTGACCGATCTGCGCCATCCACTCACGCAAGGCGGAAACGGTAATCTCCCGCCCGATAATAACTAACGCGATGGGCGCATCCAACCGACCCAGATAAACCAGCACGATCAATGCGGCGCATACCATTAATTTGTCAGCGACGGGATCCAGAAACGCGCCGAATGCGGAAGTTTGATTGAGCACGCGCGCCAGATAGCCATCCAGCCAGTCGGTAATGGCTGCGCCAGCAAAAATCAGTGTAGCCACAAGATTCTGATTGGATGGCGATAACCAGGAGTGGGGCAAATAAAAAATACCCACAAACAACGGGATCGCCAGGATGCGTAACCAGGTTAATAAATTTGGCAGGTTAAAAGGCATGGAAGGCTACTTAAAAATAAATGGTAATGGCGTCAATGCAGCTCCCGATAGATCTTTTCCGCCAATTTGCGGCTGATTCCTTCGGTTTGCTGCAACTCCTCAATGCTTGCAGTCAATACACCTTTCAATCCGCCAAATCGCCCCAGCAGATGCTGCCGCCGTTTGGCGCCGACGCCCTCAATATTCTCCAAACTGGAACTGGTTCTGGCTTTGCCGCGCCGGCCACGATGCCCCTGAATCGCAAAACGGTGCGCTTCATCACGGATTTGTTGGATTAAGTGCAATGCTGCATGCTCACTGGGCAATTGTAACGGCTTTTCGAATAACGGAGAAATCAATTGTTCCAATCCGGGCTTGCGCTGTTCACCTTTAGCCACACCCAATAAACTGGCATCGTTGATGCCCAATTCCTGCAATGCTTCCTGCGCGGCGCTCACCTGTCCTTTACCCCCATCGATCAGAATCAGATCCGGCAATTGACCTTCGCCGCTGGTTACCTTCTGATAGCGGCGAGATAGTGCTTCCCGCATTGCGGCATAATCATCGCCAGGTGTTACGCCTTCAATGTTATAGCGGCGGTATTCGTTATTGCGCATGGCGAAATTGTCGTACACCACGCACGATGCTACGGTCGCTTCACCCAAGGTATGGCTGATGTCAAAACATTCGATGCGTTGCAAACCGGGCATCTGCAATTCCTGCTGCAATGCCAGCAGGCGCTTTTCCTGACTGGCGTGACGACTCATCATTTGTTTTAAAGCCAGGCGAGCATTCTCAGTGGCCATATCAAGCCAAACACGCTTCTCACCGACCGGATTGAGTTGCAGCGTAATTTTATGGCCGCACTGCTGTGTCAATAATGTCTGCAACGCTTCGCGTTCTATTTTCTCCTCCATAATAATCAATGGAGGTACGCTACGATTCAGATAGTGCTGCGCCAGGAATGCTTCAACCACGTTTACTGCACTGTAATCATCCGCATTTTGCGGGAAAAAACTTTTATCCCCCAAATGACGCCCTCCCCGAATCATCGCCAGATTGACACACACCTTCCCGGAGTCATCCGGTGATACCACGCAAACCACCACATCGGCATCGAGCGCTTTTCCGCTATCGACAAACTGTTTCTCGCGAATCCGGCGCAATGCCTGGATTTGATCGCGCAGTGCCGCCGCTTGTTCATATTCCAATCGTTCGGAAGCCTGTTGCATCTTGACATTGATCATTTCCATCACCTCGGTTTGCTTGCCTTGCAAAAACATCTCAGCATTTTTGACATCCGTTTGATATTCCCGCCGGCTGATTCGGTTGATGCATGGGCCGCTGCAACGCTTGATCTGATACAACAAGCACGGGCGCGTGCGATTACTGAAAACACTATCTTCGCAGGTACGCAGCCGGAAGATTTTTTGCAGCAATTGAATGCTCTCGCGCACCATGCCCGCATTGGGATAGGGTCCAAAATACTGATGCGTTTTATCCAGTGCGCCACGATAAAACCCCAAGCGCGGGAACTCATGCCCGCTCAAAATCACATAGGGATAGGATTTATCATCGCGGAACAGGATGTTATAGCGCGGTTTCAGACTTTTGATCAGATTGTTTTCCAGCAGCAAGGCTTCGGCCTCGGAACGCGTCACGGTGGTTTCGATTCCGGTTATCTGCGAAACCATCAACTGGATTCGGGGTGCCAGATTGCTTTTCTGAAAATATGAAGCGACGCGCTTTTTAAGACTGACCGCTTTGCCGACGTAGATCACTTCACCTTTAGCGTTGATCATACGATAAACCCCCGGCTGCAAGGGCAGGCTGCTACAAAATTCCCTGGCGTCAAAACTGCTGTTCGACAAACTGTTTAATCCTCGCCGCCCAATAATTTTCCTGCCACGGCCCAATTTTCGTCAGGAAGTTCGTCAAAACTAATGTAAGTATAGGATTTCGGTTTATTCGCGACGCGCTCCAGCGTATCGGTTAATTCGGTGGCGATCCGCTGCTTTTGCTCGCGGGTTAATGTACCGGCAACACGGATATTGACATAAGGCATAAAATTCTCCTGGTAAGTGATCGAATCATGGTTTGATATCGGCAATAATTTGTGCAAACACCTGCGCAAACATCTCTGCAGTCAGACGTTTGGTCTGTGTATTGTAGCGGCTGCAATGATAGCTGTCATAAAATCGCAGGCCATTGCCCGATGATGAAGGCACTGCGTGTACCGCACCGTGCGCAAACGGATAGTCTTTCGCTTTTAGCTGCAAACTCATCAAAACCGCTTGATGCGCCACCGTACCCAGCGCCAGCATAGCAATACCACCACCTTTCATAAACTGATTGATTTCAACCGACAGATATTGATTACATTGCTTGATTTCCTGCGGCATCGGTTTATTTTCCGGTGGCAGGCACTTCACCGCATTGGTAATACGGCAACCCATCAATCGTAATCCGTCGTCCGCTGCAATCGAGTCATTCCGGGTAGCCAAGCCGAATCGATGCAAGGTCTGATACAACAAGATCCCCGCATAATCTCCGGTGAACGGCCGTCCGGTACGGTTCGCGCCATGCATACCAGGTGCCAATCCTACAATCAGAAGCTTCGGCATGGCTTCGCCAAATGCAGTCACCGGACGCGCATGATAATCCGGATACTGATCCTTCACGGTTTGCAAGAAGCCGGACAAACGCGGACATTGCTGGCAACTCAGAATAGCCTGATCAAAGGCATGCGATGAAACATCAGTCATGATGGAGAAATACTGAAAGCAAAAATGATATTGTATTATTGTATGTGCGCGCACCGGATTAATCGAGGATTAAATTTTTGCTGGTTCAGTTCATCTTATCATGGACGAGAAATTGACGTTTCCAGCCTAAGAAGGTATAGTGTCGCCTTTTCCGGGGTGTAGCGTAGCCTGGTAGCGCGCCTGGTTTGGGACCAGGATGTCGGGAGTTCAAATCTCTCCACCCCGACCAATTAAACCCTGATATTTAGAGCAACCCGACTTGGTGCCCGTAGCTCAATCGGATAGAGCACCAGCCTTCTAAGCTGGGGGTTACAGGTTCGATTCCTGTCGGGCACGCCATAAATATTTCTTCGCCGTGTGGTTTGAATTTGCCTTTCAGTTAGCGCAGAAATAACCACAGCATGTCTTTATATGGTGGCTGTAGCTCAGCTGGTAGAGTCCCGGATTGTGATTCCGGTTGTCGTGGGTTCGAGTCCCATCAGCCACCCCAAAATACCACTCAGTCAGATCAAGAACAAAAAATTCTGCAAAATGGAAACAAAATTTTGTAAGATGAATCAAATGATATTATTTTCTCAATTGTAATTTAATGAACAATAGACACATGATTCAATGGCTACTAAAGGTAGCGATTCTTTTTATTGTACTGACATCAATAATCGCTATAGGGAAAGCACTTAAATCTGACCAAGGCTTGGAAAGCAGAATATTTTCCAGTTCGTTCAATTACGCAAATCCACTCCCGGACAATCATTTCACGAATAAGAAACATTTCTACCAGAGCTAATGACAATCAGAAGAGCCATCCCAAAACAGGTTATTGAGGACTATAATCGCAGAGCATGAGCAATAATTACATGCTGTTATGAGTGTTGTCGTTATTTCTTAATATCTGCCAAACTGTTTTAACATTCACGCGTTGACAGCGAATCAGTAGTGTGATGGCAATTTCCTCTATGGCTGCATATATGCAAAACAAGGTAGCTATTCTAAAGGGCCAGTCTAATATTTCAGCGAAAAGCAAGATATAGCTAATAGTAGTTATAGCTACGGCAAGCTTTACACTCCATGTATGGTAGCTGATTATTGTATGAAACTTGATAAGACCGACCAGGACAGGCAAAGTAAAACTAAGAACAATGGTAATAAAGTAGAACCGCTCTCGCAGCATGATATCCGGCCATAATATCCAAGCACATATCGCCATTGTTGAATAGATAATAAAATCACCCCAGCTATCAAGGCGCGATCCTAATGTGGTTTCTTGATTTAATATTCTGGCCAGTAATCCATCAAGCACATCAGTAAATATTGCAAGTAACAATACGCCAAAGAACCAGTAGGGTTGCTGTTTTAATGCAAAATAAAGCATTACCGGTGCCAATAGTATCCGGATTACGCTGATCAAGTTAGGCAGATTGACTATCTGTTCTTTAGTTCTATCCATAACAATAACTCACTATTAATCAGCAGGACTTCCTGAGCACTCTCCAGTGATAAAGAAAGTACGTCATAATCATGTCAATGACAGTAAACGCAAAAACTAAAAATAGAATCCCTGATAAAGAGAGGTCAAAAATATGCATCATCATCAGCGCAGGAATAAGCGATTCCGGGATTTGATCAAGTAATGGCGCTTTGCTGCTTGGTACCATTCCCAATCGACGCTTGACGAAACTGGAGAATAAATCCCCGGAAATTGTGCCAATAGCAATTAGAATGCCTACTTCCGCAGTGTAACCAAATATCAAGGCAACACCAGGTAAGACCAGCAGCGTAGCAAGAATACCTCGCCAAGTTTTTGAGGCACCCAATACCGGGTTACCATCTGCCATTTTGGCACCAAAATCAACTGCGGCATTCCACTGATTATTGAGTAGCATTCGCGCCAATATTGGCGCACCATTTGCTATTATAATCAGCAATAGTAGTTGAAGTAACTCGATAGTCATTGATAGCCCATGCAATCGATTATATTGAGCTATTTTCGACTCATGAAAAGCCTAAAAATTCAGGAATCGTATGACTGATATATCGCTGAAAGTTTTAACCTATAATATTCACAAAGGATTCAGCGCAACGAATTTGCGTTTCATCCTACATGAAATAAAGAATTTTCTACGCCATATTGACGCTGATATCGTTTTTCTACAAGAAGTACATGGTGAACGTAGGATATCTAATCAGCGATTTGATAATTGGCACAATACTCAGCAGTTTGAATTTCTTGCCGATCAAGTTTGGCATCACTATGCTTATGGTAAAAATGCCATTTATAATTCCGGGCATCATGGCAATGCAATACTAAGCAAATACCCTATTATTGAATGGGATAATATTAATGTTTCAATGTTACGATCGGCCAGTAGAAGCCTGTTGCATGGAGTTATCAGCATTCCTGAATCCGGTCAGAGAATTCACATCATTTGCATTCATTTCGGGTTATTTGGACACGAAAGGAAGCGCCAACTCTCAGCATTAGTCAAGCGAATCAGTACGCATGTCTCAACCAGTGAACCGTTAATTATTGCAGGCGACTTTAATGACTGGCGGGAACAGGCCGAACACTATTTGCATCGCGACCTGGGCGTTAACGAAGTATTTAAAATTACCCGTGGGGCATACGCACGCACATTCCCAGCCTGGATGCCGGTATTGTCGATGGATCGCATCTATTATCGAGGACTCGATATTATCGACTGCAACCGTCTGCATGGTCAGCCCTGGCACCGATTGTCAGATCACATCCCACTTCTTGCCGAGTTTAAACTCTGATTCTAATGTTTAATGACAGATTCTATTAAGTTTTCTTCGTTATTTGATGATAAAGCTGGTTGTACAATCGAAGTAGAGTGCAGCTCTGGCTTATGCTCCAATGCTAAATCAATCACTTGATCTATCCATTTAACAGGGTAAATGGTTAAATTATTTTTTATATTTGAAGGAATTTCGGTTAAATCCTTCACATTCTTGTCAGGAATAATTACCGCTTTTATACCACCCCGATGCGCTGCCAGCAATTTTTCTTTTAGTCCACCGATCGGTAGCACTTCACCTCTTAAAGTAATTTCACCTGTCATAGCTATATCAGCACGCACTGCAATATTTGTTAAAACCGATATCATTGCAACGCACATACCAATCCCCGCGCTCGGGCCATCTTTCGGTGTTGCACCCTCTGGCAGATGTATGTGAATATCATTCTTTTGATAAAAATCCTCAGAGATACCTAACAGATGAGCTCGTGCCCGAACTACAGAAAGAGCCGCCTGTATAGACTCCTGCATCACCTCTCCCAGCTTACCCGTTGTAATGGTTTTCCCTTTTCCTGGCAATACCGCAGCTTCTATGGTCAATAATTCGCCCCCTACTTCTGTCCAAGCCAATCCGGTTACTTGTCCAATTTGATTTTTTTCTTCTGCAACGCCATAAGTATAGCGTCTGACCCCAAGGAATTTATCCAGATTACGTGACGTCACAGAAATTTTACTTTTTGTTTTTTTAAGTAATAGTGCTTTTACAGCTTTCCGGCAAATTTTTGAAATTTCCCGCTCCATTGCACGCACACCAGCTTCTCTCGTGTAATAGCGCGCAATATCCCGCAATGCAGAATTGGAAACCACCAATTCGCTTTCTTTAACACCATGATTCTGCATTTGTTTAGCCAATAAATATTGCATAGCAATATTTAATTTCTCATCCTCCGTATATCCAGACAATTGAATTACTTCCATACGATCCAGCAATGCCGGAGGAATATTTAAAGTATTTGCTGTCGCCACAAACATGACATCTGATAAATCATATTCGACTTCAATGTAATGATCCACAAATGTATTATTTTGCTCCGGGTCTAGAACCTCCAGTAAAGCCGAAGATGGATCCCCGCGGAAATCCATACCCATCTTGTCAATCTCATCAAGTAAAAATAATGGGTTCTTAACGCCCACTTTACTCATATTATGTAAAATCTTACCCGGCATGGATCCAATATAAGTCCTTCGATGACCACGAATTTCAGCCTCGTCGCGCACGCCTCCCAGCGACATTCGCACAAACTTTCTATTGGTTGCATGAGCAATCGATTGACCAAGCGAGGTTTTACCGACACCTGGCGGCCCCACCAAACAAAGAATCGGCGCTTTCATTTTACTCACACGCTGTTGCACAGCCAGATACTCGACGATTCGTTCTTTTACTTTTTCAAGACCATAATGGTCTTTCTCAAGAACAGCTTCCGCTGATTTTAAGTCGCTATTAATTTTGCTCTTTTTTTTCCATGGCAAGGCAACCAGCGCATCAATATAATTTCGAACGACAGTGGCTTCGGCCGACATAGGAGACATCAAGCGAAGTTTCTTTAATTCTGATTCAGCTTTTACCAGAGCATCTTTAGGCATTTGAGCAGATTTGATTTTTTTCTCAATTTCTTCAATATCTGCACCATCTTCACCCTCACCCAATTCCTTTTGAATGGCTTTTACCTGCTCATTAAGATAATAATCGCGCTGGCTCTTCTCCATTTGCCGTTTTACCCTACCGCGAATACGTTTCTCGACTTGTAAAATATCGAGCTCCGTCTCCAGCAATCCTAGTAAATGCTCTAGGCGCCTAGTTACATCAAAAATTTCCAATATCTCTTGTTTTTGTTCAAGTTTTAATGGCAGATAGGCTGCAATTGTATCGGCTAAACGCCCTGCTTCATCGATACTGCTGAGAGAAGTAATTATCTCTGGCGGGATTTTTTTATTAAGTTTCACATATTGATCGAACTGAGCCAGAATGGCACGCCGCATTGCTTCGGCTTCGGAATTATCTGTGGTGTCAGGTAATAATATTTGCGATGCCCTGCCAGTAACATGAGTCCCTGAATCGATGAATTCTAAAATACGTGCGCGGTGATTGCCCTCCACTAAAACCTTGACAGTTCCGTCCGGTAATTTCAGCATCTGCAATAAACTAGCGATACTGCAAACCTCATATAAATCCTCAGGAACAGGATCATCTTTCGAGGCTATTTTTTGAGCAACAAGCAGAGTATTTTTATTCGCCTCCATTGCAAGCTCAAGCGCTTTAATCGATTTCTGCCTTCCTACAAATAATGGAATAACCATATGCGGGAAAACCACCACATCGCGCAATGGTAAAAGCGGCAATGTCAATTGTTCAGAGTCTTCGAGTAATGAAATCATATCAACTCACAAATAAAGTTCACAATTAATGGTACATATATGTGCCGCAAACCAAAATTCAAGTCTAATTTATTCTCAACTATCATTAAGAATATTTTCCACTTAGATTAATAATTAAATTACATAACAGTTACTTAGATCGTTTCGCAACTTTAGGTTGATCCGAATAAATTAGAATGGGTTTAATGTCATCACTAGTGGAATTGTAATCAATAACCACTTTTGTAACATTCTCTAATGATGGAAGATCATACATAATATCCAGCAATATTTCTTCTAGAATAGAACGTAAACCTCGGGCACCCGTTTTACGCGTTAAAGCTTTTTTCGCAATTGCTTTAAGTGCTGGTTCCCGAAACTCAAGATCAACTCCCCCTTCCATATTAAACATTTTCCAATACTGCTTGACAAGCGCATTCTTTGGCTCAGTCAATATTTGAATTAATGCAGCTTCATTTAACTCTTCCAAAGTTGCGACGACTGGCAAGCGCCCCACAAACTCAGGTATTAAACCGAACTTGACCAGATCTTCTGGCTCTACTTGCTGTAATACTTTATTTACATCCTTCCCTGAATGGCTCTTTACTTCAACGCCAAAACCAATCCCGCCTTTCTCAGTACGCGCTCTAATTACTCTATCAAGCCCATCAAATGCACCGCCACAAATAAACAGAATATTAGTGGTATCCACTTGAATAAATTCTTGATTGGGATGCTTTCTTCCGCCTTGCGGAGGAACCATGGCAACAGTGCCTTCAATTAGCTTTAAGAGTGCCTGCTGCACTCCTTCACCTGAGACATCGCGTGTAATGGATGGATTATCCGATTTACGTGAAATTTTATCAATTTCATCAATATAAACGATACCTCTTTGAGCCTTTTCTGCGTCGTAATTACATTTCTGAAGTAATTTCTGAATAATATTCTCAACATCTTCACCAACATAGCCCGCTTCCGTTAAAGCAGTAGCATCGGCCATAATAAAAGGTACATCCAAGAGGCGAGCCAAAGTTTGTGCCAGTAATGTTTTACCAGAACCTGTTGGACCAACCAACAAAATATTACTCTTTGATAACTCAATATCATCAGTTTCATCTGATTTTGGTATATTCCTTAGGCGCTTATAGTGATTATAAACTGCCACAGAAAGAGTCTTCTTAGCAGACTCTTGTCCGATGACATACTGATCTAATATTTGGCAAATTTCACGTGGCACAGGCAAATTTGATTTAACGAGTTTTGTTGCTTCATCGCCTTGCATTTCTTCACGGATTATGTCATTGCAAAGATCGATGCATTCATCACAAATAAATACCGAGGGTCCAGCAATAAGTTTTCTTACCTCATGCTGACTCTTGCCGCAAAAAGAACAGTAAAGAAGTTTCTCGCTACTAGCTTTGTCTGGCATATTTTTATCCTACACTAATTGAGTTTGAATACCCATAATAAAAAACTTGCGTATAAATATTTACTTAATTTGCACCATCATTCCTACGAGATAAAACTGCATCTACCAAACCATAATTTACAGATTCTGTTGCGCTCATAAAATTATCACGATCCGTATCCTTCTCAAGATCAGATACTGGCCGCTCTGTATGTTTAGCCATAATTTCATTTAAGCGTGATTTTAGATAAAGTATTTCACGCGCATGTATTTCAATATCTGAAGCTTGACCTTGAAAGCCTCCTAATGGCTGGTGAATCATCACTCTCGAATTTGGCAAGCAATAACGCTTACCTTTTGCACCCGCAGTCAATAATAGTGCTCCCATGCTTGCAGCCTGACCAATACACAGTGTGCTAACATCAGGCTTAATGTATTGCATCGTATCATAAACTGCCAAACCCGCAGAGACCATGCCTCCTGGTGAGTTAATATAAAAAAATATATCCTTTTCTGAATTCTCAGATTCTAAAAATAAAAATTGAGCAACAACCAGGTTTGCACTTGCTTCAGTGACGGGACCAACAAGAAACACAACTCTTTCCTTCAATAAACGTGAATATATATCGTAAGCACGTTCACCCCTACCACTGGTTTCTATGACCATAGGAATTAACCCAAGGTTTCTAGGCTCCATATCACGGATGCTATCAAATATTTGCGCCATCTTAAGATATCCCCATCAACTCATCAAATGTAATAGTTTTATTGATTAATTTAACCTGGCCAAGCGCCCAATCAACAATATTTTCTTCTAGGGCCAACGATTCAGCCTCCTGTAAACGCTCTGGAGAAGCATAATGCCATTTAACGACCTGCTCAGGATTCTCATAACTTTGAGCTGCATTTTCTATTATGCTCCGAACATGCGCTGGATTATTTTTAATAGAGTGCACTTTGACAAGCTCCGCTAAAATTAATCCCAATTTGACACGATACTCAGCTTTCTCTTTAAATAACTCGGATTTAAGAGATATTTCGTTTGCTTTTATCCCTCGTGCTTCAAGGTCACTTTTAGCATCTTGCAATAATCTTTCCATTTCTTGCTTAACCAGAACAATGGGAGCTTCAATTTGAGTAGTTTCCAAAATTGATCTCATAACCTGTTCTTTAAGTTTTGACCTTGAGCGCTTAGAGATTTCACGCTCGAGATCTTTTTTTATTCCTTCGCGTAGCTTCTTTAAGTCTCCATCGGGAACACCAAGTGATTTGGCAAATTCTTCATCCACACTTGGCAATACCGGCATTTCCAGTTCATTCATTTTTACTTCAAATGTAACGGTCTTTCCTGCAACGTCTTTACCATGGTATTCCTGAGGAAAAACAACATCAAAAGATTTGTGATTCCCTATTTTCATACCTATTAGAGAATTCTCAAAATCTTTTAGAAATTTTCCATCTCCTAGTATTAACTGAACATCATCGGCTTTTCCGCCCGCAAAATCATCTCCATTGATAACACCGTGATAATCAATTTTGACCCGATCACCTTTTATTGCCGCGCGACTAACTGGTTTATAGATCACGCGCTGTTTACTTATCATGTCGATAGTTTTATCAATATCGACTTCATCAACTCGCACATCAAACTGATCGACATTCTGATTACTCAAATCACCCAATATGATCTCGGGGTAAACTTCAAATGTTGCGCTAACAGTGTAAAGGGCATCCTGTTCGTTGGTTAATTTATTTTCAAAGCGGGGATAGCCAGCAATTTTTAAATTATTTTCCTTAACAGTATCTGTGAATTCTTTGTGAATTGCATCATTGATTACATCCTGTTGTACTTGCACACCATACATTTGCTTAACTATTGTAAGCGGAACTTTTCCAGGACGGAAACCATGAAACTTGGTTGTCTTTGCTAGCTTCTTTAAGCGAAGGTCAATTTCATCCTGCAATTTTTCAAGAGAAATTGAAATATCGAAACGACGTTCTAATGCGTCGAGATTTTCTACCTTTGATCCCATTAAAAATTCCTGATTGATTAAATTTTTCCAACATAACCCGAATACTAACTGTGTTATTGATTGAGTAACACTTGTAAACAGTAAACCATGTATTAACTTAATTTGGTGCGAAAGGGGGGACTCGAACCCCCACACCTCTCGGCGCCAGAACCTAAATCTGGTGCGTCTGCCAATTCCGCCACTTTCGCATATCATTTTATTTATTATCGATTATACCTTCTAATCCTGCTAACCGCAGCCTGATCACTCGATTCGTTATAAACTAACACGAGATTGTCTGACCACTTATTTCCTTGCTGTCCAGTCCCATCAAATATAAATATACCGCCATCAACTCATCAGGTTGACGCATCTTTTGTTTTATTTCTCCCGGATGCGTAATCACGCGCTGCGGTGAATTCACTAAACCAGGTATAACGGTATTAATACGCAAATTTGGCATCTGACCCCATTCATCAGCCTGTATCTTGACTAATGCTTCCAGACCAGCTTTTGCAACAGCAAAACCACCCCAGTAAGCCGATGGATTATGCCCGTGCGTGCTTGATGTCATAATAATGCTCGCACCAGGAGAGACTTTCAGCAACGGTAAACATGCCTTTGTTAATGCAAAAGGAGCTATCAAATTAACCTGAAACAGGGCTCGCCATTGCTCAATTGTTTGATGCTCTAATGGACTTAAACTAGGCAGATAGGCTGCATTATGCAAAATCCCATCCAGACGGCCAAGTTGCTGCGCAATCGCATGTGACAGAGCAAAAAAATCCTTTTCTTCAGCACGTTCCAAATCAAGCGGATAAATTAGAGCTTGCGCCTTACCGATAGTTTCTATTTCATCGTAAACACTCTCCAGTTTTTTTACTTTACGGCCATGCAAAATAACCGTCGCCCCATGATTTGCATAAGATAATGCCGCTGCACGCCCTAGTCCTTGCCCTGCACCTGTGACAAGAATCACACGGTCTTTCAGAAGATCTTTAGGTGCAGAATAATTTTCGAATTTATCCATATCCAAAAATTTATCACGAATAAATATTTTTTAAGAAAAATATAACGCCTGATAAATATCTCTATTTATTTAGTTAACTTAATAGTAGACATAAAAAAACAGACCTCAATATAAAATTGAAGTCTGTTTAATTCAAAAAGCAGTATAAATAAGTATTTTCCTTACATATCCATGCCGCCCATGCCACCCATGCCGCCCATACCGCCCATACCGCCACCGGCAGGCGCATCTTCCTTAGGCAATTCGGCAACCATTGCATCAGTAGTCAACATCAAGCTCGCAACTGAAGCTGCATTCTGTAAAGCAGAACGAGTTACTTTGGTTGGGTCAAGAACGCCCATTGCCACCAAATCACCATATTCGCTCGTTGCGGCATTGTAGCCAAAATTTCCTTGACCTTCAGCTACCTTATTAACAACAACGGATGGCTCATCACCACAATTCGTTACAATTTGACGCAAAGGTTCTTCAAGCGCACGCAAAACAATCTTAATACCGGCGTCTTGATCATGATTATCACCTTTGGTATTTTTGACAACTGAAATAACACGCAATAAAGCCACACCGCCACCTGGAATAACACCTTCTTCCACAGCAGCACGTGTTGCATGCAATGCATCTTCAACCCGGGCTTTTTTCTCTTTCATTTCAACTTCTGTAGCAGCACCAACTTTAATCAGCGCAACGCCACCGGCCAGCTTAGCAACACGTTCCTGCAGTTTTTCTTTGTCGTAATCACTCGTGGCTTCTTCAATTTGTGTGCGGATCTGCTTGACACGTCCTTCAATATTATCGCCATTGCCTGCGCCATCGATAATTGTAGTATTCTCTTTCCCTACTTCAATACGTTTAGCTTGACCGAGATCATTTAATGTAGCTTTCTCTAGCGTCAAACCAACTTCTTCAGCAATAACCGTACCACCAGTCAAAATTGCGATGTCTTCAAGCATCGCTTTACGGCGGTCACCAAAACCAGGCGCTTTAACTGCACAAGTTTTGAGAATACCGCGTATATTGTTCACAACCAATGTGGCAAGTGCCTCACCATCAACATCTTCAGCGATAATCAGTAACGGCTTACCTGCTTTCGCAACCTGTTCCAGTATTGGTAATAAATCACGAATATTAGAAATTTTCTTATCATGCAGCAAAATATATGGATTATCTAACAGCGCAATCTGTTTCTCCGCGCTACTTACAAAATAAGGCGACAGATAACCACGATCAAACTGCATACCTTCGACAACTTCCAATTCATTCTGCAATCCCGATCCATCTTCAACTGTAATTACGCCTTCCTTGCCCACTTTATCCATTGCATCCGCAATGATCTTGCCAATTTCATTATCAGAATTTGCAGAAATACTTCCAACTTGCGCAATTTCCTTTGCTGTCGCGCATGGCTTTGACAATTTCTTTAATTCACCGACCGCTGTGGTTACTGCCTTGTCAATTCCACGTTTGAGATCCATCGGATTCATACCAGCCGCTACATATTTCATGCCTTCTTTGACGATCGCTTGCGCCAACACGGTTGCAGTGGTTGTCCCATCGCCGGCTACATCAGATGTTTTGCTAGCCACTTCTTTTAGCATCTGTGCACCCATATTTTCAAATTTATCTTTCAATTCAATTTCTTTGGCGACGGACACTCCATCCTTAGTGATGGTGGGCGCACCATAGGAACGATCCAGAACAACATTCCGTCCCTTCGGTCCTAATGTTACTTTTACCGCATCGGCTAAAATATTTACACCGGCTACCATTCTATGGCGCGCTGAATCACCAAACTTCACTTCTTTTGCTGACATATTCTTCTCCTAATCTCTCAATACATTATTTTTGCGTGTCATCGAACTACGAATTAACCTTCAATTACACCCATAATATCTTCTTCGCGCATGACTAAAAGTTCTTCGCCTTGAACTTTGACGGATTGCCCAGCATATTTACCAAATAATACTTTATCGCCGACTTTCACTTCCAACGGACGAATTTTTCCGTCATCCCCTACTTTTCCTTTGCCTACAGCTAGAATCTCACCTTGATCTGGTTTTTCTGCTGCGCTATCAGGAATAACAATACCTGAAGCTGTTTTACGTTCATCTTCCAATCGCTTTACGATAACACGATCATGTAAAGGACGAATTTTCATGCTGCTGTCTCCTTTGAAAATTAATAAACTGATATATACATATATGTACACATCATTTTTAACACTACTGAAAAGTCAAGGTTCTAATATTAGGATTATTAGCACTCCACAACCGCGAGTGCTAATAATAGGGTTTGTGGTTCAAAATTTCAAGAGCGCAAAATAATAAAATTATTAGTTTCATATAACACAATGAATGTAAGAAAGAAAATAAATCCAGGATAAAAAATAAACAACTCCGGAATTAGATAATTGGTTGTAGTGTTTCAAACTGAATTTCGTTTTAATTATCGCCATGATAATCTCTATCATGAGATTTTCACTTAAACCCGATTTAACTTACTAAAGCGTATTTATAGTCTTAGCACAAACTTTCAATCCTGTTATTTTAAAACTTATTTATATTCTCCAGCTTTCAAATACTGATGAACCATGAAGTACGAACTCAAGCCAGCCAAATATGCCACGAACACATGAACATGCACCCATTGGCAAGCGGTGTCACGGTGTTGTAATCGGCATGCCGGAGGTCGCGTCAATGTGATCGATGCGTTGATCGGCAAATGTCTTTTGACGGTGGTGTTCATAAGCAATATTGATGCAGATACTTTTTTCGGCCGGACGATACACGATCTGTTGCCAAAGCTTCCGTCAGCATCAGTCGTGGTCATGGATAATGCGACCTTTCACAAAAGGCAGGATATTCAGAATACAATCACACAAGCCGGATATACGCTTGAATATCTACCGGCATATTCGCCAGACCTTAACCCCATTGAGCACAAATGGGCACAAGCCAAAGCAATCAGAAGACAGCAAAACCAAACCGTTGGGCAGCTCTTTAAAATTGAATCATTCTATGTGATGTAGGCTATAGTTGGGGCAGTACAGCAAGAGATGATTGTCAATTTATTGATGCGATTTTCTGGATTATTCGCGCGGGTGCGCTGTGACGTGGCTTACCACCGGACTATAAAAACTGGGATAACACTCACCGTCGTTTTATCCGCTTGCGTGATAAGGGAGTATGGGAAAAATACTGGAAGTTTTGGGATTACGAATGGCTAATGATCAATGCTAGCCATTGATATCCAAGATATTAAAAACAGAAATACCCAGCACTAAAAATAGCGCCAAAGCATAAAATAAGTCACCCAGATACAGCGTCGCACTATATCTTGATTGATGCTGACACATATCTGCTCCAGTCTTTCCGTCTTCAGATTCAACCACATACATCTACCATATCTCAGAATATGCTTTCTCTACAGCTAAATTGAGTCAATAAAATACCAGATAAATACTGAAGAAATTATTTAATGTAAGAATCCATTAAATAATTCATAAAGTTAAATTCCCCAAATCAAAAAACTCAATATAACAATCATAAAGAACAAATAGGATCACCCTCAACAATTCTTTATTTAACGGATAAATTAGCTATTCAGCAGCTAGCCAAGAAGAACTCTAAAAGGTATGATTCGGCCTGCAGGTTTTGAAAGGAGGCGTGGCTGAGCGGTTTAAGGCAGCAGTCTTGAAAACTGTCGTAGGGGTGACTCTACCGTGAGTTCGAATCTCACCGCCTCCGCCATTTACACTTCCATGCCAGTTCAAGGAAATCCACGAAACACAATAAGCAAGCAGATTTAAAAGAAGTTTGCCTCCGCAGCAATCCAGAATAATTCGCTAGAAGCCAGTAAAAAAATGTGGTAAGTTGCGTGGTAACTATTTTTACCACACCTAAAGTTACCACATTATGGCTTTGAAAGAATTACTAACAGACTTGGCCTGCAAGAATGCAGTTGCTGAAGACGCCAAAATACGTAAGCTTCACGATGGCCAGGGGCTTTACCTATGGATATATGAAGATGGCCGCAAGTATTGGCGGTTGCGCTATAAAATTCATAGCAAAGAAAAGTCTTTATCCCTTGGCGTTTATCCTGTCGTAGGATTAAAACAAGCCCGCCAGCTTGCCCAGGCTGAACGAGTTAAACTAGCCAGCAATATTGATCCTTCGATTGATCGTCAAATCAATAAGCAAAAAGCAAAGGAAGCCACAGCCAATAGTTTTGAAGCTGTTGCCCGTGAGTGGTATACCAAACAAACCCATACATGGGTACCAAGTCATGGCAAGGATGTTTTACGCAGACTCGAAGGGAATGTGTTCCCCTATATTGGCTTGTACCCAATCAGTCAGATCGATGCCCCGCAATTACTCAACATGATCCGTATCATTGAACATCGTGGCTCTTATGACCTGGCGCATAGAGTGCTTGGGGTATGTGGTCAAGTATTCCGCTACGGTGTATCAACCGGCCGTTGCAGTCGTGATCCCACTGCTGATTTAAGGGGTGCACTAACACCGCACAAGAAAAAGAATCAGGCGGCTGTCAAACCTGAAGAGTTACCAGATTTATTACGAGCAATAGCTACCTATGAAAAGATAGGGGATAAACAAACACAACTTGCCTTGCAATTGCTGGCTTTAACCTTTGTTCGCACCAATGAACTGATTGGGGCATTGTGGGCAGAGTTTGATTTAAATAATGCGCTATGGATTGTTCCCAGTGAACGAATGAAGATGAGGAACGAGCATGTAGTGCCCCTCACCAGCCAGGCATTGAGCATACTGACTGAATTAAAAAACATTGCCGGTGATAGCCGCTACCTATTACCGGGGCGTAATCCTAACAAACCAATCAGCAATAACACATTGCTTTTTGCACTGTATCGCCTGGGATATAAAGGTAAGATGACTGGACACGGTTTCAGGGCAGTCGCTTCCACTGCATTGAACGAATCCGGGTTATTTAGTCCTGATGCAATTGAGCGGCAACTTGCACATGGTGAAAGGAATGAAGTAAGGGGAGCATATAACCGGGCGGAATATTTACCGGAGCGAAAAAGAATGATGCAATGGTGGAGCGATCATTTAGAAGCAATGGAAAAAGGAGCCGATGTCATTCCATTATTTGGCAAATCGAATTAATTTTTTCAACACCATTTTATTGTTTTAATCCTATCCCCTCTTTTTCTTGTCGGAAATGTCGGAAATGTCGGGAACAATCTCTGATATCCTTATGGCTATTGGCTTTCACTGTTCCGACATTTTCATTACTTGTATCCGACATTGTCGGGAATTCCCGACATTTTGAAGTATTATGGTAATTTTCAAGGCGAAAATACGGCGCGGAATTATCCTGTTGATCCATACCCGATGCGGATAAAAAGGTTTATTTATCTATCAAAATATTATTACTAGCATCATCCCTTTACATCCAAAAGGAAAACATGCAAATTTTATATTGTAATGACTTCCGCATAATAGATATCCTTCATAAAATTATCGCCATATAAGAAAATTTCAAAATGAACCGCTGCTCAACTTTGATAAATAATACTTTATTTAATTTGAGATTTATTTCTTTTTAAATTCATATGAAAATAACTAAAAACCAAATCAAAACTTTGTGGGGCGCAATTTTCGCTGGATTAGTAATTCCCTTTTTCAATGATTACATAAAAAATTGGGTAAATGACCCAATCGTTTTTAGTTTTCTTTTGTTTTTCACTTTATTAATCATATTATTCAGTGCTGAAAAATATATCGATCTAATTAATAAAGAGCTCAAAAATGAGTACAATTTAATCGTAGAAACTAGGTATTTAACGCCTGAAAACCTAAATTTTACAGAAATGCAGCCAGGAGAAGCATTAAAAAGCTCACTACGTCCTTATTACAAAAAGTATATCAATCGCAAAGCAATTTCGTACGGATCAAGCCCAGTAAACAAGGTTTGTTACACCGAGCAAGACTTGACAGAACTATTGGAACAGGGCCGCAATATCTTATTCATCGGCAATCCCACTGAAGGTAAAACGCGCACTTTATTTGAAGTACTTAAAAAGCTAAATAATTTCTTTGTTATCAGCTTACCCATAAATAATTCACCAAGCGATGAGGCTTTGCAACTTCTTGCAGAAAAAAAAGTAATATGGTTATTCGATGATTTAAATTTATATGAGAATAATTTTTTCGATTTTCAACACACGTTTAATCAATTAAAAAAAATTACAAGTGTCTGTGTGTTAGCAGCAACATGTAGGGATGGGCCAGAGTTAAAAAACAGTATTCTAGACAATACTGGGCAATTACATAAAATTTATGATCTATTTGATTATAAATTAACACTTGAACCTGCAAATAATGATCAAAAAGAGGAATTAAAAAGAGCCATTAATGAAACGGAAGGCCGACTATTCCCTACTTTAGGTTCCATTTGTATGAGTAAACATTTCGAGTTAATGCATCAACGTTTTGAACTTTTACCAGAACTCGATAAAAACACATTTCGCGCCATAGGATTATTATTTTCTGGATTTGTATATCCTTTCACAATTCAAAGAATCAGATGCGTCCTTTTGGATATTTTTGGGCATGAAAAAAATAATATTGATGAACCGATATTACGTGCAAGTCTTAATAATTTAGTCACTAATGGATTTGTTATATCGCCTAAAGATGCAATTCCTATTATTCCAGAAGCAGCTTATATTACTGAACCTGAAATTGAGTTCTATTATCAAAAAAACCGTAACTTACAAAACGACAAAGTTGCTTTAATAAATTGTTTCAAAAAAAATAAAGATGCTGATGGCCTAATGAAGTTGGCTTCTTCACAATACAGCAATGGCGATGTAGCTTCTGCCATGAATATTTGGGATGGTGTTATAAATGAATTTACAGATAGTGAAGAAATCTCTTTGCTTCTTCCTGTTGCAGAAGCAATGTTCATTAAAGGCTGGATATTCGATCAGATAGGAATACCACCCTATGCTATTAAATGCTATGACGATCTTGTAAAACGATTTGAAAATAGTCAGGAATTAGTTCTGCAAATAATGGTTGCAAAAGCACTTTTTAATCAAGGTTGTGCTCACCATCTGCTAAAGGAATATGATAATGAAATTAAATGCTATGACAATCTAATACAACGATTTAGCACTAGCGATGTAATAGATATTAAACAACAGGTTGCTAATGCGATTTTTAACAAAAGCAATTGTTTCTACATACTCGGAGAGCCCGAAAAGGGACAAAAATGCTTAGATGGAGTGAAAGAGATGTTTTCTATAAACTGAAGAATTAAGCATTATCGTAAATTCGCTAAGAAAAATCACTTTGATCCGTGGCTATAGTGAAATTTAAACATAACTTTCAACGAGGGATCGATAACAATGTTTTTTTCGGCGTGCATGATTAGTTCTCTCTATTCTACAAGAAATTATTAGAAAAATAATAAATTGAAAAATCGGATTATACGTTAGAATAATTTCATCATCCCATAGCCCGGCCAGGCGAAAAGCGGAAACCTTCACCGCCTTGGGGTGACCTATCTTGAAGGGTACACTTGAAGGGGTGTTATATGGCCAGGCTTTTTGATTATTCCGAAGAGTATATTGATGAATCAATGGTCGCTATTGAAGAGTTAGCCGATCTTTGTCAATTAGAAAAAAATGAATGCCTTACTGTGGCTCAGTGCGCTTCTCTGCTGTGCGTGCATAATAAAACTGAGAAATTGGATCGTTCCGAGGATATTGGAACATACATCATGGTCGCTTTTAACGATATTAGATTAGGGGAGCTACAGGTTTTACATCCTGAAACACTGCTATCGTGGACGGAATATCTGAAATTGTTAAAGGCGGGGATGTATAGCGGTGAGAATAAAATGTTAGCTCCTATGGTTACAGCCAAGTGGCTTGTTCCTCTTGATGAGTGTGAGAGGTGGTATCGCACCAAAGGGCTTGATATTGATTTGTCAGCTGTTAAAGCTGATCTTGATAAAATAAAAGCAGGAACATCATTTAAATTTTTAACTCAAAAACACTTATCGCTTTCTGAAAATCCCTCGATTTACAACATAAATCATCAGAGCCCAATCGATGATTGTTTCAGTGAAGAGGAATGCTCACTGTTTGATCCTTTAACAAAGAAACAAATTGGGCAATTGTTTACTGTAGTTCATGGTGAAGATTGGATAAAGTTTTTTGATAAAGCTTCACGTAATGGTTTAGATAGCGCCAGATACGGCAAAAAGCCATATAAGTACAATCCAGCCGGAGTTGCTAACTGGCTCTACCGTGAAGGTAGATATCGATCAAATACTTTAGCAAGAATATTAAGCGAGAATCTTCCCGCACGTAGTAGGCAGCATCGAGAAAATTTACTAGATAGCAGAGGATTGCTTGAAGAAAATTAATTGAACCGCCATTTTTCCGCCACTTATTTATCGTTCTGTCCGCCAATTCTCCGCCACATTCGCCAAAATTCCACCAATTACCCGCCACGTATGACAGTATAAGTTTGACCATTTAGTCTCCCTAAGTATTCCGCAATCATGGAGTACGGAAACATATAGATACGTTAAGGAGAATCAATGAATCAAACTATATCCACTCCGCAACATCAGTTGCAGCAAAAAAAACATCAATCGACATCACAGCTTGAACGGCTCTTATATCTTGCTGAAGTCGAATTCCAAACCGGTTTTAAAACTAGCTTTCTATATCAGTTAATGAAAGAAGGTAAATTCCCCAAGCCGGTAAAAATTGGCAATGCCAGCCGCTGGCGTGAATCTGAGGTGCAGCAATGGATTCATGATCAAATCAACGTGGCATCCAGCAAACATCCAAAGGCATAAAGATATGAATAATTTTGCACCGGCAAATGGAATAATTGAAACCCATAGGCTGCACAGCGAAGGATGCGCGTGCAGAATTTCACCGCCTGCCCGTGGTTCTACTGCTGAGCAAATGTTGAAGGCGTGGCTTAAGGATCATCCTGACCATATCAGAAAAGAACATCTTGCTGCTAAAGAGTTCTGTAAGTGGTTTGATCGCCGGTTAAACGGGAGGCGTTCAAAATGTTCCCGTTGACTTTATCCCCTTACAGGGATTATTCTTTCGTTCAAGTGCTCAACACACTTCCAAAAGCGGAATGTCCCGCGCCCGATAGTCGTGGTTTTTTTACGTCCATAGTTTTTAATGGCCGAGTAGTGGGCAACGATACAATACTGGAGAAATCCGGGAAAGTTGTCAGCCGACTTTTGGCGGTGTTGAAGTACTCGGTCACCTTCTCAACAAGGGTGCAATTCAACAAAACCAAAAGGAGGCCAATCATGGCTGCTCAATCAAAAAGTACGTCCACACGCCGTAAATCCAAATCAGCCTCACCCGCCGCAACACCCGCCAACGTCTCACACATCGATCCAGAGTGTAGGAAAAAATATGCAATGGCAGACTGGGCAGAAGAGTTTGTAAATTTCCTTCAACCATTGAAAGAAGATGAATTTGCACTGGTTCAAAAAACCCTCGTCCTTATCCTCAAGAAACCTGAAAGGAAAAAGCCCATAAAAAGCGAAGTGATTAAATTTTCTGCCAGAAAAGAACAACCCGTAATGGGGGAGGTTTAACCATGAATAATTTAAGAGAATAATGGTGCATATAACCTACATTAAACGGGTTGCATTCGCTGCACTGGGTAGCATCGATCCCGTATTAAGTCATTGGCTACCCGGTGGCAGGCGTGAAGGTGATGAATATCTTCCGCTGAATCCCAAAAGATCGGACAGTAAGCCGGGTTCGTTCTCGATCAACCTACATACCGGCAAATGGTCAGACTTTGCCACCGGTGACAAAGGACTTGATCTGGTCAGCCTGATTGCTTATTTGGAAGGTGAGTCACAATCTAAAGCAGCCGAGCGGCTGGCCGCATTTCTTGGGATTGAACCGGAGCAAAGCAGCCCGCCAAAACGCGCCGGAAGCAATTCCAAATTATCCGGCAATGGTAAGCCATCACTCAGTAAGAAAGAATCGAACATTACCTCGGTTTCACAGGGTAGTGATGGTGACGGCTGGCATTGTGTAATGCCGATTCCCGGCAATGCACCCAAGCCACCGGCTGCACACCCAAGACACGGCAAACCAACAAAACGCTATCCCTATCATGATAAAAATGGTTGCATTAACTTTTATCATTATCGATATGAAGAAACCAACGGTGAGAAAAAACAATTCTCACCGCTGACACTTTGGGAGAAAAACGGCAAGCCTGAATGGCGGTTCAAAGCGCCGCCAGGCTTACGCCCGCTCTATGGATTGCCTTCCCTGCTGCAATATCCTGATGCTGATTGCTGGTTTGTCGAAGGTGAGAAGGCAGCGGAAGCCCTGCAAAAACTTCTGCCCGATCATCCGTTACTGTGCTGGCAAGGTGGAAGCCAGGCTGTAAGCAAATCCGATTATGCACCGCTTGCCGGGCGTGATTGCGTGATTTTCCCTGATAACGATCTGGCCGGAAAGAAAGCCGCCAATGATCTGATAAAGCAGTTGACCGCAGCGGGCGCGCATTCGGTTCGGATGCTGGATGTCGAGAAACTAGCATTAACAGCAAGTTGGAAAGATGAGGGCAACACCAGGGCAGCGGCGCTGGATGATGGTGAACGTATGGCCATCGGTGATGATGCGGCTGATTTGGTTGGTCGCGGCTGGGAAGCTTCGCATTTCGCCCTGTTGCTGAATCGGGAAGATATTTTTGTATCACCAGGTACCAAGGAAAAAGAGCCAGCCAGCTCACAAGATGAACAGCAAGCCGAAACAATGCAGCGTGTCTTTGAATTGTTCGATGATGGCCTCTATTTTATGGAGCCCACCAAAGACGGGCGATTACGCCGCCGTAAAATCAGCGGACGGCTTGAAGTGCTGGCATTGGCGCGTGATGTCGATTCCAGGGAATGGGGTACGTTGGTACGTTTTTCCGATCCGGATAATAAAGTCAAGCGATTGGTTATTCCTGCCCGTTCGTTTAATGGTGATGGTTTGGAAGCTTCAAGCCGTTTGTTATCCGAAGGATTAACCATTGCGCCCAAAGCCCGGCAATTAGTCATTGAATACCTGCAAACACAAAACCCTGAGAAACGCGCGCGAACCACTAACCGTACCGGCTGGCATGGTGTCAATAATGATCTGGTTTTTGTATTTCCGGATGGTTCCATCGGTCAATCCGATGATGAATGGTTATTCAGTGATAACCGTCCTGATTCCAATCTGTTCCGGCAGCGTGGCACATTGGCCCAATGGCGCGAACATGTGGCGGCTTGGTGTGCAGGCAATAGCCGTCTAACCTTCGCAGTATCGATTGCATTCGCTGCACCGTTGCTGCATTTGATCGAGATGGAATCAGGCGGCTTTCATTACCGGGGCGAATCATCGAGCGGTAAAACCAGTGCGTTATATGTGGCCGGTAGCGTGTGCGGTTCACCGGAGTATTTGCAGCGGTGGCGATCAACGGATAACGGGCTGGAAAGCACTGCCCTATCCCACTGTGATGCAATTCTGACATTGGATGAATTAAAAATGATCGAGGCCAGGATTGCCGGTGAATCCGCCTACATGCTGGCCAATGGGCAGGCCAAGGTTAGAGCAAACCAGAATGGAGGCTCACGCAATACGGCCAAGTGGCGGCTGCTGTTTTTATCCTCAGGTGAATTGAGTTTAAGCCAGCATGTAGCGGAAGCAAACAAAAAAACACCCGCCGGGGCTGAATTGCGTATGGCGGATATCCCGGCTGATGCCGGGAAAGGTTGGGGCTGTTTTGAGAATCTACACGGTTTCGATGACGGCGATAAATTCGCCAAAGCTTTGGGGCTGGCAGTTAATAAATATTATGGTACCGCCTTCCCTGCTTTCATTGAACAGGTGCTCAAGAATCGTGAATCCTTACGTGATTCCTTAGCTGATGCGCGATTGAAGTTTGAAAAGGCGACACTGACCAATGCGGCCAGTGGGCAAGCACAGCGAGTAGCGGCACGGTTTGCCATTGCCGGTGCTGCGGGCGAATTGGCTACCGATTGGGGCATTACCGGATGGCAGCCAGGGGAAGCAATGCAGGCCGCCATCACCTGCTTTAAGGCATGGCTTCAGGCATTTGGCGGTGAAGGCAATAAGGAAGACCGAACGATGATTGAACAAGTGCGGCATTTCCTGGAACTGCATGGTGAAGCCAGGTTTACTGATATAGATCGATCTGTCACTAAAGATGATCATGCACCCCGAACGATGAATAAGGCTGGATTCCGGGATAAAGATGCTGAGGGCAATCTTGAATATTACTGCTATCCGGAAGTGTTCAAGGCTGAAATATGTAAAGGTTTTGATTATCGGGCAGTTGCACGTTTACTGATTGAACGTGGCTACATGCGAAAAGGTGAAGGTAGGAATCTGCAACCTAAGGTAAGACTCCCCGGTGATGGTGATAAGCGAGTATTTCACATACTGCCTGCAATCTGGGGTACTGAAAATGATTGATTGGGATGCGATGATCAAGCCAGAAAACGGAAGGAAAGATGCCGTAAATAAAGCAGAATGTCGGGAATTCCCGACAATGTCGGATACAAATAATGAAAATGTCGGAACAGTGAAAGATAATATCCATGAGGGTTTCATCGATTGTTCCCGACATTTCCGACATTTCCGACAAGAAAATGAGGGGGTAGGAGTAAAACAAGAAAAAGATGCGCCCATTGAAGGGGTGGCTTCAGATAATTTTAGCGATGCAAAAACGTATCCTGTAAATCCGATTGCAATATGCTTGCTGCTTACCTGTTGTAATAAAGTAACAGCCGGTAGTGATGAGATTATGGAACAAATCATGAAGCTTCAAACCATGCCACAATCCGAACAAATCAGAACATGGGCGATGACCTGCCAGAAATACGGCATTGATCCATACAGAATTATTTATCCCTTCACTCAATCATCCAGCAAAGGCGTAAGCTGTCAAGGGTGTAAGCATATCAGCATGGAAAAAATACTTACCGATAAACGTCCGGTATTCCGGTTTGTTTGTGGCCAGCATCATCCTATGCTTGAGGCTTTCTATGTTGGAGAACGTGTACTGATTGCACCGGAATCATGCACTGACTACCAGTCTACTGCTGGTACTGGGGCGGGTTAATTCTCTACAGCTTCTTGCTTCCAGTACCGCGCCTAGACATCACTTGCAAAAAATAGAATTAAAGGTAGGGGGGGGTGAATCTCTATAGCTTTTAGCTTCCAGACCGTTCGCTTATTTATCTGTACATAACCGCGTAATTTATAGGGGGGTGATCAAAACTCTACAATTAACATTGAATAGACCGTTCGCTTAATCAGATTTTTATGTGCGGGAGTTTTGGAGGGGGGGGGTATACTTTCAGAGTGATTAAAAACTATGCAGAGAAACTGCCTAAAAACCGGGCAGCGATTAAAAAAATGTGGTAAGAAATGTAGTAACTTTTTAATAATGAAAAATAAATTCTTTTAATTACAATACATTATTGATCGAGTGTGAATGACACCGCCGCCATAACATCAATAAAATAAACAAGTTACAAGCAGTTTTATGACTTGTCCCACATAAAATGCCACAATAAACAATCCGGTTTTTTGAGAGATTGCTTGGCCGGTTCGCTGCAATGTGAACAATACCAAGTGCGTTTAAACGCTGCAAATTATCGCTGTCAGTTCAGGTAATGAGAAGGTGAGAACAACAAGATTCTTTTTGCCTGCAGGATATTCATGCCTCGCCGTCAGTGCTGGCAATAAAAAAGCCCAGCGTTTTACCGGGCTTCGTTTTCTGGCTTCATGGGATTATCTAGTAATGGGTCATTCACATTGATGTTTTACTTAAAAAAGTAAGACTATACTGCTTCCCAATGAGCATAGAAACGGCAAAACAATGAACAATAACACCATCCTGCTTGCACTCTACCGGCTTGGCTATCGCTCCCGCAGACAGGTCATGGATTCAAAGGAGTAGCTTCAACGATCCTGCATAAACGTAGCCGCTAACCCTTTACCTTCCTGGATATATATAAAATCTGAGTGTTATAGCAACCATTAGCGGTTTTATATTATTTGGCCCAAATATTATGATAAATGACATCAGGGTCACTCATCATTTTTTATTAGCTTCCTCATAATATCTTCCACACAAACCATTAGAGGAGCACTACAAAAATGCAATTCACGCAAATCAGAAATGCAACACTTAAAATTAATTATGGGGGTAAGAAAATTCTAATTGACCCTTGGCTGGCAGAAAAAGGAGCCTTACCTGGATTTGGCGGGACGATCAACGAGCATATTCACAATCCAACATCGGAATTACCTATGTCAATCGATGAGATAATTGATGTGGATGCGGTTATCTTAACGCATGATCATCCAGATCATTGGGATGATGCGGCTAAAAAGGCAATTCCTAAAGACATGTTGATTTTTACCCAACATGAAAAAGATGCAAAAGCCGTAAAATCCGCCGGATTTAATAATGTTCAGATACTCAATGAAGTTAACGATTATGAGGGTATTACGCTGATTAAAACCCTGGGGCAACACGGCAGGCCGAAGGTAGTAGAGAACATGAAGGAATTGCTGGGCGAAGTGAGCGGCATCATTCTCAAACATCCCAATGAAAAGACATTTTATATCGCTGGAGATACGGTCTGGTGTGAAGAAGTCGACAAAAGCCTGAAAAAATATCATCCTGATGTGGTTGTATTAAACAGTTGTGATGCACAAGTTATTGGTAATGAATCGATTATTATGGGCAAGGAAGATATTTATGAGATCTATAAAGCCGCTCCTGAGGCAACTATTATTGCAAGCCACATGGAAGCAGTGAATCATGCCACTTTAACCAGAAAAGAGTTGGGTGAGTTTCTCAGAGCAAAGGAAATGACGCAACGAGTATTAGTACCCGATGATGGTGAATCATATACGTTTTAAGGCCCGAACAATGCATCAGCCTTGTCTGATGCATTATTTTTTACACATATTGTCTGATTATTTACAAGCTTTCATCATAATACTATTTGAACGATAAAAAAGTTTAACCTGCGAGGTTTTAATATGGCTGTCCCATTAGTTGCGGTTGTCGCCTTTAATCATTTCAGTCCTTTTCACTCATCGGTACCATGTATTATTTTTGGTGATCTCCTGCACGATCAGAAATTATTTGAACTAAAGATCTATGCGGAGGAATCCGGCCCGCTACTTTCGAATGAGGGATTGAGTGTTCAATCGTCACTTAGTGTGGAGGAATTGGCAAGAGCAGACATCATTATTGTTCCTTCTTGGCGAGATCCCGCTTAAAAACCAAACTGAACCGCCCCGATTTTTCCGGAGACTCGTTAGTTTGAGTCAAGCTGTGATGCCTGACACTTTCAGTTGCGAATAATACGCTCTTTCCAACTCTG
>NZ_FNUX01000036.1 GCF_900108305.1 Nitrosomonas ureae
TTGCTTAGAATACATTGAGTTGTTTTTGAGAATGTGATCTGCCCAGAATCAGTTTTGTGTTTTGCAATCGTGATGGTTACCATATCAAGATATTTGTTTCTATATGAAAATTTCCGTCTTTGACTTTCGTCAGCGGAATCCGCATCGAATTCTCTGATCGACTGATATTATATTCACTCCTGAGTACCGTCAGTATTGATACAATAGATCCATCATTAAGCGATGGTTATTCTATTGAAACTTATATTCTACGTTTAGGAGTTTAAGGTGCAACATAAGGGAATACTGAGAGTAATTTCTTTATTGACGGCAGCGTCATTATCATTATTATCCGGTTGCTGGACATTGGCTGCTGTGGGCGCAGGCGCTTATGGCGGATATAAAATGAAAGAACATGGCTATACCTTGCAAAACCCTATTACCAAAGAGAAGAAATCTAGAAAGTAAAATGTGTTATTTGGTTTTTCTTTGAATACTTTCTGTCTTATCTTTTCTGAAACTTTCGTAGATCATCAACACTGCACCGATAAAAATCGCAGAATCGGCAACATTGAAAGCGGGCCAATGATAAGTGCCGATATAGAAATCCAGAAAATCGACCACATGGCCCAGTGTGATGCGGTCATACAAATTACCCAGCGCACCGCCGAGAATCAAACTCAATGACAAGCAAAACAACCGCTCATGCTTGTACCTGTTGAGCAAGTAGACAATCAATAGTGCTGCACTGCCTGCAATACCACTGAGAAACCAGCGTTGCCAGCCGGACTGCTCGCTCAGAAAACTGAATGCAGCACCGGGATTATAAGTAAGCACCAGGTTAAAGAAGCTGGTCAGCGGAATGACCTGACCGAATTCCAGCGTAGACTCTACCCAGTATTTGCTTGCAAGGTCCAGCGCTAAAATAACGAAGGCTATGCCAAGACTGATGTGAAGCTTCATAGAGTGAGGTTTCCAGTAAATGATCGTAGAGTTTCAAGCATAGTTGCGCACTTCCCCGTTGCCATAAAGATTGGAAACGCAACGTTCACATAAAGTTGGATGATCCGCGTGATGCCCGACATCCTGGCGATAATGCCAGCAGCGTTCGCATTTTGTGTGGGTACTGGACGTCACAAGAATACTCTCCTGCTGCGAATCATTGACCTGTACCAGGTTGACTGCAGAGACAATGAGTACAAAACGTAAATCGTGGCTCAGCGAGCTGAGCAAAGTGAAATCCTCGGCGCAGGCACGAATCTCAACCGTCGCCGCCAAAGAAGACCCTATTTCTCCCTGAATACGGGAATCTTCCAGTTTCTTCAATACATGTGAGCGCAATGTACGTATTTTCGCCCAACGCTTTTGCAGGCGTTCGGCATCAGGCTGCACCGGAAAGATATGCCAATTGTGCAACAGCACGCTATCCTGGTTATCGCCCGTCAGATGTTCCCAGACTTCGTCCGCTGTAAAACTCAGAATTGGCGCAAACAAACGCACCAGGCAATGCACAATATGATGCAGCGCAGTTTGTGCCGAACGGCGAGGCAAACCTCCCGCTGCTGCGGTATACAAGCGATCCTTGAGAATATCCAGATAGAAACCGCCCAGATCTTCAGAGCAGAAATTATGTAGCTTATGCACCACTTGATGAAATTCATAGCGTTCATAGCCCTGTATTAAATCTTTCTGGAATGCTGCCGTTAGCGCCAGCATATAACGATCAATTTCCAAACAATCCGCGACGTCAATCGAATCCGCTTGCGGATCAAAATCCATCAGATTAGCCAGTAAAAAACGCAGCGTATTACGAATACGGCGGTAACTCTCAATGACCCGCTTTAGAATTTCTTCGGAGATGGAGAGCTCGCCGGAATAATCGGTAGACGCAACCCACAAGCGCAAGATATCGGCACCCGAAGTATCCATCACTTTTTGTGGCGCAATGACGTTGCCTTTGGACTTGCTCATTTTGTGACCGCTGCCATCCACCACAAATCCATGCGTAAGCAGCGCTTTGTATGGCGCACGATCATCAATGGCACAGCCCGTCAGCAACGAAGATTGGAACCATCCACGATGCTGATCGGAACCCTCCAAATACAAATCAACCGGAAATGTAAGTTGCGCATCCGCTTTAACGACAGTATCGTGCGTGGTGCCGGAATCAAACCAGACATCCAGAGTATCGGTCAGCTTTTTATAATCCCTGGCTTCCTCACCAAGCAATTCAGCCCCAGCCAACGCAAACCAAGCCTCGATGCCCTGCTGTTCGACCTTTTGCGCTATTTGTTCAAGCAGCTCCAGTGAGCGCGGATGCGGCGCATGCGTGTCCTTATGCACAAAAAATGTCATCGGCACGCCCCAGTTACGTTGGCGTGATACGCACCAATCCGGGCGATTCCTGATCATTGCTTCCAGACGGGCTTTGCCCCATGCAGGGAAAAATTCCGTGGTATCGATCGCCTGCAGAGCCAGTTCACGCAGCGTTCTATCCTGCGTGGATGCGGCATCTGCATTGCACAAATTCATGCCGATAAACCATTGTGGCGTGGCGCGGAAAATAATCGGTGTTTTATGGCGCCAGCAATGAGGATAGCTATGTTCCAGTTTTTTCAGGCAGAAAAGATGCTCATGGGTTCTGAGCGTATCGATAACAATATCGTTGGCCTTCCACACAGAGAGCCCGCCAACCAAAGGGATGTGTGCAACAAACTGTCCATTGCCGCCAACCGGGCTATCACTCGGCAAGTGGTAAGTTTGTCCGACAAAATAATCGTCCACACCGTGCGCGGGCGCCGTATGCACAAGCCCGGTGCCGGCTTCCAGCGTAACATGTTTGCCACAAATGATTTTTACCACTCGTGGTTCAAACGGGTGCTGCAATGACATATGCTCCAATGCCTGACCTTTGCACGTGGCCAGTGTTTTACCGGTCAGGTTATAGCGCTCGAGGCAGGTCTCCTTCAGTTCACTGGCCAGTATCAATAAGCCTTTTGGTGTTTGCACCAGCGCATAGTCGAATTCGGGATGAACGCAGACAGCTTGATTGGCAGGCAATGTCCATGGCGTAGTGGTCCAGATGATGGCATGGATGGGAATATTTTCCGGAACAGGGACGGCAAAAACTTCGCTCAGCAACGAATGCGCGGATGACACTGTAAAACCCACATCAATCGCGGGCGAGGTTTTATCTTCATACTCCACTTCCGCTTCAGCCAGAGCGGAGCCACAATCGATACACCAGTTAACAGGCTTCTGGCCTTGATACAGATAACCATTTTGATAAATTTTTCCCAGTGCGCGAATAATGCCGGCCTCTGTTTTGAAATTCATCGTGAGATAAGGACGTTCCCAATCTCCCAGCACGCCCAGGCGGATAAAATCGCTTTTCTGGCGCTCCACCTGTTCTTGGGCGAAAGCACGGCAGAGTTCGCGCACTTTATCGGCTGGCAAATGCTTGCCATGTTTTTTCTCGATCTGGTGTTCTATCGGCAAACCATGACAATCCCAGCCGGGAATATAGGGTGCATCGAAACCGGACAAGGTTTTACTTTTGATGATGATGTCCTTGAGGATTTTATTGACCGCATGACCAATATGAATATCACCATTGGCATAAGGCGGACCATCGTGCAGTATGAACTTTGGGCGCCCTTTGCTGGCAGAACGAATTTTCTGGTACAGATTCTTTTCTTGCCAGGCTTTCAGCATACCGGGTTCACGACTGGCAAGATTGCCGCGCATCGGAAAAGGTGTATCAAGTAAGTTTAAGGTTTTCTTATAATCAATCATGAAAGTTACAATGAATAAGTTAAAAAGCACCACACATGCGATTAAAATGAGCGGGAGGCGTCATAAAAAATTCTTTGGCTTGCGCGACATCTTTTTCAATTTGCCGCACAAGCGTGCCGATATCCGCATATTTTTCTTCGTTACGTAATTTGTGCAGAAAATCAACCCGCAAGCGCTGTCCATAAATGTCATTGTTAAAGTCGAACAAATGAACTTCCAATACAGGCTTGCCATTTTCATGAATTGTTGGCCGCACCCCCAAACTGGCAACGCCGGGCAGTGGAATCTCCGGTGACGACGGATTGGCACCATATACCGATACAACAAAAATGCCACTAAGTGGCGGATTATGCCTTAGCTGGATATTTGCTGTGGGAAACCCTATTTGCCTGCCTAATTTGTCGCCATCTATGACGCGGCCACTGATATTATACGGCCTGCCCAACAATTTTCCGGCTTCATCCAAATTACCGGCAACCAGTGCCTGACGAATCGCGGAGCTGGAAACACGCTGATTATCAACCAGAACGCTCGGCATGACTTCCACCGTAAAGCCATTTTCTGCAGAGAGCGCTTGCAGCATGGCAGAATCGCCTGCGCGGCGTGCTCCAAAACGAAAATCATCGCCTATCAACAACCAGCGGACATGTAATTCCTGATTCAGAATGTGCGTGATAAATCGTTCCGGACTGAGTCTGGCAAAATCAGAATTAAAGCGACAGATAACAATACAATCGATCCCAGTCCGAATTAAGCAATTCATTTTTTCCCGCAAACCGGTCAAGCGTACCGGCGCCTGATGGGACGTAAAGAATTCGCGCGGATGCGGCTCAAAGGTCATCGCACAAGCGGGAAGTCCAAGCTGATTGGCTGCATCCTTTAAACGGGCAAGCATCGCCTGATGGCCTAAATGGACACCATCAAAATTACCTATGGTAAGCGCAATCGGCATCTTAGCGTGTGCCGATGTCCTGCGCCAAGTATGCATGGGATAAGCAGGGGCCAAAAAATTAGCAATTCTAACGTGTTTAAGGCGATCAGGTCTAGTTCGCGTTAGATCAATTGCCGTCTTGATTGCATAGGGCGATTGAGGATTCTGCTTATCTGTCAGATTGCTGATCTATTCCGTTCTACCACGATTTATAGTTACACTGCGCATTTCGTGCGCCGCTGTTCAAATTACCGGTAAATTGACAATTTTCCCGATTGAACATGATCTGAAAAGCGTGAGGCGTTATAATACCCGCCAAAGAATTGAATAATCCGTTAAAAATACGTTATGTCACAACCTTTATTTCCAAGAACACCATTGCTCGATGGCGATGATGCCAGTTTAAAACGTGAGGAAATACGCAATTATTTTCACACCACGCTGGATCGCTATGAGCAACTATTCGAAACGCTGCGTAATGATGAAGCATATTATAAGAAACCCATTACACTGCGTCATCCATTGATTTTCTATCTGGGTCATACTGCAACCTTTTTTGTTAACAAGCTGATTCTTTCCGGGCTTATCACCGAACGTATCGATTTCCGCCTGGAATCCATTTTTGCCGTGGGTGTCGATGAAATGAGCTGGGACGATCTGGATAGCACACATTACGATTGGCCCAGTGTCGGAGAAGTGCGCGCTTATCGAAAATCCATGCGCACTTTGGTCGATGAACTGATCAGCACCATGCCGCTGACTTTACCCATTTCCTGGGAAAGCGACTGGTGGCCGATTCTGATGGGTATTGAGCACGAACGCATCCATCTGGAAACTTCTTCGGTACTGATCCGCCAGCACGCGTTGCATTTTGTGCAACCACATCCGGATTGGCAGCCATGCCGAAAATCCGGCACCGCGCCGCGAAATGAATTGGTTCACGTTGCCGCCGGCACCGTAACGATCGGAAAAAACAAAACCGATCATCAGCATTACGGCTGGGATAATGAATATGGTTCACATACCGCCGATATCCCGGCGTTTCAAGCAAGCAAGTTTCTGGTCAGCAACCAGGAATTCCTGCCTTTCGTTGAAGCCAATGGCTATCACCTTGAAAATTACTGGTTGGAGGAAGGCCGCTCCTGGCTAAAATTCACGCAAGCGGAATACCCGGCATTCTGGATCAGAAAAGACGATTCATGGCACTTGCGCCTGATGACCGAAGAAATTCCGATGCCATGGGATTGGCCGGTGGAAATCAATTATCACGAAGCGAAGGCATTTTGTAACTGGAAAGCCGCTGTGACCAAGCAGCCGGTACGGCTACCCACCGAAGATGAATGGTATCGGCTTTATGATGTTGCACAATTATCCGAAGTACCGAGGGATACGAAATCCTGCGGCAATCTGCATCTGGATTATTATGCATCGAGTTGTCCGGTAACTGAGTTTCCCTATGGCGAATTTTTCGATATCATCGGCAACGTCTGGCAATGGACAGAAACGCCTACTTACCCTTTTTCCGGTTTTGACGTGCATCCGCTATATGACGACTTCACCACGCCGACATTTGACGGTCAGCACAACTTGATCAAAGGCGGCTCATGGATTGCCTGCGGCAACGAATCGCTGCACAGCGCACGTTATGCCTTCCGCCGCCATTTCTTCCAGCATGCGGGCTTCCGTTATGTAGTCTCGGATGCGCCGGCAACACTGCCGGCTTCCAATTACGAAACCGACAAACTGCTGTCGGAGTATGCAGAATTTCATTATGGCGACAGCTACTTCGATGTGCCCAATTTCTCCCAGGCATTAGCCGAAATTGCGCTCGCAGCCATGGGAAACAAGCCCAAGCGCACCGCGCTCGACCTGGGCTGTGCATCCGGCCGCTCCACCTTTGAGTTAGCGCGCGGTTTTGATCATGTCACCGGTATCGATTTCTCCGCGCGATTCATCGGCCAGGGCGTACAACTCGCGCAACAGGGTGTACTGCGTTACACCTTAACCGAGGAAGGCGATCTGGTTTCCTATAAGGAACGTACGCTATCCGATCTGGGGCTGGATCACGTCAAAGATCGAGTTGAATTTTATCAGGGCGATGCGTGCAATTTGAAAGCGATTTTTACCGGATATGACTTAATACTCGCTGCCAACCTGATCGACCGCCTGTATGATCCGGACAACCTGCTCAGCAGCATTCACACGCGCATTAACACCGGCGGTTTGCTGATGATTGCGTCGCCCTACACCTGGCTGACCGAACATACCAAGAAAGAATCCTGGGTTGGCGGTTTCAAGCGCGATGGTGAGAATTTCACCACATTGGATGGTTTGAAAGAGATTCTCGGCAAAAACTTCCGCCTGATACAAGGCCCGCAGCCTGTACCTTTTGTCATCCGTGAAACCAGGCGCAAATTCCAGCATACCTTGTCGGAAGTCACCATCTGGGAGAAAGTTTCTTGAATCGTGGTTTTGACTTTGACCACGAGATCAACCGCACGGCAACTCACAGCGTCAAGTATGACGGCCGGCAAGCCATGTTCGGCATCAACGAGGTCATTCCTGCGTGGGTGGCGGACATGGATTTCGCCGCGCCGCCTGCAGTCACCCAGGCACTGATAACGCGCGCCAGGCACCCGATTTACGGCTACACGCTTTTTCCCGACAGTTTATACGATGCTTTGATTCACTGGATGCAGCGGCGGCATGGCTGGAGCATTCAGCGCGACTGGATTATTCCGTGTCCTAGCGTGGTACCGTCGATCAACGCCGCCATAATGGCATTCACTCAACCCGGTGAATCGGTCATTATTCAACCACCGGTATATTTTCCTTTTTTCTCGGTTGTTACACAAACCGGACGAATGCTGATCCAAAATCCGCTCGTACTGCGCAATGGCCGCTACACCATCGATTTTGATCACCTGGAAGATTGTGCCCGGAAAGCAAAACTGCTGTTGTTATGCTCACCGCATAATCCGGTGGGCCGGGTCTGGCAACCCGATGAGCTGGAACAGCTGTTACACATTGCCGGGAAACATGATTTAATCATTTTCTCTGACGAAATTCACGCCGATCTGGTTTATCCTGGCAATCAACACGCTGTTCTCGCCGCAATCGCAGAAAGTGACACTAAAATCATCACGGCAGCAGCCCCCAGCAAAACCTTCAATATTCCCGGATTAAACCTGTCAGCATTGGTTATTCCCGACGCATCCATCCGCAGCGCCATAACACAAACATTCAACAACTTTCACGTCAGCGCATCCAATCCATTCAGCATCGCTGCGTTTGAAGCCGCCTACCGCGAAGGCGAAGAATGGCTGGAAGCTCTATTGGTTTATTTGCGTGACACGCGCGACTGCGTTACGGCATTCTTGACCGAGCAATTACCGGAAATCAAGGTAATCAAAGCCGAAGGCACTTACCTGCTGTGGCTGGATTGCCGCGCATTGAACATGACCGACGCGCAGCTAAAACATTTTTTTATCCATGCAGCGGGCGTCGGCATGAATCCCGGTATACAATTCGGTAAGGAAGGCAGCGGGTTTATGCGGCTGAATATTGGTGCGCCGAGAAGAACGATTCTATCGATTATGCAAAGGATCAAACAAGCCTGGCACACTGAAGAGCGCCTTTGAAAATCCATATTTGCGGGCATCCGCTCCACAGATTGCCTGCTTGCTCCATCGTGTCACAATACGTTGTTGTTCACAAAAAATGTTTCCTTACCTATCAATTACAGGCAAAGGCATCAACAACAGAAGCAATCCAGAACTTAAAAACATCAACTTACCCAACTTAGGAAAAATTATGCCCAATGACACGCTGGAACTCGTACAAACACTGATTGCCCGCCGGTCGCTGACTCCCGACGATGATGGATGCCAGCAAATTTTAATCGATCATCTGGAAAAACTCGGTTTCCATATTGAAAAAATGCGTTTCGGTATTGTCGATAATCTTTGGGCGCGGCGCGGTAACACAACGCCCGTGCTTTGCTTCGCTGGACATACCGATGTTGTGCCCACCGGACCACTGGAACAATGGAACAGCGATCCATTCATACCCACTATCCGCGATGGACGCTTATACGGACGCGGCGCCGCTGATATGAAATCATCGCTGGCAGCCTTTATTACGGCGATTGAAGCATTTCTGAAACAACATGCCCAGCATCAAGGATCGATCGCATTATTAATCACTTCAGACGAGGAAGGCGCTGCTATCGATGGCACCGCCAAAGTAGTCGAAACACTTAAAGCACGCGGCGAATTACTCGATTATTGCATTGTGGGCGAACCGACGTGCACCGACAAACTGGGCGATACGGTCAAGAACGGCCGCCGCGGCTCCTTATCCGGAAATCTGATCATCAAAGGCATACAAGGACATATCGCCTATCCGCATTTAGCCAAAAATCCGATTCATCTGGCTGCTCCGGCAATTGCGGAACTGGCGAATACGGAATGGGATCAAGGCAATGAGTTTTTTCCACCGACAACCTGGCATATTTCCAATATCAATGCCGGAACAGGAGCTACCAATGTAATCCCCGGCACCCTGAATTTAATGTTCAATTTCCGTTTCTCCACCGCCAGCACGGTCGATTCGCTCACAGCCAGAGTGCATGAGATCCTTGATAAACATGGATTGGATTATGAATTACAGTGGGAACTCTCAGGGAAACCGTATCTCACCCCCAAAGCCGAATTAGCCGATGCGATAAGCGCCGCCATTACCAAAGTCACTGCTGTCGAGCCGCAATTGTCCACCTCAGGAGGCACTTCGGATGGTCGGTTTATCGCAGATATCTGCTCCCAGGTGGTTGAATTCGGTCCGCGTAACGCAACCATTCACAAACTGAATGAGTATGTCGATGTCGATGACCTTGAACAACTCTCGCGAATTTATCTTTTGACCATGGAAAATTTACTGTCCTCGGAAAAGGAAACAAATCAAACCCATTCAGACAGCTTCTTAGATAAGCTGAAAAAATATTTTTCTTTTGAATAAGATCGATTAAAAAAACCCTGCGGTTTTACCGCAGGGTTTCCAGAAGGTTGAGGCTACCACTGACAGCGGCAAGAAACGATCACAACACATATCTTGCCAAATCCTCGCTCTGCGACAAATCCTTAAGACGTTCATCAACATAAGCCGCATCAATGATCAAGGTTTCACCACTATGTTTAGGTGCATTATAAGAAACCTCCTCAAGCAGCTTTTCGATCACGGTATGCAGGCGCCTGGCACCAATATTCTCAGTCTTACTGTTAACAGAATGGGCAATTTCCGCCAGGCGTTTGATCGCATCACCGCCAAATTGCAATGTAACACCCTCGGTCGCCAATAGTGCTTCATACTGACGCGTGAGGCAAGCATCGGTATTAGTCAGAATCTGTTCAAAATCACTCACACTCAGGCTGCCCAATTCAACACGGATAGGAAAACGCCCTTGCAGCTCCGGAATCAAATCGGAAGGTTTTGACATATGAAAGGCACCACTGGCAATAAACAGAATATGATCGGTATTGATCATTCCGTATTTAGTGGAAACGGTGGTACCTTCCACCAAAGGCAGCAGGTCGCGTTGCACACCCTGGCGTGAAACATCCCCGCCGGCATTGTTTGCCCGGCTGGCAATTTTGTCTATTTCATCCAGAAACACGATACCATTCTGTTCTACATTCTGAAGGGCGGAAAGTTTCAGCTCCTCGTCATTGACCATTTTCGCAGCTTCTTCTTCCAGCAGTATTTTTTTCGCTTCGCGAATCGTCAGTTTGCGGGTTTTCTTTCTCTCACCGGTCATATTCTGAAACATGCCTTGAATTTGTGAGGTCAGATCTTCCATTCCCGGCGGCGCAAAAATTTCCATGCTGGCGCGTGAAGCCGCTACTTCGATCTCAATTTCCTTATCATCCAACTCCCCTTCCCGCAGTTTTTTACGAAACTTTTGGCGCGTCAAATTATTGTGGTCTTCAGGATTCACTGGCGCCCCGAAATCCCTGGAGCCCGGCAATAGCGCATCGAGAATACGATCTTCCGCATGATCTTCCGCAAGCGGTTGCTTCTTGCGGGTTTCTCTTTCCCGTGACTCTTTCACGGCTGTTTCCGCCAGATCGCGAATAATTGAATCAACATCGCGCCCAACATAGCCGACTTCGGTAAATTTAGTGGCTTCGATCTTGATAAAAGGCGCATTTGCAAGCTTGGCCAGCCGGCGTGCGATTTCGGTTTTACCGACACCGGTTGGCCCGATCATCAGAATATTCTTCGGTGTGATTTCCTGGCGCAAAGGATCGGCAACCTGCTGGCGGCGCCAGCGATTTCTCAGCGCGATCGCAACAGCCCTTTTGGCTGAGTCCTGGCCAATAATATGTTTGTCCAATTCATGAACAATTTCCTGCGGAGTCATTTGTGACATGGTTTCATATTTTGTAATAGATGTATGTAAATACCGGCCTAGGCTACTGACCCAACAAGTTAATAGCCTAACCTTCGCATGGGTAGAATTCTTTTGCTTATCGAAAAATTCAATCGATCATTTCGATAATATGATCCTGATTGGTATAAATACAGATATCACCTGCAATGGTCAGCGCTTTTTTCACGATTTCCTGAGGGGGCAGATCCGTATTCTCCAATAATGCACGCGCGGCAGCCAATGCATATGAGCCGCCGCTGCCAATCGCGGCAATACCCAGCTCAGGCTCGATAATATCGCCAGCACCGGTAACAATCAGCGTTGCCTCTTCATTGGCTACCACCAGCATAGCCTCCAATCTGCGCAAAATACGATCGGTACGCCAATCTTTGGCCAACTCAACCGCAGCGCGCATGATATGCCCGTTATGAGCCTCCAGCTTACCTTCAAACCTTTCAAACAAGGTAAAAGCATCAGCGGTTCCACCGGCAAATCCGGCCAGAATTTTGTCATGATAGAGCCTGCGGACTTTACGGGCGCTGGATTTGGCTACTACGGCACCAAGCGTTACCTGGCCATCGCCACCCAATGCAACGTGATGGCCGCGCCTTACTGAAACAATTGTCGTCATGAAATTTCTTATTGCGTTACAAAGCTTGATTATAACGTATAACGCATAGCCAATTTTGATAGAAAAACCCTATCAGCGCTTAATTTCTTTTCTTGGCCCGTGGATGCGCGGCATCGTAAATCTTGGCCAAGTGTTGAAAATCAAGATGGGTATACACCTGAGTGGACGTTATATGGGCATGTCCGAGCATTTCCTGAACCGCGCGCAAATCACCGCTGGATTGCAACACATGGGAAGCAAATGAATGCCGCAAAATATGCGGATGTACATTTTGGTGCAGGCCTTGCTGTCTCGCTCTGCTTTTCAGTCGATAGGCAATAGCGCGCATACTGATCGCATCACCGCGCTGGGATAAAAAAAGTGCAGTAACATCCGGCTTGATAATCTGCAACCGTAACGCCAACCACGTCGTTAACGATTGCAGCGCATATTCACCTACCGGAACAATACGGGCTTTGCCGCCTTTGCCCAGAACCCTGATTGTTCCTTCCGCAAAATGAATATCATCAGGCTGAAGTTGCGCCAATTCCGCCAGCCTTAAGCCGGAAGAATAGAATAGCTCAAACATCGCGCTATCGCGGGCCAGCAAAATATTTTCAACGGGAAATTGCAACAGCCGTGTAGCTTCATCAGGCGACAGCGCATGCGGTAATTTTTGTGGTGATTTGGGAACACGCACAGCATGGCAAGGGTTATGCTGAAAGCCGTGTCTGCGAATTAAAAAATTATAGAAACCACACCAGGCGGATAACATTCTGGCCAGGCTTCTGCCGCCAAGCCCTTTACCGTGAAGTTGCGCAATCGCTTGACGGATATTGGGTGATTGCACCTGCGCTAAGTCATCCGTACCCAGATGTTCCAACAAAATGCGAATATCACGTGCATAGCTTTTACACGTCAGCGGTGACAAACGCCGCTCATAAGCCAGATGATCGATATAGGCAACAGCTCGCAGTTCAGGGGTGCCGGTCATCGATCACATTCTGCTTATCGGCCAAACTGCCCATGATTCCGGCTTGATCGTAACGTGTCACGGTGGTGCACACCAATTCCCCTAACCGTTTCAGATGCAACGTCCCCATCTCAGTATAAAACCGCTCGGCATCAGGGCTGCCCAGAACCACTAAACCAATGGTTCGCGCAGCATTCAAAGGAATCATCGCAAACGAGTTAAGATGCTCGGCACCCTCTCCGAACCATTGCTTGATTTCATCCGCAATATGATTACCGCAATAGGGCTGCGGCAAGCTCTCGGCAATGGTACGCACATCCTCACTGACGGGAGTGAATTCAGCGTTGGATTTTTCACCATTCACAACATTCCAGAGCCGCATGGACACCAGTGGAATGGCAAAATCTTCTTTCAGGCTGAAGTACAATGCATGGAACAATTCATCGATATTCGAAACAGAAAGCAAAGCGATTACCAGGCGGTGCATTTTCTCTCCGATCGCATCATTTTCTTCGCCAAAGCTGATCAGCTCCAGCAGCTTATCCTGCAACACCCGGTTTCTTTCCCGTAATGCAATGATTTGTCTCTCATTGAGCGAGATTACTTTTTCATCCTGCGGATGGGAGATTTGAAGATCCGCCAACAAATCAGCATACTGATTGAAGAACTGCGGGTGTTCCTGCAGATACTGTGCAACTTCTTCCGGTTTCATCATAGTTCCTTGATTGATTACAAATTAATCTCACCTTCAAATACCGTGACTGCCGGGCCGGTCATCCAGACCGGCTCATCGTAACCCTGCCAGCTTATTGTCAAATCGCCGCCTTGCGTACTCACGACAACCTGACGATCCAACAAACCCAGATTGATGCCCGCCACGACAGCAGCACAAGCGCCTGTTCCGCAGGCCAGCGTCTCACCTGCCCCCCGTTCAAACACGCGCAGCTTGATATGATTCCGATCAATAACCTGCAAGTAACCCACATTGACCTTATTAGGAAAACGCCGGTGCTGCTCAATCAACGCGCCTTCAGTTGCAACCGGCGCACGCGCGATATCTGTCACTACACGCACAGCATGCGGATTCCCCATCGACAATGCGCATATTGTAACCGGGTTATCCGGTAATTCAAGTTGGTAAGTCAGCGCGCATTGATCAGCAACAAACGGAATCTGTCCCGGCTCGAATATCGGTTTTCCCATATCCACCGTGATATTTCCATTGTTCTCCAGCCTGGGTGATATCACACCACTTAGAGTTTCGATACGGATTTCATTATTTTGCGTCAAACCATGATCATGCACATAGCGCACAAAACACCGTGCTCCATTGCCGCATTGCTCAACTTCGCCGCCGTCGGCATTGAAAATACGATAACGAAAATCGGCATCGCCTTGTGCTTGCTCCACCAGCAAAAGCTGATCACAGCCGATACCGAAATGCCGATCCGCAAGCCGGCGAATTTGCTGCCGATCAAGATTTACCGCTTGATTGATACCGTCCAAAACTACGAAATCATTTCCCAAGCCTTGCATTTTGGTAAATTTTAACTTCATCGATCATGTATTCCAGCGGCTGAAATCGGTCAGCGTCATCAAAAAATCATTCATTACAAAGCCCCCCCCGATATCGACAATACTATCACCTGCAATTTCAAACCCATACTGCTGATAGGCTGTAATAGCGCTATGGTTGCGTTTATTGACTGTGAGTATCAAGGATTGCAAATCTTTACTTCGCATGAGGTTAAATGCATCCGCCACCAGCATCGCCCCATAGCCTCTGCGATGATAATCACAATGGACATATAGTTTATCAATTTTCAGCTCGTTTGGCTGCCCGGTCAGCATACAGCAGGAAAAACCTACAATGGTCTGATCCAAAGTCAGCTTTCTCCACCACATACTGGGATCCTTGAGTTGATCCTGAATCAGCGCCGGCTCATATCGTTGCGCCAGCATATATTCGATCTGAGCCGTTGAAATAATAGGCGCATAATGATGTTGCCAGATCGTGCGCGCCAATGCGGCGATCGTCCGGGTATCCGATGGTGTTAAAGATAATATGCTCGGTTGCAATTGCATGAGGCCTTGTATAAAAGCGCTCTCCACAATGACATCTTATCCAGCATACCTACAAAGGATGAAATGAAATAATTGTTGCAGGCCTCTATTTCTCTAAAATAGACAAAATAGCTGAATTGACTCGCGTCAGGAAGATTGCGTTCAACTTAAAGTGACGATGAATTGAGAAGGAAAATTTGCATAACCTCTTTCCTTCAGAAAACTCGACCGCATGAAGCGGTCGAGTTTTTTCATTGCTGATACTATATACCCGATATCCCTCGACATTAAACAAGAGGTTTACCGTTCTGCATTGGCTAATCCGCCACGCCCTCAGTATCGCTACCCCCTTGTGAAGAGGTTACCGTCACTCGTGCGGGCGGTACCAGGAATGCGCCCGCCTCCGACACCGACACTTCATATCGTCCAGGAACACCCACCTGCGGCATGAGGAAGGTTTGGCTTCCGATATGCAATGTAAGCTCGGGAATAGCAACCCCTGCAGTAGGACGTATCTTGTCGCTGGTCAAAGCCACGACCTTGACTACTCCAGGTGTCCAGGTCGCCTGGGTAATCGTCACTTGATCAACGACATTAACTACTTGCACGGTCTCCAGGCCACCGGCGCTTGTCGCAGTAATCGTTACCTGGTCCGGTACCGAAAGACCAAAATTGAAATTTAACGCGGCACGTTTGTAGAAGGTGCTATCGCCATCGAATACCATTGGCCCATTTTGATTGGACTGAGGTATGCCGCTGAGCTCAACGGTAGCTTCAGTCGGCGCTTTCATCCATGCGTTGATACGCGCCGTTGTCCTGCCGTTGCTGATATTGGTGGCACGGAAATAAGTAGTGCGTACAGGTTCAATACCTGGCGGGACGTTAGCCTGATCATAGATTTTTCCTTGCACTGAAAATAAACTGGTTTCCACAACATTATTTCCATTGCCATCCAGATTCACGCCAGCCGGACCTTCGATCTTGAAATAATTGATGCCGCAATGGCCACCGATGACTTCATGCGGCACGTTAGGATCGCCCACATAACCCGCAGGCGCAACCGGCGCTATGGCGGGATCCCAGACCAGGAAAGGACCGACTTCACCGCTGAGCATGGTTTCAAACGGTGCGGCGCCGCCCGTATCGCGGGTTATATTAATAGCGCGTCTTCCGGCTGTTGCATTATAAACTTCCTCTTTACAGCCATCGTCTTCATTGAGAAAGGGGTGCCAGATTTTGTACTCGCCATCAACCGGTATATCAACCCGGATACGCACACGCCCAAAAGCGAACTGGTCGTTCGGCGCAGGATCACCCGCACCGTAGGCAGCCTCCAAAGCCAACACTAAAATAGCCTGACCCCCAGTTACATTCATACTGGCATCTGCTGCCCACCAAAATCCTTCTGCGCCAAAGCCGGTCGCTACCGATGTGGCATTACCCGGAATCACCGGGTCGAAGATACACAGGCCGGTAACGCCATCGCCATCCAGGCACAACTGCAAGGTAGTGCCTTGGCTATCGGAGAACCAGGTCGGGAACTTATTAACCGGATGTATTAAGCCTTTACCAGCCAATGCCGCATTGGCCGATGGCATATTCAACCCCATCATTGCCACCGCAAAAACAAAAGCAAAAACCATTGTTTTACTGATGCTAGAAATCTCTCTTAGTTTAAAGAGTTTCATGATCTAATTTCCTCTGATTAATTGATAGTTCTAAAAAATTGATAACTATCCACTATAAATTTATCTTCCCCATTGCTATCGCTATTAAAGAAAGCATGCATGTTCAAGTATGCGCTTCTGCAGTATGCACAACCTTCGGATCCAGATGATTGATGGTTGCCATGATCTGCCATGGATCAGACAACGC
>NZ_FNUX01000011.1 GCF_900108305.1 Nitrosomonas ureae
CAGAGTTGGAAAGAGCGTATTATTCGCAACTGAAAGTGTCAGGCATCACAGCTTGACTCAAACTAACGAGTCTCCGGAAAAATCGGGGCGGTTCAGACTGCACTGCGTCTGATTCTCTTTGTGTGAGCACCACCGGCTACGTCTTGTCCAAGCTTGGCCTTTGATTCACGAGGCGAATTCCAAATTTTTCCTAGCTCCTCGTGCGATCGGCTTCGTAATGCCTCAAAACCAAGGTACCAAGACTGTAGATTGCGCCGTAACATCTCAATCGCATCGGTTGAGACTGGTTGAAGTGCGTATGCCAATGTTCCAGCCTCTTTCGAGAATTCTGCTTCAACTAAATCAGGTGCAAAAGCACATAGTGCTGCAAGAGGTGCTAGTTCGTGGTCTTCCCAATCAATGATTTCTACCGGCACTCCTTCTTTCTCACCTTTTTGCATAAGTTCTTGCCGGAGTTGCTCAGGAACATTGCGAGTTGCAATAAGAAACCACGCTTCTAATGCAATGTCTCGAGCCAGTGCTTGGTCTATTTCACCTAGTAATTCCCGGCCACTCAGACTAGTGGTATCGCTGTACTTCTTACATTCCAACCGGAAACGTCGTCCTTGACGACCTGTTGGACCGGCATCACCGCCATGTTGAAAGCCAGATTTTGCGACCGAAATCGGTACACCGAGAAACCGACTTATTAGAGCTGCTGCCAATTTCTCTAGTTTGGAGTGCTTCTTCGGATCATTCTGCAGCTCGTTTTTTAAATCATTTTGATTTTTCTGGTCTGTTGCGCTTAGGGGCATAAGTTCTTGCTAAAAATTAAATATATCGAGCTTGCATCTTTCACGTTGCCACTTGTAATCAAATCACTGCGGCACGATCTGCTCGTCAAATGCATAAAACTTCCCTGAGTCTTCCAATTTCAAGCCGTGGATATCAACGTACCTAGTCCTCTCATGTCGGTCTTGACCTATCCGGCGTGCAGCAGCTCGGCGTTAATTTGATGTGAATTTAAATCAATAGCCAGACTTTTCATCGCAATATTGACTGTCGACTTGCTGGAACGGTAGATATAAAAACGCGCCACTATTCGCGGCATATTACCCTACAAATTCGAATCCGATGCCGCAGTTTGCGCCTGTAATTAATGTCGTTTTTATGGTTATTCCTCATCTGATTGGATTTGCACTGTTCTCCGGGCTTGCCGAACTTGAAGCTGATTCATGCCGTAATGATAGCGCGGTCCTGTCTGTTTGGTTGCAAACTGTAAAATGCCTTGAATATTGTCAGTACTACACCAGCTATAGTTTTTTGTAATAAGTCTCCGGCTCTGCTAGAGGTGATTTAATTTTATATCTCGGTACCAAGTTTTAGTATTTGAAAAAAGATTGTATGACAATGAATCATAGCCATATTCTAATTTATCGTTCAACAGGTTATGCTGAAACTTGTTATACCAATTAAGGCAGAATCGAGCTGCAGTACTTGTTCTCTCATTAATGGGATAGCATAGTTATTTTTACTTAACTCGTTCAAATTGCTTGAGTTCGAATGTCAGGTTTGACAGCTCCGGTACTTGCTGCAGCTCAACGGAATAGGTGAATATTTGTCCGTTGGTATCCGCAACATTAATAAAAGAAAGATTCAGGGCGCCAGTAGATTGATCGAAGGTGGCGCTGTCATCGCGAAAACGATCGGCTAATGTCTCAGCATCCATCAGTTCAAAACGCATTGGATCGCTTCCCGGAAGATGCTGCAAACGAGCGTGATAAATAGTATTCTCTCCACTCGTTAATGTGACTTTGACTGCTGGTATTTCAAGTAAATTACCTTCAAAGCTGGCATTGGGAACCAGTTTGTATACCGCGCCGGTGGTTCCAAATGGCGTGCCTGTAGTGTTGCCAAGTACATAAAGTTCGCCATCGCCATCTTGCCCGAAGCCAAGTATCCAGAAACCAGGTTGATCACGATCGGCCAAGTCTAATTCAAGAATTTCACTACCATCGGAATAAAAAATCCGGCCATCGGCATTACCGGTTCTGGCGGTATCGCCAAATACATATTTCCCTTGTAATGCCGGGATAGCATTACCACGATAGACAAACCCGCCAATAATGGCGATGCCTTCGTCATGATCATATTGAATCACCGGATCGATGAAGTTCCCTGCAACAGTGCCATCAGTTACAAATCCAGGGTCGTTACCATTAGGTTCAAAACGAAAACTGCCTTCTTTCAATCCCCAGCCATAATTTCCTCCGGATTGGATCAGGTTAACTTCTTCAATATCGTTTTGCCCGACATCGGCAAGCACCAGTGCACCCGTCTGCGAATCGAAAGAAAATCGGAATGGATTGCGAAAGCCATAAGCATAAGTTTCCGGCAGTATGGCACTCGAGCCTACAAAAGGATTATCAGCCGGTATGCCGTACTTTCCATTACTTGAATTATTACCTAATGGATCGATTCTGAGTAAGCTGCCCAAGGGATTGCCAGGATTTTGCCCGTTACCGTCAACACCGTGACCGATCATGGAATTCTGCCCATCACGATCGTCGGCTCCGCCGCCATCGCCAAGCGCAATATATAACATACCATCCGGACCAAAATTCAGCGCTCCGCCATTATGATTGAATTGGGGCTGATCAATGGTCAGCAAATCTCGAACCCGCTCTATTGCTGCTGGAGGATCATTTAAACTGGGAGAGACGAATCGCCACTCGGCAATGACAGAACGATGATCGGCAGTGGCGTCTGGAGGGATGGTGAAAAAATCGCTAGTATTAATTGCAATTTCTGAATCATAAGTATAAAACAATCCATTGTCGGTGTACTGAGGATGAAATGCAAAACCAAGAAAACCGCGTTCATCGTAGGATTCGTCGCCAAATGCTCCCAGCGGTACTTGATTCGAAGAAAAGAAATCGATAAGAATTTCTTTGTTGTTTGTAGTCAGATCGATACGCCATAATTTACGATCTTGATCGCTGACGTATAAATGTTCCGTCGCACCAGGAATGGGAACCGCCCAGTTGGGTGCAGTCAAACCGGCCGCAATTTGTTTCAATCGTAAGCGAATGGAACCTTTCTGAATCGGCTCCGGGATAGGGTCGTCTACACGATTTCCTGCAGAATTTACAGAAGCTTCAGCAGTATTTTGAATTGCATTGATTGCTAATCCGTCGGTTGCGATACCCAGCAACAATAAAGTTAATACTGAATAATGGAGTTTCATTTTGAGACCTCCCGTGAGTGGAATTCGGTCTTACATGTTTTTTAAATAGTCATTTTTCGAATGCCTTTAGGTTAATATGAAAACAGCAGTTTTATTATAAAAGAAAATGATTGTTACTGAGAAGCTATCGCGATCAGGTAAGAGCCTACAGCTGCAATGATGTAATTGTTAGAAGCTATCACGGATTAGAACTATGGAAGCTTCGGTTATCAAGCGGAATTACAATAAAGTGACCGTTTTTGACCTGATTGATAATCTTTGCTACATTGCCTTCAGGTGATGAAATCGTCATCTTGCTGGTATTGGTACCCGATGGATTTTCACCCTTTTATAGATTCCACATATGGGACAAGAAATTAACCAAACGCATTTTAATGAACAGGCCTTTAAAGAATATAATCGCCGTTTACTTAATGAAGCGGAATTGTTGCAAACCCAGCTAACAAAAAGATGCTTTTCGGATATTGGTGAAGTTTGCGGATATGAACTGGAGTTCTGGCTGATTGATCACAATTATTTTCCGTCTCCGATTAACCAAGCTTTTTTGACTCGCCTTAACAATCCTCTGGTGGTGCCGGAGCTTTCATGTTTCAATGCGGAACTCAATGGGATTCCTTTGCCGTTAAGGGGGGATGTGTTGATGGCAATCTCCAAGGAATTAAACCAGAACTGGTTGCAATGCCAGGAAGCTGCGCACGAAATGGATAGCGTGCTAATGATGATTGGGATCTTGCCCACTGTGCGGCAAAAGGATCTTTGTCTCAGCAATATGTCCGATCTCAAACGTTATCGTGCGTTAAACGAACAAGTGGTAATGCAGCGGATTGGCCGGCCACTTCGTATCCGCATTCAGGGGCGTGAAAATCTGGATATCAATCATCCGGATGTGATGATGGAAGCTGCTGCAACATCGTTTCAGATTCACTTACAAAGCGCTCAACGCGACGCGGTTCGTTACTTCAATGCCTCGATCATAGCAGCAGGGCCTTTGCTGGCGGCGTCAGGAAATTCTCCTTTCTTGTTTGATACCGATCTATGGGATGAAACACGCGTGCCATTGTTTGAGCAGTCGGTAGAAATCGTGGATGAAGCAAATTTGGAAAATCATCGTGTCAGCTTTGGGCAAGGCTACGCGCGAGAATCCTTGTTTGAGTGCTTTGCACACAACATCGCAACCCACCCGGTCTTGCTTCCTACGTTAATGGATACTCCGCCACAGCAGTTTGAACACCTTAGATTGCACAATGGAACCATCTGGCGCTGGATCAGACCTTTGATTGGTTTCGATCATGATGGTACTCCGCATTTGCGGATTGAACAGCGTGTATTACCCTCCGGTCCGACTATTGTCGATATGGTGGCAAATGCAGCTTTATATTTTGGCTTGGTTCGTTTCCTTGCAGATATGGGCGATGCCCCTGAATCCAGGCTCAGTTTTGAGCAGGCGCGCAATAATTTTTATGCTGCGGCACGCGAAGGATTGCATGCCCGGATGGTGTGGTGGGATGAGAGTGTAATTGATGCAAAGACATTGTTTCTAGAAGAAATTTTACCTATGGCACGACAGGGCCTAAAAGATCTTAAAATTAACAAGGTAGATATTGATCATTATCTGGGTATTATCGAAATGCGCGTTCAGTCTGGCCAGACTGGTGCCGTTTGGCAGCGGGCTTACCGTGAGAAACACCAGGCGAATAATCTACAACTTGTAGCCGCTTATCTTGAAAAACAGCGTAGCGGCGCGCCCGTGTATGAGTGGGAAATATAAGCATGCTGACCGAATTGGAAAATTTACCGGATGGCTTGCTGCAAGTTGAAGCTACAGATCTGCATACAGTTTTAGCCGGCCCCACCTTGATTCACCTTCCTGGGCGCCGGGATGCGCCATTATTTGTATCTGTTTTGCTTCATGGCAATGAAGATACCGGTTTAAAAGCGGTACAGGAAGTATTGAAGAAATATCAAAATGCCGCATTGCCACGCGCACTTTCGCTTTTTGTTGGCAATGTTGACGCTGCGCGCCAAGGCGTACGGCGCCTGGAAAGACAATTGGACTATAACCGGATCTGGTCAGCAGGAAGCGATGATATGGTTCCGGAACATCACATGACGCGAAAGGTGACTGAAATAATGGCGCAACGCGGCGTATTTGCGAGTATAGATATCCATAATAACAGCGGATTAAATCCCCACTATGCTTGTATTAATCGCTTGGATAATGCTTTTCTGCACTTGGCTACTATGTTTTCACGCATTGTTGTATATTTCACTTCTCCTAAGGGCGTGCAATCCGAAGCCTTTGCCGGTCTTTGCCCTGCCGTGACCTTAGAGTGTGGAAAACCCGGGGGGAAAAGTGGAGTGGATCATGCCGCAGTTTTTGTCGATGGTGCATTGCATCTATCCAATTTTCCAACGCATCCTGTGGCCAAACACGACCTCGATTTATTTCGTAGTGTCGCTGTAGTTACCGTGCCGGAGGCGGTGAGTTTAAGCATTGGCGCTGGTTCGTCGGATTTGTGTTTGGAAGAGTGCATTGATCAATACAATTTCCGCGAATTAAAGACAGGCACCCGATTGGGACGTGTGGCGAATGAAAGTCTAATACCACTTTGCACTCGCAACGCAACTGATCACGATATCAGCAATTATTATTTTGAGATTAAAGCAGGAGAGTTAATAACCCGGCGTCCTGTCATGCCCGCTATGCTTACGCGGAACACCAGGATCATCCGCCAGGATTGCTTGTGTTATTTGATGGAACGTTTGGAAACGCTATCCACTGAAATTTGATGTGATTTCTGTTGCGGGATCTGATCATCGAGATCGAATGCCAGCAATAAGTGATGATAAATTATCTAGAACTTGATACCCGTTCCAACAAGCTCCGCAGAAATGATTTTGTATGAAAAATTCTCAGGATCGAGATTATCCAGTGAATTTCCATCAATTTCTGCATGAGGATACATGAAGAAAGGGAATTTGCGGGAACTATTGGGGTTTATCGCTATATCTTCGGCATGATTAAATGTCAGCCAATTCATTTCCCAAGCGCCAAAGAATTTTTCTCTGAGCTGGATGATTTTTGCATCATCCAGCGTCAGGCCGCCCAATTTTAATACTTGCAGGACATCGGACGGATTGACCGGTATCCAGCCTCGCCCTGCCAGAAAGAATTCTGCACGGCAATGCTGAGATTGACTGATATCGCCGTATTGTCCGATACTCTGATGCAAATCCGAATCGTTGATGCGAATACCATACTGGTTTCTTGCCGGAATACCGGCTGCTTTTAGAAGTGCAACCAACAATGAATTGAGATCAACACATTTGCCGCTTAACTCGTTATTTTCAAGCATATATGTGACATTTCCTTCACCGCGTCCACGAGTATTTTCATCATATTGTGTATTATTGATAATCCAGTCGTAGATAGCTCTCGCTTGTTCCAATGGCGTAGAGGCATTTTTCTCCTTGATGATTGCGTGCGCGGTTTCGCGCACAATGCCATTGGTTGGCTTCAACTGGGTCGGATTAATATAATTCCTGATACTATTGGGCAATGCCTGGTTTTTATTTTCCGGATAAAGCGTCGGATCAATGGCATGATGAATGGTTTTGATAATGCAGTTGACTGTGACATGCCGCCGATCGCTTGGTTCTTTACCGTGCCATTCGGCTTTAAAAATAGGGAATGGGTCTTTACCTAAGGTAGAGAATGAAGCTTTAGTCGCATTGCCATGCCAGTTGTTACCTTGAGTAAATTGGAAAATAGTGTCAGCGTCATTGCCGTCGGGCAACGGAAGCCATAAGTGTGCGGATTTACCATGAGCCGGAAGAGCAACTTGGTAAGTTATACGATAACTGGTCCAGTTACTGTGATCGGAAGATAGTAATCGCGTCGCGATAGAAGGTGAAGCAGAAAGGGACAAAGCACTGGTGCCGAATAGTTTTATAAAGTCTCTGCGTCTCATAGCCTTCCTTTGTACTTTGTATTTTCTAATACTTAAATTTAAGTTGAACAGATTTTATCCTATCAATTTATTATGTCAACGTGATGAGGGTTATGGCTATATATGATGACAACAACTAAATTTTTACCCGCCGTTGAAATTGAAACAGCTCCTAATCCAGTCTACGCCATTATTTGGTTACATGGATTGGGTGCCGATGGGAACGACTTTGTACCCATTGTCAATGAACTAGAGCTATCAGCCGGAAAGCCGACTCGATTTGTTTTTCCACATGCACCCGAGCGCCCAATCAGCATCAATAATGGATACATTATGCGTGCCTGGTATGATATTTTTTCTTCTGATTTTAATGATCATCAAGATGAATCAGGTATCCGCAGTTCACAGGTTGCGATAACTGCTTTGATTGAAAGGGAAATGCAGCGTGGAATGCCAGCAAAAAATATTTTCTTGGCGGGATTTTCTCAAGGAGGGGCTCTGGCATTGCATGTTGGGCTGCGTCATCCTTTGCGGCTGGGTGGAGTTGTTGCTTTATCATGCTATTTGCCGCTTGCCGAAACTTTTGCAGCAGAGGTCAATGCAATGAATGCTGCGATACCGATATTTATGGCGCATGGCAGTTTTGATACGGTAATCCCTATCGCAAACGCCGTGGTTTCGAGAGAAAAGTTGTTTGCCGCTGATTATCGAATCGAATGGCATGAGTATCCAATGACGCACTCCGTGTGTGGACAGGAAATAGCTGATATCAGCGATTGGCTCCAGCGAACCATGAATGATAGTGTCGGAATATAGCTCAAAGCTAAGCTTTATTGCGCTAGTAAAACCACACCCGGATTGTCATTGTGACTGACTGAATCCAAGAGTGCAATCAGGTATACTTGGCAGGTTGTTGAAAAATATTTTCAGGAAAATCGATATTCAACAAGAGCGGGTATGAGGATTTGATAAATGCGTGTATCTTGTGATCGTTTCTAACGTTGTATCGATAATGCAGGCAGTTCTTCAATTATCCATTTTACTCAAGAAACATTTCACTATTTTTCAAAATTTTTAATTATTATAAATATGAGCGAATATCTTTTTACGTCTGAATCTGTTTCTGAAGGGCATCCTGATAAGGTTGCCGATCAAATTTCAGATGCTGTGCTGGATGCGATTCTAAGTCAGGATGCTAATGCCCGGGTTGCGTGTGAAACGCTATGCAGTACCGGCTTAATTGTATTATCGGGTGAGATAACAACGCATGCTTCCGTGGATTATAATATTATTGCCCGTGAGACGGTCAAGAATATCGGTTATACCAGTTCAAACATAGGCTTTGATTCCACAACTTGTGCGGTTTTGACCGCCTTTAACAAACAATCTCCGGATATTGCTCAAGGGGTCAATCGGTCAAAAGAAGAAGAAATGGAACAAGGCGCAGGCGATCAAGGTTTGATGTTTGGATTTGCTTGCGATGAAACCCCGCAATTAATGCCGATGCCTATTTTTTATGCACATCGTTTGGTTGAACGTCAAGCAGAGCTAAGAAAAAAAGGGCAATTGGCGTGGTTGCGCCCGGATGCTAAATCGCAAGTATCTGTAAGATATCATGATGGGAAGCCCCAGAGTATTGAAACGGTCGTAATTTCAACTCAGCATGATCCGGATGTTTCATACCAGGCATTGACTGAGGCAGTGATTGAAGAAATTATCAAACCGGTATTGCCGTCTGAATTGATCAGTAAGCAGATCAAGTATTTGGTCAATCCAACCGGACGTTTTGTAGTGGGTGGCCCGATGGGGGATTGCGGATTGACCGGACGAAAAATCATTGTGGATAGTTATGGCGGCTCGGCACCTCACGGCGGCGGCGCTTTTTCCGGGAAGGATCCGTCCAAAGTGGATCGGTCAGCAACTTATGCCGGGCGGTATGTCGCAAAGAATATCGTGGCTGCCGGAATTGCCAGTAAATGTGAAGTGCAGGTCGCCTATGCTATCGGTGTCGCGCGGCCTGTTTCGTTAATGGTCAATACATTTGGTACGGGCAAGATTGCGGATGAAAAGATTGTGCAATTGATAGAAAAGCATTTTGATTTGCGTCCTCGCGGTATTATCCATTCGCTCCATCTGCTGCGTCCAATTTACGCAAAGACCGCGGCTTATGGGCATTTTGGCCGTGAATTCCCCGAATTTACCTGGGAAGCCACGGATAAAGCCGCTCAATTACGTATTGATGCCGGGTTATAAATTTAGTTATGTTCTCTTCCCTATTGATTAATAGGTCTTAAATAGATTTTCCCCCTGTGGTGAGGAGCGCTGCAACGGTTTGTTCCGTGAGGCTCATCATGAGCGGGTATAGTTACAACGGCGCTCGTTCATATTTTTAGGAGATAATTATGAACGCTGTGCTTGATTCCGACGGTAATTCCTTTGCCGATTATAAAATTACCGACATTTCATTGGCGGAATGGGGGCGTAAAGAAATTGCGATTGCCGAGACGGAAATGCCCGGCTTAATGGCGTTACGCAAAGAGTATGCCAATCAGAAACCACTGGCAGGCGCATGCATTGCAGGTTCTTTGCATATGACAATTCAAACCGCTGTATTGATCGAAACATTGGTAGCGTTGGGTGCGGAAGTGCGCTGGGCATCCTGTAATATTTTTTCCACTCAGGATCATGCCGCTGCCGCCATTGCCGCCAGAAATATTCCAGTATTTGCCTATAAAGGTGAATCTCTGGATGACTATTGGGAATATGCGCATCAGATCTTTGAGTGGTCGGTTGATGGGCAATCGCAGGGTGCCAATATGATCCTGGATGACGGTGGTGATGCCACATTGTTGCTCATTCTGGGCGCAAAAGCCGAGAAAGATCCTACAGTAATTGCAAATCCGAATAACGAAGAAGAAATCGCTTTGTTCGCTTCGATTAAAAACAAATTGGCTTCACAACCTAATTGGTACTCAACGAATCTTGCCAGAATACGGGGGGTGACGGAAGAAACCACGACCGGCGTGCACCGATTATACGAAATGCATAAGAACGGCGAGTTGCCGTTTCCGGCATTTAATGTGAACGATTCTGTCACCAAATCAAAATTTGATAATCTTTACGGTTGCAGAGAGTCTTTGGTTGACGGAATCAAGCGCGCAACGGATGTAATGATTGCCGGGAAAATCGCCGTGGTTTGCGGTTATGGAGATGTCGGCAAAGGGTGTGCACAATCGCTGCGTGGTTTGGGTGCAACAGTATGGATCACCGAGATTGATCCGATTTGTGCCTTACAAGCGGCAATGGAGGGTTATCGCGTCGTTACGATGAACGATGCCTGTGAGCAAGCGGATATTTTTGTGACTGCAACGGGAAATTTGCGCGTGATCACGCATGATCATATGGTAAAAATGAAAGATCAGGCGATAATCTGCAATATTGGCCATTTTGATTCGGAGATCGACATCGCTTCCATTCAGAAATATCAATGGGAGAATATCAAGCCGCAAGTTGATCATGTCATTTTTCCGACGGGGCGGCGGATCATTGTGTTAGCGCAAGGTAGATTGGTCAATTTGGGGTGCGCTACTGGACATCCTTCTTTTGTTATGTCCAGTTCATTTACTAATCAGGTATTAGCGCAAATGGAGTTATGGCAGAATGGGGCGAATTACCCAAAGAATGTTTATGTTTTGCCGAAACGATTGGATGAAAAAGTTGCGCGATTGCATATAGGAAAGCTTGGAGTAAAACTTACAGAACTAACGGATGAGCAGGCGAAGTATTTGGGCTTGGATAAGGATGGCCCGTATAAGCCAGAGATGTATCGATACTAATCATTTAAGATATTGAGAGGAACAATTGAATTTTTTTGATTCGATTGTTCCTCTCTGATTGATAGAATCCTGTCAAAATCAGAATAATAACGATCGGTATCAATGGTGATCATCTTATAATCTAAAGATTTGCATCGATGGACTCACAGAAAAAATTTTCTCCGACTTTCAGTTTTGAGCTTTTCCCACCGCAAACCCCGCAGGGTATCGAAAAATTAAGGTTTACGCGCCAGCAGCTGGCCCAATTTAATCCCAAATTTTTTTCTGTAACTTTCGGTGCGGGTGGATCGACTCGTGAGCGAACGTTTGAGACGGTACTTGAAATTCAATCGGAAAAGCATGTGGTTGCGCCTCATTTATCTTGCATCGGATCAACGCAACAAAACATTCGCATCATTCTGGAAAAATATTATGAGATAGGCATCCGGCGCATTGTTGCCTTACGTGGCGATCTGCCGTCGGGTATGGCGCAAGCTGGAGAGTTTCGTTATGCCAGCGAACTGGTCGCTTTCATCCGCAAAGAATTTGGTTCGTCATTTCATATTGAGGTGGCTGCATACCCGGAATACCACCCGCAAGCCAGATCCGCACAAGCGGATTTTGAGAATTTTAAGCGTAAAATTGAAACGGGTGCAAATTCGGCAATTACCCAGTATTTTTATAACACCGAGGCCTATTTTCATTTCGTTGATTCTTGCGAATCAGCGGGTTTGAATATTCCGATAGTGCCTGGAATCATGCCGATTAACAAATTTTCTCAGCTTGTCAGATTTTCAGATACTTGCGGTGCTGAAATTCCCCGATGGATCCGCAAAAAACTGGAAGGGTATAGCGATGATAGCGCATCCATCCAGGCGTTCGGTTTGGATGTGGTAACGGATCTCTGCGAGCGTTTATTAAAAGCCGGCGCACCCGGGTTACATTTTTATACATTAAATTCAGCCAACCTAACCTCTGTCATTTGGCAACGGCTTAATCTTCAAGAATATGTTCAATAATTAACACGCCTTTACCCGATTTTGCCCATGATCAAATGCTTCCCCGGAGAAGCAGGCGTGGATTTTGCATCAGTAGTGTTTCGGCATGATCTTTTTCCTGATCGTGCAAGCCGGTATATAATAGACATCAATGTTTTGATTAAAATAAAAAAGCACGGGGTTATGAGATGAAAGAGAAAAATACCACTGCCGACAAGGCAATTGTGGACCAACCAGTGTCAGAAACCATGGCTTCAGATATTCCGACTGTGGATGCATGTATCGCACATGCCAGAGAAGTAAAGGCTGCACAGCTTGAGCTGATCGCAAGTAAGAATTATGATTTTGCGCCAGAATTTTACGAAATGACAATTCAACTGTACTTGTTCGGCGCGATGTGGAAATTTGCAGAAAATCTGGGGAATGTGGAGGGTGCGCGTGAATTGGCGTTTGCAGCTTTACTAGGGATGTTAATTCAAGACGGGCTGCATAAACAGAAGGCGCTCAAACGCATCGATTTTCTGAGGAAGATGTCCAAACTGGAAGATGATCACAATGCCTTGGCAGTGGCCATTGGTTATGAATCTGAAATGGGTGACAATAGTTTGGCTGAAATATTTGATCATTATGTTGACGATATGCAGGTTTCTGGCGCTTTCTGGCGATTGTATGACCGCGGCCGAAAAATAATGCTTTATGGCGGCTTGCTCATAGCCTTTCTGGTCATTTGGTTCGTAACCTTATTCATGCCAGGAAATAGTACGATTGCGATTCTTGCGGCGGGACTTATTGCAGCGGCGCTTTTTGTGATACCGGTATTCTTGATCGGTATCTTTATATACCGTACAAAAATTAGAAAGGCAAAACAAGCCCATTAATTGTAGAGCAGAGGTATTAATAACCTGCTTTAGGTTTTTCAATATAAAGCGTTAAATTCACCGTAATGAACCAAATTGGCTGTTGAAATTAGATGAGCGCTCAAATTCTTGATGGCAAGAAAATAGCTGAGTTGGTGCGTTCTGAATGGAAAGCCCGTGCTGACAAGCTGGCCCAGTCAGGCATCAAACCAGGTCTGGCCGTGATTATCGTCGGCAATAATGCGGCATCTGCAATTTATGTCAGGAATAAAATCAAGGCCTGTAGCGATATTGGCATTTATTCGGAGGTACATAGCTTTCCAGAGCATGCAACACAAGATGAAGTGCTGGATTGCATTCAATCGCTCAATGAGAATTCGCATATTCATGGTATTTTAGTGCAGCTGCCGCTCCCGGCGCATTTTGAGAATAATTGTGTTATAACTTCTATTGCCAGTGAGAAGGATGTGGATGGTTTTCATCTGTATAACGTAGGGGCATTGGTTACCGGGAACACGGTCTTTTCACCCTGCACTCCCTATGGTGTAATGGTGATGCTGGAAAGAAACCATATTCCAATAGAAGGCCAGCATGGCGTAGTGGTCGGGCGCAGTAATATTGTTGGGAAACCAATGGCATTCATGTTGTTAGAGCAAGGAGCTACGGTTACTATCTGTACTTCGAAAACAGCTGACTTATCGCAATTTACCAGGAGCGCCGATATTCTGGTAGTTGCAACAGGAAAGCCACGCATGATTACTGCTAAAATGGTAAAACCAGGGGCTGTGGTCGTCGATGTGGGTATTAATCGATTACCGGACGGCAGGCTCTGTGGCGACGTCGATTTTGAATCCGTCAAAGAGGTTGCCAGTTATATTACGCCAGTTCCTGGCGGCGTGGGGCCCATGACAATTACCATGTTGCTATGCAATACCATCCTGGCCGCAGAGCGAGCCCAAGCCAGCGTTAAGCAGTTTTAAGTCAATTAATAATCTTTGAAAGTGCCCTTGGAAATGGAATTACAACCTGATATTGATCCGCAGGAAACGCAAGAGTGGTTGGATGCACTGGATTCAGTGATTGCCAGTTCCGGTGGAGAACGCGCCCATTTTTTGTTGGAAAAATTGATTGAAAAAGCGCGTCGTTCGGGTGCTTATTTACCTTATAGCGCCAGAACCGCTTATATCAACACGATTCCTACAGGTAAAGAAGCACGTTCACCGGGTAATAACGCAATCGAACACAAAGTTCGTTCGTATGTTCGTTGGAACGCCATGGCGATGGTATTGCGTGCTAATAAAGAAACTAATGTTGGTGGGCACATAGCAAGTTTTGCATCCGCAGCAACCCTCTATGATGTTGGTTACAATCATTTCTGGCATGCGCCGAGCGAAACTCACGGCGGAGATTTGGTTTATGTGCAAGGACATTCCTCCCCGGGTATTTATGCGTATGCATTCTTGTGGGAAGAATTAAGCCAGGATCAATTGGATAATTTTCGTCAAGAAACGGACGGGAATGGCTTGTCTTCTTATCCGCATCCCTGGCTAATGCCTACTTTCTGGAAATTCCCAACGGTTTCAATGGGATTGGGGCCGTTAATGGCGATTTATCAAGCGCGATTCATGAAATATCTCGGCAGCCGGGGAATGGTCAACACCGAAGGGCGGAAAATATGGGCATTCATGGGTGATGGCGAAATGGACGAGCCTGAGTCGCTCGGTGCAATTTCACTGGCATCGCGTGAAAATTTGGATAATCTCATTTTTGTAGTGAACTGTAATCTTCAGCGTCTGGATGGTCCAGTACGAGGAAATGGAAAAATCATCCAGGAGTTGGAAGGTGCTTTCCGGGGTGCCGGATGGAATGTGATCAAAGTGATTTGGGGATCCTATTGGGACCCCTTATTAGCTAAAGATACTAAAGGGTTATTGCAGAAACGCATGATGGAATGCGTGGATGGCGAATATCAGAACTTTAAATCGAGAGACGGGGCATATGTGCGTGAGCACTTTTTTGGAAAGTACCCTGAATTATTGGAAATGGTTGCCAATATGTCGGATGACGATATCTGGCGGTTAAACCGGGGTGGGCACGATCCTTATAAAGTATTTGCGGCTTATGCAGCGGCGGTAAAACATACTGGTCAACCTACGGTGATACTCGCTAAAACCATTAAGGGATATGGTATGGGGGAGGCCGGAGAAGCACAGAACATTACACATCAGCAGAAAAAAATGGGAACCACCTCGTTAAAGGCATTTCGTAACCGTTTTGGTTTGGATATTCCGGATGACAAGATAGACGAAGTGCCTTATCTGACTTTTGCCAAAGATTCTCCGGAATTTACCTACATGAAAGAGCGGCGTAAAGCACTGGGGGGGGCTTTTCATCGCCGTGCAACCAAGGCGCAGCCATTGCAGGTGCCGCCATTGTCTGCTTTTGAAGCGTTATTGAAAGCCAGCGCAGAGGGGCATGAGTCGTCAACTACCATGGCTTATGTACGCATTCTGAGTCTTCTGGTCAAGGACAAAAAAATTAATAAGCATATCGTCCCCATAGTCGCCGATGAGTCGCGCACATTTGGAATGGAAGGTATGTTCCGGCAACTGGGGATCTGGTCTTCGGTAGGTCAATTGTACACGCCGCAAGATGCTGATCAATTGATGTACTACAAAGAAGACAAGAATGGGCAGATTCTTCAGGAAGGCATTAACGAGGCGGGAGCGATGTCATCCTGGATAGCGGCTGCGACAGCTTATAGTACCCATGGAATTCAGATGATTCCATTCTTTATTTTTTATTCCATGTTTGGTTTTCAGCGTATCGGTGATTTAGCTTGGGCAGCAGGGGACATGCGTTGCCGTGGTTTTTTGCTGGGAGGGACGGCGGGTCGTACAACATTGAATGGTGAAGGGCTGCAGCATGAAGATGGACATAGTCATATCGTTGCATCAACGATTCCAAATTGCGTATCGTATGATCCGGCATTTGCCTATGAGCTGGCTGTTATTATCCAGGATGGATTGCGCCGGATGTATCAGGAACAAGAGGACATTTATTATTATATTACGGTAATGAATGAAAACTACTCTCATCCTGGAATGCCCGCTGGCGCTGAAAGAGACATTCTGCAAGGAATGTATCTGTTTAAACCAGGAAGTAAGAACAGCAAAGAGCCGCACGTTCAGTTACTAGGGGCGGGAACAATATTGCGCGAGGTGATTGCAGCTGCCGAAATACTTAAGCAAGAATATAATGTTAGCGCGGCTATCTGGAGCGTCACCAGCTTCAATGAATTGAGGCGTGAGGCGCTGGGGGTTATGCGTTGGAATATGTTGCATCCTACGCAACCGGCTAAACTGTCTCATGTACAAAATTGCCTTAAAGGACACATAGGACCGGTAGTTGCTGCAACCGATTATATGAAAATTTATGCCGATCAAATCCGTGAATTTATTCCAGGACGATATTATGTTCTCGGAACGGATGGTTTTGGACGCTCCGATACGCGCGAGAAATTGCGCCGTTTTTTTGAGGTCGACCGCTTCTATATTACCGTTGCAGCACTTAAGGCATTGGCGGAAGAAGGAAAAATTCCACATCAACAGGTTGCGGATGCGATACAAAAATACGGTATTGACCCTGAGAAGCCGAATCCTGCAATAAGCTAGATTTGCAGGAAAATAGCATTAATCGTTTAAGAAGAAATACTTGCATCATTATTTCTTTCTAGTGGAGCAATTTGAGGAAAACATGTGGCTGAATTAAGAAAAGTCTTTATTCCGGATATCGGGGATTTCAAAGATGTGCCTGTGATTGAGATCCTGGTTAAAGCGGGCGATGCTGTTAAAGCAGAGGATTCGCTTATTACATTGGAATCCGACAAGGCCGCAATCGAGATTCCATCGCCTTTCAGTGGTCTGATCAAGGAAATTCTTGTCAAATCCGGGGATAAAGTATCGGAGGGCACGGCAATCTTAACCATCGAAGATTCTGGCGATACCCAAATTGAACCACCGCCTCAAGCCGCAGCAGAAGAAAATGCCCACAAGAATGTTGTCGAAGTTACGCCTGAGGTTGAGGTCAAACCGAATAATGTTCAGTCAGCGCAAAACACGCCACAACCGATATCCACTAGAGACGATATTTCTTCCAGGGCGCATGCCAGTCCATCGATTCGCCGCTTTGCACGGGAGCTGGGCGTTAATCTGGAGCTAGTCACAGGAAGTGGTCCTAAACAGCGTATCCTGAAAGAAGATGTGCAAGCCTATGTAAAAGTGGAATTATCGAAATCTGAAAATAGAAATTCAGGAACGGTATTTGATTTACCGCCATGGCCTGAAGTCAATTTCGCTAAATACGGCTCCATTGAGTCAAGAAGCCTGACACGGATTAAACAAATCTCTGGCGCCAATTTACATCGCAACTGGGTAATGATTCCACACGTAACCCAGTTCGATGAGGCGGATATTACTGATTTGGAAGCGTTGCGAAAGAAATCCAACGAGAATCAGAATAACAATAAGGTGAAATTGACTTTGCTGGCATTTGTGCTAAAGGCATTGATCTCATCATTAAAGAAATTTCCGGAATTTAATGCATCACTCGATAATCGTACAGGAAGCGAGGCCAGTTTAATCATCAAGCATTATTATCATATCGGCTTCGCAGTGGATACGGTCAATGGACTAGTTGTGCCCGTAATCAAAGACGTGGATCAGAAAGGAGTTATTGCGATTGCCGAAGAACTAACCCGGTTATCTTCATTGGCGCGCGAAGGCAAACTGAAACCCACCGATATGCAAGGCGCCAGTTTTACCATATCAAGCTTGGGTGGAATTGGCGGAACAGCATTTACACCTATTATCAATGCCCCCGAAGTCGCTATTCTGGGAATTTCAAAGGCCGATATTAAGCCGGTTTATCAAGATCACCAGTTTGTTCCGCGTTTAATACTCCCCCTGTCGCTTTCCTACGATCATCGCGTCATTGATGGCGCCACTGCAGCGCGTTTCACTGTACATTTGTCAGGGGTGTTAACAGATATGCGGCTTGCTTTACTATGATGTATCCTAAATCTTTAGATTGAGAAAGGGGGGAATTATCGATAAGTTTCCTCTAACCGGGATCTATGGCGGTACATTTGATCCTATTCATTATGGTCACCTACGTATCGCTGAAGAATTGCTCGATAATGCCGGTTTGAAGCGTATTCTTTTTATTCCTTCAGGCGTGCCTCGATTGCGGGTTGCTCCGGCTGCATCGAGAGGCCACCGTTCAGCCATGGTGCGTTTGGCCATTCAAGACAACACCAGGTTTTCTCTTGACGAACGTGAAGTTAATCGTCCCGGCATTAGCACAACGATTCAATCGCTACGTGAGTTCAGGTGCGAACTTGGTGATCATGCGGCACTTTGTTTTATCCTGGGGATTGATGCGTTTGTTAAAATAGATCACTGGGTGGAATGGAAGGAGTTATTTGCTTTGTGCCATATCATTTTGGTTGTCCGCCCGGGTTATGTTCCGATTGGCAAGAACAAGGCGTTATCTCCAGAAATAAAAAAGGAATTTTTGTCTCGTTCTGTCACCTATGCGAGCGATCTCGAATCACAATCCAATGGTTTTATTTATACCGCCCGGACATCATTACTGGAAATTTCGGCGTCGCATATACGATCATTGATAAAAAACAATAAAAGCATACGCTATTTATTACCTGAGAATGTCATTGATTATATTCAAACCAATCGGTTATACACTGGAAATTTATGAATTCTGAAAAGCTTATTACGGTCATAATCGATGCACTGGAGGAAATTAAAGCGCACGATATCGATGTAATCAATGTCACAAAAATAACTTCGATGTTTGAATACATCATTATTGCCAGCGCGGATTCAACGCGCCAGACAAAGTCTCTGGCAAGCAATGTGCAAGAAAAGGTGAAAGCTGCTGGAGGAAATGTTTTCAGTGTGGAAGGAGAGCAATCAGGTGACTGGCTTCTGGTTGACTTGGGTGATGTGATCGTGCACATCATGCTACCGGCAGTTCGCGAATACTACAATTTAAAAGCGTTATGGTGCGAGAGGAATGAATCTTCACCGGATCATGCATGATTTCTTCAGATTATGAAATGTTTTATACTCGCGGTCGGGCATAAGATACCAGACTGGGTCAATACGGGTTATCTTGAATATATCAAACGCATACCGCGGGAAATATCGGTGAATTTGATTGAAATAAAGCCGGAAAAACGTGTTGCCGGAAAACCGGTTGAACAGCTTCTTTTGGCAGAATCTCACCGTATTCGTGCAGTTCTGCCGCATCATTGCCGGATTCAGGTCTTGGATGAAAGTGGTCAACAATGGACAACGAAACGATTTGCCAATGAAATGCAAGGATGGATGGATAGCGGCGATGCGATCGCCTTTGTTATTGGGGGAGCAGATGGTTTGCATGGTGATATCAAACACACTGCCAACGAATTGATCGCTGTATCGAAGTTTACGCTGCCCCATGGGCTTGCCCGTGTAGTGCTGGCAGAGCAACTCTATCGAGCCATATCAATTATAAAAAAGCATCCTTACCACAGGGATTGAAAAACGAGAATGCATTCACTCACTTTTCTGCTGCATTTTAGATACGATGAGTAAACTGTTATTGATATCGAATTCTGCGTTTACTGATTAAAACCATATTGACTGAAATGTTTCCAGAGAACCAAATATATCTTGCCTCAAGAAGCCCTAGAAGACGTGAATTATTAAGACAGGTTGGCGTGCGATTTAATCTTCTGATGATGCGCGAAGCCTTAGGCCGCGCTATCGATATCGATGAACAGTCATTTGAAAATGAAGCGCCTACTGATTATATTTACCGGATTACACAGTATAAAGCTAGCGAAAGCTGGAAAAGGCTATTGCAACGTCGGCTGCCGGTATTGCCTGTCCTGGCCGCAGATACGATTGTTACGATTGACGGCACCATATTGGGTAAACCCAGAGATAAAATGCACGCAACTGATATGCTAAAAACTTTATCCGGGCGGTCACATCAGGTATTAACCGCTATCAGTGTTGGAATCAGAGATAATATTCAAGTAAAGCTATCGACTTCAACCGTACGATTTCGTGAAATTACCGAGCAGGAAATACACCGATACCTGGAAAACAATAATGTTCTGGACAAAGCGGGCGCTTATGCAATTCAGGGTATGGCGGCCGCATTTATTGCTGAAATATCAGGGAGCTATAGTGGAATTATGGGCTTGCCGCTGTATGAAACCATACAATTGCTAGAGGAAACTGGCATACAGGTTGTATAGTTGAAATGCCAGGATTGAATTTATCCTGCGATATTTTGCGAGGAATGCTGTAACGATCTCTGGCTTTAGAATTCAATTGACTGATTTCAATAAGAATAATATGTATCGGATATGAGTAACGAAATTCTAGTCAATATCACGCCGCAAGAAACCAGGGTAGCTATACTCGAACAAGGCGTAACACAAGAACTGCATATCGAGCGCACCAGTGGACGCGGTATCGTAGGAAATATTTATAACGGCCGGGTGAGCCGTGTGCTGCCAGGTATGCAATCGGCGTTTGTAGATATTGGCCTTGACCGGGCGGCTTTCCTACATGTGGCTGATATTCGGGATCCCAAGCCGGAAGGGGATGCTATGAAACCGATCGAGAAGCTGCTTTACGAAGGCAATAGTATCGTGGTTCAAGTGATCAAGGATGCAATAAGCACCAAGGGCGCTCGTCTTTCCACTCAGATAAGCCTGGCGGGCCGTTTATTGGTTTATCTTCCGCAAGAATCCCATATTGGTATCTCGCAGCGCATTGAAGATGACAGCGAGCGTGAGTTATTACGTGAAAAGTTGCGGCAGATTCTTCCTGAAGATGAAGAGGGTGGTTATATCATCCGGACCATGGCAGAAACTGCGGATGAAAATGATCTGCGCGCTGATTTAGCGTATTTGCATCGATTATGGCGCGACATTCAACAAAAGTCAGCGACCATTTCTGCGCCAGTATTGCTTTATCAGGATTTGGATCTTAGCCATCGCGTATTACGCGATTTTATTGATGAAGATACAGCCCGCATTCTGGTCGATTCACGTGAGAATTATCAGAAGCTGGTGAAATTTTCACAAAGCTACATGACGTGTATCGCGGAGCGTATAACTTTGTATACCGGCGATCGACCATTATTTGATTTGTATGCCGTAGAAGAAGAAATTGAAAGATCTCTGGCCAAGCGGGTTAATTTAAAATCCGGCGGATATTTAATCATTGATCAAACTGAAGCGCTCACCACAATGGATGTCAATACCGGTGGTTTTATTGGTGTGCGCAATTTCGACGATACTGTATTTAAAACCAATCTCGAGGCGGCGCAGGTCATTGCCAGACAACTGCGCATGCGTAATCTGGGAGGAATTATCATCATTGACTTCATCGATATGGAGTCTGAGGATCACAAAAATGCGGTTCTGGCTGAATTCAATAAAGCATTGTCAAAAGATCGTACACGCATAACCGTCAATGGTTTCAGTACATTAGGCCTGGTTGAAATGACGCGTAAGCGTACCCGCGAAAGTTTGGCGCATGTGCTCTGTGAAATTTGCCCAACTTGCCAAGGGCGCGGCGAAGTCAGGACGGCGCAAACCATCTGCTATGAGATTTTGCGGGAGCTACTTCGGGAATCGAGGCAGTTTGATGCAAATGAATTTAGAATTCTGGCATCACAGCAAGTTATCGATTTGTTTCTTGATGAGGAATCGCAAAGTTTGGCTCAGTTGGGTGACTTCATAGCCAAGCCCATAAGCCTGCAAATTGAGGAGTCCTACTCACAAGAACAATACGATGTGATATTGATGTAACGAATCTTTGGGTGAGAGGTTCGGGGTTTTCGATCAAATATCAAATGAGCTGTAAAATCCGGGGAAGAGTGTATTGCTGGTTTAACCCTGTTAGCGTCATATTTGACAGCCTATCAGGCTTTCAGTATATTTAATAAAACATCAAAGTATTTTGATTTCTGCCTTAAATTTTTTTGTTTGATCTTGTATGCGTATCGTTGTTACTGGAATGGGGGTTGTTTCACCGATCGGTACCGGCATCGATCAGTTCTGGAATGCAGCGATTAGAGGTACGAGCGGAATCAGTGGTATTCAGTGTTTTGATGCATCCGGCCTAAGATCCCGCATAGCCGGTCAAATTACAGAATTCAATCCAGCCATTTTTCTGACAGCAAAACAGTTGGAACAGACTGATCGGTTTGCACAATTAGCATTATGCGCGGCAATCCAAGCACTGGCGGATGCAGGCAGTATGGAAAATTATGAGCCACGGCGTCTGGCTGTAAGTCTGGGTTCCGGCATGGGCGGATTTTCAACCTTTGAATCTTCAGCAGCACGCAAGTTTCAGAACAAATCCATGCCACCGTTTACCGTACCTCGCATTATGGCCAATTCCGCGGCCGCCTGGATTGCCACAAAATATGGATTTAAAGGTACCAATCTGACGTGCAGCACAGCCTGTTCGTCTGGTGCGAATGCCATCGGCATGGGGTTGGATTTGTTGCGCACTGGAAAAGCAGATGCCGTTGTTGCGGGTGGTACGGAAGCATGCGTATTGCCCTTGACTATAGCAGGTTTCGAAGCGTTGCATGCATTATCCACCGGATTTAACACCGATCCGGCGCATGCATCACGCCCATTTGCCCAAAGACGTGACGGCTTTGTCATTGGAGAAGGTGCAGGTATATTAGTTCTGGAAAAAGAAGAACAGGCACAACAACGCGGAGCCAAAATTTATGCACAAATCGCCGGGTATGGTTGTGCTTGTGATGCGGCGCATATCGTTGCGCCTGACATGAACGGACAAGTGGCGGCAATGCAGGCTGCGATCGAGGATGCCGGAATAGCCCCTGACCAGGTGGATTACATAAACGCGCATGCAACTTCCACGCCACTGGGTGATGTGATTGAGACCAAGGCGATCAAGCAGCTTTTCGGTGTACATGCAGAGGAAATCTCCATCAGCGCGACTAAGTCGATGATCGGTCATACCATCGGTGCATCGGCAGCAATCGGCAGCATCGCCACCATCATGACACTGCATACCGGCATGATCCATCCGACGATAAATCTGGATGAGGCTGATCCTGAATGTGATCTTGACTATACGCCCAATCATGCAGTGCAAAGACAAGTACAGGCAGGTATGTGTAATGCATTTGGTTTTGGGGGCAATAATGCCAGTATCGTCTTTACAATTCCTTGATATGGGTACCGATATATGGATACAGCAGAACTTGAAAAAAAAGTGATCCGCTTTATTACGGAAAAAGTTGAGAATGCGAACGCTTTAACGATTACTGGTGCATCAAAATTTGAAGAACTTGGACTCGATTCGATGGATACGATCCAACTCCTGTTTGATGCGGAAGATGCTTTTGGCATTAGTTTTGAAGGTGAAGAAACCAAAGGATTCCGCAGCGTAGGGGATATTATCGACTATATTAGCAAGCATCCGCCGGAATCGAAACGTTGATAGAGAATTTTGTTACATGTTGATTTAATTTGAACTTCAATAAATGGCGGGAATGTCTGGTTCTGAGTTTTCTCCGTCCCTGATAAAAATACTTCCCTGTTTCTGATTTTTGCAGATCTAACCTAAGCCGATTATGATGATGGTTAATCGATTTGAAACAAGTTGAAAACTTTTTGATATTGCCGGTGCGGCTTAGGTTGGTGCGCGGGACAAATGCCGCCTTTAAGCCGGATAACTTATTGGACAGTGCCGCTTACCAGGAACGAGGGCTTCTTTTTCTACAACGATACATTCCGATTCAAAAGATTCAGTACGATAAACCTGATAATTCATTCTGATCGTCCATTGTAAAGCGGCACGGCTTAACTCAAGCGCCGGGCAATGGCCTCGGCATAATTTTTTTGTTTACAATTCAAGAGGATAAAACCATGCAGAACATGCCACCTATCATTATAACCAGCCTGGATCAGGCGCGTCTTGAGCGCTTGTTCAGTTCCAGGAACTATAGTCAACTTCCCGGAATTGATGCGCTCATTGATGAAATTGATCGCGCATCAGTCGTAGAACCCACCGAAGTTCCGCCTGATGTGATTACCATGAATTCGACGATTCGTTTTGTTGATGATACGAATGGTTCGGAGTATCAGCTTACGCTCGTTTATCCTGACGAGGCAGGCGCGCAAGATACAATCTCTATCGCAGCCCCTGTCGGAAGCGCCTTGCTCGGATTGTCTGTAGGCCAATCAATCATGTGGCAAGTTCCAGGAGGGCGGGAGCTGAATCTGCGTGTACTTGAGGTCATTCGACAGCCGGAAGCAATGGGAGAGTATCTCCGTTGAACCCGGTATTTTCATTTAAATGGAAGTCAATAAATACTCCAGTCCGGTTTGGGATAATTCCGCAAGATTAATGTTTTCCTCATTGAGAACAGTATCTGCAGCCATAATTCCAATAGAGGCAACGGTATGAATGCCTGAATCCAGCAAACCTACATAGTAGGCCTCGTCTGCCGCAGAAGGTGCAAGGCCGACCACATTCTCATATAACAGATTCACAACAGCCGTATGATTTTTTACGTTGTCGCCAAGTGCGGCATTGATTGCAAATTGCATTAAGGCTTCGTAACTCATGTCGTCATCAAGCAAGCTCAAGCCAATACCGGAAAAGGTTTCGTTTGACACTGATTCCCGGCCAAAAACAGCGCCCAGCGTTTTGGCCGTGATGCCGGCCTTGCCGTCAAGATCAAGTGCTAATGAAATATCAGCGTATTGAATGCGTTCGATTTGATTGAGTGTGTCTGTTCCGTCTATTCCCCCATTCTTGTGGATAACCGTCCAGCTTCCATCAGCATTATGATGGATGTCGTAATCACTAAAGCGGCCACGGTAAATGGCGGTGTCAGTATTTTCATTTCCATTTAACGTGTCATTACCTCCAAACCCGGTCAATGTATCCTTTCCTGTTCCTCCCGCAATCGATTCGGTTTTGTTATGATCGGCAGCGAAAGGCGTTTGGAAGCCCGCGAAAGAAATCATAAAGGTATTGGCTGTGGTTCCATTTCCATCCGCCTTGCTGAAAATCGCTCCCGACTGCAGATAGCCTTTCAAACCAGCTGTTTCAGATGAGGTGCTTCCTGCACCGACAAGATGTGCAGCTGCCAGAATTCCGGAGATTGTTACTTGATTGCCATTAAGGATCTGTCCTTCGTATTTATCAAGCTCCAGAAACTTTATTCTTTCCCATAAAATATCGTGCCAGTCCCGGATGATTATTTCCTGTATGGCGCCATTGCTGAAGTAATCCTGCTTGCTATGGATTCCATTCTTGCCTGACCAGTTGCCAACCCAATCGTTTCTGAATAAATTGTGGTCACTATGATCAATGCCATAGTATCCGAGATCAAAAAGAGCCGCTTCCCCGAATTGATATTTTCCGATATAACCAAATGGATTTTCAGTGCCATAGTTTTGCGCACCACCGGGAATACTGGACGATTCTTTGAAACCCAATTCATCAAAATAATCTTGATAGGTTTTAGTCATGATTATTTCTCGTTAAGTAAAATAGCATTGATAACACAAACAACCGATCAGCCTCTGAGCGCTGGCAATTGCTCTTCTTTTGGTACGAAATTAAGCGCAATACCATTATTACACCAGCGTTCTCCGCGAGGAGGCGGGCCATCCGTGAATACATGGCCTTGATGACCTCCGCAGCGTGTGCAGTGGTATTCCGTGCGCGGCCAGATCATCTTGAAGTCGATTCTGGTTGCTATATGCCCGGCTATCGGCTGGGTAAAACTGGGCCAACCGGTCCAACTCTCATATTTATGGGCGCTTTCAAACAACGGAAGATAACAGGCGGCGCAAATAAAGGTGCCTTCACGATCCTCATAAACCAGATTACTCGATTCCGGACGTTCGGTTGCTTCCTCAAACAGGATCTGATAGGCCTTGGGCGAGACCAGTTCACGCCATTCCTTACGAGGTTTGTTGATGGACGGAATGGGGCTGGCTGCCTCGCCAACCATCGGCGTGCGCAAACATGCCGGCATTAGGGGAAGCACGGTTGCGACAGTCAGCGTTTTAAATAAAAAGGTGCGTCGTTTCATAAAATTTCTCCAATTCAACAGAATCATCGTGCGCTCAATTATGTGCCGATGCGTTCCTTTTTCAGCCTGAAAACCCGGTTGAGCACAAATAGCATGATTACGATTTGATCGTGTTACAGCAGGAAATCATATGTTTTAATTATAATTAATAACAGAAAAAGCGTGATCAAATGAATTAAGGTTTAGTTCCTACTAAAAAAGCATTAAATTAAACATATTGATGTGGTTGCATTAAACCGGACACATTCTTTAAGCTGTTTTTTCATCACGGAACAATGTAGGTACGTCCGAACAACTTATCACCAAGGTACCAATAATAATCTCCTGCGGCAAGCGCAGTTGTCTTACTATGACGCGGTGTTGGTTGATATAATTCTCCGTTATTCCTATTCGTCAGTAAAAAATACTATGTTTATCCGTTCAAGATTTTCATCCCATAAATTTATGTTTGTAATTTTGATCGGAATCATATTTTCCGTCCTGGCATTTGGCATGTTCTATGGTACAAGTTCACAAGGCGATTCAGCCGAAACTTATCCAAAAGGTTTTCGCGGCGGTGCCTGCACCATAGAAACCGAGAATCTAATCATTGGCTATTCAGGATATTATCTCCCGGAAGGCTACGAGTCACCTGAAGATACCCTGCGGTCACCCCATGTTCCTGTTCAATGCGGGAAAGTACCCGAACCGTCGGCAGTAAATATTTCGATCGACTTGCTGTATCCGGAATCGGCACGAAATTTTCTGTTATCTCAACGCCTGGTTAGGATAGTAACTGTTGATGACATGGAAAAAGAACTCGAAATATTGTCTGCGCCCATGCAGCAGCACCCATCGGGCGTAATCACCCAGGCCTTTAAACTGAGTGAAGCGGGGCAATATATTTTGTATTTGGAAGGAAAAAATACCGAGAATGCAAGCATTCAAGTGAAAGTGCCATTAAAAGTCGGACTGGATTGGCAAGATCATTTCAAAAAGCTTTTCTCAACATTTCTAAAAAAAGATTAATCCTCGCAACCTCAAGAAATGATTCATGCCGCTATGAGCAATAAGCAATTTTAATCTGGAAGAATGAAAATCCTGAGGACTCCTAAAAGATAGAACAATACCTGCCGTAATGATCTTTATAAAAATTGGGAGAAATTTCATGGACGTAACCGGTATAGCAAGAATAGCAACTGAAATGGCGAACTTTAATACCAAAGAAGCCGTTGGTATTGCAGTCCTTAAAAAGGCCATGGATATTAACGCTGCAAGTGCTCTCGCATTAATTGAGGCCATTCCTGATAATTCTCAATCTGCACCAAACCTGCCTTTAAATCTCGGGCGAAATATAAATACGACCGCCTAATTTCGTATCCATTTCCAATGCCAGGTTGATTGGATCAAATTTGTATTCCTTTGTGTATTGCTTTCTCGTTACCATTTCTTCCTCCAGTTAATGCTATTTTCTCTTAACTGGACTGTACGGATTCATTAGACCAGGCAATCTGTCTCCTTAATTTGAGTTGGCTCATCAGCCTAGCATGCAAACGAATGGTTATTTCAGGTGCCTGCAAATTCTTCGACGGCTAAAACGCAGGGCCTGATAGGCGATTGAAAACCGTCATGTCACTTTTCAACTGAGACGCTACCGGATTCCCATCAATGTTTCTTTTTAATTATTGGTTTAATATAATTGACGATCACAAAGCTTAAGGAGAAAAATATAATGAATATTCCATTCCAAAATGATGCATTGGGGAAATTAACATTACGGCTTACCGTTGGCGTACTAATGCTATTTCATGGTGTGTATAAGGTGCTCAATCCAGGTTCTCTCGATTTTATCGGCAAACAGCTTGCCAGCGTGGATTTACCTCAGGCTTTAGTTTACGGTGTATATTTGGGAGAAGTTGTCGCAGCGCTTATGATCATTCTTGGAATTTTTTCCCGGATTGGCGGGTTGCTTGTGTTCGGCAATATGATATTTGCAATCGTGCTGGCACATCGCAGTCAATTATTCACATTAGCCGATCACGGCGGATATGCTTTGGAATTGCAGGTTTTCTTCATGCTTACAGGACTTGCAGTATTCTTTCTTGGAAGTGGCAGATTTGCCGTTAAACCTGATTAGATTTACCCCTGTCCTTCAGAACAGGTGTTCAACGAAAGTATTAAATGCTTGCCAGTCAGTTCAATAATCCTTTGAGGAAAAGGCTATTTTCTTTCAGTAGAGTTAGCTTTCTCCAATTGATGACGAAATTCATCCAATTGCCGTATTAGTTCATCACTAAAAGATTTAACCTGGTTTTCAAAAAGCGGTATTTGCTGCTCCAGCTTCTTGTTAATGACATCGCCAATTGCCCGTAAACTATTAATAACCTCTCCGAAAGGCAGGATTGAGAGATTATTGAGGGTTTTCTGATAATCTACTTTCCATACATCGTCTTCTTTCAATAAAACAGTATCGAAAGTTAACGTCTTATTGTTTTCGTGATTTTTCAGCATAACGACAGTTGCCACCTTTGCATTAGGACCATCAATGACGATCATGCCGGTCTTTTCCAGTGACGCTCCCATAATATTTTCTTGTTTAACCACAAGAGCTTGAGTTTCTCGTGCTGTGTATTTTTTGGCGGATTCGAGTTCACCATTTACCATTGCCTTCCAGAATGCTGTAGTGGTTTGTTCAGGGCTTAACGTCGTTTGACAACCGTTGAGTATGAATAATAGACCGAGAACGCCTATCAATCTTGGCGTCTTATGATTTGTGCAATACTGGCGCAAAATCTGTAATAGGCTTTTATATTTTATCATTGGAACCTCCAGGGTTACTCAAGCAACAATCTTTCGCACAGGGAATAATCTTATAACGCCACGCTATTAATAATTTTCAATTATTCTGAAGCATAGACCTGGCTAATGTTAACAGCATCACAGCAAAATATCTGTCTCATTTTATTCCACCAAAAGTAATGCCGGATGCGTGTCGTCAGCGTAAGCTGTGTCGATCACCGTTAAGAATCTGCCTGGCAATATTGGCAACATGCTTTCAGAACTTTCCACCGCAGAAAATATTTTTATCCTGAATCAGTGCGGGTATAAAAATCATGGAAGCAAAGAGACTCATTGAATATCCTAGAGGAAATAACTTCACTGTTAAAGCTGATGGTGACTATCTTGAATTATCGCCATCTGAGAAAGTAACTGATGAATTGATTAACCGTTTACGAAAATACAAACCGGCAATTGTCAACGGAAATATAACTGGATCGTTATTGGAAGTGTTTCGTTCGTTGTCTCATCAGAATACCGGTTACCTAAGCCATGTTAGCTGGTATCTGACTCATACCAGCGCGCACCTTTGGCATTCCAAAAGTCATGCGTGCTGGTTTTTTATTATGGGTTGAGTTGGCCTTACAAGCAGAACCATTAATTGCTGCCAAGGCTAAAGAACAACAAATTAGAAAGCCTGGATCTGATTTGGCAAATTTGCCCGAACAAAATCCTGTAAATACCCGTCTAGCCACAATGCCTGGCGTATCGGCATACCGGAATTTCGTTCATTTTGATTCCGCATATTCAATAGAATAATCCCAGACTACCTTATTCTCGACATTCTGGTTTGAGTATAGATAGATTTCCTTTTTAAAATCTCTGGCTTGTCCGGGAGGTATGGAAATATAAATATATTCATTGGTCTCTGAGAAAATCACGCAGTTATCTTCATTATTTACACAATCTTTCGCGATAATTTTTAACTGTACGCCACTCAAATTATATTTTTCTGAGTTATTGTAAATGCGCCCTGTCATTTGATAGTTATTTCCGATGGGATCAAAAGATATTTTTCTTAAAACTACCTCTGACGGAAGAATTCGGGTTTTGGATTTGCTCTCTTCATATTCCTGGTATTGCCAAACCATGAGACCTATAGTCAAGGAAATCATAGCAAGATATCCTGCAAATATTCTGAAACGTACAGAAACTATCAATAAGATCAATATGATAATTACTAGAAACACTTTCATAAATAATTTCTCATGAAGTAGAGCGGAGAGTTAAGGCAAACTCAAGGGTAACACTATTTCTTAAAGAAAAAACCCCAAAGTAACCACATCACCGCTAGCCGAGATTGATGCGACTGAAGGATCAGTAATTCCTCATATTTTGTTTGATCTGGTTGATGAGATAGTTGTAGGCATTAATAAGGTCTACCGTATGATTTTATTAATTCGGAAATTAAGTGTGTAGTCCTTGGATATTCTTATTTCAGTATTTTTATGTTACCTATACCATTAGGGTAAAGAGAATACCAATCAGCAGCAAAAATAATAAAAATCGGAATTAAGGAAAGGATGTATGAATCATCAATCTCTCTCAGCCTTCATTTGGTCGGTCGCCGATCTGTTGCGTGGCGATTACAAGCAATCCGATTATGGCAAGATCATCCTGCCGTTTACCGTGTTGCGCCGTTTGGATTGCGTTTTGGAATCTACCAAAGCTGCCGTGCTGGCGGAACATGAAGAAAAGAAAAAACTCGGCTTAAACGCCGATCCCTTCCTGCTCCGCAAAGCCAGGCAAAGTTTCTATAACATTTCGCCCCTGGATATGAAGAAGCTGATGGGCGACCAGGACCATATCAAGGAAAACCTGTTTTCTTATATCCACGGGTTTTCTGAAGCGGTGCGGGATATTTTCGAGCGTTTTGAGTTTTATGCCCAGATCGACAAACTGGCTAAATCTGGGCTTCTGTATCAAATCACTGAAAAGTTCGTCAATGTCGACTTGCACCCCGGTAAAGTCAGTAACAGCCAAATGGGGCTGGTGTTTGAAGAACTTATCCGCAAGTTTGCTGAAATCTCCAACGAAACCGCAGGAGAGCATTTCACCCCGCGTGAAGTGATCCGCCTGATGGTCAATCTGCTGTTTATCGAAGATGATCAAGTGCTGGCAAAAGCGGGGGTCGTCCGCACCATTTACGACCCCACCGCAGGAACGGGCGGGATGCTGTCGGTCGCGGGTGAATATCTGGAAGAACACAATCCCGAGGCCCGCCTCACCATGTTTGGGCAGGAGTTGAACCCGGAATCCTATGCCATCTGCAAAGCCGATATGCTGATAAAAGGGCAGAATGTCGCCAATATCGTGTTCGGCAATACTTTTTCAGAAGACGGCCACCCGCATAAGAAGTTTGACTATATGCTGTCCAATCCGCCCTTTGGTGTGGAATGGAAGAAGGTCGAAAAAGAAGTCCGTAAGGAATATGAGCAGCAAGGATTCAATGGCCGATTCGGGGCGGGCTTGCCGCGTGTGTCTGACGGTTCGCTGCTGTTTCTCATGCACCTGATCAGCAAAATGCGTCCGGCCAACGATGGCGGTAGTCGCTTTGGCATTGTCCTCAACGGTTCGCCACTGTTCACGGGTGGTGCGGGTTCGGGCGAAAGTGAAATCCGCCGCTATGTGCTGGAGAACGACCTTGTGGAAGCCATTATTGGCTTGCCGACCGATATGTTTTATAACACGGGCATTAGCACTTATGTCTGGATACTCAGCAATCGCAAGCTGGCGCATCGCAAAGGCACAGTGCAATTGATTGATGCGAGTGGCTTCTGGCAGAAGATGCGAAAAAGCCTTGGCTCGAAGCGTAAAGAATTATCGGATGACCATATTACCGGGATTACCCGCCTGTTCGGGCAATTCATCGAGGCCAGCGAGGGTAAAAAGCCGATTTCCAGAATCTTCAAGAACAGTGATTTTGGTTATCGCACCATCACCGTTGAACGTCCGTTAAAAGACGGGAACGGCAAAATCATTCTCGGTGAAAAAGGCAAGCTGAAAGGCAAACCGCAACCGGATTCCAGTCTACGCGATACTGAAAACGTGCCGCTCAATCAAGACGTGGAAACCTATTTCAAGCGCGAAGTGCTGCCCCATGCGCCGGATGCGTGGATAGACCATGACAAAACCAAAGTCGGCTATGAAATCCCGTTCAACCGGCATTTCTATGTGTTCGAGCCGCCGCGTGAACTGGCGGCGATTGATGCGGACTTGAAGCAATGCACGGATCGTATTCTGGCCATGATTAAAGGGCTGACGGCATGAGCGTGGCGCGGCAGTTTTGCGAAACTTGCAAGATGATGGAAAGTCTCACCACTGGTGAGACAATAACTTGTAACAACATTAATTGCGCCAGTACCGAATACACACTTTTTTAAAACTTTTCTAACTATCATGAGACATCCATGCAAACCGTCTACAAACTAAATGCCGATGAACTGAATAATGAGTTTTTGGAATCAATCAAAACCCTATTCCCTCATAAAACCATCGAAGTTGTCATTCATGAAATTGATGATGTAGACCAGAGCCCACCGAGGGTTGGCCTGCAACATGCAAAATTCTCCCCGCTTCCGGCCCGCTTGAAATTGACCCACGATGAGTTACATGACAGAAAGCCGGATTATCTGACCCTACCAGTCGATGAAATCATCATGCCATCCAGAGATGAGCGTTATGAACGCTAGGCTATTTGCAGATACCAATGTTTGGATATACGCCCATCTGCAACGGGCAAACGATCCGCGCTGCCAACGGGCTGCCGAGATGGTGAAGGTATTGCCGTTAATTATCAGCAATCAAGTAATTAACGAGTATTACAGTGTCATGCTCAAAAACAAGGCCAGCGATGCTTTTATTCAGGTCAATATCAAAAACATGCTTTGGCATTGTGATGTGTTTTGTCTCAACTTGGAAACCTTGGCTGCCGCCTTTGAGATACGGGAGCGTTACCGCTTTTCATGGTGGGATAGCCTGATTGTGGCTTCTGCTTTAGAAACCGAATGCGAGCAGTTATATACCGAAGACCTGCAACACGGACAAATAATCGAAGACCGGTTGCGGATCGTCAATCCATTTTTAGAAACGACGCAAACATGAGTTTTCCGCGTTACGAAAGTTACAAAGATAGTGGTGTTGAATGGCTGGGAGAGGTGCCGGAGCATTGGGAAATAGCATCACTATCGAGATTGTTTAGTATAAAAGCGGGAGGGGATGTTAAAACGGAGTTCTTTTCCGAATTCCAAACCGAGAATCATCCTTATCCCATTTATACTAACGCTAATAACGAAAATGCAGTTTATGGCTATACAAGCAAATGTAATTATTCTCCAAACACTATTACCGTAAGTGGTCGTGGTGAAGTTGGTTTTGCCGTATACAGAGATCATCCGTATGATGCAATTATTCGCTTGCTAGTATTGTCTCCATTTGGAACTGGCAATTGTAAATTTTTTTCGTATTTTATTAACGTTGTAATAAATTTTAGCGTTCAAAGTTCAGCGATAGGACAGCTTTCAACGCAGCAAATATCCCCTTATAAAGTAGCGTTTCCATCCTTTGAGGAACAACAATCCATCACCAATTTCCTCGACTGCGAAACCGTGAAAATTGATGCACTAATTGCCGAACAACAAAGGCTGATCGAATTGCTCAAGGAAAAGCGTCAGTCAGTTATTTCCCACGCCGTCACCAAAGGCCTAAACCCCAACGCACCGATGAAGGATTCGGGTATCGAATGCCTGGGCAAAGTGCCGGAGCATTGGGAAGTCTGTGCAATAAAACGGATGACGCTTTTAATTACTGATGGGGCGCACATATCTCCTGAAACTGGAGGTGGTGTATACGACTTTATTTCGACTAAAGATATTAGCGATAAAGGTATTGATTTTGAAGGATGCCTCAAAACAACATCCTCAAGTTATGAATACCTTGTGCGGACTGGTTGCCAGCCAATTTGCGGAGATATTTTATTTAGCAAAGATGGCACAATTGGAAGAACAGTAGTCATCAAAGAACAACGTGATTTTGTTGTAGCTTCGTCGTTAATAATTATTCGACCGGATAGCGATATTTTAGATTCCAGTTACTTCAACTATCTTTGTCAGTCATCTATTGTAGTTCAGCAAGTTGAAGGCTTTGTTAAAGGCGCAGGTTTGCCTCGTCTTTCGATTCAGAATCTACTTAAAGTATTTGGTGTGTTTCCATCATTTGTTGAACAACACTCTATCGTCACATTTCTCGACAATGAAACCGCCAAACTCGATACCCTAACCACGGAAGCCAAAACCGCCATTACCCTGCTCCAGGAACGCCGCACCGCCCTGATTTCCGCCACCGTGACCGGGAAAATTGACGTGCGTGGGGCTGGTCTCAGCTAAAACGGAAGTAAAAGCGGAAACCGTGCCTTGTTAATTTAGCCGTATTAGCTATAATACCTGTATTAGCTAATTGGAGAAAAAACCATGCGTACTATGACCTCTGTTGAAGCCCAAAACCATTTTGGCGAATTGCTGGATACAGCGCAACGCGAACCGATAACCATTACTCGCCGTGGACGTCCTGTGGCGTTTATGGTTTCCTGCCTGGATATGGAGGAACTCATGGAAATCCGTAAGCAGCGTTCCAAAGCGGTGGCGGCTTTCGAAAGTTTTTTCGCTGAAACCGATAAAAAATTAACGCCGGAAGCGGATGCCTTAACCGTTGAAGCTGTCAAGCAGTTGGTCAATGAGCTTCGCTAAACGAATTGTCATTGATACCAGCACGTTGATCAGTACATTGTTAAAACCGCAGTCAGTTCCCAGGCAAGCCTTCAATTATGCCTTGGCAACCGGAACGCTTTGCGTTTCGCCTGCTATGCTGGCTGAGTTGGAAAACGTTTTGTTGCCCGATAAGTTTGATCGTTACGTTGATCGGGAAAGCCGCCTGGGTTTTTTACAGCTTTATCATGCTGCAAGCGCTCTATTCCCGGTCACTCTTGACGAGGAAAAAATCCTGACACCGCCATGCCGGGATTCTCGCGACAACAAGTTTTTGGCTTTGGCATTGCATTGTTCGGCACAGACTGTGATTTCAAGCGATGAGGATTTGCTTATCCTGAACCCTTGGCATGAAATTGCAATTGTTAGCCCTGCCCGATTTTTGTCATGAGCGATTTACATAAGGAAATCAATTTCGAGGTTGAAATCTGTGATCATCTGGCCGCTAACGGCTGGCTGACTGCGCAAGGCGATGCGGCAAACTATGACCGCACACGGGCATTATTTCCGGCAGATGTGCTGGCTTGGGTGCAGGATACCCAACCGAAGGCATGGGAAGCACTGGTGAAGAACCACGGCGCACAGGCGGCGGATGTGTTGCTGGGGCGGTTGCGGGATTCACTCAACCAGCGCGGCACGTTAGACGTTTTACGCCACGGAATTGAACTGCTTGGGCTTAGGCAACCGCTCATGCTTGCCCAATTCAAACCCGCCTTGGCTATGAACCCGGATATTCTCGTCAAATACGCCGCTAATCGGCTGCGGGTTGTGCGGCAATTGCGCTATTCGCTGCACAATGAGAATTCGCTTGATTTGGGTTTGTTTCTGAACGGGATTCCGGTTGCTACGTCGGAATTAAAAACCAACTTCACTCAGTCGGTGGAGGATGCGATTGATCAATATCGCTTCGATCGCGAACCGCGCCCGAAGGGGCAGGGCAGTGCTGAACCGTTATTGTCTTTCCCCAATGGCGCATTGGTGCATTTCGCGGTGAGTAATAGCGAAGTGCATATGACCACGCGGCTGGAAGGAGCAGCAACGCGCTTTTTGCCATTCAACCGGGGCGATAACGGCGCGGCGGGCAATCCACCCAACGAACAAGGGTATCGCACCGCTTATTTATGGGAAGAAATCTGGGCGCGGAATAGCTGGCTGGAGATTTTGGGCCGGTATCTGGTGACGCAGAAGGACGAGAAAAAACAGATTAAGAAAATCATCTTCCCGCGTTTTCATCAGTTGGATGCAACGCGCAAGCTGCTGGCGGCGGTGTTGCAGGAAGGCGCGGGCGGTAAATACCTGATCCAGCATTCGGCGGGCTCAGGCAAAACCAATTCAATTGCATGGTCGGCGCATTTTCTGGCCGATTTGCACAATGCCGGCCATGAAAAACTGTTTGATACCGTGTTGGTGGTTTCTGACCGCACTGTGCTGGATGATCAGTTACAGGAAGCGATTTTCGATTTTGAGCGCACCGCTGGCGTGGTCGCCACGATCAAAGGGGAGGGCGCTAGTAAAAGTGCGGAATTGGCGGCGGCGCTGTCCGGCGGCAAGAAAATTGTGGTTTGCACCATCCAGACTTTCCCTTTCGCGCTTAAGGCCGTGCAGGAATTGGCTGCAACGCACGGTAAGCGCTTTGCTGTAATTGCGGATGAAGCGCATTCGTCGCAAACCGGAGAGGCTGCGGCCAAACTGAAAGCCGTGCTATCGGCGGAAGAATTGCAAGAACTGGCCGACGGCGGGGAAATCAGCACCGAAGACATACTGGCCGTGCAAATGGAAAACAGGGCGGCGGAAAGCGGCATTACCTATGTGGCTTTTACCGCGACACCCAAAGCCAAAACCCTTGAACTGTTTGGACGATTGCCCAATCCTGATTTGCCAGCCGGTGCGGACAATCTGCCTGCGCCGTTTCATGTCTATTCGATGCGGCAAGCCATTGAAGAAGGCTTCATCCTCGATGTGCTGCAAAACTATACCCCTTATAAATTAGCGTTCAAACTCGCGCATGATGGCAAAGAACTGGATGATAAAGAAGTCGAGCGTAACGAAGCCCTGAAAGGCATTATGCGCTGGGTCAGGCTGCATCCTTACAATATCAGCCAGAAAGTGCAGGTGGTGGTCGAACATTTCCGCGAAAATGTAGCCCTTTTGCTGAATGGCAAAGCAAAAGCCATGGTGGTGGTCGGAAGCCGCATTGAAGCGGTGCGCTGGCGGCTGGCGATTGATGTCTATATCAAAGCCCAAGGCTACAAAATCGGCACGCTGGTGGCGTTTTCCGGTGAGGTCAACGATAGCCAGTCAGGCAGCGAGCCGTTCAGCGAAACCAGCAGGACCATGAACCCGAACCTGAAAGGGCAGGGTATCCGTGAGGCTTTCAATACAGAAGACTATCAAATCCTGCTGGTTGCCAACAAATTTCAAACCGGATTCGATCAGCCCCTGTTGTGCGGGATGTATGTCGATAAACGGCTGGCAGGCATTACGGCGGTGCAAACCTTATCTCGCCTCAATCGCGCCCATCAGGGCAAAGATACTACTTATGTGGTGGACTTCGTGAATGACCCGGAAGAAATTCTGACCGCCTTCCTTGCCTATTACGAAACCGCAGAATTAGCCAACGTCACCGACCCGCACCTGGTTTATGATTTACGCATGAAGCTGGACGCGGCGGGTTTTTATGATGAGTTTGAGGTCAATCGTGTGGTTGAGGTGGAGTTTAACCCGAAGGCCAGGCAAAGCGATCTGGCCGGAGCGGTAGAGCCAGTCGTCGCCCGGATTTTGCATCGTTACAAAGCGGCTCAGGAAAAGCTGAAAGCGGCCAATGCCAGGGAAGATGGCAAAGCAGCCGAAGATGCCGAGAACGAAATGAACGCGCTTATCCTGTTCAAACATGATATGGGCGCATTCCAGCGTATGTATGCGTTCCTTTCCCAGATATTCGATTATGGCAACACCGCCATTGAGAAACGTTTTATCTTCTACAAAAGATTGATTCCACTGCTGGAGTTCGGACGGGAACGAGAAGGGCTTGACCTCTCCAAGGTCATGCTGACGCACCATAACCTGAAAGTTGAGGGAAAGCGGACATTAGCCCTGGTCGATGGCGAATATCCAAAACTGATGCCAATGGAAGGCGCAGGTACCGGGCAAGTTCGGGAAAAAGAAACAGCATATCTGGTGGAAATTATTGCCAGGGTGAACGATTTGTTTGAAGGTGAATTGTCCGATGACGACCAGCTTATTTATGTTAACAATGTCATCAAAGGTAAGTTGCTGGAATCGAAAACACTGGTTCAGCAAGCTGCCAACAACACCAAACAGCAGTTTGCCAACTCGCCTGACCTGTCCAACGAGTTGATGAATGCCATTATGGATGCCTTGGCCGCCCATAGCACCATGAGCAAACAAGCCCTGGAGTCAGAAAAAGTGCGCAGCGGATTGCGGGATATTTTGCTCGGCCCGGCACAACTTTATGAGGCGCTTAGGGAAAAATCGGAAGGACATCCGTGAATATTCTTATTGATACCATCCGGGTTGCTGGTTTTAGAGGCATTAAAAATCTTGAGATTTCATTACCGCGTAAACTGTGTTGATTGGTGCCAATAATTCAGGCAAGACCTCGTTAATAATGGTGCGCTTGGCATAAATTCTAAGCATGTATATTTTTTGTTAATTTTCGTTTTAGCTTTTTATTGGAAATTGACTTTAAATATTTTTTCAAACTTACCAGCTTACGTTTGCGGTCATGAATTTCCGGCCAGAACTTCAATGTACGTTTGACGTAGAGCAAAAAGATCGTTGTTTTACGCTTGTTCTTGCCACTGGGGCTTTGCAGTAACACCTGTTCTCTGAAATGTTTGTCAAGCTTGCCGAGAATGCCGGCTTCTTCAAACGCTTCCAGTGCCGCTACCTGCCGGTTACTGAGTTTTTTCTCCAGTTTCCCAGTGGGGATAATCCATTGGCGTTCCTGCCGGCTGGTAATCAGATATACCTTAAGCTTTGTTTTGCTCATGACGACAGGTACTACCGCGATGCGCTTTTTCTTATGATGTTGTTTCTTGCTAGTCATAACCCCGCTTACTTTCTGCCGCTAGATGGGCGTTTTGATAGCGTTTATTATCAGCCACAGCTATCAATACAAATCAAATAGAATTCTATCGTTATATCGAACCCATAATTCCCGATCCGGTTTCATATTTCAAGCGCTACATTTATGCTAGCTTTTTGGCGGTTTCTGAAACCTCTTCCCAAAGTTCGTGATAGGCGTAGCTAGCTTGCCTGGACTTAGCAAAAGTATCAACAGGTGCTTTGTGCACGCCCATTTTCTCGATATCCGATGAATAAGGAATGACCGTATTCAAAAATATTTTATATCTCGCAGACATGGCTTCCATTGTTGCTTTATGCAGAGATTTTTGCGCCTGAACCATCGAGAAAAAAGGAATGATCTTATCTTGCGGATAATCATTATCCTTAAAAAAAGCCATCAGTTGCTCAAAAGTCCGTTCTGAAAGCGTAGTGGGTATAACGGGAACCAGTACCATATCGGATGCAATAAATATGGATTCCGACAGATGGCTAATAGATGGAGGACAATCCAATACCACTAAGTCATATTCTTTGTTGAAGCCTTTTAATACGCGTTTCAAACGATTCTTGCGTTTATTGAAACCGGCCAGTAGCGTGTCAAAGTTACGGAAACTCAAGTGTGCCGGAATAATATCCAGATTTTCAAAGTCACTTGCTTTAATGTGTTTTACCAGGTTTTCATAAGCTTTAAAAAAGCGCTTAGCCCATTTCTTTGAGGATGGTTGGACTCTGAAATAAAAGGACGATGCACCCTGAGGATCCAAGTCGATGAGTAATGTTTTTGCCCCGGATTTGGCAGCCCAATAGGCAAGATTGACTGAAGTAGCCGTTTTTCCAACACCTCCCTTCATGCTATAGCAAGCAATCACTTTCATTTTGAATCTCCTGTTTTTGCCGCCTCAAATACCAGATCAAACTCAATGGTCATGTTTTCCGTGAAAAAATCCGCTAATGCATTCTCAACTTTAGGGCGCTCTTCTAATTTTTTTTGATGCAAGATTGCTACCAAACCACTCAACGCTTTAGACATTTCGATCCGGGTATCATCAACATAGCTGCTTAAAAATTCTATTTGGATGCAATAATCATTGTAGTTACCTAATATTGTTTGTATCTTTTTAATTTTACCGGCTATTTTTCCTGTACGTCTCTTTGGTAATAAATCAGCAAAAAATTCGATCAAGTAGCGTAGCTTCTTAAATTCAATACGTAATTCATGAATTTTTTCATCGGCTGACTGACTATCAATAGCCGCACTCATTGCCAGCATTTTATGATAGCGCTTTAACAATAATTTTTTTACCACTTGCAATACTGGTGTTGATGCCATTGGTGTCTGATAAGCGGAGTGCTGGGATAATTCTGCGGTACAGATAGCCAGATCGGCCCTGTAGTTGTCAGAAGACAAATATCCCGCCACTTTATTTTTTTCTTGTTTACGCTGTTTCTTAATTAAACTATAAAGCTCGGTTAAGCCACTTCCAAAATTTTCTGGCAACATCGCACGATAATTGTCCTGGGCCAGTAAAAATACGTCCAGATCCCGCAGCTTATTCGTTTTGCTTGCAATTGAAGAGAGTCTGGGTCTTAGCGCATCAATCATTGTTGCCGGCAATGCTTTTTTTAACAGACTGATTAATGATCTTAATTTTCGAATGTTCACTCGAAATTGATGCAAAAACTCGGTATCGGTATCTGCAATTACGCCGCCAACATGAAGTCTTGCCTGATCAAGCATCGCAACAGCCATTGCTCGCACCGCTGGTTCTGTTTGCATATCCTCGGTCAAGGGCGGCAGACTATATTGTTTTGGTTCAAGGGCATGGATAGCTTGCCCCATTAATAAAAATCTCAATCCGAAATCATTAACTTTTGCTTTAATGCAAGGTCTGAGTAACCGTACAGCGCTGGTGTAATATTTTGCATACCCGCGCAATGCCTGGAGTGTGAAATAACAGGTAATTTTGCCGCCAACCGCCGATTGTGTTAAACGACCCTTCACCACGATTTTTTGATTGTCATTGCGCAGTGAAAAATCCGTTTCAAGCAAGTTTAGAGATGCGATCGGTAATACTGCGCGTAAACCAATTAATTTTTGCAATTTATTCTTAACCGGACTCTCTGAAAATTCCCACCAGAATCTAACATCGCTTGTTGCTTTTACTTCGTCAATGCAACCAGAGTGGTCAAGGAGTTGAAACTTCTGCTTATCCACTTGGTAAAGCAAATAACCCGCGTGCCATAGATGAGCATCAAAATCATCGTAAAATTGCAGCGTCGACGCTGTAGCCGGATTAGCATCAGTATCAAATTCAGATGATATTGCCGTGAGGATGTCGGTGTTCTTGATCGCCTCGTTTAATTCCCAGGTATTTACCGGTAAAGAATTCATTTTTTAATTTCTAAATGTCCTTATATATCATTGTCAGTTTCAATTTGGATGGAAGTCAAATTGAGGTTGTAATCCTATTCAGGAAATTCATTTCCACGATGATAACGGTTTTTAAGATAAGAGGTAACTATTCCAACCTGATGATTCTTTTTATTAGAAATTAGCTGGTTACAATTCCTATGGTTGCGTGATTAATACCTGGCGAGAAAGAGTTTGGATTATCTTTTCAGGTTTGTATGCTTATAGCGCCTCATCTGTATTCCTTCTATTTGATCGTTCGAGATGTTTAAATGGTAACGCAGCTTGCCTTCTGCTAATCTTACAAAAGTTGCACTTCAAACTTGAATTCGTCGAACAATAAGCGATCGTAATATCATGAAAATAAAGTGTATCTACAGTCTTCTCACCTTACTTCTCTGCGGATGCGCAACAACGTCATGGCAGAGCGATACTTTACCTTCACCACTATCTGGCGATGAAATAGCGGTTAATCACAGTACTGAACGAATACTCGAAGCACGTGAGCAGATATTAAACGAACCTAAGCAAACAAAAGTTTCAGCCCCATCGGTTATTAGCCAGGGAAAAACAGAAGACTCGGCACAAAAGCCTCTGTGGCCATCTGAAACAGGCATCGCAACTTACTATGCCCATGATATGGAAGGGCGCACCACTGCAAGTGGCGAACCTTATGACCCTGAGCAATTGACAGCAGCTCATCGCACAATACCCATCGGCAGCAGTGTGCGGGTGATTAATCTGAAAACCAGGCAGCAAGCCATAGTACGTATTAATGATCGTTGGGGCGGCGGTGGGGACCGAATTATTAACCTATCAAAGCAGGCCTCAATTCAACTTGGTTTTGGCTCTGCTGGTACCGTGCCTGTGCAGCTTGATGTGGAATCACTTCCATCCGGTGCCCAACCAAGAGCCAGAATTCAAACATTACCGTCCCGCATCGAAGAGAGCAGTGCAAAAAATCAATCGAGATTAAAAATTTGTCAAAATGAAGCAGATATCCTTGGGTTAACCGAAAATTTCTATCGCAATCATGTGACAGCCTGTTTATCACGTCGTGAATAGAATTTTCAAAAAATCAGTTCACCCAATAATTGAAATTAGCATATATTCGTTTTATCACTAAGAGGCATGTCTGGGGCTAGCTTGATTCAACAGTGGATGCATCACATTTATTAATCAACCGATATCACAAAAAGGAAATTATGGATACTTCACATAAATGGCGTTTTTTTCGTTCCGGTGGCTTTGATCAGGTCCGCCTAGAAACGGAAGGAGATTTAAAATCTCTCGGTGAGCTTGATCCAAAGCTCTGGGCAGCACTGAGTTGCCCAACTAGCAATCTTGAATTCGATAGCAAAACACTTGAATTCATCGATGCCGATGCTGATGGTCATATCCGTGTACCCGAAATTATTGCAGCCGCTAATTGGGCGACATCATTGCTTAAAAATCCTGAAGATCTTACTCATGGATCGGATACCCTGCCCCTGAATTCTATTGATGATAGTTCTCCAGAAGGAGCTGCGTTGCTTGCTTCAGCAAGACAAATTTTGCTGAACATTGGCAAAAACGATGAACTTGCCATCTCAATTGAAGATACTGCCGATTTGAATAAGATTTATGCGAGCACAAAATTCAATGGTGACGGCATTATTCCGTCCAGCGCAGCCACCGACGCTGATACACAAACAGTCATTGAAGAAATCATTACTTGTGTAGGTGCGGAAGAAGATCGTTCGGGATTAGCCGGTGTTTCGGAAGAGAAGATCATTCAATTCTTTACGGAAGCTAATGCTCATTCGGAATGGTGGCAATTAGCCGAACATCATGCAGCCAACATTCTTCCGTTAGGAGAAGAGACTCAAGCTGCTAAGAAAGCTTTTGATAGCGTCAAAGCCAAAATTGACGATTATTTTACGCGTTGTCGGCTTGCAGAATTCGATCAACGGGCCGGTGAGCCACTCAATCCCGCAATCACAGAATATGAAGCGCTGGCCAATAAAAATTTATCTGCTGAATCCGAACAAGTCGTCTCCTTACCTGTAGCAAAAATTGAAGCGAATAAACCGCTGCCGCTTGCCGCAGGAATTAATCCTGCGTGGATACATGCGATCACTGAATTTAGAGATAAAGTTATCAGTCCGCTTCTGGGCAGTAAAGAAAATCTGAGTAGTGAAGAATGGCAACAATTGTGCAATAAGTTTTCAACTCATCAAGCATGGTTGGATGTTAAACGAGGGGCTATCGTTGAATCGTTAGGAATCAAACGCATTCGCACCATTCTGGCTGGTGGCTTTCAAGAGAAAATCATGTCTCTGATCCATAAGGATAAATCTCTTGCTTATGCATGGGATGCCATTAATTCTGTTGAAAAATTGATTCGCTACCACCGCGATCTTTTTCAGTTATTGAATAATTTTGTATCGTTCCGCGATTTTTATACGGCTCAGCACAAGGCCATATTTCAGGCAGGATCATTATATTTGGATGGCCGCAGCTGTGATTTTTGCCTGCGTGTGACGGATATCAATAAGCATAGCGGCATGGCCAATTTAAGTGGCACTTACCTTGCCTATTGTGATTGTCAACGCCGAGGTGGCGATGAGAAAATGAGCATTGCTGCGGCTTTTACCAATGGGGATGCGGATAATCTTATGGTTGGTCGTAATGGTGTATTTTATGACCGCAAAGGACAGGACTGGGACGCGACCATCGTCAAAATTATCGAACACCCGATTAGCGTGCGCCAAGCCTTCTGGTATCCGTACAAGCGGATTGGCAAGATGATTGGAGAGCAAATCGAAAAAATGGCAAGTGCGCGAGAGAAATCAGTTCAAGACCAGGCAACATCAGGTATCGCAAACACTGCACAAGCTACCGAAGCTGGTAAAGCACCTCCTGCTCCATTCGACGTCGGCAAGTTCGCAGGGATTTTTGCGGCGATTGGTCTGGCCATTGGAGCCATTGGCACCGCGATCGCAGCCGTCGTAACAGGTTTTATCAGTTTAATCTGGTGGCAAATGCCATTGGCTATTGTTGGATTATTCCTATTAATCTCTGGTCCATCAGTTCTCCTTGCTTTTCTCAAGCTACGTAAGCGTAACCTGGCTCCATTACTGGATGGCAATGGCTGGGCTGTCAATACTCGCGCTATTATTAATATTCCGTTTGGTGCGTCACTGACACAAATGGCTACCTTACCACCCGGCGCTCAGCGTTCACTCACCGATCCTTATGCGGAAAAGAAAAGTCCATGGAAGTCTTATTTCTTTATTTTGTTACTGTTAGGGAGTATCGCTTATCTCTGGCATAGCGGTTACCTGAATCACGACGTTCTGGAAACAGTACGCAAGCAATTTTCAACGAATAAAAGTGAAGCAACAATCGAAAATAAAGTTAAACCTGATACAGATATTCCGGCCGTGCCTCAATCAGATGCTGCTCCAAGTGATCATAAGCCAGCTACAAAAGATGAACCACAATCTAGTGCAGAATTTTCAGAAGTTTTACCTGATATACAGCCAACATCAGTACCAATATTAACTGCACCAGCATCTAAGCCAGTTAATCGCTGAACTTATACACGTTAACGGGATTTTTCAAGTTTATGGAGAGCAGATTGGCGCAATCTTTATAAAACTAGTTTTTTCGGGATTGCGCCAATCTTTTCATTCCACAAACTGAGGAGTGTTGTCAAATATGTAGCTTATTGTATTAGGCGGCGAGTGGGTTTTTACATGCTATGGTAATCCTCCCATTTTTAATAGGGGCTTGCAGTAGAGAGTTTTAGTTTAAAAGCTTCTGTTGGCAGTGCCGGAGATTCTTATGACAATGCGCTGGCCGAAAAATTAACGGATTATACAAGCCGGGGTCATAAGGTATCGCGGCCCCTGGCGCAATATTGACGATGTGGAGTGTGCTACCTTGGAATAGGTAGATTGGTTTAACAATCACCGGTTACTGGAGCCGATCGGAAATATTCCATCAGTGGAATTTGAAATGGCATATTATCGGCAACTAAGGGAGTCAGTTCAAACCCGGGGCGATTCACTTATCTTTCAGCTGGTTTTCAATTCCGGTTAACCAGGAGGATTCGGGTTGATCATTTTTGAGCGCGCGCCCAGCGTTTTCTTTGCCAGATAATAACGCCTGTTACTGAAAGCATAGCAACGAGTAATCCCAGCACGGAGATCATGATGCGTCCGGGCAGACCAAGGATTCGGCCGGAGTGTAGCGGAAATTGAGCGTCCAGAAAGATATCGCCTGCACTTCCGGTTCCAGGTATTTTTTCTCCTAATAAAGAGCCATCCTGGCCGTCGAAATAAAGCCACGGATTACCAAGGCCGAATTCTGCATGGTCTTGTCCCGGTTCATGAAATGTAACGCCATAGACACCATATTCCGGATTATAAAACATGCCTCCAGGCGGCGTGCTCCAATTTCTTTTTTGGGATTCCGTATTGGCCAATTCGATGATTTCGTTACGGCCGATCATGGGTTCTATGGGCTCATCATGTGGGTTGGGGGTACGTATTGCAAAGGGATCGGGGGCAAGTGTGGAAAAAATTGAAACAATGGGGCGCGTGATTTCAAGTTTAAGATTCATCGAAACTGCAGTCACGGCAAGTATCAATAATAATCCCCATAGCCATACTCCACCGGAGCGGTGCAGGTCAAAATTCAGCTTATAATTGCCTTGCCGCCAGCGGAAAGCAAATGATTTTCGCCAGACTTCAAAGTTAGGAAATGAAATCCATAATGCAATGAAGCAATCGATGGACCACACAATTGCTAAAATGCCCATTAGTACAATGCCTAATTCAATATCGAAAGCATCCGGAATATGCATGCTATAGTGCAGTTTATACAGGAAGGGGATGAAATTTTCACGAGCGAGCGAGATTTCTCCCCACATGCGGGAGCCGCGTAATTCTCCACTCGCAGGGTCCAGCGCGATTTGATTGAACCTCAAATCAAATGCCCTGCCTGTACTCGGATCTATGCGCCCTGTTACACCCAACCCCAGGTTCTGATCAGGCTCGATAGTTAACGGTAGCCATGTGATGAGTATTCTGGGATCAGCTGCTTCAAGTTGATCCGCAAGCATGGTTGGAGGAAGAGGATCCTCCTGGCCCTGTCTGTCGAATAATTGCGGATTTAACCATTCATCGAGTTCATGATCCCAGGAGATGATTGCGCCGGTTAGGCCTGAAACAAACAGGAAGAGTGCCAGAAAAAGACCGGCCCAGCGATGTAGCAGTGTAAGAATCTGACGACCTATTCTGGATTTTCCGGATTGAGTGTCTTGTTGCCCAATCGCAGCTGGTATTGCAGATTCAATGTATTTTTTCATAATGTTAAGCTGCGCTATGGGCTGTTATCAGCGATGAGGTGATTGTTTCAGATTCGGTTTCTGATGGTTGTGCATTAATATGGGTCAAACGACCGTTTTCCATGCGTATAAGACGATCAGCCAAGTGAAAATAACGATCATCGTGGGAAATCACTAATATTGTTTTGCCCATTGCACGTAACTCGGGAAGCAATTCATGATAGAAGATTTCCTTAAAAACAGGATCCTGATCAGCTGCCCATTCATCAAATACCAGAAATGGGCGATTCTCAAGATAAGTGATCGCAAGAGCCAGGCGTTTGCGTTGTCCTTGCGATAACGTAAGCGTGGTAAAGGCGCCATCTTGAACTTTTACTTTATGCTGCAGATGCAATTTTGTTAAAAGTTCGTTCCCTTTTTTATCCAAATCTGTTTCATGGTTTGTTTCAAGTAATCGATCAAAAAGATGGAAATCGGAAAAAATTGTCGAAAAAAATTGTCTGTAATAATCACGATTCACATCATCGATAATTGTTTCATTAAGGATGATCTTTCCTTCTTCCGGAGGATAAAGACCTACCAGCAATTTTGCTAAAGTTGTTTTGCCGCTGCCATTACCTCCAACCAGGAAAATAATTTCTCCAGGATGAAATTGCAAATCTATTGGACCTAGTGTAAACATTTCATCTTTCTGTTCGTGATAATAGCGGTGTAACACACTCTCCAGCCTAATGGATTGCAGTGGTGGCAATTCAATTTTATGGGTTTGCGATTCGGAAGAGGACATGGAACGCGTAATTTCATCGATGCGCTCAGCCGAAACTTGTGCCAGATTTGCACGGGGAATATTCAATAACAGAGCTTCAAGCGGCCCCAACATATAAACAAATACCAGCGCATATCCCGTCATGATCAATGTTCGATCGGGAACGTCGCCAACCAGCATGAACAGCACCATGCCAATAAATGCATAAATCAGAAAATTCCCCCAGCCTGCTGAAGCCACAAAAATGGACATGCCAAGCGTTCGTTCTTTACGTACTTTCTCGATTGATTGCCCGAGTACATCATTATAGAAAGCAGTGCGCTTGCCTCGATTGAGACGTAATTCCTTTGCGCCGTCCGTGAGTGAACGAAAATAGGCGAATAAGTTATCCTGTTCCTCAGCGGCAATATCCAGGTGCTGTATGGCGCGAAGGTGGGCAAGATGATATCCAAGCGAACCAAATCCGATGACAAGGAGCGCTAATAAGAAAACCTGCCATGATAGAAAAGCCATGTAAACCAAGCAGCCGGCAACTACGACGGCATTTGTCAGAATTACAGGAAAGCTAACGAAAAATTCGGCTACACGGGTGCAATGTTCGGAAAGAGCGGACTGTATACGCGCTGCGCCCAGTAATTCGAGTTGCCGGTAATCGGCCACAATGACGCGTTTTGCGATAAAACCGCGAAGCTCGGCGTGTGCGCGTTGTCCTAATCGCTCAAATAAAATAGCAGCTACCACATAACTTACCATGACGCAGGATGCTGTTGCTGCGAATATGAGTGCCATTTTTCCGTTATCCGATTCGGCGGTTGTCAGTGCGGCGCTGATTTGTGCAAGCAGAAGAACACTGCAAATTCCATGCACTATGCTGGCAATCGACGCGCTTAAAAGTAGAGGCTTGGATTGTTTAATAAGATATTTCAACATGGTTTATCTATTTCGAAAAAGATATCAATAGTGACGAATGGTGAAAGCAAATGTTTACTCTCTTGGGCTAACGTATGCGGTAGTTTTGGGTAGCTTAACGATTAACTGAAGAAGTATTTGTGGCCGGTCATTTCTCGCTATTTGTCAATAGCATGGCCATTTTCTAATTTTATTGAGATGTCACTGAAAGTGAGGGGAATGGTCATCAAAAATAATAAATAATAAATAATAATACTTCTCATTCGTCTTCAAAAACAGATAAAGAAATTACAAAAATAATCTCTCATTGGAAATGAATGAAACAGTTTCAATTAAATGATCGGTCGAGTGAATTATTGGTGGAGCAAGCGACGCTTCCGGTTCACTTGATATCTCGTCCGGATCAAATTTGCTATGGCGTCACGTATGAAGATGAAACTTTACGCGTGAAAGAAAATGAAAATGGGAGAGAAACGGTCTGGCATTTATATAAACAATCTGACCAATTAAGATTGGAATGGACAGATTGTTCTTATGAATATCCTGAAGCGACTGAATTGTTGGCGGCAATAGAGGCTTCGGTGGTGAACTATCCGCATCAGAAAAAATTATCTCTTTTGATTCCAAGCGACCACCTCAAGGCGTTATTTGATTCAGGTGTTTTGATTAAGGGTGCGGATAATCAGATTTCTGTTTATGTAGATATTTTTTGGCAGCAAGCCAGAGTATGGCGTCTTTCAACGTCTGTTCAGGTTTTTCCCATTCACTATGTCGTTAGTCATGGGCGGAGCCATCCGCTTCGCCCGCCCAAACCCATCGGTAAAGTTTATCAGCGGTATATTTCGTGGTTGGGCCGTACCTTGATTTTCCGGGCAATCGATCCAGCAACTGATCTGAGCTGCTTCAACCGCTGGATGAATGATCCAGTCGTAGCGGAGTTCTGGCAGGAAGAAGGGGATTTATCCAAACATCATGCTTATCTTGCTGCCATCGAAGTTGATCCTCATGCAATGGGTTTGATGGGTTGTTTTGATGATGAGCCATTCGGTTATTTCGAAATTTATTGGGCACAGGAAGACCGGATTTCTCCTCATTACGATGCAAATGATTTTGATCGTGGCTGGCACGTGTTGATCGGGGAGCCGCATATGCGCGGCAAGCCTTTTGTTACAGCCTGGCTACCCTCCATTTCGCATTATTTGTTTCTTGATGATGATAGAACACAACGTGTTGTGATCGAGCCGCGCATTGATAACCATAAGATGATACGGAATCTTGCGCAGTGCGGCTATGCAAGCATCAAGGAATTTGATTTTCCTCACAAGCGCGCGATGCTTGGCATGTTGTCACGTAAACGTTTTTTTGCTGAACAACTATGGGTGCCGCGTCGCGTTTCGTTACCCCAGTCTGTCGCCTTATCTTAAGGATTTCATGATGAAAATTTTTGATTTGATCGGTATTGGTTTTGGCCCGTCCAATATAGCGCTTGCCATTACGCTCGAAGAGAAAAAACAGGCTGGTTATCCCACCGAGTCCTTTTTTATTGAGAAGCAGCCCGGTTTTGCGTGGCATGCAAACATGATGCTGGATAACGCACATATGCAGGTCTCTTTTCTTAAAGATTTAGCCACGATGCGCAATCCGGCCAGTCATTTCACATTTATCAATTACTTACACGAGAAGAGCAGATTGCAGGATTTTATCAATCTGAAAACTTTCTTTCCGAGTCGTCGTGAATTTAATGATTATCTTGCGTGGGCCGCGGGGCATTTTGATCATTGCTGCGCATATGGTGAAGAGGTGATTGAAGTGTTACCGGAAAAATTCAGTGGTGAGATTTCATTGTTGCGAGTCCGGTCCCGCGATAAAAGGCAAATTGTTCATGAGCGATTAACTCGAAGCCTGGTGATCAGCATCGGTGGTCAACCCAGGATTCCGGAAAGTTTTGTGCAAATAAAAGATGATCCGAGGGTTTTTCATTCAAATGATTATCTGAAGCAGATTAAACAGCATGCGCATGCCATAAAAATAGCTGTAGTTGGAGCAGGGCAGAGCGCCTCAGAAATTTTTATGGATTTACATCATCGTTCTCACGCCACGCAAATTGATTTGATCATGCGCGCCCGTTCAATCAAACCATCGGATGATAGTCCATTTGTCAATGAAATTTTTAATACCGATTTTACCAATTTTGTTTTTAATACCCCAGAACAGGAGCGGGGAAGAATACTCGGTGAATTTTGGCATACCAACTATGCAGCACCCGATCTGGTTCTGATAGAACAAATTTATAACGTGTTGTATCAGCAAAAAGTTGCTGATACAAAGCGGCATCGTTTTTTACGACGCCATGTAGTCAGAAAAGCCATCGCCCAATCAGATGGGATTCAATTCACTCTCCAGGACTTGAATAACGATTGCGAGAAAACCTCAATCTATGACGCGGTGGTATTGGCAACAGGGTATCACCGCGATCATTACAAATCGTTACTAGCGCCGCTCATGCCTTATTTGCAGGATTGTTCAGTTAATCGCCAATACCGGATAAGCAGCGTGCCGTCATTTAAGCCGGCAATTTTTCTTCAAGGTGCTTGTGAGAGCAGCCATGGCTTAAGCGATACCTTGTTGTCAGTAACAGCGGTGCGTACTGATGAAATAGCACAAGAATTGATGAACATCATCAATCAATCAAACAGTACACAACCTCAGCGTACAGTAACTTCCGCGTTGGCTTAGTTAGTGTATGAAAAATAAGTAGCTAATTTTTTGTGAAATTTAAGATGAAACTCCAGAACAATATTAAAATTATTCCGAAATACGCATTAATGTTTTTCGCTTCGCAGTTGATGACTTTTTTACTATCTATTGATAGCTATGCGCAATCCAAACAAGAGTCTTCAGGACAATCTGCTGCATCAGGCAACCCGCAACCCGCATCGGTTTCTGAACCTAAAACCGAATCTGAAAAAGCCGATCCACCTGTTTTTCCTATGGTTACAGTCGAAGGGAAGGCCGCTGATGAAATTGCCGGGTATGTAGCCAAGCGTAGTATCACCGCAACAAAGACGGATACGCCGATTCTGGAGATTCCACAATCAATTTCTGTGGTAACGCGCCATGAAATGGATATGCGAAGTGTGCAGAATTTTACCGAAGCCTTACGCTATGTTCCTGGTGTTACTGTTGATCAGTTTGGATTTGATGGCCGTGGCTTCGAGTATGTGCTGATGCGTGGTTTCAACGGCAATCCGAATGCAAATTTTCGTGATGGATTGAGTAATGCAGCGCAAGGGTTATTTTTTAATTCTTTCATCACGGAAACCTATGGCTTAGAGCGAATTGATGTGCTGCGCGGTCCTTCTTCAGTTATGTTTGGTCGCGGCGATGCCGGCGGTATCATCAATCGCGTTACTAAGAGGCCCAATGCTAATCCAGTGCGTGAAATTGAGTTTCAGTACGGAAATTTTGACCGTAAGCGGATTGCGGCTGATGTGGGTGCTGTCAGTAAGGATGGAACTATAATGTTTCGATTAGTCACAACGGCACTAGAGACTGATACGCAAGTCAGATATCCCAACACCGGTGGTGAACGTGCGCAGAATGAACGTTTTTATATTGCTCCATCAATAACCTGGCGTCCTACAAATGCTACATCCATTACACTGATGGGTGACATACTTCATAATCGTAGTGGTTCATCGCCTTTTTACATTGCCGCGCCCGATGGCGGCTTCTCAAATGTACTGCAAAGCGATCCGAAATTCGCACGATACAATACCAATCAATCCTCGTTCAGTTATCAAATTGAACATCATTTCAATGAATTTCTTACCGCACGTCAGAATTTTCGCTATACACAGCAAACGGGGCGTTTCCAGGATTTGTTTTCTACCGGATTCAATACGGTTGACCAACCTGCATTGGCTGACAGGGATGCTTATGCTACCAATGAGAGGTTGAGTCAGATTGTTCTTGATACGCATTTGCAAGCAAAACTTAATACCGGTCCGTTTAATCATACCGTGTTATTGGGGGCGGATTGGAATCAAACCAATGCCACTCTCAAATATTTCCAAGGTTACAACAATGGGTTTATTCCGCCTAGCATTGATATTTTGAATCCTGTTTATGGCGTACCGATTCCGCGCCCGGATGTGCTTGGGATAAATGCAAAACAAAGAATTGATCAACTGGGTTTTTATATTCAAGATCAAATACGTTATAACGAAAATTGGATTCTGACGCTAAGCGGACGGTATGACAGAATTCATTCCAGGGATAATGATTTTTTAAGTGTTTCAACCACTAAAGTCAAAGATAGCGCATTTACCGGGCGGGCTGGTTTGACCTATCTGTTTTCAAATGGCATTGCGCCTTATTTCAGTTATTCACAATCTTTCTTGCCTCAAGCCGGGTTTGATTCCAGTGATAAACCTTTTGATCCAACACGCGGTGAACAATTTGAGGCGGGCATCAAGTACCAACCTGTGGGAGGAAGGAGTTTATACACAGTTGCATTTTTTGATCTTTCCAAAACAAATGTTTTATCACGGGATCCAGCCGATGAAACGGGTTTTCGTTTTATGCAATTGGGCAAAGTAAGATCACGCGGGGTTGAACTGGAAGCCCGTGCTGAATTGTTGCGTGGTTTGAATATGATCGGTTCTTTTACTTATCATGATGTGGAAAACGTCAAGGATACCGATTTCAAAGGCAAGATGCCCGTGCAAGTGCCAACGACTATGACATCCGGGTGGCTGGACTATTCCTTTGGAGCATTGGGCATCGACTGGTTGCGGGGATTTGGATTGGGTGGCGGGGTGCGTTATATCGGTAGAGTCTTTAATGAAGAACAAAATATAAGCTCAACGCCAGCATTTACATTATTCGATGCAACGCTACGCTATGAAAGAGGCCCCATGCTTTTTACCGTCAATGCCAGCAATATCTTTGATAATAGATATATCGCCTCGACATTTTTCGGTAGGCACTATCTAGGTACCGAACGCACGGTGATCGGTACGTTGGCTTTTAGATTCTAGGTAACGTGCGCTGGATTCGTATCATCGTCCCCCATTCTTTGGAGAATATTCATGCCACTTGATGAGGATTTGGCGGCATTTCTTGAGCTTGTTGAGAAAAGCATAATTTGCGGGGAAAAAACCGTGATGCCTATGTTGGGACCTGAAAAGGCGCGATTGGATTACGACCTTTCAACACAGATACTGGATGCTTCCGGACCGGCCGTTGCGAGTGTGGCGGAAATTTCTATTCCGTGCCGTGACGGAGAATCAATTGATGCGCGGCTATATAAGCCAATCGAGTTTACGCAAGTTACAGATCCCCGTCCGGTGTTACTCTATTTTCACGGGGGCGGGTACTGCATTGGCGGGCTTGAGTCGCACGATTCGCTGTGCCGGTCTTTGGCGGCATTGACACCTTGTTATGTGCTGAATGTGGCTTATCGCTTGGCACCAGAACATCGTTTTCCTACAGCAGTACATGATGCACAGGACGCCTATCAATGGATAATATCAACCGGAGCCGAATATTCTTTGGATCCAGTACGGTTGGCAGTGGGGGGCGATAGTGCCGGCGGAACATTGGCCACCGGATTGACGATTACCGCTCGGGAAGAAATGTGGCCACGACCAGTTTGTCAGATATTGCTCTATCCTTGTACAAGTGCTTGGCAGGATACCGAATCCCATCGGCGTTATGCGCAAGGGTATTTGCTTGAAGAAGCGACGTTGCAATGGATGTTTATGAATTACCTTCGCGATGAAGCCGATCGAACCGATTGGCGTTTTGCACCGCTGCAAGCGAGTAGTTTATGTAACCTTGCTCCCGTATTTTTGCTTCTGGCGGAATTCGATCCTTTACTGGACGAAGGAATCGAATATGCGAATAAAATGAAAGCCGCGGGTGTTTCTACTCGTGTCAAAATTTATCCTGGAATGATTCACGATTTCGCCCGCCTTGGAAACATTGTGAATGAGGCCCATCAAGTGCGAAAGGATATTGCGGATGTCCTCGCGAGTACATTCTATTCAAAATAGAAGTAAAACTGATGAAGAAGCATATTTTCTATTTAAAGATTGGATTAATTTAGGTGATTGGGGTATTTATTCGTTTGGCATTATTTCTCATCTTGACGGGGTGCAATACTCTACCTCAGCGAGACCAGCAAGAAGTAGGCGCGAAGCTTCCGGATCAATGGAGTGAGGGACAACCAGGGATCAGTCAAGCGATACCCGAACAATGGGTGGAAGTTTTTGATGATTTACAACTACGGGGTTTGATTAAAGCCGCTCTGGCCAATAATTATGAACTGAAGGCGGCTGCGGCACGAGTGGATGCGGCTATTGCGCAGGCAAGGATTGATGGATCAGGGCGCTGGCCGCAAATCTTCTTTAGCGCCGATCACCAGCAGGTGCAGATACGCGAGGCGGGTTTTGGTTCGTCGAGATTTGGTGTATTTGAAGCGCTGTTTGGTGTTAGCTGGGAAGTGGATGTATGGGGGCGGATACGCGATTTCCAGCAAGCGGCGATGTCGGAAGCCGATGCCACCCATACCGATTTCTATGGCGTACGATTGTCTCTGGCAGCGCGAGTGACACAAAGCTATTTCGAATTAATTGAAGCGAAATTGCAGGCGGCAGTGGTCGAGCAATCGATCAAAGACCGTACCGTCATTGCCGACCTGGTGCGCGGGCGCTTCCAACGCGGCTTGGTGCGTGGCTTGGATCTGCGTTTGGCACTGACTGATCTGGCCAATGCGGAAGCAGAACTGAAAAGAACTCGTAACCGGATTCAAGCCACTGCGCGCCGTTTGGAAATTTTGCTGGGCCGTTATCCGCAAGGAGACGAGCTGCAAGCAACTACTTTGCCTTCTTTGCCTGGCGTTATTGCAGCGGGATTGCCCGCCGAGCTACTGGAACGCAGGCCTGATGTGGCCGCTGCATTCAGCCGCTTGCAAGCAGCGGATTTTCGTGCTTCAAGCTCAAGAAAATTACGCCTGCCGCGCATTACACTCACTGCGGCAGGTGGCACACGCAGTACGGATCTAACCGAACTGGTTGACCCCAGATCAGTGGCTTGGAACGTGTTTGCGGGGCTTATGCAACCCCTGTTCACGGGCGGGCGGATCGAAGGCGAAATCTTCCGTAATCAAGCACGTGCAGAGGAAGCTTTGAATCTCTACAAAAATACCGCGCTCAATGCTTTCCGCGAAGTAGAACAGGCTCTGGCAGCTGAAGAATGGTTGCGGGAGCAAGAAGTCTCGCTCAGGAAGGCAGTTGAACAAACCGAAGCGAGCCAGAAGCTGGCGGTTTATTCCTATCGCAATGGCCTGATTCAAATCCTTACGCTGCTCGATAGTTACCGCAGCACCCTTATCGCGCAAAGCGCGTATCTGTCGATTACCCGGCAGCTACTCAGTAACCGCATTAATCTTTACCTGGCATTAGGTGGAAATGTATAAAAGGCATGATACGGTGATCGCACGGCGCAATTTTATGACTACCGGCGTATGAGGATGCGGAGCCAATTGCTCATCGCACTTTTGCTTGCGATTGCCGGGGTATTGACTGCCATTGCTATTGTCAGCTTTCCTCCTCAAGTCGATCAACAGGAAAATATTGTTAAACCTCCTCCGGTGCAGTTTATTAAGATAAAGCCGCAACGATTGCAGATGGACGTGCGTTCGCAAGGCCGTGTAATGGCGCAAACTGAAATAGATCTGGTGACGGGTGTCTCGGGTAATATCATTAAGGTTTCACCGGTATTTGTCAGTGGCGGATTTTTTAGCAAGGGCGATTTACTGGTTGCAATCGATCCGGCGGAATATGACTTACGCGTAGCCCAAGCGCAAGCCAGAGTGATGGAGGCGCAATATCAGTTGACACGGGAAGAGGCCGAGGCAGAGCAAGCCCATGATGAGTGGCAACAGTTGGGGCAGGGGGATCCGAATCCGCTGAGCTTGAGGATTCCGCAGCTGAAGGAAAAAAAAGCTAAGCTTGCGGCCGAACAAGAAGAATTGAGAAATGCTCGTTTGTTACGCCAACGTACAGACATAAAGGCGCCTTTTAACGGCCGGGTACGCAGCAAGGAAATCGGGCTGGGGCAATATATTGATGATGGCACTATCCTGGGCAGGATTTACAGCAGTGATATCGTTGAAGTGCGGTTGCCTATCAGTACGCACGAATTGGCTTTTATTGATTTCCCTGACTTACCTCAGCACAAACCATCCGCACAGCCGGCAATCGTGAAATTGGCGGCTAACTATCAAGGTCAACAGCAAATTTGGTCAGGAAAGATTGTGCGCAGCGAAGGTGTTATTGATCAAGACACCGGAATGATCATCATCATTGCGCAGGTCACTGATCCTTTTGGGTTGGCAGTCAGGAAGAATCAATCTGCCGGGGAAAAATCACTTACCTCCATCTTGCCGGTGGGTTTATTTGTAGAAGCAATTATTGAAGGACGCTGGTTTGATGATTTAGTCGTTATACCTGCCAATGCATTGTACAAGGAACAACGCGTTGCGATCATTGATTCCGGGAATCGATTGCGATTCCGCAGTGTGGAGGTATTCAAGCGGGAGCGGGAACAGGTGATCATCAAAACCGGATTGAATGAAGGTGAGCGAGTACTGATAGCCGGACTTCATCACCCGGTTGAAGGGATGGAAGTTGTACCGGCTGAGTTTATTCCATGAAATTGATCGTCTGGTTTGCCAAGAATCCGATAGCCGCCAATTTCCTGATGCTGATCATTATCGCGGGTGGCGTGCTGGGTTTAACGATTTCTAAACGATATACGATTCCTCCTGCACCTCAGAATCAATTGAAGATAGAAATTGCTTATCCTGGTGCGAGTCCTGCAGAAATAGAGCAGGCGTTATGTATTCCGATTGAAGCGGCTGTGAATGATTTGGAAGGCATCCGGCATATCAATTCGGTTGCTGATCAGACAGAATGCGAAGTGATTGTAGAGTTTGATCCGGAGATTGACGCGGCACGCTTCCAGGCAAATGTACAAGCCAGAATGGATCGCATCGCGGTTTTTCCGAAAGGAACCGAGAAATTAAAAATCGAGGAATTGAGTACTGAAAAAATTGCAGTGACAATCATGGTGCATGGCGAAGTCGATAAACGTACTCTGATGCATCAACGCGATAAATTGCAGGCCATGCTGAGCAGACATCCAGATATTGGAAAACTAGTCGTTTGGCCAGTGTTACCTTATGAAATTTCGATTGAAATTACGGAATCCGATTTACGTCGTTATGGGTTAAGTTTTGAAGATATCGCTCAAGCTATTCGAGCTGCTTCCAATAATATCCCTGCAGGAGAGCTTAAAAAATCGGATGGTAAATTATTATTAAGAAGTAAAAACCAAGCAGTGACGGTGGCTGATTTTGCTGCGATTAATCTGCGATCCGATCAGAATGGTGTGCGTTTGCTGCTTGGGGATATTGCGCAGATCCGTGAAACAGTGGACGAACAAGATGTTCTGGCAAGAATCGACGGTAAGTCGGCCGCGCCAATATACGTTATGACAAAAGACCGTATCACGACTACAGTGGAAGCGGTCAATGAAGTTATTGCGGAACTTTATCCTGAATTACCTGATGGTGTAGGCATAACGACTTGGGATGATTGGTCGAAATACTATGAGCAAAACATGTCGATGCTCATGTCTTCAGCTTTGTCCGGTTTTTGTCTGATCTTTCTGATATTGGCATTAATCTTGCGATTCCGTCTGGCGCTTTGGGTAAGCAGCGGGATTCTGATATCGATCATGGGTGCTTTCTGGATGATGCCGATACTGGGTATTTCATTGAATACCTATTCAATTGCGGCGTTAATTCTTGTATTGGGCATTGTGGTTGATGATGCTATTGTGGTAGGTGAGAATATCTATACCCATGAACAGCGAGGGTATATCGGCTTATCAGGAGCAATCAATGGAACGCTGGAAGTTGCTCCGTTAGTGATCATTATGGTGTTATCGACAATGATTGCTTTTATCCCCGGTATTTTTTTGCCCGGGATGAGCGGTCATTTGATGTATAACGTTTCAGCCGTGGTTATTTTAACGCTGATGTTCTCTATTTTGGAAGCGCTACTGATATTGCCTTCCCATTTGGCGGCATACTATAGCCCAAATGCCGATCAATCTCAGAATGGTTTGATGGTTTTTTTTAACGCACTCCGAAGAAAGGTCGATGCAGGGCTGCATTGGTTAATTAACAGCGTATATATTCCGACCCTTGGAGTATTATTGTGTTTTCGTTATATCACGTTATCAGTATTTGCCATTGTCCTATTGATTGCTATTGCACTGGTCTCTTCCGGGCGTGTTCAGAGTATTATGGACATGCCGGTGAGTGATTATTACGTGTTCGCTGTTCTTCAGCTGGCCCCAGGTACTCCGTTTGAGGTGGTCAATCATGAGGTGATGCGCCTGGAGCAGATAGCCAATGATATCCGGCTTGAATTGAATACGGAACTCGGGATCGATGCAACGACCCCATTGAAAGATAGTTTCCAGCATATTATCGCAGTGATGCATGACAATTCCGGTTTTGTGGACATTGAAATAGCTATTGATGAACGTATTCGTTCGCGGGTCGATAGCATCAAACAAAAATGGCAGGAGCGTTTTGGCGAACTTCCCGTTGATGCGACTTTATCTATCCAGACTTACTGGCCAAGAAATCTTGGGTTGCCAGCAACGCAATCGGCAAGCGCAATCGAATTGAAATTGATCGCACCAGATACAGCAAGTCAAAGCGCTGCTAGTGAGATACTCAAAACCAGGCTTTCTTCTTATGCCGGAGTTCACAGCGTAACTGGCTCCATGCAAACTGGAAAGCCTGAATTGAATCTCAAATTAAAACCTGAAGCTGCACTCCACGGATTAACAATGAGAGATCTGGGAGAGCAGGTACGCAGCGGTTTTCTGGGGCTCGAGGTGCAGAGATTCTTTCTTGAGCGTGATGAAGTTCGAGTGATGCTGCGCTTTCCTTCGGAATATCGCCGCTCTGTGGATGATTTGAATCACATGCCGATAAAACTGGCTAATGGTAAAACCGTGCCTTTTTTTACGGTTGCAGAAGTGGAATATGCGCCAGGTTTTGTCAGTATTACTCGTCAGAATCGTGAACGTATACAACTGATCAGCGCAGAAGTGTATAAAGAGGAAGCGAGTGTTGAGGCTATTCTTGCTAGTTTGCGTACGAATGAAATTCCGAAACTGGAGGCGCAATACCCAGGGCTTAAAATTGAACCAGGTCAATCCAGGCAGAAGCAAGAAGAAACGATGTCAGCGTTGTGGGGTTATGGCGCATTAGCAATTCTCGGAATTTACGCACTTCTGGCGGTGCCGTTGCGTTCTTATGTACAACCGCTAATAATTATGCTGGCAATTCCATTTGGTTTTATCGGTGCAGTATTAGGCCATTTGCTTTTGAATATACCGCTATCGTTGGAATCTTATGTGGCGTTGTTTGCGGTTGGAGGAATAGTTATTAATGATAGTCTGATATTGGTTGCAAAAATCAATGAGATTTCACAAAATGATACATCAGTTCATAATGCTGTAATTTCTGCCGGCAAAGCACGATTTCGTGCAATATTCCTTATGACTACAACCACCTTCGTGGGATTGTTGCCGCTAATTAATGCACAAAGTTCAGATGCGGAAAAAATTATGCCGATGGTGGTCACCCTTGCATTTGGCATATTGTTCTCGTTTTTGGTTACTTTATTTCTAATACCAACCGCTTGTGCCATTTTAAAAGAAATATCTTATCAAAAGCCTATCCATAAGATTTCCGGGTAGATTCTGCGGATGCAATCTTTATGATTATCCTGGAAAGATACTAAATTAATGGTTAAGCAAATAATCTTTGGAAATATTTTCCTTGCGAAATAATACAAATAACAAGGAGGGATCTTGCGTAGATTTATTTCCCTGATTCATCGGTATGTTGGTTTGATCATGGCGGTTTTCTGCTGATTACCGGACTAACAGGAGCAATATTGGCATGGTATCACGAGCTTGATGCTGTGCTAAATCCTCGGTTAATGCAAATCCAAGCGCCATCCCCAGATGCACAACCTTTAAATCCTTTTATTTTGCACGAACAGGTGAAAGTTCACTATCCGGATGCATGGGTAAATTTTAAACCGGTATCAATAGTAAATCATCAGTTCCAATTCCTGTTGCTACTAATGTGCTATTTTTCACTATCTCGAATTCGAGGCATGCGAACTGCCGGTTCGAGGGCTTCAGGTGAATACATTGCTTCATTGTCTCAAGAAATCGAGTACTCATTCAGCTGAATGTATGAGAGATCTTTTTATATTCCAGAAATATCAGGAGAAATTATTTCTAATCCAGAATTTAATTTATAGGTTTTATGGTTTACTGGAAACATTTCCAATGACCCAGTGAAGAGGCTTGCCATGATGAAGAGTAAGTTATTGCATAATAATATCTATGATATAGATCCTGAAGCTATGAGCTTTGATGACGAAGATGCATTGGCTGATGGCATGATTCCAGATAGCCGGATTGCCAAACTTATTGATGAGTTGGAAACTGGTGATGATGATTTGTGTGTTGTGGAGGAATCTGAGATCGCAATAAAATCATTGGGGTTTCACCAATATTACAACTACGAGTAATGAGAGAATAATTCGATATAAACTCTCAGAGTGCTGCTGCTGATATTGGGGTATTTTTTTGTATTATTTTCAGTTGGATAGATCTGGATAGACGCGGTTACGTCCCTTCTTCTTGGCGTGATATAGTTGCCGATCCGCTTGTGCGATTAATTCGTTCAGAGATACGTTAATATCTTGAGCGGTCGCAACGCCAAAGCTTGCGGTGAATGAGATTTTCTCGTCATTATCAATTGAAATTTGAATAGTCGTGATTTTTTTACGCATCCTATCTGCAATGGTTATTGCATCCGTCAATTGCGTTTCCGGCAGAAAAATAAGAAATTCTTCGCCCCCCCAGCGTGCCAGAATATCGCCGCTGCGTGCTTCTTTCTGAATTGTTTCAGCCAGCCGCACCAGAACACGATCGCCTGCAGGATGACCATAATTATCATTCAGTAATTTGAAATCATCGATATCCAGTATGATTACCGAGGTGTAGCTTTTGCTGCGCAAGCTAATGGCCCACAGCGGCTGCACGAATTTGTAAAAGGCCCGTCGGTTATTTAAGTTGGTTAATAAATCAATATCAGCTCTTCTTTCAGCGGCCAGCTTCTCGCTCTGGTTGATGTTAAAACGCTCAGCAAGTGCAAGCGCTAGCAAAATCGCATCCGCCACCATCCCAATTTCTGTGGCTCGGTAAGTGAGCCAGTTGAAAGGAATGAAACCCAATACCGCATTAGCTGTAATGATGCCGCCACAAATCGCAAAAATTGATGCTAAGAGAAAATATTGAGCGAATCTGTTTTGTGCTCGCAGAGAAATAATACCCAATATGACAGCAAGAATATAAAAATAGAATATGAAGAACAATGATATAAATAGCGTTACTATGAATTCTCCGGCTAAGGTTGCAATTAATGTTAATACGCTAAAGCCGAGACAGCAGACGACGACTGACTGATAGATGCGAGGACTGGCGGTTTTGATATTCAAGAAGTTCAATGCAAATGCACAGCCGCTTAAGGTACATGCCACGATCAATACCGGATTGGACCATTGTTGCCAGTACGGTGAATCAGGCCATAACCACTGATAGCCATGACCAGTATAGGCTGCATTGAGTAGCAGAAATAATAAGAGATAGAGTGAGTAAAAAAAATAGGGACCAGAGCGTAATCCGATATACAGCATGAAATTGTAGACTACCAAAGCCAGAATAATTCCATATATCAATCCGTAGCTATATGCTTGCAGCATATTTCTGTCAGTTGTTTCTTCTGAGGTAAAAAAATAAATGGGTAAAACCATTGCGTCGTCAGACTCAACGCGGATTAGCACGGTAGTGTCACCGGTTCCAAAATCATGCCCGATAATAAAAAATCGATGGTTAAGCGGTCGTTGCGAAAATGGTTGGCTGTCGCCCATATGATAGCTATTAACTAACTGATTTTCATGAATATGATAAACATCAATCTTGTCCAGCCAGGAAGTTTCAAGCAATATATTTCGAAGTGCATGGCCATGCGTATTATTTTTGACGCGAAACGCAAGCCACACTGGTTTTGCGCCGATGCCAAAATTGAGCACGGAATCCGCGGATTGCGAAAAGGCGCCATTCTTGAATGCGTCATATGCACTTTGCATGCTTAGATGAGCATCGTCATTTTGATAAAACTGAATATGTTGTCCAATCGGTTCTTGGTATTTTTTAGAAACATCAATATCTTGTGCGTTTGCCAGTAAGCTCCAGAATGAGCACATGAACATCATGGCTAGCAATGCGGATATTTTTTTCATGAACTGCTTGTGTGCGATAGTCAAGTATGAAGAGCAGTTGCGTTAAGCGGATTAAATTCGCGTTATCTTAAGTTTCATAAACAGATATCTGGCGTACGTGCATTTCTAAGTATAATGGTAATTGTGGATAGGTTATACCGTTTCTCCGTAAGGCAAAAAAATAGGGTCAATAATTTCATGTCATGAAAACAATATGGACAAAAAATTGCAGCATAAAACACTTGGTTTTATTTTTGGGTATCTGAAATTTTCTTGATCAGGTGCATTGATAGCAGTATTATCGGCAGTCGGCTATCATCAAAGTACTGCGAACCGAATCATATCATTCACAAAGTCGAATCTGGCTAACCTCTGGAAAGTAGGTTATTCCGATCCGAATTCAATCGCTGTGGATCGACCCTATGCTCAGATTCTTGAGCGGAAGTTATATTGACAAAAAATGTGACCGGGAAGCTGTGGTTTTTCTGGTGAGTGACAGAATTAGGATATAGGTAGTAGTGATATCATTTCGTAAATTATTTTCGATTCTGGTTTTTGTTGAGATCTGATGTTTTTATTTGACAGAATTTATTTCATCTTAGTCTGATGGGATAAATTATGAAGAAATCTAGAAATGTTTATAAGGTGGCAGTGCGCAAAATAATTGTATTATTCCTGCAAATTATATTTAAGTAATTAATGTTGAAAAGAGTTATATGAATTAAGCAGGAAATACCCAACAGCTAATCAATATCCTATCTATGAATTTATCGCTTGTCGCGCTTATACCTTTTGCCGGCGCCATTTTTGTTGCATCCATTTCCCGTTTGGGTCGATTGCATGCCGCTTGGGGCGCCGGTTTCGTGACGCTACTTGCGCTAGCTATTTTATACCCGATGATTGCTGATGTTTTTTCAGGGCAAATTATCATTCAGCGCTTTAGTTGGATACCGGTGCGCGGCTTGGATGTGGTTTTTCGTCTCGATGGATTGGGTTTGCTGTTTTCGCTGATGATCTTGGGTATTGGCCTGCTTATTATCCTTTATGCCCGGTATTACTTGTCCGAGCGGGACGATATGGGGCGTTTTTTTGCTTATTTGCTGATGTTCATGGGTTCCATGCTGGGAATTGTGATATCAGAAAATATTATTCAGCTATTGATTTTCTGGGAATTGACCAGTCTGTCATCGTTTTTGCTCATCAGTTACTGGCAACACCGGCAAGAATCACGCAGCGGCGCGCGTATGGCATTGGCCGTTACTGGCGGCGGCGGTCTGGCATTGCTCGGCGGATTTCTGCTATTGGGTGAAATTTGCAACAGCTATGATTTATCCGTGATTTTGATATCAGGCGACAGTATTCGTGCCCATGCGTTATATCTGCCGATGTTGATACTGGTATTACTTGGTGCTTTTACTAAATCAGCCCAGTTTCCTTTTCACTTCTGGTTGCCTAATGCCATGGCAGCTCCTACACCGGTGTCTGCTTATTTGCATTCCGCCACTATGGTAAAAGCCGGTGTGTTCTTGCTTGCTCGTTTGTTTCCCGCCTTGTCGGGCACATCGGAATGGTTCTGGCTGGTCAGTATGACAGGGCTGATCACATTGCTTGTGGCCGCTTACATTGCTATGTTTAAGCACGATCTAAAAGGATTGCTTGCGTATTCGACGATCAGTCATCTGGGTTTGATTACTTTATTATTCGGCATGGGAACCCCGCTTGCAGCGGTTGCCGGTGTTTTTCATATCATTAATCATGCGATTTTCAAAGCATCCTTGTTTATGGCTGCAGGCATTATCGATCACGAAGCGGGTACGCGTGATATGCGCCGTTTGCGAGGATTATGGAAATTTATGCCACACACAGCATTGCTGGCCATGGTGGCTGCCGCTTCTATGGCGGGTGTGCCTCTGTTTAACGGTTTTTTATCTAAGGAAATGTTTTTTGCCGAAACCCTGCATCATACTCATCAGCCGTGGGGATGGCTGATGCCTGCCGCAGCAACTCTGGCCGGTATTTTTGCTGTGGCTTATTCATTACGGTTTATCCATACGGTTTTTTTTAATGGCGAGCCGGTTGATCTACCCAAAACACCGCATGAACCTCCACGTTGGATGAAAGTGCCGGTGGAAATTCTGGTAGCTTTATGTTTGCTGGTTGGGATGTTGCCCGCATTAACTGTAGAGCCCATTCTTGCAGTAGCCGCTGCCGGTGTTCTACAGGATTCTGTTCCAGAACATGATTTGGCTATCTGGCATGGTTTTAATCCAGCATTATGGATGAGTGTTATTGCATTATGCGGTGGAATTTTAATTTATCTGGTTCGCCGCCCATTATCTGCATGGTACGAAAAAATCGGTGATCGGCTGGAATTTAGAGCATTATACAATTATATGCTTGACCAGCTTTTTAAAATTGCTCGTTATATAACCCATTTACTGAATGCACATTCGCTTCAGCAGATGCTGTTTGTTTTTATGCTTTTTATTCTGGCGCTTGGAGTGACAGGCTTTATCGATAATGCATCCGCTTTAACCGGCGATCGCGCACGACTGCCGATAGATGGTGTCAGCATACTTGTTACGTTGATTCTTATAATTGCGGCAATAGGCGTGGTTGTTTTGCATCGACAACGTCTTGTAGCGCTCATTTTAATGGGCGTAGTGGGTTTGGGAGTGTCTCTTGTTTTTATCAAGTTTTCTGCGCCGGATCTGGCTTTGACACAATTATCCGTCGAGGTGGTAACGATTGTTTTGATGCTGTTGGCGTTATATTTCTTACCGCAATTTTCACCGCAGGAATCCGGGAATCATATACGCAGCCGTGATGCTTTGGTCGCTACAGCAGCGGGTTTAGGTGTGAGCTTATTAGTTTGGGCTATTTTAACCCGTCCTTATCACAGTATCGCAGATTACTTTTTGAACAACAGTGTGCCAGGTGGCGGTGGAACGAACGTAGTCAATGTCATTCTGGTTGATTTCAGAGGTTATGACACGCTTGGTGAAATTACCGTGCTGGCGTTGGCCGGACTGGGTGTATATGCGATGCTGCATCAACTAAAGTTATCCGGCTCGGAACAAGACAATCAGGGACGAATCTGGGATCGTGATTTGCATCCGGTTATCATGGCGTCGTTTGCGCGTCTGTTATTGCCACTTGCTTTGCTGGTTTCCATGTATATTTTGCTGCGCGGGCATAATCTGCCCGGGGGTGGTTTTATCGCTGGATTGATAACTGCGGTAGCGCTAATCATGCAATATTTGGCCAATGGTGTTGCATGGGCGCACGCCCGTTTGTCAGTCAATATGCATCATGTGATTGGTGCGGGTATTTTTATCGCGGTATTGACCGGTGTTGCCAGTTGGTTGTTTGACCATCCTTTTTTGACTTCCACCTTTAGTCATTTGCATTGGCCGATAATTGGAGAGTTCGAATTAGCTTCAGCCATGATTTTTGATTTGGGTGTTTATCTGGTTGTCGTCGGTACCACGCTGTTGATACTCATTTATCTTGGTCTGGTACATAAAGAGAGTCATTTGACAAACGTCAGAAAGAGAATCCGTTAATGGAAGCGCTGGTAGCAATACTGATAGGAACGCTCGCTGGCTGTGGCGTTTATTTGGCTTTACGCAGCCGTACTTTTCCGGTTGTGCTGGGCTTGACCTTTTTGTCTTACGCAGTCAATCTATTTCTACTGGTAATGGGGCGACTCACTATTGGTAAACCACCGATTATTGTGGAAGGCGTAGCAGACTATGCAGATCCTTTACCGCAGGCTTTGGTGCTGACAGCTATCGTGATCAGTTTTGCCATGACTGCTTTCGTTATTGTATTGTCCCTCAAGGCACACCTGGAAATGGGGAATGATCATGTGGATGGGAAACATAAACCATGATAAACCATATTGTCATTCTCCCCGTGATATGGCCGTTATTGCTGGGTGCGTTGTTATTATTGCTGCAGAAACAGAGTCTAAAGGTGTTGCGTATCGCGAGCATTTCATCCGTAAGTGTTTTGGTCCTGTTGGCAGGATGGTTGCTCAGCATCGTTAATGACGGCGAGATTCTGGTTTATGCATTAGGCAACTGGCCACCGCCCTTTGGTATTGTTCTGGTCGCCGATCGCCTTGCTGCCTGGATGTTGATCATTACTGCATTGGTTTCCTTGTGCGCGTTACTTTATGCGGTGCGCGGTACGGATACTATGGGTCCGCATTTTCATGTGTTATACCAATTGCAATTATTTGGTTTAAATGGTGCATTCTTGACCGGTGATCTGTTTAATCTGTTTGTATTCTTTGAAATTCTGCTACTTGCTTCCTATGGTTTATTACTGCATGGCGGGGGTCGGTTACGCACGATGGCCGGATTGCATTTTGTAATCATCAATCTCGTAGGTTCAACCTTGTTTTTGTTTGCCGTAGGAACACTTTACGGGCTTTTGGGCACATTAAATATGGCTGATCTGGCGATTAAAGTTGCCGATGTTGCTAGCGAGGATATTGCGCTCATTCGTACGGCGGGCTTACTGTTGTTTGCCGTGTTTGCTCTCAAGGCCGCTCTTTTGCCGCTTTATTTATGGTTGCCTGCGGCTTATGCGCATACATCTGCGCCGATTGCCGCTCTATTTGCTATCATGACTAAGGTTGGCGCGTACAGCATCCTGCGTATTTATACCTTGATCTTTGGCGAACAAGCCGGGCCGATTGCCAATTTGATTCAACCCTGGTTGTTACCATTGGCTTTGGCAACACTGATTGCAGGTGTACTGGGTGTTCTGGCAAGTGCGCGTTTGCGGCAGCAAGTGGCCTATCTGGTGGTTGCATCGGTTGGCACGCTGCTCATTGCTTTTGGCATCAATACGAGCGCCGGAATAGCGGCGGGATTGTATTACCTGCCACATTCCACCTTTGCTGCCGCCGCATTTTTTCTGCTTGCTGATGGCATAGCCAATCGCCGTGGCGAAACGAGCGATCGTTTTGAGCCGGGTTTGATCATGATGCACCAGCGAATAGTAGGTACACTCTTTTTTATAGTGGCGGTTTTAGTGGCGGGACTACCCCCATTATCCGGCTTTGTAGGAAAATTCCTGATCTTGCAAGCGGCACTATCACATGCGGCTCTGCCATGGATAATGGCTATTGTATTAATAACCAGCTTGTTTACTATCATTGCATTGGCGCGTAGCGGGAGCCTGCTTTTTTATCGGGCACAAGCACCGCAAGCGATTCATACTGCAATGGATACCCATGTTCAGCCCGGTATAACGCCAGACATAAATGGATTGGTGATTACTGCCTGCTTGCTTGCACTATGTGTGGCTTTAATGATCTGGGCGGGTGCAATTATCGAGTTTGTACAGGCAACGGCAAATCAGTTGCTGCAGCCTGATGATTACATTCAATCCGTGCTAGGTATTGAAAAATGACTACCATGACTCGTTTGCTGCCTCATCCGATTCTATCCCTCACGCTGACAGGCTTATGGTTATTGCTGGTAAATAGCATAACGCCCGGGCAGATTGTTCTCGGTTTATTACTCGGTTGGATGATACCGTTATTAACCCTGCGCTTCTGGCCAGAAGTTGTGACAATTCGCAAACCTTTTACCTTGTTGCGGTATGTTGGGTTATTATTATGGGATATTATCGTGGCCAATTTTACGGTAGCGCGATTAATTCTTGGCGATCTAGATCGCCTTAAACCGATTTTTATTCAATTACCATTAAGCCTGACATCTGATTTGGCTATCAGCTTATTAGCTAGCAGCATCACATTGACACCGGGGACAGTATCCGCGAAGTTGTCTGAAGATCGAAGATATTTGTTGGTTCATGCGCTCAATGAAGCTGATCCGGATACACTGATTGCAACGATTAAGCAACGCTATGAACGTCCATTGCAGGAGATTTTTGAGTAATGTTAGATTTCGTGATAGTCATCGCGCTTGGATTAGTGGCTGTGGCAGTCGCTATGAGCTTCTGGCGACTGTTACGTGGTCCCAGCTTGCCGGATCGGGTTCTGGCACTGGATACTCTATATGTAAATGCCATTGCATTACTCATGTTGCTGGGAATTCATTTGGGTAGCGCGCTATTCTTTGAGGCAGCATTATTGATTGCATTGATGGGCTTCATCGGTACTGTTGCATTATGCAAATATTTACTGCGTGGCGATATTATCGAATAAACTATGCTGGAATATTTATTATCTTTCTTAATTTTGACTGGCGCTATTTTTACTTTCATCGGTTCCTTAGGCCTCCTGCGATTAAGGGATTTTTATATGCGCTTGCACGGACCGACCAAGGCTACAACATTGGGTGTGGGCAGTCTGCTGATTGCATCGGCAGTATTCTTCAGCAACCACGATGCGGGTATCAGTCTGCACGAAATATTGATTACGCTGTTTCTTTTTATCACTGCACCGGTAAGCGCACATTTACTTGCCAAGGCAGCATTGCATCTGAATCTGCATTCGTTTGCGAAAATGCCGGTCAAATCAATAAAAGAAAAAGAAAGATCAAGTAGTGACGCAATCGATGTCAAACACTGAAGGGAAAGCCTTCTTCATCAGATAAGAGTGTATCCCGTAAACTGGTTTAATTAAAAAATAGCAGTGATATTGTTTTATTCGTCAAGCTCCCTATTCTGCGCGGTCTTCCAGCAAACCTTTTCTTGCTAAAGACAATTCTTAATAATAAATGCAGAAAATTGACTTACTTAGAATGTCCGCAAGTATTATTTAAATCAGGCATATACTTTCAGACTAATCAGGACCTTCAGAAATTTAGGTAATTTTCGTTGTTCGTTGTTAGTATTGCTGGCTTGAAATTCAGGTATTTAATTACTGCTTGAATAAACAAGTAGATTGATAGGGAAGTTATAGTAAATTTTAAGATTTGATTCTTTAGTACCTGCTATTATTCGATAATAAAGCCAACAGTTAATTCACATCTACATTTGTTAAGCAGGAAATCAGAAGGTTTGTTTCTAAGTTAAAATTACGAGGATAAACCGGTTTATTTCAAGATAAGAAAGATCCTCTATTTATATTAATATAACCTTAATGCTATTACATTTTTTTGAAGGAAACTATTAACAATGTTGACACATATACAACGCCTTGAAGCGGAGAGTATTCATATCATGCGGGAGGTAGTTGCAGAGTGCGAGCATCCGGTAATGCTCTATTCTATCGGCAAGGATAGTGCAGTGATGCTGCATCTGGCAGTAAAGGCATTTTATCCCTCGAAACTACCTTTTCCGTTACTGCATGTCGATACTACATGGAAATTCAAGGAAATGATTGAATTTCGTGACGTAATGGTAAAAAAATTGGGAATTGATCTCATCGTTCATATTAACCCTGAGGGTGTTGAAAAAGGAATCAATCCTTTTACGCATGGTTCGGCAATTCATACGGATATCTGGAAAACCGAAGGTTTAAAGCAGGCGCTGGATAAACATGGATTTGATGTCGCTTTCGGTGGAGCACGTCGCGATGAGGAAAAATCGCGCGCCAAAGAACGAATTTTTTCCATTCGATCAGCACAACATCGCTGGGATCCCAAGTTGCAGCGTCCTGAGTTATGGCGGCTATATAATGCGCGCAAGAATCCAGGCGAAAGTATTCGTGTTTTCCCACTTTCAAATTGGACCGAGCTCGATATTTGGCAATACATCCATCTGAATAATGTTCCTATTGTCCCATTGTACTATGCTAAGGAACGGCCTGTTGTAGAACGTGATGGTACTTTAATTATGGTTGATGATGAGCGTTTGCCGCTGAGAGAAGGCGAGTCGCCGATGATGAAGAAAGTCCGTTTCCGTACACTGGGTTGTTATCCCTTAACCGGTGCAATTGAAAGTGAGGCAAGTTCCTTGGTGGATATTATTCAGGAGATGTTGCTGGCGCGAACATCCGAGCGGCAGGGGCGATTAATCGATCATGATTCCACAGGCTCGATGGAGAAAAAGAAACAGGAGGGTTACTTCTAATGGCACACGTATCTGATTTAATTGCCGAAGATATCGAGTTGTATTTAAAAACGCATGAGAACAAAAGCATGCTTCGGTTCATCACTTGCGGTAGTGTTGATGATGGGAAAAGCACCTTAATTGGGCGCATGTTGTATGAGTCCAAGATGCTATTTGAAGATCAATTGGCTCAGTTAGAGGTGGATTCCAAGAAAGTCGGTACTCAGGCCGGTGATCTGGATTTCGCATTACTGGTCGATGGACTTGCTGCAGAGCGCGAACAGGGAATAACTATTGATGTCGCTTATCGTTTCTTTTCCACCGATAAGCGCAAGTTTATCGTCGCAGATACGCCAGGTCATGAGCAGTACACCCGCAATATGGTCACAGGAGCTTCAACAGCGGACGTAGCAGTAATTCTTATTGATGCACGCAAAGGCGTATTGACGCAGACGCGGCGCCATAGTTATCTGGTTTCATTAATTGGAATCCAACATGTGGTGCTTGCAATCAACAAGCTGGACATGGTGGGATATTCAGAAGAAATTTTTCACCGGATCAATAACGAATATCGTGAATTTGCAAAAGAACTAGGGTTGAATAATATTGTAACTATCCCGATGTCAGCCCTCAAAGGCGATAATATTACCGCATTAAGCGAAAACACGCCTTGGTATCACGGTGAAACGTTGATGGGATTTCTGGAAAATGTACAAGTCGATGATACGAATGTGGAATCCGGATTTTTTCGCATGCCGGTACAATGGGTTAATCGCCCTAATCTGGATTTTCGCGGTTATTCCGGTATGGTTGCGCGTGGCAGCGTTAAGCCAGGTGATCTTATTCGTGTTTTACCTTCCGGCAGAGAAAGTCGCGTAACTCGCATTGTGACCGGCGATGGTGATTTGACACACGCAATTTCCGGGCAATCCATTACATTGACATTGGCCGATGAAATTGATATTAGCCGTGGGGATATTTTAGCTGCCATCGATTCTTTGCCCGGTGTAGCAGATCAATTTGAAGCTACGATTGTGTGGATGGTTGATGAACCGATGCTCCCCGGCCGGCCCTATTTGATGAAAATTGGGACAAAAACTGTTGCTGCGAATGTTTCAATGCTGAAATATAAGGTAAACGTCAATACGCTCGAACATATCGCCGTTACCAAGCTGGAACTCAATGAAATCGGTATTTGCAATCTCAGTACCGATCAGTTGATCGCTTTCGACCCGTATAAAGAAGATCATGATATCGGCGGCTTCATTCTCATTGATCGCTTAACTAATAATACAGTGGGTGCCGGCATGCTGCATTTTGCCTTGCGCCGATCACAGAATATTCACTGGCAAGCGATTAATATCAATAAGCAAGCGCATGCTGCCACAAAAAGACAGAAGCCATTTATTCTTTGGTTTACCGGCTTGTCCGGCAGTGGTAAATCAACCATTGCCAATTTGGTCGAGAAAAAACTCTATTCTCTGGATAAGCATACCTACCTGCTGGATGGAGACAATGTGCGTCATGGGCTTAATAAAGATCTTGGTTTCACCGATGCAGACCGGGTTGAAAATATCCGCCGCATCGCTGAGGTTGCTAAATTGATGGTCGATGCAGGGCAGATTGTATTGGTGTCATTCATTTCACCTTTCCATTCAGAACGCAGAATGGCCAGGGAATTGGTAGAGCAGGGTGAATTTTTTGAAGTATTTATTGATACCCCCATTCATGTCGCAGAAGAGCGCGATCCCAAAGGGTTGTACAAGAAAATGCGCCGAGGTGAATTGAAGAATTTCACCGGAATTGATTCACCTTACGAAGCGCCAGAGAATCCGGAAATTCATATTAATACAACGAAACTTACCCCCGAGCAGGCTGTTGAGCACATTGTTAACTATCTGACGCACATAGGTGCATTAAGCTGATATTTTTAATAATCATTGCCCGTTGAATAAAAAATGAGAATTAATTGTTTTTTTTATATGTTTTCATATAGGAAGAAGCTATTCAAATGAATCGTTTTTATGTATTTAATGGTGACGCGGATGGCGTATGCGCATTACATCAACTCAGACTTGTGGATCCAGCAGCCGCGAATCTGATAACTGGTGTTAAGCGGGATATCAAGCTGCTGGATCGGGTGGAAGCAAAATCCGGTGATTCCTTAACGGTACTGGATATTTCTTTGGATAGTAATCGCAAAGGATTGATGCGGTTACTGGAGGAGGGTGTCAAGATTGAATATTTTGATCATCATTATGCTGGAGAAATACCGCAGCACCATAACTTGACTGCACATATCGATTTATCCGCTGATGTTTGTACCAGCCTTTTGGTTGACCAGTATTTGAAAGGGAAATTTCATCTGTGGGCAATCACTGCCGCTTTTGGCGATAATCTTGTGCAAAAAGCTCGTCAACTAGGAATCGCAGCAAAATTAACAGAAACTGAAATAGATCAGCTTGCACATCTGGGTGAATATCTAAACTATAATGGCTATGGGGATAATTTGCCTGATCTGCATTTTCATCCCGCTGCACTTTACGAAGAAATCAAACCTTATATTAGCCCATTTGACTTCATCGCTGAATCGATTGCTTTTAGGAAGCTTTCTGCAGGATATCAGGATGATACGATCCGGGCAGATTCATTGCAGCCTTTAACGATCGATGAACGGTATGCCGCATATTTATTGCCCGATGCGCCTTGGGCAAGGCGCGTCAGCGGTATTTTTGCCAACAAATTGGCAAACGCGCATCCACAGCGTGCACATGCCGTAATAACACCAAATAATTCAGGCAGTTATACTGTAAGTGTGCGAGCTTCTCTCACAAATCCGAGTGGTGCCGATGTATTGTGTTTGCAATTTGATACGGGAGGAGGGCGCAAAGCCGCAGCCGGCATCAACCATTTACCGACAGGTTCATTGGATAGTTTTATAACCACCTTTAAACAGCACTTTTGCAGCTAATTCCGTGAAGCACTGGAAAATTCAGGCGAATTTCAATTCGATTAAATAGATCTACCATTTTTTGCCGAGGCTTATTGTCATGATTCTTGTCACCGGTGGTGCCGGGTATATCGGGTCGCATACATGCGTTGAACTGCTGAATGCCGGTTTTGATGTAACCGTGTTTGATAATTTTTGTAACAGTAATCCCGAAGCACTTGCACGTGTAACACAAATTACCGGTAGAAAACCAGAATTAATTTCTGGTGATTGCCGTGATCAAGCTGCTTTAATTGCCGCCATGCAGCAAAGTAAAGCTACTGCAGTTATACATTTTGCTGGTCTTAAAGCCGTCGGGGAATCCGTCGCTCATCCCCTTTCATATTATGATAATAACGTAGCAGGAACATTGCGGCTATTGGAAGCAATGCAGGAATGCAATGTCAGAACCCTGGTATTCAGCTCTTCTGCAACAGTTTATGGCGATCCGGTTAAGTTACCGTTGACGGAAGATCATCCACTGGCTCCTACTAATCCTTATGGGCGCAGCAAGTTGATGGTTGAAGATATATTGCGTGATTTCCAGCACAGTGATCACTCATTCCGAATCGGCATATTGCGTTATTTTAATCCAGTTGGTGCGCATCCAAGCGGTTTGATCGGTGAAGACCCGCAGGGAATGCCGAATAATTTGATGCCTTTTGTGGCCCAGGTTGCCGTCGGCCGTAGAGATACTCTAAACGTGTGGGGTAACGATTATCCTACTGTTGATGGAACTGGGGTCCGTGATTATATCCATGTCGTTGATTTGGCGCATGGCCATCTCAAGGCATTGGAAGCGCTAGGAGCTCCGCAAGGGGGACAAGAAAATAATCAATTTTCAAACTGCTTAACCGTGAATCTAGGCACCGGTCGAGGATACAGTGTGCTGGAAGTTGTTCGTGCCTATGAACAGGCAAGTGGGCGGTCTATTCCTTATCGAATTGCGCCGCGACGTTCAGGTGATATTGCTTCTTGTTATGCGAATCCAGATCGTGCTTATGCATTACTTGGCTGGCGAGCAAAACTTGGATTGGATGAAATGTGCGCTAATAGCTGGCACTGGCAGAACACTAATCCCAATGGCTATAAAAATTAGACTGAAGAACCTTCTGATTTAATTGACTAAGAAATATTAAGGAGATATTGAATGAAAGCAATCAGAAAAGCTGTATTTCCTGTTGCCGGGTTAGGAACCCGTTTTTTACCGGCAACCAAAGCGAATCCCAAGGAAATGCTGCCTATCGTTGATAAGCCATTGATTCAGTTTGCCGCAGAGGAAGCTGTTGCTGCGGGCATCGATGTGTTAATTTTCATTATCGGTCGTAACAAGAGTTCAATACCGGATCATTTTGACAAAGCTTTTGAATTAGAAGCTAAGCTGGAGGAAGGAGGAAAGCAGGAAATGCTCAATGTAGTTCGCAACATTCTGCCGTCTCGTATTGATTGCGTTTATATCCGCCAGACGGAGGCATTGGGACTGGGGCACGCCGTTTTATGCGCGCAATCTGTAGTCGGTGATGAACCTTTCGCGGTACTGCTGGCCGATGACTTGATCAATGCGAATGAGCAATGCTGTTTGAGTCAAATGGCCGATATCTATAATCAAAATCATTGTTCAATTTTGGGTATTGAACGGGTGCCGCACGAAACGGTTAACCGCTACGGTATAATCGATAGCACGCCAATTTCGGATAAATTGTCCAAAGTTAATGCCATTGTTGAGAAACCGGCGGTTGATCAAGCGCCTTCCAATCTTGCAGTTGTCGGACATTACATTCTGACGCCACGAATTTTTAAACTTCTGGAGCAAACCGAGCGCGGCGCTGGCAATGAAATTCAACTTACGGACGGTATTGCAAAGCTGCTAAAAGAAGAATCTGTACTAGGTTATGAATTCCAAGGCAAACGCTTTGATTGTGGGAGTAAGTCAGGTTATCTGCAAGCAACGGTAGAGTTCGCATTGCAACACCCTGAACTTAAGCAGGAATTCAAAACATATTTAACTGATTTAACAAAAGAATATTCCTGATAGTTATTAGACTCACATAATAACTGAGATTCACGTATTAAGGCGAGCCAGATCGGCGTAAAACTCCGCTATCTCTATGTGTTGAGGTTTTGCAAAATTCTTTATGTTTCCATGCCGCCCTACTTGAATTTTCTAAGCTCTAGGCTAGCAGAACAATCCGTTAGCCTAGTAAAATATTAGAAAAAGTAAATTAAGTTATTGTTATATAAAATAAATAATATGTTTCAAGACCGCGAGGCTTAGAAACGCTCAAACTGATACAGCTTTTCTTTTGGTCTGTCTTGATTCTTTGCATACCGCTCAATTACGCCCCAGTCCGCTTTCTCACCTACAGTTGCAGCGTAATAGTCATCCGTCCAGAACTCACCATTCCTCAGGGTGCTCCGATCATGTCTACTGTAATACTCGACTAATCGTGATACCGTTCGCTTTGACAATCGGCATGATGTTGGGCATGTCAGCGCAAACTGTTATGATGGTAGTCGCAATGGCTGCAACTAGTCTTGTTGGTTCAGTGTCGTATCCGGCTAATACTCTGGTAATGGGTCTGGGAAAATACCGATTTGCCGATTACTCGAAGCTTGCCATCCCGCCCACTTGGGCCGTTTTCTGACTATATTCTTTTTGTTGCTAGTATTCTGGTCACTGTAGATTCAATAAAAATATTCGCTTCCGATGATGTCATAATGCATTGTTATTATTGTAGATAATTCATAATGGAATCTGATGAAATCAAACCCGTAGCCTTAAAAAAGCTATTTTATGACTATAAGACAGGGAGCAAGATAATTGTTGTCTTGGTCTTGAGTTGCGCTTTTTCCGTGCAGGCCGCAAGCTCTATGCATATCCAAGGGCTAATCCAGCAGCTTGGAATTTTGCAGCAAGACCTCGCAAATTTGAAACGAGGGAAAGTTGTTTCTTTTCAGGTTACTGAGAATGACAAGAAGGAATTAGCTGCCGGTGTCGCTATTTATATTTCGTCAACGCCTGCCAAGGTTGTTGAGTTCCTCAGAAATAAAGGCATGATATCGGTGGATACTGAAATTATTTCTCAATCGCTTATTTCGCCGCAAACGACACTCAGTTCTTTTAAAGAGTTAAATTTTAAATTGGGTGATAAAGATGAAGCGGATCTTTTAGCTGCCAAACCGGGGGACACCTTTAATCTGTCGGCTCAAGAATTCAAGACCCTTCAAACCATAAAATCAGAACATCCTGATTCAATAACAGAATCTTACAGGAAGATTTTATTCGAGCGGTGGCAGGCTTACCGTAAAGAGGGTTTGAAGGGAATTGCCACTTATGATCGTGGTGCTGGCAGAGTTTCTGACCCTGGTAAGGAATTACGCAAAGCGATATTAAGCAACAAAGTGTTGCTCAATCATTTTCCTGAGCTTTATCAGGCTTGGCTTAATTATCCTGTCGTTATGCCAGCTAATGCTGAAGAACGGTTTTTTTTGATTAATCGACAGGTTGAGAATCGTTCAACCGCCGTTTTGCTGCATCGCATGATATTGACTGAGAAAGCTGGCGGGATAATTCTTTCCCGGCAGTTTTATGTGGAACATTCCTATAATTCAAACCAGTTTATTATTGGTTCCCTACCTTATCGCAATGGTTCATTGGTTTTCTACACGAATCGGACTTTTACCGATCAAGTGACAGGTTTTGGCAGTGGTTTGAAACACTCGGTCGGACGCGAGCAAATGCGCCATAGAATGGAAAAGCACTTGATTAATATAAAAAATGCTCTGAAATAAAAATACAGATAACAGGTCGATCCAGAAAATCACGTGCATTCTCAGGATGTCTTAACAGTGAGCGAAATATAAATCGCGGAATTTGAGTTTTTAGATTACTATTTATCGCAATGTTATCTGCATCCGGAATTATCTGACATCTGTCCGGATCTCTTCGCGGTGACATATGAACACCCACTTACGGATGAGCATCCCGAGATTCCCTTGCTTGTTATTTTTTAAAAATTATTTTGGATTCGGTAAGATAGATGCCTAATTTAATCAACAAACCAATTCATATCCTAGGGATTGGCGGTATTGGCGCAGTGCTTGGCTGGGCGCTGGCACGGCAAGGCTATGTCGTGATTTTGGTGGACAGTGATCGCAGCAAGATAACTGAAGGTGCAAAGCACGGTGTAACGATAGTTGCATTGGGAACGCAAGATGCTTCATTCGTTTCTTTCGACGATTGGATACCCCCGAAAGAAGGATTTATTCTGCTATGTACTAAAACCTATGACAATCCAAAAGTACTGGCTCGTTTGTCAGATGATGCTTTTCTGGTTCCGATACAGAATGGTTTCGATCCCGATCTTGACCGGCGCAGTCATGCGTGTGAAGGCATTGCCTCTTTTGTTTCGGAATGCCAGCGTGATCGCCCGATAACCAGAATCACCCGGCCGGGTAGCCTGCACATCGGAGCGCGCCGGTCCATCTCAAGTGACGAGCATGTTGAGATAATGTCATTGGCCCTGGCTCTGGGAAAAGCCAGGTTATTTCCTGTTGAACTTGTTAAAGACATACGACCTTATAAGGCAACAAAGCTTATGTACAATGCTGCCATATCACCGCTTGCGGCTGCGGCTGGTGTGGATAATGGAGCGTTGTTAAGCGATCAATTGGCCAAACTGCTTTTTTTTACATTATTGCAAGAGAATTATGCGATCCTTCAAAATGCCAAAGTGCCGCTTGCCCGTATTGGTCCTTTTCACCCGGATACCGTGTCTTTAATTTTGCGCACGCCCTGGTTGCCGGCACTGATGGCTATATTTTTTCGCCCATCTCTGCGCGGTACCTATTGCTCCATGGCACCCGATATTCATGTCGATCACGCGCGTACTGAAATCGATGCGTATACCGGTCACCTGATCCGGCTTGCCGGAGAGTTTCCTTGTCCCTTGAATCGTGCCGTGCTTGTACTCATTAATAAAATAACTTCTGAAGGCTTGAAGCCAAACTATCAACACCTGCAAAATTTGGCAGATCAGTGGGCCGAGAGGATTGCGTCTTGATTTTAGTCACGGGTGGTGCTGGTTTTTTAGGTGCGCATTTAGTTGCTCAATTACTTGATGAGGGTCAATCAGTTCGCGTCCTGGAACGGCCGGGAGCTGGCGTCGATCATTTGCCACTGAATCGGATCGAACTGATCAGTGCCGATATTCGTGACGAGCACGCGGTTAAGAAAGTTACGCGTGATTGCGAGTATGTCTATCATTTGGCGGCAGATCCTAATCTCTGGCGCCGTGACCGGCGGGAATTCGATAGCATTAATCGTCTCGGCACGTTCCACGTTATGCGTGCTGCGCTCGAGAGCGGTGCCAAACGGATATTGTATACCAGTACCGAAAGCATTCTGACATCCCGCAACCCCAAGGGAGACGCGGTTGAGACACTCCGGCTCAAAGCAAGCGATATGCTGGGTCCATATTGTCTGAGCAAGTTTCTTGCAGAGGAAGAAGTTTTTAAGATGGTGTCAGAAGGCGCTCCCATTGTTGTGGTCAGTCCCACCTTACCCGTGGGACCTGGAGATCGGTTGAAAACACCGCCAACGCGATTATCGCTGGCGTTTTGCAGGGGAGAGCTGCCAGCTTTTCTGGATTGCCAGTTCAATCTCATTGATGCCAGAGACGTGGCGGCTGGCATGATTGCGGCAATGAAGAAAGGTAGAACGGGAATTCGTTATTTGCTGGGAGCGGAAAATCTCTTGCTTTCAGATTGGTTAAGCATTCTAAGCAAGGAAACGGGTCAACCCTTGCCGCGTTGGCGGGTTCCTTACCTGGTTGCCCTGCTTGCAGCAGGGATCAGTGAAGCATGGGCAGACCATGTCAGCGGAGAAATGCCGCTCGCCACGATAACCGGGGTGCGTTTGACTCGCCGCAGTATGTTTTTTGATCCATCCGTCAGCTTGACTGAGCTCGAATTACAACCACGTCCAATAAAAACGGCTGCTCATGATGCCATAGCCTGGTATCGGTTACAGGGCTGGCTCTAGTTTTGATATAAGATTGTACCGATTAGGTGGTCGAATGTGTATTACGACGAACCCGGATAATTGGATCATAAATACAATAAACGGTATGTTTTCAAGCAATTGGCATGGTTTCCTGTCAAATCAAAACGATAGTGGAAAATTTGCAGTATTATTTGCAGCGTTTGATAAAGCAGATAGAATTAATAATATCGAGGATATTTCTAATATTTGATCGAATCGCTAAGCTAAGCTCCCGGTTTTTCTCTGGCCGTTTTTATATCCGAATTGGGATAATTAACCTGCTGGTATTCCTTAACCTGAATCCGAGTATTGCTGCAGTGCAGGAGGCGCAGAATTCGACCAAAGACTCGACAGTAGTTATCTTATCGGCACCTAATCGCATTAAAAAGCTTCTTGTTAAATATCTTAGGCTTCCATCAGAACCGTTTGCGGATGCTGCTGCTGAAGAAATCTTCTTATACCGTGCACAAAAAGAAATCCGCGATTTATTGGCAACTGAAGGTTATTTTTCCCCATCGATTTCAGTGTTGCAGCAAATTCAGGATAATGTTGCCATGCCCGAGATCAAAATTGATCCCGGCGTATTGACGCGCGTCGGCAATGTTTTAATTACATTTCAAGGTGAAGTTGCTCGCGAGGATGGCAAATATCAGGAGCGCATCAAGCAGCTCCGCGCTACATGGCCATTGAGAGAAGGTTTACCCTTTCGTTCTTCCGAATGGGAAAAAGCAAAAGCGGCTTTGTTATCCGATGTAACCCAGGAAGAATTTGCTGCGGCGTATATTGTGAACAGTAAAGCCACTGTTAATCCTGATGATGCGCGGGCTGATCTTTCCATCATCATCGATTCCGGGCCTGTTTTTCATTTGGGTGAAATACAAATCACCGGATTGGAGCGGTTTGATTCCGCATTGATCACTAACCTGGCGCCTTTTAAGGTGGGTGATGTTTATCGGCGGGATGTATTGCATCTTTATCAAATCACGTTGCAGAAAGGGCCGCAATTTAGCTCCGTTTCGGTCAGTGTTACGCCGGATGTCGCGCAACATCGATCCGTTCCTGTACAGGTTATGCTGACGGAGGCGCTATCGCAGCGTTTTGCCTTTGGCGCCGGTTACAGTTCAAATAATGGCGCTCGTGGCGAGATCAATTACCGCAATCATGATTTCATGGATCGAGCCTGGAATTTAACCAGTATGTTGCGTCTGGAACAAAAGCGGCAAACTTTTTTTGCCGGCATTGATACCTTGCCTGATCAGAACAATGTCAATTATTCATTGGGCGCCAGTTTGCAAATGACCGATATCGAAAATTTGAAAACTATTGAAGAAAAAGTCGGTATAACACGAAATTACCAAACTCAAAAAATTCAAATGCATTTTGGTTTGAATTGGCATCATGAAAGTAAAAAACCAGCCGGTGCGATTAATCAGATTAATGAAGCATTAGTCCTCGATTGGCGCTGGAGGCGCCAAGTTGTTGATGATCCGGTTAATATCCGGCGTGGTGACGTGACAGAGCTGCGTATCGGCGGCGGCAGCCAGATGTTCCTGTCGGATCAGGATTTTCTTCGTACTTATGCACGGCATCAGACTTGGTGGCCCGTTGGTTCTCAGGATGTCTTTTTTTTGCGTGCGGAGGTTGGCTATACGTTTGCCGCGTCGCGCTTTGGTATTCCGCAGGAATATCTATTTCGCGCCGGGGGCATTCACTCGCTGCGAGGATATGATTTTAAAGGAATTGGCGTACAAGAAGGCAATGCAGTTGTGGGCGGGCTCGTCATGGTAACAGGTACCGCTGAATACACGCATTGGTTGACGCAGCAATGGGGCGTTGCGGCTTTTGCCGATATTGGTGGCGCCGAGGATCACTGGCGAAAAATCCACCCTTTTCTAGGTTATGGCTCCGGTATCCGCTGGCGCAGTCCGGCGGGGCCGGTCGCGCTTGACTTGGCCCGGGGGCACGAAACCGGTTCGTTACGCGTGCATTTCTCAATGGCTGTGGCATTCTGAGTTGCATACATGATAAATCCATCCATTGGCAATCAAGGATCAGAAAATCGCCCGCATCGGTTCAGATGGCTTGCGAGTTTGATATCGATAATGCTGGTTTGCGTTTTGCTTACCGGATATTGGCTTTTGAATAGTCAATCAGGGCTGCAATGGACTTTCTCCGTCATTCATCGATTGAGTTCCGGGGCGATTCATTTTGTTGGTGTTCGAGGGGTGTTACATGATCTACGGATTGAGAATATTCATTTTGCCGGTGATGAATTTAAGCTTGAGGTGCAAAATATCCGTATCATTTGGAATCCGGGTGAGTTGTTTCACAAGCAGATCGCGATTGATCAGTTGACGGTAGAAACATTGAGAATTCATCAATTGGTTCCGGGAAAAGATACTCCGCGCGGTACATTGCCTGAAAGTTTGAATCTTCCCTTGGCGTTGTCGATTCATGCATTGACTATCGATTCGATGGATTTGGCAACGGCAGAAAATAAGAGCGTCGAACCTGTCATAACCAACCTTGCGCTGGCACTGGAAAGTGATGGCCATACGCATCAACTGAAATTCCTCAATTTTTATACTCCGTGGGTTTCGGTTAACGCATCAGCGGAATTTAACGGCAACTCCCCGTTTGATTTATCAGCTCAAATTGATTTGTCGGGCGTTGATTCATGGGGTGATGCGCAGATGCTGATCACGGGCAACCTGGAGCGCATGACGATTCAAGCCAGCACGATGCAATCCACGATCGCAGGAGATTTGCAACTGCAATTACATCCTTTTGCAGATAATCCTGTGGTACAACTGGATGCCAATATCGAACGGCTGAATCCTGCAAGCTTTATTTCTGCAGCACCTCAAGCCAGTCTTTCACTATCCGCGCATTTTGCGCAAAATGATTCCGCACGACTGGAAGGCACGATGCGAGTTGAGAATCATGCGGCTGCTACATACGATGCAGGCGGTCTTCCTTTGTCCTTATTCAGCACGCGAATATGGCTTACTTCGGAATCTTTGAGATTGCAGGAAATTGACGCGCAAATGAATGGCAATGGATCGCTTCGCGGTAATTTAATTTGGCGTTGGGATGAGCAATCCGGATCAGCCGATATACGAGTCGAACGATTAAATCCATACCATATCGATAGCCGTTTGCAAGCGGCGCAGGTTTCCGGGCAAATCGAATTGTCCGGCACTGCGCAAACACAGTCTGCACGTATTCATCTTAAGGATAAATCGGTCAATTTAGCAGCGGTGATTGCTCGATCCGGAGAGAACGTCGCGCTTGAGCAATTGAATTTGCAGCGCAATCAATCACAATTTACCGGACGCGGCGAGATTGCGTTGGATCACGAGCAATTATTTGAGCTTTCAGGCAAGTTGGCAAATTTTAATATTGCGGATTTTGTCCGGACAGCGGACTCAAATCTGAATGCGGCCCTATACTTATCCGGGCAGTTGTCGCCACGCATTTCTGGCGTATTAAAATACACGATCCAAAATAGCCGTCTGGCGAAATCCCCGGTAAGCGGTTCTGGTGAAATCGCCTTTAATGGTCTTAATGCATTTGATGGAAAAGCGGAATTAAAGGCGGGATCCAATCATCTGGTGATGCAGGGCAGCATGGATGAGAAGGGGAACGCACTCCATCTGCGCCTTAAAGCGCCGGATCTGGCACAATTGGGATTTGGATTGGCGGGCGATTTACAAATAAGCGCGAATCTTGCAGGTAGCTTTGAAGCACCCGGCCTTGATCTTAAACTTGCAAGCAAGCATTTGTATTTTCCAGACAATCGAAGCGTGTCAGGAGTTAATGTTGATGCGGGTCTGCACAATGAAGCAATTTCATTGGAAGCTTCGATTGAGCACTATGATGCGCATGAGAAAGTTGCAATCAAGAAGCTGATGATCGGTACTCAGGGAAAAATTTCGAATCACATTCTATCGGTTAAAGCACAGATCAATGAGGATATTACTTTCCGGTTAGCAGCAGCAGGTGGAGTGGATCCTAAGAAATCCTTGCAATCGTTGCGTTGGACTGGTCAATTTACTGAGTTTGCAGCCCTTGGCGAAATGCCCGTACACTTGCTGTCACCCGCGGCATTTTCAGTCAGCGCCCAAGCGATTTCCTTGGATCAAGCCAGATTTTCCCTATCGGGTGGATTTGCCAACATTGATCAATTACATTGGACGCCGAAGGATTGGAAAACTCAAGGCGACTTTTCCGGCATTGTTTTACTTCCTGGTTCGCAGCAAGCATCCAATCAATCTCATCTGCAGTTGGGTGGTCACTGGGATTTTGTTTCTACCCAGCAATTAACCGGCAATTTGAAAATTTTCCGGAAACAGGGTGATTGGTATCTACCCGGTGAAGTACCGCAGCCATTGGGTATGGAAAAATTGCAGTTGATGGTGATCGCTGAGGATGGAAAATTAATCAGTGAATTCAAATTATTCAGTCAATCTATCGGTTCCGCTACAGCTGATTTAACCATGCCAATCAAGCAATCCGGTTCCGGTTGGTCGATTTCCCGTGAATCGGCATTGCATGGTAAGGTCAACGTGGATATCAATACCTTTAACTGGCTTAATGCACTACTTGGCGGCAGCATGAGTACAGAGGGGCAGATTCAGGCTCATGTCGATATTCAAGGTACGCTGCAGCAGCCGGATTTCAGTGGAACAGTTTCCGGTAGTAAGTTGAGTGTGGTATTACTGGATCAGGGAATCAACTTACAGCAAGGTACGATGACAGCAAGATTTCATCAAGAGGATTTAGAAATTGACCGGCTCCATTTTATTACACCTCATGAAGTACCTCCGGACAAGCGCTTGTTTGGTGATTTCGAATCCGATGGCATGCGGGGATCGTTAACCATTACCGGCAATATCGGGCTCGCGGGTAATGAAAGCCGGATGGATTTCATAATCGATCAATTGCCGCTGGCGCATAAAGCCGAATATTGGGTTGTCGCATCCGGTTCTGGAGAAGTCCGGTTCCAGAATAGCCGATTGAATGTGAAAGGGAATTTATGGGCTGACGCAGGCTTGTTGCTGCAACCGCCGGAAGGCCGCCCGGAATTGGCAGAAGACATTGTTTTTGTAAACACTCCGGAGCAAACCAGGCAAAACTTGTCGCTACTTTTAAACATGAACCTGAATTTAGGCGAAAGATTCCATATCCGCGTGGCTGGTCTGGAAGGCCGCCTTGCAGGTCAGCTGCAGGTGCAAAGTGATGAGAAGAACAAGCTGAAGCTCAACGGTACCATTGTGGCGCAGGATACTTCGTTTAAAGCATATGGTCAGAACCTTTCGGTTAAACGTGGAATTGTCAGTTTCCAGGGGCCTTTGGATGATCCGGAATTAAATATTCTGGCGTTACGGGAAAATTTGGCGGTTGAAGCCGGCGTTGAAATTATGGGCTCGGTGCGTTATCCGCGCGTGAAGCTTATATCAACGCCGGATGTTCCTGATACCGAAAAGCTTTCCTGGATCGTGTTGGGAAGAAAACCGGACGCGAGCGGCTTGGATACATCAGTGTTGTTGGCGGCTGCCGGATCGATATTAGGCGGTCAATCCGGAGAAGGCATTACGGAGAAAATAAGTGCTGCCCTGGGGATCGATGAAATCTCATTCAGACAAGCCGGCATCGGCAGTTCATTGACCGGGCAAATTGGTGTGGTTGGAAAACGCCTATCGTCGCGCGCGTACCTGAGCTATGAACGTGGCCTGACGGCAGCTACAATGGGCATCACAAAACTGACCTATAATCTTACGCCAAAACTAACCATTGTTACTCAAACAGGTGAAGATAGCGCAGCTGATCTGTTTTATACGATTCAGTTTGATTGAATGACTGTGCGAATTATCACTTCCTAGCTCTTGAATCCTGGTTTCTTGTTATGCCCGTCAGATATTTTCAGCACAAGAATACTGGCTTAATTTTTTATCATTCACCGGGTTGCAAAGTGACCGATATATCAATAGTCGCGCTTTTTCGCAATACCGTGATCTTGATGGTATCACCGACTTTATAGCTATCGATGCGGGAAAGTAATTTGTCTACCGAATCAATGGGCTTGTCCTCTATAGCCACAATAATATCCTTTGCGATGATGTTACCTTCGGGCGTGATCGTCGCGCTCTGAAGTCCGGCCGTATCTGCCGCAGATCCGGGGCTGATGCTCAAAATGACAACTCCGGTAACTTTCAGGTGCTGAGTCAAGCGATCATTGAGCTTGCTATCGACCGTGATGCCCATTGCCGGGCGAATATATTTGCCGCGGCTGATGATTTGCGGAACTACACGATTGACGGTATCGACCGGTACCGCAAAACCAATCCCGGCACTGGCGCCACTGGGACTGTAAATGGCGGTATTAATGCCAATCAGGCGGCCTGCAGAATCCAGCAGAGGTCCGCCGGAATTGCCTGGATTAATGGCAGCGTCGGTTTGAATCAGATTGTCAATGGTGCGCCCGTCACCGCCCGGGAGTGATCGATCCAGTGCCGAAACAATGCCGGTGGTCAATGTCCAATCCAAGCCAAAGGGGTTACCGATGGCGAATACTTTTTGTCCGACTTTGAGATCATGATTGGTACCCAAGGGAACCGGGATCGGTCTTTGCAAGCCGATGCCTATCCGCAGCACTGCAATATCATGCGCCGGACTCGCGCCTACTAGCGAGGCCTTATAATCACGCCCATCAGTCAAGCGCACGGTGGCCTCGCTGGCGCCTTTGACCACATGGAGATTGGTAATGATGTGGCCATGGTCATCCCAAATAAAACCTGAACCGGTTCCGCTTGGGACCGAGAAGATGTTGCGCGTCCAAGCATCCATAACGCGTTGGCGGGTAGTGATAAATACCACCGAAGCGCGTGAGTTTTCAAATAATTCAATTGTGCTTCTTTCGTCTTCAGCCAGATTGCCACGTGCCTGGACTATTCGTGGTTCAGCGCCTTCAAGTTTATCATCAGCGGAAAAATAGCCCGGCTGAAGCGTATCTGGAAAATAATGGTAAAGAAAGCTGTGAAAAAACAGCGCCAGTAATACGACAGCCAATGAAATAGAGATAAATCGTGGTAACGTTGGCATGAATGATTGTTCCTGTGGTTTTATTATTTATATCATTGGATTGTGGATTTGGCCCAACGTATTATATCCTGCTCGCCCATCGCGCCGGATTGACGGGCAATTTCTCTGCCATTCATAAATAGCGCCAACGTTGGAATACTGCGAATTTGGTAACGAGCAGCCAGAGCTTGTTCTTCTTCGGTATTTACTTTGGCGAGACGCATTCCCGGTTCCAGGGTGGTGGCTGCCTTGGAAAAAGCCGGGGCCATCATACGGCACGGGCCGCACCACGGCGCCCAGAAATCGACCAGTGTGGGGATGTCGTTGTTGGAAATATGCCGGTTAAAGTGATCTTCTGTCAATTCAACCGGTAGTGCAGTAAACAATAATTGATGGCAGGCGCCGCATTTTGGTGCCGCACTCAGGCGGTTTGCCGGTACACGGTTGGTCGCATGGCAGTGCGGGCACACGATGTGTAAAGACATGGGCGGTTTTCCTTGCTAATTTGATAATGTATAAATTAATTGTTAGCTTTCGTTCAGTTCGGACGTTCTCAAACGGGTGCGTAGCGATTCAACTTCTTCGATCAGATCGGCAACCAGACCGGCCAATTCTGGATTGCATTCGAAATCCCTTTCAATTGCAACTATCCTCTTAATGCGTAAGAAGCTATGGCTATCAAATATCCATACATTCGGATCCGTATCGATGAGATTTTTATCTGGCAACAAACCCCACTGAACATGCTCAATAATCCATTCCCGACTCACCCGGCAGCTTCGCGCCAAATCATCCAAACTGAGCGTGGTGTCTTCGAGTACGATGGCATCGATTTCTTGCAACATGGTTTAGACTCCAAGATTCTGGCGCGGATTAAACGCGAGTTCATGCGCCATGGTTTGGTAAAATTTTCGTGCTTTTTCTGTCGCAGCGGATGGCAGCACTACCTCCAGCACTAGATATAAATCACCGGGCGTGGCCGCTGGAATACCACGGCCTTTTAAACGCAGTTTGCGGCCGGATTGGGAATTTTCCGGTATCCGCACATCGACCAGACCATCGGGTACCGGTATCTTGACTGTGGCGCCCAGTACAGCTTCCCACGGAGCGACAGGTAATGCGGCATAAATGTCTTTGTTCTCGATCCGATAGCGAGGGTGCGGTTTGAAATGAACTTCCAGAAACAAATCTCCGGAGGCTTCTCCAGCATGACCGGGACCACCTTGTCCGGCGAGCCGGATCACTTGTCCGGCATGTACTCCTTTGGGAATGCGTACATTTAACGTATGCTCAACGAGTATGGTACGTCCTTGATTATCCAGCTTGGGCATGCGCAGTGTCAGACTGCGTGTTGTACCGTGATAACTGTCTTCCAGGTCGAGCATAATTTTTGCGTGATGATCTTCACCGCGCATTCGGTGAGTGTGCCGGGCGTCACTTCCCATTTGATTTCTAAACAATTGCGAAAAGAAGTCGCTGAAATCCGCGGCCTGCGCATCGCTAAACCCTTGTCCCGTGAATTCAAAACCCGCATCCCAGCCGGGGGGCGGTTGAAAATCACTGCCAGCCTGAAATCCCTGTCGTTCTAATTGATCATAAGCGGCGCGTTTCTCCGGATCGGATAACACCGTATAAGCTTCATTGATTTCTTTCATTTTTTGCTCGGCATCCATTTCTTTGGAAACGTCCGGATGATATTTACGCGCCAGCCGGCGAAATGCTTTCTTGATTTCGTCAGCCGTCGCATCGCGCGCAATGTCAAGCGTTTTATAATAATCCTTAAATTCCAAGCTAATTCTCCTGGCTCAGTGCATTAGTACATCATGAATATTATGTCTGCTTTGAGCTAAATAAAAAAGTTTTGATTGCGAAAAAATTTATTCCGCCGAATTTACTTGATGATACCTATGGCACAATTTAAAAGCTCTGCAATCAATATATTGGTTCTGTATTAACAGAGATTAATACAGAATATCTGCTACTTTGCCATAGCAGTAAAGATTGCCGATGGCGGCATGATGGATATGCTGCTGCGGTGAAGAAGCGGTTGAAATGGTGGTCGCATTATCTTCAATGGTCATGATTTTGAAGTGCAACAACCTGGGGAATTAATCTGAGACATGCTTCTAAGTATAAGAATAGCAATGATTTTCCAATAGTGCACGTCCTGTTTAACCTCAGGCCTGGTTTCGCTGCACGCACAAGTAGAAGATTTGCTTAGGATTATCAAACAACCATTCGATTATACAAAAGCTAGTCATCATGGAACATTCAAAATGCGCAACAGCCTTATTGACTGTTTATTTTGGCTAATCTCCATTAATCAGATATTTTTCAAGATTATTTGCAAAATTTGAATGGCATAAGAATAAATAGATAATGGTCTCAACCTCAGAATCTAGACGCTATTCATGAGGTTGAGCTCGAGCGCCCGATGGGTATGCTGCAATTTTATTTTTTCAGAGCGTCGCATTGATCAAGAAATGCTTGCCGCGCAGCTTCATTGTCCTTCAAATCCGCAAGCGAGGATTCCAGTCCTCTTCCTGCGCAATTTACCGCATTTGCTTCGGGTACTCCGCCGCAACCGATCAGAGAGAAACAAAGACCAATCATGCAAGCGATGCTATATTTTTTAAAATTCATCTAAAATCTTCCTCTATAAAATATTCATTAGGGTTTGTGGGTGATACTCGATCTCTCAATCGTTTGACGTCGGTCCGGAAACATGAACCTGGCGGCACATTTTACCTTAATCCATGCTTTTTGTATTTTTACTATATTCTGATCCGAGCAAAGTGCATTGAGAATGTGCCGAATTCATTCGTAAACTACGGCCCTGTCTACTTCCCTTGGTGTATTGGGCGTACGGTTTAATGCGTTCAGCAATGTAAAAAAAGCCAAACCAAAATATGCTAATCTGGTTTCATGTCTGTATACTTCAAGGTATTTTGAAGGATTTCTATCGACTATAAGCAGTATTCAAACCTACTGGAGCCGGCCAATGAAGTTTTCAATTTACCGCTATGATCCCGATAAAGATGAAAAGCCATACATGCAGGATTACGACGTTCAGTTGACTGCGACGGATAAAATGCTATTGGATGCATTGTTGCGAATCAAATCGATTGATGATAGTTTGAGTTTACGCCGTTCCTGCCGTGAAGGCGTGTGCGGATCGGATGCGATGAATATCAACGGACGCAATGGATTGGCGTGCATAACACCACTTAAAAGCCTGAAAGAACCAGTTGAAATACGGCCATTACCTGGATTGCCGGTGATTCGTGACCTGATCGTGGATATGACGCAATTTTTCCAGCAATACCATTCGATCAAGCCTTATTTGATCAATAATGATCCGCCGCCTGAAACGGAACGGTTACAATCGCCGGAAGAAAGAGCTGCTTTGGATGGTGTCTATGAGTGCATTTTATGTGCTTGCTGTACTACCGCCTGTCCTTCCTTTTGGTGGAATCCGGATAAATTTGTCGGGCCTGCAGGATTATTGCAGGCCTATCGTTTTCTCGCCGATAGCCGCGATCAGGCAACGGCGGAGCGACTAGATAACCTGGAAGATCCTTATCGGCTGTTTCGCTGCCATTCCATCATGAATTGTGTCGATGCGTGTCCTAAAGGCTTGAATCCAACTCAGGCAATCGGCAGAATCAAAGACATGATGGTTAAGAGAATGGTATGAAAGAATTTGAGCGTGCACGCTGGCGCTGCCGGCGTGGTATGCTTGAACTGGATATCGTGTTGCAACGGTTCATGGATCGAAATTACCGGCAGCTTGATGAAACGGAATTGCTGCAATTTGAACGATTATTGGCATTGCCGGATAATGATTTATGGGATCTGATCAGCGGAAAGCAAGTCAATTGTGACACGCAGTGGCGGCCGATATTGGAACTGCTGCAAAAGAACTAGATCCGGGTGTTTTCATCAACATCGTTAATCCGTTAACAGTGCATACTGATTTAATATTGCAATTTGTGGAGATGTAATATGGCGCAAGAAGGCAAAGCGACTTTGAATTTGAATAACGGTAGCGATCCTATCGAGCTGCCGGTTTTATCCGGAACCATGGGTCCGGATGTGATTGATATTCGTAAGTTGCATGCACAGAGTGGCTTGTTTACTTATGATCCCGGTTTTTTGTCAACCGCCAGTAATAATTCCGCGATTACTTTCATTGATGGCGATAAAGGAATTTTGCTGTATCGCGGCTATCCGATTGAGCAATTGGCACTCCATTGTGATTTTATCGATGTGTGTTATTTGCTGTTGCAGGGTGAATTGCCAACACCTGGGCAAAAGTCGGGATTTGATGATGAAATCAAAAGTCATTCGATGCTGCATGAGCAGCTGGTACGATTTTATAGCGGGTTTCGTCGCGATGCTCATCCCATGGCGGTGATGGTCGGAGTAGTCGGCGCTTTATCGGCGTTTTATCATGACGCTCTGAATATTTCCGATCCGTTGCATCGCGAGCAATCTGCATTGCGGTTGATTGCAAAATTGCCGACGATTACTGCAATGGCTTATAAATACAACATTGGGCAACCATTTGTTTATCCGCAAAATAGCTTGAGCTATGCTGAGAATTTCTTGCACATGATGTTTTCTGTGCCGACAGAAAAATATGAAGCTAATCCGGTGATTGTGCGTGCATTGGACCGGATATTGATTCTGCATGCAGATCATGAGCAGAATGCTTCCACCTCGACCGTACGCTTGGCAGGGTCTAGCGGCGCTAACCCATTTGCTTGTGTTTCTGCCGGTATTTCCTGCCTATGGGGACCGGCGCATGGCGGGGCAAACGAAGCTTGCTTGCATATGCTGGAGGAAATCGGTGATGTTTCGCGCATTGACGAATTTATCCAACGTGCAAAAAACAAAGAGGATAATTATCGGCTGATGGGTTTTGGCCATCGCGTCTATAAAAATATGGATCCGCGGGCAAAGCTGATGCGCGAAGCTTGCCATGAAGTTTTAAATGAATTGGGTTTACAGAATGATCGTTTGTTCAAACTTGCGCTGCAACTTGAAAAAATCGCATTGGAAGACGATTATTTTATTTCGCGCAAGCTCTATCCTAACGTCGATTTTTATTCCGGCATTGTGCAACGCGCATTAGGTATTCCAACCAGTATGTTTACCGCGATTTTTGCGATGGCAAGAACAGTTGGCTGGGTAGCGCAATGGAGCGAGATGGTCTCTGATCCGGATTATAAAATCGGGCGCCCCCGTCAGCTCTATACAGGTGCAGCCTTGCGGGATATTGCCAGCTCGTTTTCTCAAAAATAATTATCCTCGATAAAAGCTGCCATTGTTATGAACAAGCTGTTGATGGAAGAAACTCTTTTGTATGGAACTAACGCGGGTTTTATAGAAGCGGTTTATGAGGAATATCTGCATAATCCTAATTCTGTAGCGCTGGTCTGGCGTGAATACTTCGATAAACTGGCCAGGCAACCGGACTCAATTGCCGGTAAATCGCCAACAAACAGCGTTGCCATTGCTCCAGTTACAAAACCTGCCGGCTTGGAAATTCAAGCCGCGCTTCCGGAAGTGATGTCGATTGATTCTGATGATCGTAAGCAGGTGGCCGTGCTGCAACTCATCAACATGTATCGAAGTCTCGGATTGAATCAAGCCAATCTTGATCCTCTCGGGCTCAAACAACAATTGGCCATCCCCGAATTGAATCCGGCGCATTTCGGATTTACCGATGCAGATATGGATAAAGTATTTAATACCGGTTCATTAGTCGGGCCCGATCATGCTTCGTTGCGTGAAATTTTGCGAACTCTGCGCGAGACATACTGCGGTTCGATCGGTGCTGAATATATGTATATTTCTTCAGTCGAACAGAAACGCTGGATACAGGCTCGGCTGGAAGGGCAGCGCTCCAATCCGGATTTTTCCGTTGAGGTCAAGCATCATATTCTTGAACGGCTCACAGCGGCAGAGGGACTGGAGAATTATCTACATACCCGCTATGTAGGGCAGAAACGTTTTTCCGGAGAAGGTAATGAGAGCCTGATTCCATTGCTGGATAGTTTGATTCATCGTGCGGGGAAAGCGGGCATTCAGCAAATTGTAATGGGAATGGCGCATCGTGCCCGGCTCAATGTACTGGTAAATACTCTGGGGAAAATGCCAGCCGATTTGTTTCGCGAATTTGAAGAAAAACAGCCGCAGTACTTGCCGTCAGGGGATGTGAAATATCACCAGGGTTTTTCTTCTGCTATTAAAACATCTGAAGGTATTGTGCGCTTGGCATTGGCTTTTAATCCTTCGCATCTGGAAATTGTTAATCCGGTTGTCGAGGGTTCGGTGCGAGCCCGTCAACATCTGTTAAACGATAAACTGGGGGATCGCGTATTGCCCGTATTGATTCACGGCGATGCGGCGTTTGCAGGACAGGGCGTAGTGATGGAAACGTTGAATTTGTCCCAGACTCGTGGCTATGGTACTGGCGGGACGGTACACATTATCATTAATAATCAGATCGGATTTACCACTTCGGATCCGCGTGACAGCCGTTCCACGTTGTACTGCACCGATGTCGTCAAAATGATCGAAGCGCCAATTTTTCATGTCAATGGCGATGATCCGGAAGCGGTTGTTATGGTGACTGAACTGGCGTTTGATTTCCGCATGCGGTTTCATAAGGATGTTGTGATCGATATGGTGTGTTTCCGTCGCCTTGGCCACAATGAGCAGGATGAGCCGATGGTGACACAGCCAAAAATGTACCGGATCATTAACCAACACGCAGGTACTCGCAAGCGCTACGTCGATAAACTGATTGCCGAGGGAATAATCCAATCGGAAGATGCGGACAATCTCATCAAATCTTATCGTGATGCTATGGATGAAGGTGTCAATCCTAATAAGGCTGTGTGTTATGACTATAAATCTCCGTATTCCATCAACTGGGAACCTTTCTTAAAGCCATTCAAATGGAATAAGCGGATTAAGGCTGGTGTTGCGGTACAAACGCTGAAACAGCTTGCTATAAGGCTGACAGAAGTTCCTCAAGGGTTCAAGCTGCATTCGCGCGTGGAAAAAATCATTGCCGATCGGCGTTTGATGGGTAAGGGTGAATTGCCTCTGGATTGGGGAATGGCAGAGAATCTGGCTTATGCCACCCTGCTGAAGGAAGGTTATCCAGTAAGATTGTCCGGTCAAGATTCCGGGCGTGGCACGTTCTTTCATCGTCATGCCGTATTACATGATCAGGTAGCAGCGGATCAGAACGAACGTATTTATGTGCCATTACGCCATCTTTACCCTGAGCAACCGGATTTTGTCGTGATTGATTCGATGTTATCGGAGGAGGCGGTGCTGGGGTTTGAGTATGGCTATGCAACGACACAGCCCAATGAATTGATTATCTGGGAGGCGCAGTTTGGCGATTTTGCCAATGGTGCGCAGGTGGTAATCGACCAGTTTATCGCCTCGGGTGAGGCTAAATGGGGGCGTGTATGTGGTTTGGTGATGATATTGCCGCATGGCTATGAAGGACAAGGACCCGAACATTCTTCCGCTCGGTTAGAGCGTTTTCTGCAGTTATGCGCGGACTATAATATTCAGGTTTGTATACCTTCCACCCCAGCGCAAATGTATCATTTACTTCGCCGGCAAATGATCAGACCGATACGCAAGCCGTTGATTATCATGAGTCCCAAGAGCATGTTACGCCATAAAGAATCGGTGTCGAATCTGGATGAACTGGCGCATGGATATTTTTATCCGGTTATTTCCGAAGTCGACAGCATGGATCCGAGAACTATCAGGCGGATTATTGTTTGTAGTGGGAAAATATACTATGAGTTATTGGCTTACCGTAAAGAACAGCGCATCAAGGACATGGCAATTATTCGATTGGAACAATTATATCCATTCCCGCACGAGGAATTTCAAGCTGAGATCGATCGTTTCCGTAAGGCCAAAGAAATTATTTGGTGTCAGGAAGAACCAGGCAATCAGGGAGCATGGCATCGTATTCAGCATTATCTTCTGCGTCATATGCGATCCGATCAGGTGTTGGGTTATGCACTGCGTGCTTCTGCAGCTTCACCGGCCGTTGGTTATATGGCAAGGCATAAATTTACACAGAATGAATTAATCGTGGCAGCATTCAGGGATAAAATATAAAAAGAGGGCACCACATGTTAGTTGAAGTCAAAGTACCCGTGTTATCTGAATCAGTAGCTGATGCTACTTTAATCTCCTGGCATAAAAAAACAGGGGATCATGTCGATCGATCGGAAAATTTGATCGATATCGAAACCGACAAGGTCGTGCTGGAATTACCTGCTCCCAGTGCAGGCGTATTGACCAAAGTGCTGAAAAATGATGGCGCTACCGTTACCAGTGGTGAAGTGATTGCCATGATTGAAACCGAGGCTGCTGGGGTTGCCGACGCTAAACCGCCTCAACCGGATAATCAACCGGCTGCCGTGACTGAAAAAGAAGCAGCAATTGTTACCGAGAAAAATACAAAAGATTCTGACGTTGAAGATAGCAATCAAGCAATACCTATGTTGATGCCGGCTGCACGTAAATTAGCGGAAGAAAACAATTTGAAGGTCACGGAAACTTCTGCAATTAAAGGTAGTGGTTTGAGAGGGCGTATCCTCAAGGAGGATGTGCAAACCTATATGGAGCGCAAATCCAGTACATCCCTGGAAATTGAATCCAAGCCTGAAGCTATTGTTACTTCCAAGACAGGAGCACGTACTGAACGTAGAGTCGCCATGTCACGATTGCGGCAACGCATTGCAGAACGTTTAATAGAGTCACAATCTACCGCAGCGATTCTGACCACCTTCAATGAAGTTAACATGCAGGCGGTCATAGATTTGCGTACACGCTATAGAGCTGAATTTGAGAAGGAATATGGCGTAAAGCTGGGCTTTATGTCGTTCTTCATCAAAGCGGTTATTGCTGCGCTTAAGAAATACCCGGTTATCAACGCCTCGGTTGAAGGCAATGAAATTATCTATCACGACTTCTACGATATCGGCATCGCCGTCAGCAGTCCGCGCGGGCTGGTGGTACCGGTCATCCGCGATGCAGATCGTTTAACGCTGGCGGAAATCGAACTGCAGATCGCTGATTTTGCCAAGCGCGCCCAAGACGGTAAATTGAGTATCGAAGAACTTAGCGGCGGTACTTTTTCAATTACTAACGGTGGTGTATTTGGTTCCATGCTGTCCACGCCTATCATTAATCCCCCGCAAAGCGCTATTCTTGGGATTCACGCAACCAAGGAAAGGCCTGTAGTGGAGAACGGGCAAATTGTGATTCGCCCAATGAACTATCTTGCATTGTCCTATGATCATCGGATTATTGATGGCCGGGAAGCGGTATTATCTCTGGTAGCAATGAAAGAAGCGTTGGAATATCCGATGAGCCCATTACTGGAAAAATAAACCAATTATTGTAATGGATTGATCGCGATACAGCGGCTACCGATCCAGCGGCCTGACGTTTCAGCAGATGCATGCACCGGATTAGCACCGATAGTACTGTCGAATTCGGTATTTCCCGTGAAACTTTCCGGACTGGTAAAGCTGCCTTGGGCAAAGCCGTTTCCTTGAAAATGTTGATTGGAGCACGCCAGATCAAGCTGGTAGCGATTACCCGTGCGGGAGGCATTTTTCACCGTACAGCCGGATCGATCTTCATAAAAATAAGTGGGAATTTCCTGCTTTGCCATTTCCTCGGTAATACAAATTTTTGACGTGGTTGAGTCATTCTCGATTTCAGGTAATTTAAGCCCATAGCGGAGGGCAAGGGTGCTGAGTTGCTGCATTTGTTCTGATGGAATATGCGGTACCAATGCTAAAAGTTCAGAGCGAGTGGTAATTTCCCATAAGCCTGGACGGATGTGCTCATGTGCAAAACCAGGCGCCATGAAGATAAGTGTTAACAAACTTGCAATAAGAATTATTCGCATGAAATGTTCGTAGTGTGTTTCTTGATACCATCAAGTCCGGTAAAAGTTTCGTTAAATCGTGCCGATAAGTAGCGGGTTGAGCTATGAAAATTAATTTCCGATTTTAGTAAGTTTAGCCGATTCGAGAATAACCTTCCAGAGTAAAACAGGAAATCCTAATCATTTGGCGCGCGGCAGCATATAAGTTGTAATCATATCATTATAATAATTGGTTATTTATGTTCACGCTATCAGTTGCTGTATATTTCAAACTTTCCTTTGAGGTGTAGAACATATGGAATGGCAAGGCTGGTTTACGTTAGGGTTATGTATTGCGGTGCTGGCAACACTCATTTCTACTCGAATTGGTCCTCATTTGATCATGATCGGAGCATTGACGCTATTGAGCGCACTCGGAATTCTAAGTAGTTCCGATGCGTTGAGCGGCTTTAGTAATTCTGGTTTGATTACGGTTGCAGGCATGTTTGTGGTAGCAGCCGGTATGCATGCCTCCGGTGCGATTGATCTGCTTGTCAATACGTTATTGGGCAGACCTGCGACTCCGCGTGCAGCGCTAAATCGCATGTTTTGGCCGGTTGCATTTTTGAGCAGCTTTCTTAACAATACACCAGTGGTAGCTACGATGATTCCGGCAATTTATAGTTGGTCGAGGAAGATCGGAATTTCACCTTCCAAGCTTATGATCCCACTGAGTTATGCGGCAATTTTAGGCGGTACGGTAACGCTGATCGGAACCAGCACCAATCTGATTGTCAATGGACAATATCAGGCATTGACTGGTGAGCCCGGATTTTCTTTGTTTTCGATCACTGCAGTTGGAATACCCGTAGCGATAGCTGGTTTTTTATTTATGTGGTTATTTTTCCCTAAGCTGTTGCCGGATCGCACCCAAGGTCAAGCTTTTTCCAATCTGCGGGAATTTACACTGGAAGTTTCTATCGCACCTGATGGCCCTTTGGTTGGGAAAACGATCGAACAAGCCGGACTAAGACATTTGCAACGCGTGTATTTGATTGAAATTGAGCGCAACGGAATAGTATTGACCGTTGTAACCGCCGATGAAGTGCTTCAAGGTGGAGATCGTCTGGTATTTGCCGGCGATACCGACGCAATTTCTGATTTGTTGCGTATTAAGGGAATTGTGCCATCAGCCGAGGAGGGGCAAGCACAAACTTTTGCCGAGCGGCATCCTGAGCGGCGTCTGGTGGAAGCGGTAGTATCACCGCATTGTACTGCGGTGGGATATGCCATCCGCGATGCGCGCTTCCGTGCTCGCTATGGTGCAGCGGTTCTGGCTGTAGCACGACATGGCGAGCGTATCAAAGGTAATCTCGGCAGCATTATTCTGCAAGCAGGGGATACATTATTGCTGGAAGCCAGACCGGCCTTTGTCACCCGGCAACGCTACAATAAGGATTTTTTGCTGATTAATGACCTGAATACGGAAGCACCGCGTCATGAAAGAGCTTATGTTGCCTGGATGATTTTATTGGGCGTGATCACAGCCGCCAGCTTTGAGATAATCACTATGCTCAATGCTGCATTGATTGGTGCCGGATTGATGATTATTGCCGGCTGTTGTACTGCCAATCAAGCGGAAAGAAGTCTCGATTTAAAGGTCATCATCACAATTGCGGCATCATTTTCGCTGGGCATGGCGCTGGAAAAAACCGGAGTTGCCAAATACCTTGCCGAAAACATCGTTGATCTGAGTGGAGGCACGCCGGAGCTATGATCATTTCTGGTGTATGTAAGGAGAAGAGAGCGGTGTAATCTGTTGATAAAGATCTGCCCAGATCGATTATCAAAATAAGGAGAACA
>NZ_FNUX01000053.1 GCF_900108305.1 Nitrosomonas ureae
TTTTGATGCGAATGATTTGTTGTTGCTGCAACTGCTCAAAAACTTTTTGAAGCACGCCACTTTTTGCCCATCGATTCATTCGAGTGTAGATGGTGTGCCAATTGCCGAAGCGCTTGGGTAGTCCACGCCACTTGCAACCATGCTCGGTAACATACAGAATAGCATTGAGAATTTGTAGATTGGAATGACTGACATTGCCACGTTGGCGCGGCATACAGTGTTCGATCTGTTGATATTGGCTTTCGGTGATTTACATCACCGCATTATATCAAATAGTGTTAACAGGCCCTAATAAAGCTTGGTGATAGTGATTTATAGCAATTTTGGGTTTCTGCTCATGAATTTCTGATTGAGCACGAATCAACCAGTACATCTCTAAGTCCTTAAATTGAGACTCATTACTAATTGCTATTTTTATCAATCGTTTTAACTGAGTTAACAATCCAGCTTGATTAGCAACATCCATAGAAAGCAGTAACCAACGAGGCTGATTTAAACGATGGTAGGCTTCTTCGCCGATTTTGATGGATTCTTCCGCTTGACCGATATCTCGCTTTAATAGAATCAATCGTTCTGCAGCAAGCACATTGGTACCATCAGATTTCCAAAGGATACTATAAGCCGATAGTGCATTTTCAGCTTCTTTTAACTCCCAAGAAATATCACCAAGAATTTCCCAGAAGCTTGAATCTTTCTCTGTCACATTATTCTGATTCGATAACAACATAGAAAACGCTTTCTCTGGCTGATTGTTTTGCCATAGTAATTTGGCTTGATTAACTATAGCTTCTGGCATACGATTAAAATGCTTTCCAATATATTGCCATGTTGCTATGGCTGGGGTTATTTGTCCTATATTTTCCTGCATCTTAGCTAATGCCTCCCATGCCTGGGAATTGTTCGGGTAACGCCTCACATAGGACTCCAAAAATTTAACCTGACGGATTTTTACTTTCTTCTGACTGCTGGCGTCGGTAACCTGATCTATTGGATTTTTTGTAGCATGAACTGATATTGGAATACTTACACCAGTCGCTACAATCATGGCGCCAATCAGCAAAGAGAGAATGCTCTTCAGAGAACAGATGTAATTGATCATTTTTATAATCTATTTATAGTTATCATATGCATATAGTAAACTGCTCATTTCCTCGCTGGATAATTCACGCATATTTGATAACTGCTCTAGCATTTCTATAGTAATGCCAAACAAATCCAGTCCTCTTGAAAGCCTAATTGTACTCAAAATAGCTACATCATCTCTTCTATTTCTGGCCAACCACAACCACTCTTTTATTGCCAGTCTCGGATTGTTAGTCCATTCTGCAATACGCGCCAAACTTTCGCGAGAATTGTGATCATCTGGGGTAACCTCAATCAATTTTTGGGTTAAGCTCAAAGCTGATAGAGTTTCCCCAATTGCAAGAGATCGATCAATTTGTTTTTTTATTTGATCAGGATTGTCAGGATCAAACGCCAATCTTTTATTACCTAATTCATAGGCGTGTTTTGGGTGATTATTAATTAGTGCAATATTGATCGCTGCATCTAATATCTCCGGGTCATCTGGAAATCGCTGCTGATAGGTGCGGAGATATTCAGGAGTGAGTTCACTGTCAGTGGTTGCTTGAAGTGCTTCAAGCGCTAGGATTGCAAATTTACGTGCCTGGACTGTATTCTCGGACAATTCATAGCATTCATTGTAAATTTCTGCCGCTCTATTCGGTAATCCAGATGCAAAATACCATTTCGCTGATTCTTGCAATTTCTCAAACCGTTCAGAAAGGGTAAGATTGATAGTTGACCATTGATAATAAAGGTCTGCAGCAATAGTGGGTTGATTAAGCTCTAGGCTTAGTTGAATAACTTTAGCATACAAAGCTAATGGAATCGGATTTTTACTAATCTCTGCGATACTGTCTTGTAATTTAGCTAATACTACATCGCGACTTAAATCATCTGCCGTTATTGAAAAATAATCCTTAAAATCTATTTCCAGCATCAGAAGTCTGGCATCTAGAAATTTAGGACCTTTTTCCGCGAGTAGTCTCTCTAATTCGCTACGAGCATTGCCATCTTGCCCCAAATTAATATAATTGCCTATCAGTTCCAGACGTAAATCGTCGTTGCCAGGAGTGATATTTAACAGAAGCCTTAAATACAATATTGAGATATGATCGGGTTGAGTTAATTTTAATAACTCTTTTAACTGCTCCTCCTTATAGAACATGAAGGAAAAAATAAGGACCAATCCGATACCAAAAAAAATATTGTTTTCTTCAAATCCCCAAACAAATTTTTATTCATGAGAGAGTCCTAATTGTAAAAATATTTCTTCCTTTACAAAAAGAGTTTAATCTGCTTACATCAGATGGATAAATACCAAAATTCTCATCGGCAAGGAATCATTCACTCTTGAGCAATTAAGATTGATACTTTTATCTACCTGTAGTTTTATATTTTCCTTTCTAAGCACATAATCCACAAAGTTGCTATCTTTCTAACTTGTTGGCATCATTAGTAACCGTGTAGAAGACGTGGAATTAAATGAGTACTTTCAGACACATTCGAAAAAACAAATAATCCTGTGGAAAGACCACGGGGCATTAGAAAAGCTCAAGTTGACGCAGCTCTTCTTTTGGTTTGCCTTGATTCTTCACATACCGCTCAGCTACGCACAGTGACTCGCTTTCTCTACAACATCTCGCGTCCCAACATTCTAAAACCTAATTAGATCCCCGGGGCAAGACCACGGGGGATCGCAAGCTCATCGATACGACCGCATACTTGTTTGGTATCAAGTACAGATAAGAATTCAGAAGGATAGCTTTGTTTATTCCACTGTTACTGCCTTGGCCAGATTTCTTGGTTTGTCAACATCAGTGCCTTTTTGCAAAGCAACATGATAAGCAAGTAATTGCAGTGGAATAGTATGAAGCATAGGACTGAACATTCCTGAATATCCTGCAAGTCGGATGATATGTACTCCTTCACTTTCCTTGATATTAGAATCAGCATCAGCAATCACATACAATTCCCCCCCTCTTGCACGAACTTCCTGTAAATTCGACTTGAGCTTCTCCAATAGTACATCATTGGGAGCAATTGCTATTACTGGCATTTCTTTATCCACCAATGCAAGCGGACCGTGTTTTAGCTCACCCGCAGCATATGCCTCAGCGTGAATATAGGAAATTTCCTTGAGCTTAAGCGCACCTTCCATAGCGATAGGATAATGTATGCCTCGCCCAAGAAACAAAGCGTGACGTTTCTGCGAAAAGTTTCTTGCCCATTCTTTTATTTGTGGTTCGATCTGGAGTGCTAACTGAATAGAAACGGGCAAATGTCGCAGCCCAATAAGCATTTCTTGTTCAAGCTCACTCGGGAATTTATTACGTAATTTTGCAAAAACTGAAGTCAGCAATATCAACACAGCCAGCTGGGTTGTGAATGCCTTGGTTGAGGCCACGCCAATTTCTGGCCCGGCACGAGTAAGGAAGCGCAAATCGGCCTGTCGTATTAATGCACTTTCAGGAACGTTGCAGATCGCTAGACTATGGTCATGTCCTAGTAACTTTGCATAATTTAGAGCCGCCAGTGTATCAGCAGTTTCACCCGACTGGGAAATTCCTACAACAAGTGTGCTGGGATTTGCTATTGGCTCACGATAACGGTACTCACTTGCTATTTCGACACTACAGGGCAATCCTGAAATAGACTCTAGCCAGTATTTAGCTACAAGTCCCGCGTGATAGCTGGTGCCACAAGCGAGTATCAGGATGCCAGAGGTCTTCTGAAAAATCTCTTCGGCTTTGGAGCCGAACAATCTTGGTGAAATAGACTGTGCATTTAAAACCATTTCCAGTGTATTTGCCACAGCAACAGGTTGCTCGAAAATTTCCTTCTGCATAAAATGTGCATAAGGACCCAACTCTACTGCTTCACGAGTCAAATCACTTTCGCGCACCGGACGTGTTACTTCGCTATTTAATTTAGTAGTTGCATCACAAGTCCGAATACGATAACGATCATGATATAATTCCGCCACATCCCCTTCTTCCAGATAAACCATTTTCCGAGTCACCTGCAACAACGCTGAAGCGTCAGAAGCTGCATAATTACCATTTTCACCAAGTCCCAGCAGCAAAGGCGCCCCATTACGTGCAACTATGATACGGCCAGGTTGCTCTTCGTCCATAACAGCAATTGCATAGGCACCTCGCAATTCCGCAACAGCCAAGAAGACTGCATCAAGTAAATCGTGCGTTGTTGCAAGATGCTTTGAAACAAGGTGGCCAATCACCTCTGTGTCCGTATCGGAGAGGAACTCGAACCCTGCTTCCTGTAAATCCTGTCTGATAGTCTCATGATTCTCAATAATGCCATTATGAACCACTGCTATTTTCTTTTCATTTCCTGAGAAATGTGGATGTGCATTACGTTCACAAGGCACCCCATGCGTTGCCCAACGCGTATGAGCAATGCCGGCAAATCCTTCTGTTTTATCATTACTGACGAGCTTTGCCAGTTCCGCCACTCGCTCTGTTGTTCGTAATCTATGCAAACCACCATTTGTAACTACTATACCTGCTGAATCGTAGCCTCGATATTCGAGCCTGAGCAGTCCTTCCAGTAAAACCGGCACTACATTTTCCCTTGCTATTGCTCCAACTATTCCACACATTACATTACCTTTTTATAGAATTATTCTAATTAGTTTAGTTCACTCAAAGCCCATGTTTCTTGTTAAATTATAAAATCAGACCTGCTTGAATGAGTGTAAGATCAAGACCAGCTGTCAGCTGAATTTCTATGGCCTGTTAACACTATCTAAGTGCTTCAACGATAAGAGCGAAATGGATGAAAGAAAGGAAGATGACATCCAGTTTGTCGAATCTGGAGAAT
>NZ_FNUX01000004.1 GCF_900108305.1 Nitrosomonas ureae
TCGGTAAATCCCGAGGTGGCTGGACCACCAGGATTCATCTGGTTGCCGCAGATGCCAGAACAGCCATAACCTTTGCCTTATCTCCGGGGCATGCGCATGATGCACCGGAAGGGCGACAACTCCTGTTAGCGCTCGGCCCCGTCCCTTCACCTACTCATCTGCTGATGGATCGTGCTTATGAAGGTGATCAAACCAGACAGCTTGCATTGGAGCTCGGTTATATCCCGGTTGTCCCACCCAAAACTAATCGATTGGAGCCTTGGGAATATGACCGCGCCATGTACAAAAAACGCAATGAGATCGAAAGATTATTCCGCAGAATCAAGGGCTTTCGTCGAATATTCTCCAGATTCGACAAACTGGATATCATCTTTCTCTCATTCATCCATTTCGCTCTTATCGTCGAAGCACTTAGGTAGTGTTAACAGGCCATAGTAAAACTAAATAATCGTTAAAGATTGAATACCGGCGCAAGTAAGAAGCTGCGAATTACTAACCCGTTCTTGTGACGGGTTTTGTTATTACTTTTTTATTTTTTAATGAGGATGGAATTCGATCCCATGTGTCAGGATATAATCTGATCATCTGATTTCGAGTCAGCGCCGCTATGGCCGCTTCGGTACCTCTCCGGTTGTTAGAAATTCAACATCCGCTGGATTTTTGTGAGATACCGGGCGGATGTTTCAAAGGATAATTTAAACTTTTACCTTTATGTTATGCAGAGGCTTTCATGGCATCGCGCATTTTCTGCATCGCCTTGACTTCAATCTGGCGAACGCGCTCTGCTGATACACCCAGTTCATCGGCTAAATCATGTAGTGTTGCGGTATCTTTTTCCCTTAACCAGCGGGCTTCTATAATGTGGCGGCTGCGTTTATCCAGGCAATCAAGAGATTGCTTCAGCCCCTTTTCACGCAGTTGATTGATTTGTTCTTTTTCCAGAAGCTGCGACGGTTCTGCGCCATCTGTCAAATAATTGATGGGGCTGAATGTGTCGTCCTCGTCTTCAGAGGCGGGTTCCAGAGAAATATCCGAACCGTTGAAACGTTTCTCCATCTCAACGACTTCTTCGGCTTTAACGCCCAATTGAGCAGCCATTGCATCCACCTCTTGCGGATTCATTGTGTCCAAGCCATGCTTCATGCTGCGCAGATTAAAAAATAATTTCCGCTGTTGCTTGGTCGTGGCAATTTTTACTAAACGCCAGTTGCGCATGATAAATTCGTGAATCTCGGCTTTAATCCAATGAACGGCAAAAGACACCAACCGCACTCCCCGCTCTGGATCGAAGCGTTTAACCGCCTTCATTAGGCCGACATTACCTTCCTGAATTAGATCAGCTTGTGGAAGACCGTACCCCTTATAACCGCGCGCTATCGCAACTACAAAACGCAGATGAGACATAATTAGCTGCTGTGCAGCTTCAATATCGCCGCTATTCCATAGTCGCCGCGCTAAACTTGTTTCTTCTTCCTGTGAAAGTATAGGGAAAGAATTAACAGACTGAATATAACTTTCAATACTTCCACCCGTGGTAGGTAGTGTCAAAGCATTCGTCATTGTAATAATCTCCTGATAATGGATTTGTGCCTGTGCGATATAGCTATATGTAATTTTAGCACTCCCATTCTGTGAGTGCCAAATATTTAAAAAGTTTCGCTATAAATTCTTCCAGGTTATTCAGGTTCGATTTGCCAAAGATGGCTTGCGACAGAAATGCGTGCACCTAACCATCCCAGCCAGGCAGAAAACAACAACAAGCTGATGCTGTCTTGTAGAGAAAGGTATCTCAGTTGTATCTCAAGGCCATAAAGCTGAGTGAGAGGCATGAGCTCCCCATTGAGTGCATCAATGCCCCATGCGATGATGAGCCACGCTGTAATGCCTCCGCACAATCCTTGAATGGCGCCAAAGTAAAGAAAAGGACGTTGGATAAAGCCGTCGGTTGCGCCAATGAGTTTGGATATTTCGATTTCATCACGTTTAGTCAGAATTTGCAGGCGGATGGTATTGAACATGATCGCAACGATTGAAATACTCAGCAATGTAGCTAACATGAGTACGACCGAGCGCCCCAGTTTAAGCAGTACGTTCAGGCGATCTACCCAGGCTGAATCAAATTGTACATGCGCAATTTCCGGCCAGCTCTGCATGGTTAATTTCCATTGCTCCAGCGAGTCCGATGTATTCTCCCGAGTATGGACGACAAAAGCATCCGGAAGAGGGTTATAGGTCAAATTGGCGGCGATATCGGTAAGTCCGCTGCTTTGTTGTAATTGAATTAGCGCACTATCCTTGGAAATAAATTGATAGTTCACGATTCGTGAATCCTCTTGCAGGCGTTGCTGGATCTTGTCGATATCTTCCTTTGACGCATCCTGTTTAAGAAACAAGCTGATTTGCGGGGAGCCGGCCGTTTGACCGGATATGGATTGCAAGTTTTCCATCAGTACATAGACGCCGGTCGGCAGGCTAAGCGCGATACCCATCACAGTGATGCTCAGCAGAGTGGTAACAGGTGTGGAAGCCAGTCGCTTGAGTGTGTGAAAAAATACAAACCCGTGTTGCGTCAGCCATGCGCGCATCATGCAGCTAATTTTCCTTGTTTAAGTGACAGAATCCGATGCTGCGTGTCGTCCAGCAGAGAGGCATCATGCGTTGCGATCAGGATGGTGACACCTACCTGATTGAACGATTTGAACATGGCCATGATATCCCGGGCATATTCAATATCCAGATTACCCGTTGGCTCATCGGCAATCAGGATAGCGGGCCGGTGAACGACTGCACGTGCAATACACAGCCGCTGCCTTTCACCGCCTGATAGGGTGATGGGCATGACTTTTTCTTTTTTTAACAGGCCAACTTTATCCAGAGCGGCACGCACTCGGGACATCGCCGTGTTGTTGTCAAAATCGCTGATTTGCAGCGGCAATAAAACATTTTCAAAAACATTACGGTCAAACAGAAGCTTGTGATCCTGAAAAATGAAACCGATCTTGCGTCTTAAATAGGGAATTGCGGCAGATTTGAGTTGGGCGATATTTTGCCCGCTGATTGCGATTACGCCGGAAGTCGGGCGTTCTATTGCAGCAATCAGCTTTAACAGTGTGCTTTTACCGGCACCTGAATGACCGGTTAAAAATACCATTTCGCCGGACTCCACCTCAAGTTCAACGTTGTTCAGAGCAATGTAGCCGTCGGGATAACGCTTGGAGACATTCTTGAAAGTAATCATAGGGTTTTGTTCATTGTAGCGTTCAATCCAGAAGCGCTTCAACAAATTCTCTGGCATCAAATGGTCTCAGGTCATCCAAACCTTCGCCCACACCAATAAAACGCAATGCCGGAGGATTCTCCGGATATTGTCCTGCGATAGCTGCGACCACGCCACCTTTTGCGGTGCCATCCAATTTGGTCAGGATCAGGCCGGTAACATTCAGCGCGTCGTTAAAGGCTCTGACTTGCGTAATTGCATTTTGTCCCGTGTTGGCATCCAATACCAGCAGCACTTCATGCGGTGCATCCGGTATGGCCTTGGCGATCACGCGTTTCACTTTTTTAATCTCTTCCATCAAATGTAGCTGAGTGGTCAGGCGTCCAGCCGTATCCGCCAGTACGATGTCTATACCGCGCGCTTTAGCTGAGTTGACGGCGTCATAAATTACAGCGGCCGGATCGCTCTTTTTATCCGGATCACTGTCCGGGGCTATTACGGTAACATTGTTCCGCTCCCCCCAAGCGATCAATTGCTCACGCGCAGCCGCACGAAAAGTATCGCCGGCAGCCAGTAGTACTGATTGACCTTGGGTTTGAAAGAATTTGGCAAGTTTGCCGATCGAAGTTGTTTTTCCTACGCCATTGACACCCGTTATCATGATGACGAAGGGTTTATGCGTGGTGGTATCCAGTGGTTGGGCAAGCGGTTCCAGCATGGTGATCAGAGATTCCTTAAGCGCTTGCTTTAACTGTATGGAATCTGTCAACGCATTGCGCTTGACTTGTTTGCGCAGATTTTCAAGTAATTGATGTGTTGCGTTGACGCCTATGTCGGAGGTTAACAGGATAGTTTCCAGTTCTTCGTAAAGTTCCTCATCAATCTTGCCGCCGCCAAACAGTCCCGATAGCTGTTTCCCCAGATTCTGCCGGGTGCGTGAAAGGCCTTGTTTAAGCTTGCTGGCGAAGCTGATGGATTCCTCCGGTGGAGATTCGGATTCCACAGCGGATTTGACTGGAGTTTCGCTCGAATCTCCAGGATCTTTTTTGGATTTAAAAAAACTAAACATTCTGGTAGGCTCTCAATATGCAGAGGAATTCTCAAACCTCAATTTTATTCTGTTTACTTACTTTAGGTTGGTAAAAATGATATCTGATTACCGTATCACTTTTTTTTGCATTTTTTCAATTTGTGGATTTTTGTTGGTGGTCAATCCGCTGGCTTCATCATCGGCATTTGCCAATCCGCATGAGTATGTGCTCGATAATGGCCTTAAATTGATTGTAAAACAAGATCATCGTTCACCGGTTGTGGTGACGCAAATCTGGTACAAGGCGGGCAGCATTGATGAAGTCAATGGTGTAACCGGTGTTGCGCATGTTCTGGAGCATATGATGTTCAAAGGCACTGAGAAAGTCCCCAATGGTGAGTTCTCAAAAAAAATTGCAGCAGCCGGAGGGCGTGAGAATGCTTTCACGAGTTACGATTACACTGCTTATTATCAACAATTGCATAAAGACCATTTACCGATGGCGATGGAACTGGAAGCGGATCGAATGCGCAATCTCATTTTAACCAAAGAAGAATTTGATAAGGAAATCAAGGTGGTGATGGAGGAAAGAAGATTGCGTACGGATGACCAGGCGCGTTCGTTACTGTATGAAAAAATGATGGCTGTTGCTTTTCAGTCTCACCCTTACAAGAATCCGATCATTGGCTGGATGAATGATCTGGAAAATATGAGAGTGGAAGATACGCAGGAATGGTATGACCGCTGGTACGCGCCTAATAATGCAACCTTGGTTGTCGTCGGGGATGTTGATGCAGATGAGGTGTTTCGTCTAGCAAAAAAATACTACGGTTCGATTCAATCACACTCTTTATTCACGATCGATGCTCGTAAACCACAGACCGAACCACCGCAATTAGGCACTAAACGGATAACCATCAAGGCATCGGCAGAATTGCCTTATCTCATCATGGGATTTCATGCGCCTGCGATTAAAAATGTTAATGAAGATTGGGAACCCTATGCGTTGGAAATATTGGAAGGGGTGCTGGATGGTCATGCTTCAGCCAGGTTGAGCAAGTCATTAGTGCGGGAAAGTCAAATCGCTAATTCTGCCAGTGCCGGTTATGGTGCGATTGCGCGCGGCCCAAGCATTTTTTTTCTGAGTGCAGTACCTGGCACGGGCAAAACAGTAGCTGAATTGGAGCAGGCGCTGCGTTCCGAGATCGAGAAAATTATTCAAGGAGGTGTTACGGAAGAAGAGCTGAACCGAGTGAAGGCGCAGGTAATTGCGGGTCATGTGTATCAACGGGATTCGACTTTTTCTCAAGCTATGCAGCTGGGTAGATTGGAGAGTACAGGATTATCTTATCGTGATACGGATACCATTCTGGATAAGTTGAAAGCGGTTACTGCTGAACAGATACGTGATGTGACAAAAAAATATTTTACTGATGAGGGTTTGACCGTCGCGATATTGGATCCGCAGCCACTGGAACAGAAAGCTCCGAAAAAAATACCCAGTGGTTTAAGACACTAGGAAGCGCTGAACAAGGGTCATTCCGAACATGGCAGGGGATCATTGTATCGATTGCTGAAAACTCTTTGTTGCGTTTGGAATGACAGATGCGAGTATTTCAGAGTTTATCTGGAATGAATTGAAACTCCGACAGCCGTATTAAAGGAGTTAATGAACCGCTGTCGAAGCAAAAATTGTAAGCGGTTATTCCTTCTTATCTCCGTGCGCATGATCGCCGTTTTGCTGTTGCTTGCCATGATCGTGCATGTGTTTGCGCATTTTTTCCTTCATGCTGCGCCTTTCTGCTTCATCCAAGAAACCATCTTTGTTGGTATCTTTCTTGTCAAACATGGCTTCATGGTGCTTCATGAATTCCTCTTTGCTGATTTTGCCATCATTATTTGTATCCACTGATGACATTTTATGTTCACATTTGTGGCCATGGTCGTGTTGACCTTCAGATTTTGTGTTGCTATGGCTATGTTCTGATTGCTGTCCGCTTTGGTGCTGATGGTTGCTGCCTTGGGCGGTATCTGCAGCGATGACCGGAGTTACAAATTGCGTAACTAAAAAAGCAGTTCCGATAGCGATTGAAAGCAAGTTTCTTTTTAGATGCATCTTGTTCTCCATAGATATTGATTGAGTGAAAAGGTTTGCGAAACCTCGTATTTTAGAAACGGGCGAATCTTAAAAGTTCGGAAATTAAATTTCATGCTGAGCGTAAATTAAATTTACTGACATGAGCTTTATCATCATTCTCAGGCAACGATGAAGTGCTGCCGGTAATGCTTGAGTTCGTTAATGGAATCATAAATATCCGCGAGAGCCTCATGCTTGCTGTCTTTAGAGAAATTTGCCGCGATCTCCGGTTTCCAGCGTTTCACCAACTCTTTTAAAGTACTGACATCCAGATTGCGGTAATGAAAATAGGTTTCCAATTGTGGCATCGAACGAACCATAAAGCGCCGATCCTGACAGATGGAATTGCCGCACATCGGAGAGATTCCTGATGGCACGTGCAATTTTAGAAATTCGATCATTTGTGTTTCCACTTCGGCTTCCGTCAATGTGGATGCTTTAACTTTATCAATCAGGCCCGACTTGGCATGGGTCGATTGATTCCATTTATCCATGCCATCCAGTATTTCATTGGGTTGATGCACGACCAGAACCGGACCTTCGGCAACCATATTCAGTTGTGAATCGGTTATAACTAAAGCGACTTCAATGATGCGATCGGTGTCTGGATTGAGTCCGGTCATTTCCATGTCGACCCAGATCAGGTTATTATTATCTTGTGCCATAATTATCTAAAATTTGAATGCAATGTGTTTAATTGTGTCATATTGCCATCAGTCAGTCACTTTTATAAACTTTTGTATTCAATTTACACTATGCAAATATTTACATTGATTTTTTTGATCGCGCTATTACTTACCACGCTAACCCAGGTTTGGTTATCAGTCAGGCATATCCGTCATGTACGGATTCATCAGGACAGAGTGCCGGAAGAATTTGCCAGTCAGATCAGTTTGGCTGATCATAAAAAGGCGGCCGACTATACCTGCGCAAAAACTCGCGCAGGATACCCCAGCATACTCATTCATGCAGGGCTATTGCTCGCATTTACACTGGGTGGCGGATTAAATGTCCTGAGCGAATTCTGGGCCAACTGGTTAAATGATCCTTTGGCGCATGGCATGGTACTGATCATCAGCACTTTTTTCATTATGAGCGCCGCTGAAATACCATTAAGTTACTATCGTACTTTTGTAATCGAAGAGCAGTTTGGTTTCAACAAGATGACACCGGCGATGTTTTTTGCCGATTTGATCAAACAATCCGCGCTCGCCTTATTGCTGGGCGCGCCTTTGTTATTTTTCGTACTGTGGTTGATGGAAAAAATGGGGGAGAGCTGGTGGTTGTATGCCTGGCTTGCCTGGATTGCGTTCAACTTATTTGTGCTGGCAATTTTTCCCACGTGGATCGCGCCGCTATTTAATAAATTTACTCCACTGGAGGACGCTACGCTCAAAGCGCGTATCGAGCAATTGATGAATAAATGTGGTTTTAAAGCCAGCGGATTGTTTGTGATGGATGGTTCGCGCCGCAGCAATCATGGCAATGCTTATTTCACCGGATTTGGCAAAACCAAGCGTATCGTGTTTTTTGATACGCTGCTGGCACGTTTGAATCCGGCGGAAATTGAAGCCGTCCTGGCGCACGAATTGGGGCATTTCAAGCATCGCCATGTAATCAAGCGCATTATGATTTCATTTGCAATGAGCTTGGCATTTTTCTGGATTCTGGGCTATCTGATGGAACAGGGCTGGTTCTATGAAGGATTGGGAGTAGAGATTGCTTCCGTGCCGTCGACTGCGATGGCATTGTTGCTGTTTTTTCTGGTGATGCCGGTGTTTACCTTTTTGCTGCATCCAATATCAAGTATTTATTCACGGAAACATGAATTTGAAGCTGATGCTTATGCAGTGCAGAATGCATCAGCAGATGATTTGATTCATGCACTGGTCAAGCTGTATCAGGATAATGCGGCAACGCTCACGCCAGATCCGCTGCATTCGGCTTTTTATGATTCACATCCACCAGCATCAATCCGGGTGGCACATTTACAAAGTCAGGAGCAAGCATGAACAATACCGCATGTGACTTATCATCCAAACAATGCAAGCCGTGCGAGGGCGGCGTGCCACCATTGTCCACCACTACGGTTGCTGATTATCTGAAGCAGATCGATGGCTGGCAATTGCAGGACAAGCAGATCACCAAGACTTATGGGTTCAAGAATTATTATCAAACGATGGCGTTCGTCAATGCGGTGGCATGGATTTCGCACCGCGAAGATCATCATCCCGACATGCTGGTTGGCTACAACCAATGCGTGGTTACGTATACGACACATGCCATTGGCGGTTTATCCGAAAATGATTTCATCTGCGCGGCGAAAATCGACATGTTATTTTCAATTTGAGCCCCTGTCCCGATAAAACAAAGCGGCAGGCTCGATATCCAATCGGACAGGTAATTGCCGCGTTTGGCAGGCACTATTCGATTAAAACGACGAACGGCGAAATCATTTCCTGCGTCATGCGTGGCAAAAAAGGCGGTATTGCATGCGGTGATCGGGTTGAATATCAGCTTACCGCTGCGGAGCAAGGCGTCATCGAAGCGGTTTGTCCGCGTACTTCATTGTTATATCGCAGCGATGCATTCAAGGAAAAGATCATTGCCGCTAACGTGACACAAGTCATCATTGTTGTTGCGGCGATTCCCAGCTTTAGCGAGGAATTGATCAATCGCTGCCTGGTTGCAGTGGAAAGCGAGAATATCGAGGTATTGATTGTGTTGAATAAAGCCGATCTGGTCGAGCCAACACAAGTTGCGATGGCAACGTTGTCGCTTTACCAGGATTTAGGCTATTGCGTACTACCATTGTGCGCTCTGCAGGGTGTTTCAGCGTTACAGCCTTATCTATCCAACCATTTCAGCGTGTTGGCCGGTCAGTCGGGCATGGGTAAATCCACCTTGCTCAACGCACTGGTTCCGCAGGCCCGGCGCGCCACCGCGGAAATTTCATTGGCACTTGATTCCGGCTGCCACACGACCACGCATTCGCAGCTTTATTCTCTTGATGATAATAGCGCTATCATCGATTCCCCGGGATTCCAGGAATTTGGATTGAACCATATTGCAGAAGAAAGTCTGGCCTGGGGGTTCATCGAATTTCACCCTTACCTCGGGCAATGCAAATTCAATAATTGCCGTCATGTCACTGAGCCTGGTTGCGCAGTGGTACAAGCTGTTCAGCAAGGAAAGATTAACTCCAGGCGGCTGAATTATTATCATCGACTGCTGCGCTAGGCGATCTTGGTTTATCGGCTTCTGTTTTTGAGAAAAATCAGCTACCACAAGCCTTGCAACCTGTTATCCGCATTCCAGGGTGATGTGGCCTCACGAGCCAACTAAATTTGTTCAACGCTTAACCGGATATCACTGATCTGACATATAGATGAATGAATCGGGTGCCGGCGTTTTGTTATTGCTTGCTGGCCTTAATTCACGGGATCTATTATTTGATTGGATTTTCCTTTACATTACGAGCCTCGGATTTTGCGCTTGGTATCCGGGAGAGAGCTGCATTACAATTTGTTATACTCAAGTTTATCAATATTATTCAGTATGTTATTTTATATTCTTTATGCCGGTTATGACTGAATCCAGCCTCAATGCCTCCATTAATTAATGAAATAGTAATGGAATCTATTAGTAAGTTATCTTAATTGAACGGAAAAATGTTGAAAAATTCACTTATTCCCCATCAGGCGGCTACACAAATTCCTGGTAATTGCATACTGGTTTTTGCGACCGAACCCGGCGATGAGGTATTCGGTTGTGGCGGAGCCATCATGCATCACGTTGAACAAGGCATTCCTGTGCATGTCATCGTGGTATCTGACGGTGCGCATGATATAAGTGAGGAGAAAGCAACTGCCGAGTACACGCTGCAACGTCAGAATGAAAGCATTGCTGCCGCCGATATCCTTGGCTATGGCACTCCCGTTTTCTGGCAATATCAGGATCGACAAGTCTGTTATGGAGAGAAGCTGATACAGGAAATTCAAACAGCTATTCACGCGACCGGCGCTGACTTGGTCTATGTACCATCAATTTTCGAGATGCAACCGGATCACCGCGTGCTGGGCATGGCTGCCGTAGAGGCGGTCAGACGAATCGGCAAAGCGGTATGTTTAGCGTTATATGAAGTGAGCATTCCGTTGCACCCCAACCAATTGCTCAATATCAGTAACTGGGTAGCACGCAAAAAAGCTGCAATGGAATGTTTTGTTTCACAAAATGCAATCCAGCGTTACGATTTGCATATTGCCGCACTTAATCGTTACCGTACTTATACTTTACCCGTCAGCGTAACCGCAGCGGAAGCTTTCATTCTAATCACGGCTGAGGAACTGTCCAACGATCCGCTCAAACTGTATCAATCGGAGCATGTTCGTCAAAGAGCCTTGGGGTTATTTCTGGATAGCGGTGACGTACCGTTAGTCAGTATCATCATTCGTAGCATGGATCGCTCCACATTATCGGATGCGCTGGATTCTATCGCTTTGCAGACTTATCCGAATATTGAAGTCGTCATCGTCAATGCCAAAGGGGCAGGGCATCGAGTAATCAATGAGTGGTGCGGCCGTTTTCCGGTCCGGATCGTTGGTGATAATGAGCCGCTGAACAGAAGCCGTGCGGCAAATATCGGTTTGAATTCAGCCAAAGGAAGCTACTTGATATTCCTGGATGATGATGATTTATTTTATCCGGAACATATATCCAGCTTGCTGGTTGCTTTACAAAATAACTCAGATGCCCGATGTGCTTATGCCGGTGTAAATGTTGAGTATTATGTTGCCGGACAACTTGAAACTAATGCTGTGTTCAATGAATCATTCGATCCGCGCCGGCTTTGGGGAAGGAATTTTATTCCTATTCACGCCATGTTGTTTGAGAAGTCTTTGATTGCCATTGATCATTGCAGCTTTGATGAAAACCTGGAAGTCTTTGAGGATTGGGATTTCTGGATGCAACTTGCGCAACACGGCGAAATATTACATGTCGATAAAATTACGGCCATTTACCGCAATCATGGTCATTCAGGGATGGGATTGGAATACAGTGAAGATTTTGTAAAAACATCTAGAAGCAAAGTCTACGATAAATGGAAGAAGCTTTTGACTGGAGAGCAACTGGAAGGCTTGATTCAGTACAGAGAGGACATAATATCCGGTCTCCGCGCCTGTTTAGCTGAGAGCGGGCATCTGGCAGCTTCTCTGCGAAATCGTCTACAGCAGGATATGCTGGCCAGCAATCAACGCGAACAGTTACTGCAAGAAACTATCAATGATCAGCAGAAAGCGATTAATGATCAGCAGAAAGCGATCAATGACCAGCAGAAAGCGATCAATGACCTGTTTTATTCCACCTCATGGAAGATTACAGCGCCTGTACGATTTATAGCCCGGATTATTCGCGGACAGTATGCCGAAGCGTGGGGCGGTTTGCGTCGTAGGATTTTGCCTCTGTTAAAAATTATCTATTCGTGGTTACCTGTTCGTTGGCGCAGCAAGGTATTGGATATCGGTTACCGGTTTGCGGGATCTCTCTTTGCTGGAATGGGACATTATGAGGTATGGCGGGCGAATGAAACTGGTTCTGCTGGTCAATTATCCAGGGATCTTGACAGCTCTTTAACAGGAATGTGGGATCCTTCCACTATTTCCCCTTTGGCGAAGACGCCATCAGGGCGCATTGCAATTCATGCGCATATTTTTTATGCGGATTTGGCGACAGAATTCGAGAGATATCTGAATAATATGCCATTTTCCTATGATTTATTTGTTTCAACGCCCCACGAGACAGCGAAGCAAAAATGTGAACAGGTTTTTTCCCGGTTACCTCGATTGGGGCGGTTGACCATCGCTATGGTACCCAATCGTGGGCGCGATATTGCGCCCATGTTCTGTACTTTTGGCGAGGTATTGCAGCAATATGATTATATTGCTCACATTCATAGCAAAAAATCACTGTACAACAATGGTGCTACGGATGGATGGCGGGAATACTTGCTAACAAATCTGCTGGGAAGCAAGGCGCAAATACGGAGAATTTTTACGCTGCTGACCGGGGAAAAGCCGATCGGTTTTGTTTATCCCCAGAATTTCTCAAAGCTGCCTTACATGGCAAATACATGGCTTTCCAATCAGGTGAGTGGGCGCTTATGGTGCAATAAACTGGGTATTACAGAAATACCGGAAGGTTATTTTGACTTTCCTGCGGGATCAATGTTCTGGGCTCGTACAAAGGCATTGCAGCCATTGTTTGACGCGCGTATCAAAATCGAAGATTTCGCTGAAGAAGCAGGGCAAAAAGATGCAACCTTTGCGCATTGTATAGAACGTTTATTTGTATTGGTCACCAGACAATCCGGATTTAATGCTGCCATTCTTCGAGACAGCGGATCCAACAGTTGGTCCCGTTGGCATTTTGAGCAATATGTGTTGCGCAAACAGGAAGATGCACATAACAGAATGGCTGATCCAACATTGCGCATAGTTACTTTTGATATCTTTGATACGTTATTGACTCGACCACTACTAGATCCTGAAATCGTTAAAAATATAATTGCCCATCGCGCTGGAGGTGATGAGGGCAAGCTTTATCTTAAATTTCGTTCCATTGCAGAAACTCAAGCACGCCAGAAAGCTGACCGTGATATTGGATTGGATGCCATTTTCGATGAATTTTCTATCCTGTCAGAACTCTCATTCGAGGCTGTAATGCGATTACGCAAGCTTGAAGAAGCTGCAGAGCTTGAAATTGTAGCTCCACGACCGGAAGCAATCGCTCTGATGCAATTTGCTATTTCCCTGGGTAAGCGTGTCATACTGGTCAGTGATAGGTACCTTTCCAAATTATGTGTTGAGGGGATATTGCGGCATCACGGTATCAATGGATGGCATGAGCTTTACTTGTCTGCCGGGAATGGATCGAGAAAAGATACCGGTGATTTTTATCGTCAACTCTTGATACAAGAAACTGCTTCTCCAAGCGAGATTATGGTTATCGGGGATGACGAGCACTCCGATGTTCAAATACCTGGTGATATGGGAATCAGGATTCTGCACGTAATGCGGCCTGTTGAATTAGCTCGGGCAATGCCACGATTGGGATCCATGATTGAGCGTTCGATATATTGTGAAGACATCAATGAGCAGCTTACCCTTGGAACCATCGTGCAGGGGAATTTCCATCCTTTGTTTTTTCCGCGCTTTAGCGCCTCCGATCTCGTTCCTTCGACACCTTGGGCCATTGGATATGCCGTTGTCGGACCATTGGTTCTATCCTTTGTGCAGTGGTTAGCGGCAAAAGCCGAGGCGGATGGTATCCAGCGTTTATATTTTCTGGCTCGCGAAGGCCAGTTACTGAAAATAGCTTATGATCTGTGGGTATCCAATAATGCCCATGCCATTGCATCTGATTACCTGGTACTTTCTCGCCGTGCAGTGACTGTACCGATGATTTCGGATTTTAATGATATTCTTCAAATCGCGAGAGCGCAGTATCATCCGAATCATCTGTCCGAATTTATACAAGTACGGTATGGATTGACGCTATCTCATGAAGATCTGGAAAATTTTGTGCGGCTTGGGTTGTGGCCAAAAAACAAGCTGGTTTCCGTTGAAAATGAAAATATCGGGCATCTGATGCCCGTATTGCAGGCTTTGGAAGAACGCATTTTGATCAATGCGCAGGCTGAGCGTCCTGGGTTATTAACTTACCTGAGTGATCTGGGCTTAAATAAAAACCTTAAATCTGCTGTAGTAGACATTGGTTATGCAGCAACAATACAGGGCTGTTTGAATCGATTGATGGGGCAGACAATACACGGGTATTATTTAATGACTGTAGAACGCGCGCAGAAAATATCCTCGCAATATGGGGCAATCGCTCAGGGATGCGTTGCTCATTGCATTGATCCAAAAATTTATCCAATGCCGCCGATATTCGTTAAAAGCTTTTTGCTGGAAAAATTATTAAGCTCTGATGATGCACAAGTTGTTTGCTACCGGCAGACAGATTCAAATGGCATTGTTCCTGAGTTTCGTCAGCTTGCTGACGAAGAGCGCCAATCCATGGCGACACGTGCGGAAATCAGGCGGGGAATAATGGATTTTATTAACCAATCGATCACAATACGGGATAAATTAGTCAGTGATTTTGAGATTCCTTTGGATATCGCAACCGAATTGTTTGACGAGTTTATCAAGCGCCCCTCTCAAGCAGAAAAAGATATTCTTGACGGGCTCACGCTGGATGACCATTACTGCGGACGAGGTCTTGTAAGTTGACGGTTTTTTTATATCCCATAACATAAAGTTCTTCGCCAATAAAACCACGCACGGAGATGCCATTGCAACTTATTCTTCAGGTTTGGTGCTTGAGCCAGAAGCCACACCTGTGCAATTACTTGCACAAATAGATGAATGGATTAATGCGGCAAGAATGTCGCGAAATGTACGATGCCCATTCCGCAATAATGATCGTCGGTTGCTATGCTCATGATTTGAGCGCGCTCAGACTCCGAAGTGCCTTCCCAAAAATCTCGAAAAATATCAACGGCCAAATGCGGATCGATGCGTAATTTTCCAAGGCCGGAGTCTTTCATGGAGCGATAGTCACGGGCAAAATCCAGCGCTCCTGCACGAAGTTCGGAACGTAACGGTATTGAAGCTTTTTCAGCTTCGCTCAAAGGATTGTATACGCCGGCTACAGCGTGATTGTCTTGATAGCGGTAATGACTGATTTGTGGATCATCCGATCCCATGAACATTTCCAGAGGAACGTTATAACGTAATAAGGGCGATTGATCGGGTGTGGCCAGGTCCTCACCAAAGCAACCCGAGATGCGCACACCGTGACGTGTGCGGACTTCTGCAGCGGCTGCGCGGGTTACCATGTAATAGCCCAGAATTTTTCGCTCTAGCAGGTCGCATAATCTGTCCTGGATAGTTCCCGCATAACCCACGTCGACCAGTGCCGCCACTCCTTCCGTTAACTTGATTTGCTGCAAATAGGACAGCATGGGTTCGCGTTCCATCGCTGCACGACGATGGATTGCATCCGACAGGGTTTCCAGTACCGCGAGCAGAGCGTCATCGATCTGACCCGCCTGAATTTCTACCAGACGTTTGCGTGACCAAATGCCGCGTCGCTCCAAAGCTGTTAATGTCGTGTGATCCAATGTCAGGCCAAAACGGCGCAGCAGGAATTCAGGCAGTGAATTGGCCTGATAATCCGTGCGGGCAATGGCCAGAATATCCTCGTGTGATCGGATCATTGCGACCGAAACCGCGCGGCGTGATAGTACTAAATAATTGGATTGCGGTGTATTGTGCCCTGCAGTTAATATCTCATGGATATCCTTCATGAGCTGTCCTTCGCGGGCAAGGAAATATAAACGATCAATGTTATCGGCATGGGCCTGTTCAATTAGCCATTCGCTAAAGGCCGCTAACAACGGACCCACAATCGCATAGCCAATGCCGTATCGTCCGCATTGGGTCAGTGATGCGCGATCCAGAAAGAATTGCCTGGATTGGGCTTGAAAGAAAGTGCGTACGATATTGCCCAGCACCAGCTCATCAGCGGTCGGGCCGGCTGATTTTACTTTTTCTATCCAGATATTGAGGCGTGGAAAATACCCTGCCAATGCCAGCGGGCTTTCCAGAGCCGCAATTTGAAAGCCCAGTTGCTGCGGAATCTGCTGATCTGAAATGGGGTGATCGCCAATCATAACGGCCTGTTCTGGCAATATTCCTTCACTCTCTGCAATGTGGCGGAAAAGCGCTCCGGTAGATTTGCGCACGCCCACTTCGGACGAAATGTATAAGGCATCATATTCAAGGATATTGCACTTTTGCAGCATTTTTCTGATGGCGTCCGATGACAGAAACATATCACTGGCCAGCACCACTTTTTTGCCAGCCCGTTTTACCGTTCCCAGTATCTCGATCATACCCGGCAATGGTTGTGCCAGGGACAATTCCACTGATTCTTCAATTGATTGCAGCTGCTTGGCATCGCCTTCGGCGGTGCCAAAAAGACGAACATATTCAGTGCATATATGAGCTAAACTGACATCGGAGCTTCCCGCTTCCCGCAATGACATTTCAGCTGCATGGCGTCGTTCCGGATAATGTTTGCAATTGATGCGCTTTGCGATCCAGTGCTTGGTATTTTCCGGATCAAGCAGCGGGCGTGTAATGAGCGTATCAAAAATGTCGAAAACTACCAATCTGATGTCCGGATGCTCAATTCTGGTCAATAGTGCATCGCGATCGAATAGCGCCTGGTAAGGGTGCGAGTGACCAATCGAGCGGCGCATTCGATTAAGAATTTCATTGATGGAGCGTTTTATTGTCGCTTTTGCTCCGTAGGTTTTCTGGTATCTCAATACCTTGCGGAGAAATTGGTGATTGGTCATGGATAAGTGATGAATTAAGAATTATTCTCAACAGAGTGTGATATTACACAGCTTTATTGAAATATTTTGAATCTCGTTAACAAAATATAAGACAGTATGAATGATTTTTGTTACCGCATTAAGTCACCGGGACTGATTTGTCCGGAGAGTTCTAGCAAATTTTCCGGTTTATCAGTTTGTTATAAGATTTTCGAGATGGATTCTTAATTTTAACATTCTATACGACAAGTCTCGAAAGGGACCTTTCTTTTCAGCCTCTACAAAGGCTTCTGCATAACTTTCCTCTTCTTTTTTAGGAAGAAAAAGACCGCGATAGCTGGCTAACCCGATGATCGCAGAAAGATAATTGCAGTGGGAAAGGGGTAACGCATAGCAGGATATGGCCTGTCTCTTGAGATTAATTACACTGGTGATGTCCATCACCCGGGTAGCGGGAAGCGGACTCCAGATTTCATAAATAAATGCACGCGATGATGTTTTGCAGCGCTGCCAGCAGTTTAAAACGGCGTGGCCTATGGCGACATGGTCGCGATGATAATCAAGTACCGAAGGCAGAAACAGCCAATCCGGGTTAAATTGCCGCAGTAGCGTATCAACTTTGGTTTCAAAGCGGGGGGAATTGCGAAAACCGCCGTCCGGTTCATCGAGGAATTCCATGTCATTAATTCCCAATGTCGCTAACGATTCCATCGCTTCCTTGCGTCGAATGATGGGTGCGTCGGCATCAAGGCTGCCGGCGCCGGAACCATCGGTGACGAAAATAACTTTGACAATGCATCCTTGTTGCCTCAGTAATGCCAGTGTGCCGCCGCAGCCCAGAATTTCGTCATCCGGGTGCGGAGCGAAAACGAGTATTTTCCCATTGTGGATGGGAGTAAGTGGTGTTGGCAATGGACAAAGTCCTAGCCGGGCAATTTTAGTCTGCTGCAGCTTGGCGATAAATTGCTTCATATTTATCCGTAATTTCAATGATATCCGGCCATGAGTTAGCTCGTGTCAGCCCTTGCTGTGCAATTTGTTCGCGCAGCTTCCGGTCACTCAGCATGCGTTGCATCGCTTCCGTCAGAGCGTCAGTATCGGGTTCTGATAATAGTGCGCCATCCTTTACAACTTCAGGTACACCGCCCACAGCGGTGCAAACCGCCGCTGTGCCTGCTACGAGTGATTCAAGATTTGCCAATCCGAATGATTCGGAAGCTGAAGCGCTGACATACAAGTCGGCGGCACAAAGATATAAGCCGATATCTTCAGTGACCGCGAACAGAATCTCCCGTGAAAGTCTTGATTGCTGAGCCAGTTTTTGTAAAGTACTGTGATCGCCTTCACCCAGAATAACTAACTGGAGTTCTTTTTCCAGCTTAAGCCTGACGCATGCCTGGATGAGTAATGGATATTGCTTGACCGGGGAGATGCGGCCAATACTTAATATATAAACCGCAGACTCGTTCCAGCCAAGACGATTTCTTGCATCCTCCCGGCTGTAGCGGTTCACAACGGGGCGTGCATGGACCAGATGATGCCAGTGCGCAGGTAGCGGATGAATGGCTAGATCGTGTGCGATCTGAGAGACGCCGCGGCGAGTGGGTGCGATTACCCAGAAAGCAGCGCGCAGTATGTTGGCTTCCCGATGGCGCATGAAACGCATCACGCGATGACCCAGATGCACGCCATCTTCGTGAATGGCTTGAGTATAACAACCGAAACCATGTTCGGTGATGCCCCACACTGGCTTGTGATCGGGATAGAATCGCAGGAAAAAGCGCAAACTCATGGCGATATAGGGATCGTGGCAGTGTACGTGGGTATATTTCTGCGTAACTGCCAGTTTTGCGGCAAGACGTCCCATATTAAAGCGTTCCAGCAGAACCTGGAACAATGCGGGGAAATGGGTAGGTGTGTTTTTGATTCCGTGTAAGCAATTTAATAAAGCCAGGAGGCGTTGTTGCCAGAGCATAGCGCGTTGCCCTAAGTCGGCTTGGCAAAGATAGCCCACCTCGACTCCGCGGCGCTGGAATTCTTCAACAATGGGCGCCAAGCTGCGTCCCAGACCGTAACGCTGATCTGAACGGGTTTCACGTGTAACCATCAAAATTTTCATGGCGATTAATGGTTCACTTGCGTGGAGATTGCGCTCATTGTCGTGCGTCTATTAATTAAAACGCTTATTTGCGTATCGTGAGCAACGGTTGCATTTAAATTCAATATAAACTTATTTAGCGAAAGTCCGCATCGCCGGACATCAGCCACCAATGGTTACGTAAAGAATCAATCGATGGCGCGTTATCCCAGGTGCTGGCGGGAATGCGAATATCCAGCATTTTCCGGTTGCCGCCGGCGACTGCAAAATGGGCGGCAAAGTTTTCCGTGATACGGCAAAATAATCGTTGCTGGCCATTAATGCCTGCCAACCGGCGGGCGTGCAGAACCAGAAGAGGAATTTCGGCCAATGGCGCTACGATATCGACGATTTCGCACCCGTGGGCATCATAACGCAGTATCAGCACGCCCCGTGTCTGGTCGCCACCGCGGTTTTTTATCAATACGACCTGGTAGTGCTGGGTAGGATGATTAAGATAGCGGTGTTGTATATAAGCCCAGTCGCGGATACCGACTAATGCAGTCTGCAGATCCTTGGCCATTTGCTGCCAGCACGCATTAACGATGAGCGCAATTTGCGCATTATTATCTAGTGCGGTGATAGGAAGTAATCGGGTGCGCCAGTGAGGAAATTTCGATAACGGTGACCAGGAGATTTCGGCCATTTTTCCAACTTCGCCATATAATCCGTGCCGTTCCGCAATTTTCATGTGCCGTTCGTTTGGAAATCCAAAGCCGATCAGATAAGGCTTGCCGTAACCAATATAATGTTCCAGAAAGGCAGCCGTCATCAGGAAAAAAGGGCCTTTCCGGGTCAGTACGCCGCGTTCGTTTGTGTCGACCATGACATCCGCGATTTGCACCGCTGTTTGGGGTTGTCCAAAAAATAGAATCTTCCGGCCGACGCCGCCGTAGTGGGCAATCAGCTTACCTTTGCACCATACACCCAGTTCATGGCTTGCGTTTGAGCCATATTTCCATTGCCAGGTGGCTGGCGTCATCGTGTGATGGAATGTTTCCTTAAATAAATCAAAGAGCTTATGTTTTTGATCTTCCTTTAAAAGCTGCAAGCGCCACCGGGGTGTTGTTTTTTTTCTGAAACGCAACAAAGCGTAGCCGTATTGCCCGTTGGTATACTTTTCCCGGTTAATCCGGTTGGATTGCTCGAGTTGCGTCAGTTGCTCAGGGTTAAGGAAAAGATCCTTGATCAGCCTTTGCCGGTAGGTTGAAATGGCCTGTAACAAATAATCAAAAGTGGGTGCCGCCAGGACGGATAAATCCAGGTTTTCAATCAATTCAAACCCGGATCGCTCGGCCAGCATGATCATGTTCTTGAGTAAATGGAGACGTTCCAAATGTGTAATAGTGTGCTTCAGTGCAAATTCGCCCATTACGATCAATTGTCCCGATGGCGATAGCAGGTCCAGCGCTTTATTAAAAATGACCGGTTGATCGATGTATTGCGCTGATTCCTTAAATAAAACAATATCGAAGCCTTGCGCATCGGCATTAAGAGTTTCCAGCGTATCGAGCGTGATGCTGCGGACATCATAACCCAGCTGGCTGAGCATGGATGAGGTGGCGGCTCCCGGGTCTATCCCCACTTCCACAATGCGGCAAGGAGGCGGTGGCAGCTTTGATAGCAGCAGTTCATGAGTTGATTGCTGCGCTGTCCGCATGCTGATTTTGTCGTTTTTAAACAAACCGAAATGTAAATCAGAAGCCACGCCTTCATGCAGGTGTAACGCATGGGCATATATATTGAGCGGAAACACCGGCGTTTCGCCAGGAGAGGCCGGGGCTGCCGTCATTGACGCAGCGGCATGAGTAGCCTGGCGGTAATGCTGAGTGCTTTGTATCGAATTGTGATTAATGGATTTAGTCATTCTGAATGATGAGGTTGTTTTCCCATTGATGAGGAATTGAAAAATATCCTTGCAAGCGTCCCGCTTGCGTGACTTGTAAAGTTGCAATGGCTTCTGCTGAATCATACAGATGCAGGCCACGTTCGCACAATAAATAGATACTGACCTGATATTCTCCTTTGAGAAGCGGTAATCGTTCCAGCCTGAGGCCAATTTGCCCTGATCCATCGGGTGATCGTTGAATCGCGAATTGATCTTCCCATGTGGCTGTACTGGTGATGATCCGGCCATCTTTGGCATGTAGCGTCATGGCGATATTCGGGCACGGAAGTGCAGGATCCGAAGCGAAGCTTACGTTGATCAGGATATTGGATTGGCTGCTGGCGATATCGGCATGCGCTGTGCAGATGTCATCCGCTATGAGTTGTACTTTGTCCAGATGCGCGTTGCCGGATGGATGCCTTTTGTGCAGGACCGGGGCGCTTTCGCTTGCAAAATGTGTTGTGGCTGCCGGGTCAGTTGTACTTTGATCCAAAAATGACTGATAGGCCGATACCACCTGGGCGGATTCGCCATCTAATACCATCTTGCCTTTATTGAGCCAGATCGCACGAGCGCATAATGATTCAACCTGAAACAGCGAGTGCGAACAAAACAGGATTGTTTTACCCGCATCCCGCATTTGCATGATGCGAGTAAACGATTTTCGGGCAAACGCGCCATCCCCCACCGATAAAGCTTCATCGATGATCAGGATATCGGGGTCGACATTGATGGCAACAGAAAATGCCAAGCGTACATACATGCCGCTGGAATATGTTTTTACGGGCTGATCAATAAAATCACGCACACCTGAGAAATCGATAATCTGTTCGATGCGCTCAGCAATTTCCAACTGATTTAACCCCATGATCGCCGCGCTCATCAAGGCATTCTCGCGCCCGGTAAACTCCGGGTTGAATCCGGCGCCGAGTTCCAGTAAGGCAGCGATACGGCCGTTTACCTGCACTTCACCGCAGGTGGGGGTTGCCGTGCCGCAAACCAGTTGCAGCAGGGTCGATTTTCCCGAGCCGTTTTGACCTACGATGCCTACGACTTCTCCCGGCATTATCGTTAAGTCGATATCGTTTAAAGCCCACAGCTCGCGGTAATATTGACGTGAACCCCACCATCCGTGCGGCCACAAAAACTGTTTTAAACGATCTCTTGGATGTTGATACAGCTGATAGCATTTGGATAGCTTCACGGTGTTAACGGCTGGCTCATAGCCCGAAGCGTTAAAGGACATCTGCAAACCCTTGGCGTGTTTTATTAAACCCGATCCAGGTGACGAAGGTCACGGGCAAATAATACGGAGCTACTTGGCTCCAATGCGGTAATTGTCCATGACGTATCATTGCTCGCGCTTGCTCAATAATAAAAATAAAGGGATTGAGAGTGAGGTTCAAGCTTAACCCCATGAGTAATAACAAGGCAAAAATAAATGTGTCGTCGTTGATATCATGGTGTTGGGGATCCGGACATACTTTAAGCGCAACGCTGAAAACAAAAGCATATATCGACAACATCAGGGCAGCATTAATGGGAGAGTATATTAATCCCCGGAACGAGCTTTGGTATCGGCTGATCACTTTGCGCTTGATCATCTGCGGAATGAGCGGGGCCTGTTGCCACGAGCTGCGGAAGTTGTTCGGAAAAATAGTAGTATTAAACAGGTGCAAAGAAACTAAACTTGGAATATTGAAGGGTCTATTATCGCAGATAAACAAACGGAAATTAATAAGGAGTAGAACAAGACGGGTGCTTTTTATCTGTGGAATGGTGGCGGCCATTCCCGCAATCCCGCCTGATTATCTGAACTATTGATTATGTTCGCAGTCCATTCACTGCCCATGCGGTGGCCGTTGAAGCGCTATTGGCTTCAAATCCGGTGATTGTTGTAATACACACCCTTGTGCAAATGAATTGTTGGAATAAGCTCACTCTTATCCTGCATATGAGAATTTTAGCGTAAATTAATAGCGTTATAATTGTTGTAATTACGCAACATGGTCTGTGAAAACTTCGGATGCAAACTTGCAAAGAGGTTTTGTTTTGGGCAGAATGGACTTTAACTTGGCTTTTGTGGTATTTTCTGCTAGGAAAATTTGAGTTGCGCAGAAGTTACATAGAGACAAAGTGAAAGTGAAAAACTTGCAAGTAATTTACTTTAGTATTTATTTTTAATTTTTATAACGAGGGAGCTCCCATGGCTATAACAGCAGAACAACAAACTAGTATTCTGAAAGTTGCGATAGGTTTGTTTAATGCAGCACCAGGCAAGGTCTATATGACCGAATTGGCGAATCTGGTTGATGCAAACGGTTTTAATATGTCAATCGATCAATTGGCTGATTTTCTGGATGATACTCCGGTATTCAAGGACAACATTCTGGTTGGTAACGTAACCATAGAAGATCAAGCGAACATATTGCTGAATAATTTTGGTCTTGCAGCGGATGATGATCCTGCCAGTGCCGGTTCACAAGCGAAAGCATTCTTTGAAGGTGGGCTTGCGGCGGGTAAAGGCCTGGGCGCCCTCGTCATTGAAGGGATCAATTATTTGAATGGCACTCCGGCACCGGAATTTGCCGCAACCAAAACCTTGCTGGATAATAAGGTTCTGGTCGCCAAAGCCTACTCAGCCACAGGTTCATCGACTGATATCGCGTTATTGCAGACGGTATTAAGCAAAGTGACCGGGGATGCTCCTTATACGCCGGAAGACGTGCAGCAAGCACTGACCGATAGCGGTGTGCCGACCGGTAGTGGATCGGGCTTTGCGTTAATCGTGGGTGAAGATAGCCTGACCGGTACCAGCGGTGATGACGTCTTTACCGCATTGGCCATTCAGGATAACGTAGGCGGCGTGGTCAACTCGCTTGAATCCATTGACAGACTGGACGGCGGCACCGGTAACGATACGTTAACCGCAACGCTGATAGCCGGCGCAGCACCGTCTCTGACCAGCATCGAGAATATCATTGCGCGTTTTGGCGCGGGTACGACGCTTGATCTGGCAAACGCAACCGGCGTGCAATCGATCACCGTGCAATCGAGTACTGGCGCGGGTATGGTTGATAATATCGGCACTGCCGCTACTCTGGGGGTCAGAAATCAAGTCCAGAATGTGACATTCGCTGGCAATACCGCGACTACTCAGAACCTGAGTCTGGATACGGTGGGCAATTTTACGACGCCAACAGTAACTGCCGTTGCTCTGGATGATGTTGCTACAACATTGAATCTTTCAACGAATAATTCAAATGCCGACATTTCTTCATTAACACTTGTTGAAGAATTGACTTTAGCAGCAAGAGGATCGAATGAAATTCTTCAAGGGTTTGGTGGCACTGCGACAACCGCAACTATTACTGGTACGGGTAGCGTTGAGTTTCTGAATCCGTTTACTACCTTAGAAACATTGGATGCGGCCGGTAATTCCGGTGGTGTAACCGCGACATTGGACGGTAGTGCAGTCACTGTTAACGGCGGTTCCGGCAATGATGACATTACCTATACCGAAGCAATGGCTGCGACAGCTGCTGTGGCATTAGGCGCGGGTGATGACACGTTTACGATTACGGTTGCAGCCGTTGATGGTGCAACGGCGGATGGCGGTGAAGGCAATGACGCTCTGGGTGTTGTTGATGGTGCTCTTTTGGATGCAGCCGCTCAGACTGTTTATACCAATTTTGAAACACTGGAAATCGGTGGCGGTACCGGTACCTATGATATGGAAAATCTGCCAGGCTTGGTAGCAGTGACCATAGGCGCGGCTCTCACAGGTGCAGCAATCATAGACAATGCAGTGGCAGATACGACGGTGACCGTCAATGCGGAAGAAGGAACTGATTTGGCGCTGGGTCAAACGGTGGATTTCGCGTTGGCAACTGCAACGGGGTCTGCCGATAATGTGGACCTGACGCTGAATGCATTGGATGGAAATGATGATAGCGCAGCAAATGGCGTGATAACGGTGGATTCGTTCACTGCCAATGCCATTGAGTCTTTCACCATAGCTTCCAACGTTACGGTGATCGATCCTGAACTGGCAAATACCGATTACACCAATACAATCACTGCACTGGCCGGTGATGCGGTTGAAACATTGAATATCAGCGGCAATGCCAATCTGGATATTGCCGGCTTGACAGCCGCTACACTCAAAAAGATCGATGCCAGCACGATGACGGGTGCATTGACAGTGAATGCGAGCGGAGCGAGTGGCGTTGAGTTTGTTGGCGGTGCAGCTAGCGATACTTATACCGGAACCGCGGATGGCGATACCATTATCGGTAACGGCGGTGGCGATATAATCACACTGGGCGTCGGATCGGTAGACACCTTGATTCTGAATGCTGTGGGCGATTCCCAGTTGAATGCGGATCTGGACGGGCATGATATTATTACTGGTTTTGGTGTTGCGGGTCAGCTGGACGTCATTGATCTGGGTGTTCTTGGGTTTACCGGTCAGCAAGCTTCAGCGCTGGCGAATAAAGGCGGTGCCGCGATTGCTTCGATTGCTGATGGTTCGGCAACGTCCATAACGGATTTCTTTGCTTCCGGCGGTGTAGACCGGGGTGTGGCAATCGGTGTCAGTGGCGGCAGTACCTGGGTGGTGATCGACGCGAACAAGGATGGTAACTTTACCTCGGGTGATGATGCCGTTGTCGAATTGGTAGCTGCCCCTGGTGTTACGCTGGCTAACTTTGGATTCTAATCCGTAGATTAGAAAACAAAACCAGTAACAAAACTAAAAAGCCACCCTGTTTCAGGGTGGCTTTTTTATTTGCAGTCTTCGGGAAAATGTCAGGAAAAGCTATCGCTTCAATAGCGATTGAACCACATGATCAGAATGGAAAATTGCGTGGTATGGGTGAATGGAATTACCGCGATGGTATAGTGTTTGCGGATAAAAGAATCAGTGCTTTGTAGCGGATGTTGACACTGCGCTGATTTCCGCATGAAGTTGCTGGCAAGCCAGAAGCGGATTACCGGCCTGAGTGATTGGCCGGCCAATCACCAGATAATCGGCGCCGTTGCGGATGGCCTGCTGTGGCGTCGTGATTCTCCGCTGATCATCCGCACTATCGCCGTGCGGGCGGATGCCCGGCGTTACCAGGCAAAAGCGCTCACCTAATTGCTGCCGCAGATGGGCGGCTTCCAGTGCGGAGCAAACAACGCCATCCAGCCCGCATTCATCAGCGAGCCGCGCCAGGCGGTCGACGATCTGCTCAGGTTGACCGGCCAGGCCAATATCGGCAAGATCGTTTTGATCCATGCTGGTCAGCAACGTGACCGCGATCAGTTTGGTTGTGCCCGGAGTTATCGCCTCCCGCGCAGCTTGCAGCATCTTGCGGCCTCCCAGTGCGTGCACATTCACCATCCACACGCCTAAATCAGCGGCGGCCTGGCAAGCCCTGGCAACCGTATGGGGAATATCGTGGAATTTAAGATCAAGAAATACATCGAATCCCCTGGTCATGAACTGCTCGAGGAGTTGCGGGCCGGTCGCGGTGAATAATTCCTTTCCGACTTTCAACCGGCATAGTTGAGGATCAAGCTGATGCGCTAACTGTAAGGCGCTTTTACCATCCGGGAAATCCAGCGCCACAATAATGCGGGGTTCATGCATGAAGCTAAGCGATGTTTAATCGTTCGAGTTACACCGGCAGCGGGCGGAAATCATGGCAATAAGAGCGCCCAGTGCAAAGAATATCAAAAGTACGACACTGAGGGGCAGTTCTATGGACTGTTCCATGGTGTACTGGAGCATAACGGGCTGCGAATTTTTGGATGCAAATACCGCGAGTATTGCAAAGACTACAATACGAAAAAGCCAGGCAACTAGATTCATCATAATGAGTAGAGTCCGTACAGGTTATTAGAGAAGTGAATAAATTATAAGCTCAAAACAAGCCGGGTACTTAAGGAAACGCTGATTAATTGACTGCACGGGCGAATCATTTCGTTGCGCGGTACTCACGCCTTCGCCTATCTTGTTGATATGTCTCAGTTGTTGCGTTCCGAGCGTCTCGTGCTTCATCTCGTTCGCCGAATTAATCAGCGTTTCCTTAATATGTTATGACCTAAGCCAAAGATTGATGCAATGATGCAGGATAGCATTAAGCATTTGATGGTATCCTGCGCGGCATTTCGTCACATGCCACGCAGGATACTCATTTCGTTTGATAAAAACTATTTCTTATCCGTATAGTCCACCCGTTCACGCATTTCTTTACCCGCCTTGAAGTGTGGCACATATTTCTCCGGAACTTTGACTTTTTCGCCAGACTTGGGATTGCGCCCGATGCGTGGCGGCCTGTAGTTCAAATCGAAACTGCCAAAACCGCGTATTTCTATGCGTTGACCACTGGCCAGGCTTTTAGCCATGGCATCAATGATCGTTTTGACTGACAGCTCGGCATCTTTTGCAACCAGCTGGGGAAAGCGTGCTGCAAGCCGGGTAATTAATTCAGATTTCGTCATGAAATATCCTTATTGCTCAGTGTTTTTACTATCCATTTTTGCTTTCAGTAAAGCGCCCAGACTGGTTGTTCCTGCATTGGCCGGAGCTTTGATTTTTTGCATGGCGCTTGACTCATCCGATTTATCTTTTGCCTTAATCGAAAGATTAATGGTGCGGTTTTTGCGATCCACATTGATGATCATGGTTTCGACCGTATCGCCTTCTTTCAGGAAAGTGCGAATGTCTTCAACCCGGTCACGCGAGACTTCGGATGCGCGCAAATACCCCTCGATATCATCAGCGAGCGCGATGACAGCGCCTTTGGGATCAATTGATTTTACCGTACCCGTAACGATGCTGTTTTTATCGTTCTCGGCAACGAAGCTGGTGAAAGGATCGCCTTCCATTTGCTTGATGCCCAATGAAATGCGCTCGCGCTCGACATCGATGGATAAAATCAGGGCTTCGATTTCATCGCCTTTTTTATAATTGAGCACGGCCTCTTCACCCGGCTGATTCCAGGATAAATCAGATAAATGGACCAGGCCATCGATATTTCCAGGCAGTCCGATAAATACGCCGAAGTCGGTGATGGATTTGATTTGGCCGCGAACCTTGGCATTCTTATCATGCGTGGCGGCGAATTCTTCCCAGGGGTTAGCCTGGCATTGCTTCATGCCCAGTGAGATACGGCGGCGTTCTTCGTCGATTTCGAGGATCATGACTTCAACTTCATCGCCCAGTTGCACGATCTTGGAAGGATAAACATTTTTGTTGGTCCAATCCATTTCTGAAACATGCACCAATCCTTCGATACCTTGTTCGATCTCGATAAAAGCGCCGTAGTCAGTCAGGTTGGTCACTTTGCCGAACAAGCGGGTGCGTGCCGGATAACGGCGCGACAAACCTACCCAAGGATCTTCGTTCAGCTGCTTCATCCCCAGTGAAACACGATTTTTTTCCTGGTCGAACTTGAGCACTTTGGCGGTAACTTCATCGCCGATATTGACGACTTCGGAAGGATGTTTAACCCGGCGCCATGCCAGGTCGGTAATATGCAACAAGCCGTCAATGCCGCCCAGATCAACAAATGCGCCATAGTCCGTGATATTTTTCACGATACCCTGAACCACTGCGCCTTCCTGCAGGTTGGATAACAAGGTTTCCCGATCCGCGCCTTGTGTCGCTTCCAGTACAGCGCGGCGCGAAACAACCACGTTATTGCGTTTCCGGTCCAGCTTGATGACCTTGAATTCCATTTCCTTATTTTCATAAGGCGTGGTGTCTTTAACAGGACGAATGTCAACCAGGGAACCAGGCAAAAACGCCCGTATGCCATTAATCATTGCGGTCAGACCACCCTTAACCTTGCCGTTGACCATGCCCGTTACAATCTTTCCGCTTTCCATGGCTTGTTCCAAGTCATGCCAGGCGGTCAGGCGCTTGGCCTTGTCACGGGAAAGGCGGGTTTCGCCATAGCCATCTTCAAGGGATTCGATGGCAACGCTGATAAAATCGCCCGGTTTAACTTCAATCTCACCCCGGTCATTTTTAAATTCTTCAACAGGAATAAAGCTTTCGGATTTAAGTCCGGCATTAACGATTACAATATTGTAATCAACGCGGACGACCTCGGCGGTGATGACTTCACCAATACGCATTTCCTGCCGTGAGAGGCTTTCTTCAAAGAGTGCGGCGAAACTTTCGGGGGATTGTTGAGTTGCAGTGGAAGCATTAGTCATTATAAAAAAAACCTGATTGATAATCCAACGGACTGGATGGCCAATGGACTGGTTAGTTAATAAAATGTTCGAATAATAGATCTTTTCCTATTTTCGCTTATAGGCGTTGAGAAGAAATTTATCCATATTCAAACGCTGGTTTGATGCACGGTTTCATTATACCAAGAGAGCACGATGTCTTGTGCCTGAGATATGGTCAATGCCGAAGTATCCAGTAATCGTGCGTCTACACTCTGCCCAAGCGGGGCGATGCTACGAGTGCTATCACGTTCATCCCGTTTCTTGATATCATGCAAAAGGTCTGCCATGTTAGCACTTATTCCTTTCTCTTTCAACTGGTTATATCGTCGATGTGCGCGTATTTCGGCGCTGGCCGTTAAAAATATTTTTAGCGTGGCGTCGGGAAAGATAACTGACCCCATGTCGCGCCCGTCGGTAACCAGTCCCGGAGGTTGGCGAAATGCGCGTTGACGCTCTGTGAGCGTCGCCCGGACTTGGGAATATGCCGCTAATTGGGAAGCGAGCAAACCGCACTGTTCTGCGCGGATATCTTCTGTGACGATGGCGTCATCAAGATAGATCTGTTCATTTTTGAATACGATGTCCAGGCGTTTGGCGATTTGGGCAATCTGATCAGCATCGTGGATATCGGTGTGCGATTGCAGTGTTTTCAAAGCAACCAGGCGATAAAGCGCGCCGCTATCCAGGTAATGAAATCCAATTTTTTGAGCTACTAATTGAGCAACGGTGCCTTTTCCCGATGCTGACGGGCCATCAATGGTGATAACAGGTATTTTTTCGGTTTTCATTAAGGATATTAGTGATTTGCATAAACGGTTCAGTGAAGTTATTTGATTTCAAAATGAACGATTTGCGACAGTTTTTCAAAATAATCGGGGAATGTTTTGGCCACGCAATCAGGATCGTTGATGCGCACGGGCGCCCCCAAGCAGGCCAGCGAGAAGCACATAGCCATACGGTGATCATCGTAGGTATCAATCGCCGCGTGCGGAGTCAAGCCATGGATTGGAGGAGTAATGCGCAAGTAATCCTCGCCCTCTTCAACCATTGCGCCCAATTTCCTCAATTCAGTGGACATTGCTGTCAGGCGGTCTGTTTCTTTTAAGCGCCAGCTGGCAATGTTACGCAGCATTGTAGCGCCTTCCGCGAATAACGCGATAACGGCAAGCGTCATCGCTGCATCGGGAATATGATTGCAATCCAGATCGATGGCGCGTAGAAATTTTCCGCTGTTACCGCTATTCGGACTACTGGCTTCAATCCAGTTTTCTCCCATGGATATTTTGGCTCCCATTTGCTCGAGCGCTGCAGCAAAGCGAACATCGCCTTGCACACTGTTACAGCCGACGCCTTCCACCCTCACCGGCCCATTACCGATGGCGCCGGCCGCGAGAAAATATGAAGCCGACGAGGCGTCGCCTTCGACGGATAGATGTCCTGGGCTGCGATACTTCTGTTGAGCCGGGATCACAAATTGCCGCCAACCGGTATGTTCCACCCGTATGCCAAAATGCTGCATTTGCGCAAGCGTTAATTCGATATAAGGTTGGGAGATTAAGGTGCTCGTTACTTCGATGAGGGATTTCTTTCCGCTCAGAGGCAATGCCATCAACAATCCCGTGAGAAATTGGCTGGATACATCGCCTTTTACCGTAACGGTATGCGTATTGCCAACGATATGCGGGGTAAATGGTTTTATTTCCAGTGGTGGAAAACCGGGATTACCCAGGTAAGTGATATTCGCACCTAATTGCCGCAATGCATCAACCAGGTCCGCGATGGGTCGCTCGTGCATTCGTGGCACGCCCGATAGCCGATAATGTCCCTGCATTAAGGATAATACCGCAACCAATGGTCTAAAGGCGGTACCGGCATTGCCGAGAAATAAATCGGCATCGGTAACCGGGAATATTCCATTGATGCCGCAAATACGATAATTGTTTTTCCCGGTTTGAGTAACATTGACACCCAATTGGGTCAGTGCATCCAGCATATGCGCCGTATCGTCGGAAGCCAGTAAATCGTGAATCTGTGTGTCGCCTTGCGCGAGTGCGGCAAGTAGGAGAATCCGGTTGGAAATGCTTTTTGATCCAGGTAATCGTATTGTGCCTTGAGCTTTCCTGGCAAATGGTAGATCAAGCCACTTCATGGTTGGTATATGCAATTAAAATGAAGAATGATATCTCATAAGAACATTCGGAGCGTAATTTTATTGATCGGGCAGGCAGGCTGAATTTGCTCGTATTACCCGAGCCGATGATTTATCTCCTTTGGAAAAATCTTTATCATGCTATCTTGTTTAAGGTAATCTATCGCAGTAAATTTTGAACCAAAAGCAATCAGCTAACGTAAAACGTTTGGTTTTGAAATGATGTTATCGGATATCGCAGTTTATTGCGAGCATCTACAAGATAAATTTATCGTACTATTATCAATAACAAAGAGGTTTTATAAATGGAAATGGAAGACACAGAAATTGTTTTAATGTTCTCTTTACTGGCGATTCCTGTTGCCATCTGGTTGCAGTTGTGGGTGAAGGATCGCAGGGAGAGGCGGAAAAATACTTTGGGTGAAGAGGAATTTGAGAGTACATCGCGGGCATTTATATCCATCCTTATTGAAGGAACTGCCATGATAGGAGGGCTCATTATGATAATTATGGCTACCAGCGGGGTGGGCAAATATATCCTCAATTTTTATTTATAAATCATGCCGAAGAATCCGGGCAATGTTTCATGCCCGGATTCTTCGTGACCGGTCATCAATTTGTGATGGTGAAAAGGATAAAGGATATATTGTCTTAAGAGGGTCAGGAGGCGATATCACCAGTCGATTGGGTTTTTGATTGTTTTGTTTTGGATTTTGTTTCAGTTGTTTTTTTAGCAGCTTTTTGTTCAAACTCAAAACCTATTTTTCCATCTGAATTTCTAACCAGGTAAGCCGAAAAAGGTCTTCCTTTTTTGGAAATGAATTTTGTTAATAAATCGGTTTTTCCAGTTTCCAGCAATTTGGTGATTTGTGCACGATCAATTGGACGTGTAAGAATGATTTTCCCTGTTTTAAAATCACAGGTACGGGCAGCCCCGACAGATTTCTCGCAAACATACTGCATGCCGTGTTCATAAACGGCATGATTGCACTTGGGGCATTTACCTAGTGGAAGCTGCTCGCTGAAATCGATTTCCTCCTGATTTTCATCATTGTTGCCGAAATCAAATTTCATTTCCAGAGTGTCGGTAAGTCTGATGATGGCATTAAAGGATTGTCCCATTCTGCTTCGGAAGCCTTGTAGCGGACCGACTTCGTGCCGGGTGATCAATGTTTCCATTTCTTCAACTTCAAATTGGCGCCCGGCCAGAATTTTCCACAGCGCAAAATCACACTTCTGGCATTGAAATTTTTTATAGGTTTCATGCACGATGCCGCCACACTTCGGGCAAGGAGACTTCAAAACGGCAAAATCCCCCGCAATGGTTTCGCCGCGATGCGTCTTGGCTTGCTCTACCATGTGACGTGTCATCTCGGCAATTTTCTCCATGAATGCAGCGCGTTTCAGATTGCCCTGTTCAATCTGGCGTAACTGAAACTCCCAATTGCCCGTCAATTCGGGTGAGATAAGCTCGGGAATCTTAAGGCCGCGCAATAGCGTAATTAATGAGAAAGCCTTTGCCGTTGGGTGCAATTCGCGGCCAATACGCTGGATATAATTTTCAAAAACCAGACCTTCAATAATCGCAGCGCGGGTAGCCGGTGTGCCTAAGCCTTTTGCGTTCATTGCAGCACGCAGCTCTTCATCTTCCACGAGCTTGCCGGCGCTTTCCATTGCGGAAAGCAAGGTTGCTTCATTAAATCTCGCAGGGGGGCGAGTTTGATTTGCGATGATGTCGATGGCTTCCGTGATGACGGATTCACCGGGAATAATGGCTACGAGCGTGCGGTCATCTTCCGCATCGTCCGGCTGCGCCGATTTTCCATAGACTGCTCGCCAGCCGGGATTGACCATGACTTTGCCTTCGGTTTTAAAAGGCTCGTTTTCAATCCGGGTGATACGGGTGGTGACCAGAAATTCCGCCGCTGGAAAAAAGATGGCCAGGAAACGTTTGGTAACCAGATCGTAAAGCTTGGCCTCCGCCTCGTTTAATTTTGTTGGATTTAATGAAGTCGGGATAATGGCGAAGTGATCTGAGATTTTGGCGTTGTTGAAAATACGCTTATTGGGCACAACCCAGTTTGATGCCAGAATCTGTTGGCAGAATTTACCGTAACCGGTGTTTTGCAGGTTCTGCACGGTATCTTTAACGGTGCCGATATAGTCTTCCGGTAGAGCGCGTGAATCGGTTCGCGGATAAGTCAGCACCTTGTGTTTTTCATACAGTGCTTGCGCCAGGCCGAGTGTCGTTTTGGCTGAAAAACCAAAGCGGCTGTTGGCGTCGCGTTGCAGGCTGGTCAGATCGTACAATAATGGACAGATTTCCTTGCTGGGTTTGCTTTCCTCATTGGCGTGACCGGATTTTCCCTGGCATTTATCACGGATAATTTCAGCCTTTTTCTGTTCCCAAAGCCGTTCTGACCTGGATTCCTGATTGATTTTATCCTTGGTGAATTTCTCATCAAACCATTTGCCGGTATAATTGCCGCTACTGGCTGTAAAGGTAGCATGAATTTCCCAGTAATCCTGTGGACGGAATTTTTTGATTTTTTCTTCACGTTCAACAAGAATTGCCAAAGTAGGGGTTTGTACCCGCCCAACTGTGGTTTTATGAAATCCTCCTTCCTGGGAGTTGAATGCAGTCATGGCACGCGTGCCATTAATCCCAACCAGCCAGTCTGATTCTGATCGGCTGACAGCGGCTTCTGCGAGGGACTTTACTTCCGAGCTGTCCATTAATCGGGTAAATCCTTCACGGATCGCGTCGGGTGTCATGGATTGCAGCCAAAGACGTTTTACCGGTTTGCTGGTGCCGACATGGCGCAGAATATAATAAAAAATCAACTCGCCTTCGCGTCCGGCATCGCAGGCGTTTATCAATAAATCGACGTCCTTGCGTTTGATGAGTTTGCTCAGCAGCTTCAGGCGCGAGGAAGTTTTCTCTATCGGATTCAAATCAAAATGCGGAGGAATCACGGGTAAGTTTGTGAAACTCCACTTGCCACGTTTTACTTCGTATTCTTCCGGGATGACTAGCTCGAGTAAATGGCCTACTGCCGAAGATATGACGTATTGATCATTCTCGAAAAAATCAGTGTTTTTGGTGAAATTACCCAGCGCTCGTGCGATATCTGCTGCTACTGAAGGCTTCTCAGCAATGATCAGAGATTTACCCATGAGCTTTCCGGGAAAGATAATTTGCTGGCTCTGTATTATCGCGCATGATGGTTTTAACTGTTAAGTAGGGTGGCGGCGAGTGCATTGACTGCATTCATTCAAGCGGTTAATCGGTGTGAGCGAAGGACGCGATTCAGTCTTAATGACGATAATGAGAGTCACTGACAATCAGCAGTTTTTCCAATACGGTATCGTCAGTAAGCTGATTCTGGATCCATAATTCTGTCAAAACAATCAATTTGATTTTCTCGAGACTGGATGAGCTCTCATTCATCATCAGCACACGATCAATTAATAATTCCCGTTGTAACGGATTAATGATGCCGGCTTGCTCCAGAAAAAAAATAAATCCTCGTCCTTCGGTATCGATTTTTTCTATTTCATATTCGGTAAAGCACCGGAAGGAATTGTTTTCGGCAAAGCTGGCTGGATAATTGCCAATGTCATGACGCTCAAGCTCAGAGAGCCAATTCAGTGTTTCGCTAATATCCTCGTCGGCAAATCCTGCCATGGTGAGTTTGCGCGTCAGCGTTGCAGAGTCAGGATAGCTTCCTGAATCAAAATAATTTTCAAATAAATAAACGAGTATATCGAACATAATTGTGTCTATAAATACAGATAAGCGATTTTAGTTATAGTATCAAATGTCAATCAATTCGCTGATACCATCCTCCTGGTAGACTGCTGATCTGACCGTCAAGTTCAAGCGTTAATAGCATGGCTGATACAACCTCAGCAGTCAAGCCGCTACGTGCGCACAGGGTGTCGATGTTAACCGTATCATAACCTACGTAATTGAGTAACAAAGAGTTTTCTGTCGATTGCCCGGTGGAGGATTCTTTTTTTCTATCTGGTGTGGTATCGATTAATGCCAGATGACTTAATTCGTCCAAAATGTCTTGCGTGTTTTCAACCAATTTTGCACCCTGCTTGATTAATGCGTGACAGCCTTTTGACAGGGGTGAATGAATAGATCCTGGGATTGCCATCACTTCGCGACCTTGTTCCAAAGCCTGGCGTGCTGTAATCAGTGAACCGCTTTGCAATGCAGCTTCTACTACCAGGCAACCCTGGGTCATGCCACTGATGATGCGGTTTCTACGTGGAAAATTCCTGCCTATGGCGGGTGTGCCTAACGGAAATTCAGAAATCAGCGCACCTTCTTTCGCGAGTTTATGAGCCAAAGGATGATTTTTTGCCGGGTAAACGATATCTAATCCCGTTCCTACAATGGCTATGCTGGCGGCAGAGCCACGTAAGCCGCCCTGGTGGGCGGCAGTGTCTATTCCAAGCGCCATGCCACTGATAATGCAAAGTCCGGCATTGCTGGCGGCCTCGGAAAAGGCTTCTGCATTGGATAGGCCTTGTGGCGTAGCATTGCGGCTGCCAACAACTGCCAGAGCAGGCTGCTGAAGGAGTTCTCGCCGGCCTTTAAAATAAAGCAATGGCGGTGGATCCGCAATATTGAGCAACTGTGCCGGGTAATCGGAATCAGCCAAGGTAATGACCGCGTTAACGGGATCTTCCAGCCATTTTAGTACATTTATAATATTGTCGCGATCAGGGCCTTGCTTGATGCGATGAGCCGTTGTTTTTTTTACGATACGTTCGAGCGCTGTGATGTGTGCCGCAAGGATCGCTGCAGGATTGCCAAAAGCAATCAGAAGCCGGCGGATAGATTCGCCGCCCAAACCATCAATCAGATTAAGACTTAGCCATGATTCAATATCGGATGCATATTTCATGAAAGTTACAGCTATTATTTTAAGGAGTTTTGACCGCATCCAGTATTTTAATGGAATACGTACTCTGGACAACCAATGCGTAAGATATCTTGTCAAAAACGCGGAATACGAATGCCAGTCCCGTTCTCTCATCGGGTAGCTGTACCAGTTCCCCTGTCAGGGATTTATCTTGGCTTTTTCGGAAAATAGCAAGCACATGACCCATTTCAAGTCCATCCATTTGACCTTTATTCAAGGTAACGATGGCACCTTTGCCAATTTCGGTGATACCGCCATAAACTGAGATAATTCGTCCATTGACTGGAAAATCCGGGGCATGAGGTGCGTAGTTATTGAATATAGTTTTAGGTGCAGGAACGAGACGATCTCCTTTCAGGATTTCTTCCGTGGCCCGTGTGATGGTTACTGTGCTGACATTCGCTAGTGCAATGGCTTTTGCGTTGCCTAGGTAAGTTGCTTCATAACCGATAATCTGGTCTTTCTGATCGGGATCTTTTAACGCTTTGCCAGGACGGAAAATTTGCCATGTCGAACCTTTATCTTTTGGTAGTCCGCTGATATAAGCGGTATTGCCTGTGCTTAGAACCACTCGATTGTCGCTGGAGCCCAGAATATAGGGCGCGTTGTCAAGCCCATCCCTTTCAATGACCAAAGGTTGGCTGAGAAAAGGTTCGATAGCGGCAGCCGGGATACTGGGTATGGCTGCCGTATCGGATAATTCCGAACGAATTTTTGGAGATAATTTGACGGTTCTAACCTCATCTTCATTGTCCTCAAGGCTCAATCGAAACCCATAAGGTGTTCTTCTCAGTATGACAATGTCACCGGGGTAGATGCGGTGAGGGTTTTTTACCTGGTCGCGATTGAATCCCCAGATCTCAGGCCAGCGCCAGGGATCGTTAAGAAATCTGGCGGCTATTCCCCATAACGTATCGCCGGGCACAACGACATGGCGATGGGGAGTGTCGCTTCGCAACAAATTATTATCGGCGTTGACTGGCGGAATAGAAAACAGACCCAGGAATAAAATCATGGCTATAATAGGCTTTCGCATGGACGATCCCCGTACAGGTTATTAGTCATAATCAGAATAATTGGCTAATGATACGGTCTAAATGCGGTATTGAGTTTATTTATATACATAATTTTTTATGGCTATTTTAAAAATATTACAATATCCGGACGAAAAGCTACATACTGTAGCGGCACCTGTAGGACAGGTCACTGACAAAATCCGCACGTTGATAAATGATATGGCAGAAACTATGTATGCCGCGCCTGGGATTGGATTAGCGGCAACACAAGTGGATGTGCATGAGCGTGTTATCGTTATTGACACTTCCGAAGCACGAAATGATTTGCTGGTTTTGATTAATCCGGAAATCATGGCCAGCAATGGTATCTCGGATTATGAAGAAGGCTGCTTGTCAGTGCCAGGTATTTATGGAAAAGTCCAACGAGCTGAATCGGTTACGATACGGGCCTTGAATGCTCAAGGTGAATCATTTGTTTTGGATGCCGATGGATTGCTGGCTGTGTGTATTCAGCATGAAATGGATCATTTGGCAGGAAAAGTGTTTATTGAATATTGGTCCCGGCTCAAGCAGGTGCGTACTTTGGCGAAATTAAAGAAAAAACAGCGTAGTACAATGTGAGCGCGGAGGCTTGCATGAGGATAGTCATCTGATATTTTGCGGATTATTGCTTTCTTTCCATTGGCGGTATGAATTGCCGCTGCCTTAACTGATGAATCATCAATGCATTAGCATGAAAATTATTTTTGCCGGAACCCCTGTTTTTGCTGCTACTGCACTGGAAGGACTGATCCATGCAGGGCATCAGATTGTAATGGTTTTAACCCAACCGGACCGCCCGGCTGGAAGAGGAATGAAAACGGTTGCAGGTGCAGTCAAGGTGTTGGCTCAGCAGCAGCATCTTGCGATACTGCAGCCAATGACACTTAGAACGCCGGAAATACAGGCGCAACTAGAGGCGTTACGTGCGGATGTGATGATAGTTGCGGCATATGGATTGATTTTGCCGCAAGCAGTGCTGGATATTCCTTGTCAAGGTTGTTTGAACATCCACGCTTCGATTTTGCCGCGCTGGCGCGGCGCGGCGCCGATACAACGGGCGCTTCTGGCTGGTGATGCTGAAACCGGCATTACAATCATGCAAATGGACGCGGGTCTGGATACGGGTAACATCTTGTTGAAGCACGAAATGAAGATCGCGCCGGACGATAGCACGCAATCCCTGCATGACCGGCTGAGTTTGTTAGGTGCATTGAGCATTGTAGAAGCCTTGGCTCAACTACAACAAGGAAAGCTTGTTCCAGTAGCTCAGAATGAAACGGAAGCTTGCTATGCCACCAAAATAACCAAGGCGGAAGCTGAAATTGACTGGCGGCTTCCAGCCGAGCAGATAGACCGCGTGGTGCGCGCATTTAATCCAGCTCCGGGTGCTTACACATCTTTCCAGGGAATGGTTTTGAAGATTTGGCAGGCAAAAATAATTGCAGGTGAATCCGGGCAGCCAGGTGAAATTGTTGCGGTAAGTCGCGAAGGCATAGTTGTGGCATGCGGTTCTGGCTGGTTACAAGTGGAAATGCTACAGAAGCCGGGAGGGAGAAAAATGAATGTGGCGGATTTTCTGACGGGCAATAATTTTCATCCAGGTGAATGCTTTACTCCGGTTAATTTTTCATAAGAATATGATAAGAACACAACTTGTTGCGGCTTCTGTAGTGGGTAAAGTATTAGCCGGAGCAAGCCTGACGGAGGTGTTGCAGGATGCTTGGCGTGTAGAATCATCACTATCGAAGCAGCAGAGAGGCGCTGTGCAGGATCTGAGCTACGGTGTATTGCGTTTTTATGGACAACTGGGAGCAGTCTTAGAGCTCTTGCTGAAAAAGCCGTTGCACGACAAAAGCCTGTGTCACCTACTGCTGGTAAGTTTATATCAATTGCAATATGGCCGGGTGCTGCCGCACACCGTGGTGGATCAGGCGGTTTCAGCTTCACGCTGCTTGGTGAAGGGCAGCGGGATGCAAGGATTGGTCAATGCGGTGTTGCGCAATTTTATCCGGCAGCAGGAAAATTTGCTGAAACAAGCTGCTGAAAAAGAGATTGGACGTTATTCGCATCCGCAGTGGTGGGTTGATAAGCTGCGGCGGCAATATCCGAAAAATTTCGCAGCCATACTGAGCGCGAATAACAAGCGTCCTCCGATGACTCTACGGGTTAACCGGCGTAAGATCAGTGTGGAGGCGTACTGTGATTTGCTGGCGGAAAATGGGATGCAGGCTGAGTTGTTATGGCCGGGCGCGCTTCGATTGAGTCAACCCGTCAGGGTGGAATCTCTGCCAGGCTTTGCAATGGGATTGGTAACGGTGCAAGACGCAGGTGCGCAACTTGCTGCGCCACTGCTGGACGTGCATGATGGCATGCGAGTGTTGGATGCTTGTGCTGCTCCTGGAGGTAAAAGCACGCATTTACTGGAATTGGCGAATATATCGCTGTCAGTGCTGGATAATGACCCGGAGCGGCTAATTCAAGTACAGCAAAACCTTGAGCGTTTGAGGATGACATCGGAGCGATTAATTTGCGGTAATGCGGCGAATCCTGATGCATGGTGGAATAAGCAACCCTATGATCGAATTTTGGCTGATGTGCCCTGTTCTGCATCGGGTGTGGTATGCCGGCATCCTGATATTAAATGGCTTCGACGCGAGAGTGATTTGACTAAGTTTGTAGTAACTCAACAAGCAATACTGGACGCATTATGGAAAATTTTACGTAAGAATGGTAAGTTGCTCTATGTGACTTGTTCAGTTTTTGCAGAAGAAAATACAATGCAGATTGAGAAATTTCTTAAACATCATTCTGATGCACGCCAATTACCGCTTTCTGTGGCAGCGATGATTGATGGACAATTGTTACCTGATACTCAACATGACGGTTTCTTTTATACCTTGTTGCAAAAAACCTGATCGATATATGGATCGGGCGAAGCTATCGTATGTCAGTTCAGTTTTCTTATGGTTGATTCTATTTTTTCTGTTTCCGGCAGATACTGCGCAGGCGGAGGGCATCCAGATAAAAAATGTCAATTTGGTAGCGACGGGCGGGGGCTATGAAATTAGCGTGGATTCTGAAATCGCGCTTAACCCGACTTTGGAGCAGGCGCTCGAGAAAGGGATCGTACTTTACTTCGTATTCAAATACAGTCTGGTTGATGTGCGCTGGTATTGGCTGGATGACGAAGTCGTGCGCGGCAAATACAGAGTCGGACTGAGGTATTATGCGCTTACGCGCCAGTATCATTTAAATCATGCTTCATTTTCACAGAGTTTTAATACGCTCAGTGAGGCATTGGGGGTTTTGGGCCGTTTGCGCAATTTTCCCTTAACAGTTAAATCAGAATTAAAGCAGGATGCTGAGTATATCGCGTCGCTGCGTATATGGCTTGATCTGACACGTATGCCCAAGCCATTCCAGGTCGAGGCTCTGGGCTCCAGTCGATGGAATCTGAGTTCAGACAAATTGGAGTGGAGCATGAAATTACCTACGCCGGAGCAGCCATTCCAGATGAAAGGCCAGTAATGAAGTATGTGCTCATTATTGGCTCAGGGCTGGGCGCAGTCATGTTGTTTCTCCTGGCTACAGCAGGCGCCAATACGGAGTTTTTTGAGCATAAGTACCGCTTGCTGCTGGTTATAAATGCTGCTTTTGTACTTTTCCTTATGGCAATCGTCGCAATATTGTTGTGGCGATTCAAGCGCAGACTTAAATCAGGTGTATTTGGATCCAAGCTGGCATTGCGATTAATGCTGGTTTTTTCCCTGATGGCAATACTTCCTGGAGCTTTGGTGTATGCCGTATCAGTTCAATTCCTGGAGAAAAGTATTGAATCCTGGTTTGATGTGAAAGTGGATCGTGCTTTGGAGGGGGGGCTGAATCTTGGGCAGACTATGCTGGATAACTTGTTGGAGGAGCTGCAGAAAAAAGCACAGGCCACGGCGTTGATACTGGCTGGAACTTCAGATCCCCCTTTGCTGATACTTAACGAATTATTATTGCAAACCCAAGTGGAAGAATCCACTTTATTCAATCAGGATGGCAAGGTGATCGCATTCTCAAGCGAAAGTAATCTGGCCTTATTTCCTGAAAAGCCGAACGCGATGGTAATGCGTCATATAAGAATCCAGAAAGCTTACAGCGCAGTTGAATCGTTAGACGATAGAGGTTTATATTTGCGTGTGGTTGTACCTGTCAACGTATTGAGCTTGAAAGAAGATATCCGGGTTTTGCAGTTATTGCAGCCGGTTCCTGTGCAGTTGGCCAAAGATGCTGAGCGAGTACAGGCAGGGTTCCGGGATTACCAGGAACTTACATTATCACGTCATGGATTGACTCGATTGTATAGTGTGACATTGACATTGGCATTGTTATTATCCTTATTTTCAGCGCTGGCAACCGCATCATTGCTCAGTGAGAAATTAAGCGCTCCGCTCGGCATGCTGGCGGAAGGGACGCGTGCTATTGCACAGGGCGATTACAGCCGCCGTCATTTGGTTCAAAGTGGCGACGAATTGGGTATATTGACAGAATCATTTAATTTGATGACGCAGCAGTTGCAAGAAGCGCAAGCAGTTGCGCAGCATAATCAGCAGCAAGTGGAAAGCGCCCGGGCACATCTGGAGAGTATTCTGGCGAATCTTTCATCCGGCGTATTAGTATTTGACGATCAATTGGCTTTGTCCAAAGCAAACCGCAGTGCAGAACAAATACTTCAGATACCTTTAATCAGTTTGGATGGTTCAATTATCGAGGGATGTGTAACCAATGAACCGCAATTGAATATGCTGATAACTGAAATCCGGGCAGGTTTTAATTCGGAAGAGGCAAGTGTTTGGCAGCGTCAACTAACACGCTCGGAAGATGGTCGCAATCAGGTTCTGCTGTTACGGGGCACGCGATTACCTAAAATATCGGGTGGCGGCGGTGTGGTGGTTTTTGACGATATTACCAGCTTACTGCAGGTACAGCGCGCTGTAGCCTGGGGCGAGGTGGCGCGGCGTTTGGCACACGAAATTAAAAATCCATTGACGCCGATTCAGCTTTCTGCGGAGCGGGTACAACATAAATTAATCAATAAGCTCAGCGAAGAGGATGCGAAAATATTAAGGCGTTCTACCGATACCATTGTGAATCAGGTCGAGGCTCTGAAAAAAATGGTCAATGAGTTCAATCAGTATGCGCGTGTTCCTGAACTGGAACTGCAGCAATTGGATTTTAATCAGCTGGTTCGTGAAGTGCTGGCGCTCTATGAAACTGGAAGCATGGCGGTAGAAAATGGTAAGCATATACAAATCAAACAAATATTGGCGGAAGAATTGCCGGGAGTTAGAGGAGATTCTGCGCAGCTACGCCAAGTGCTGCACAATTTATTGCAGAATGCACAGGATGCGTTAATTGATACTCCGGAACCCGTGATAGAAGTGAAAACCGAAACGATGCATGGCGGTGTGCAGTTAAGTGTGCGTGATAATGGTTGCGGCTTTTCGGAAGAAATCAGAGCGCGGGTTTTTGAACCCTATGTTACGACCAAATTAAAAGGTACAGGCTTGGGTTTACCTATCGTCAAGAAAATTATTGAAGAACATGATGGGGTTATCCACATTGAAAATATTAAGCCACATGGCGCGCAAATCTCAATTATCCTGCCGGCGGTGGAAAAAAATAAAACTACAGGAAATAACAGGCTGACACTCAATTAAATTATCAAGTCTGCAGGTGTAGAAAAGGCAAGTAAAATATTTCATGTGTTGGCATTCGTTACTCAATAAACTCCGAATCTATAATGTGCATGAAATTTTACAGTTAACCATAACTAGCTGATTAAATTTCAGTGGTGGAGAATTCCAAATGATAACAAATAATACAATACTCATTGTTGATGACGAAATCGGTATACGCGAACTATTGTCAGAAATTCTGCGTGATGAGGGATACCGTGTGGCGCTGGCAGAAAACGCTGAGCAAGCGCGTATCTGGCGGAATCAAACGCGTCCGGATTTGGTGCTGCTGGATATTTGGATGCCTGATACAGATGGTATTACGCTGTTGAAAGAATGGGTTAGTAATGGAATGTTGACGATGCCGGTGATTATGATGTCAGGGCATGGCACCATTGATACAGCGGTTGAAGCGACGCGCATTGGTGCATTTAGTTATCTGGAAAAACCGATACCACTGCAAAAACTGCTGAGTACCGTAAGCAAAGCTTTGCGGGGCGGGCAAAATAAGCAGCAATCAGCGCTTTCTCTGGCGAGCTTGGGCAAAGGCAGCTTGATTGCAGATCTGCGCAAAAGATTGGAACAAGTGGTCAATCTGAAAGCACCCGTGCTATTGATGGGAGAGCCGGGTGCGGGGGCCGAAATATGTGCGCGCTTCATGCATCGCCCCAATACGCCGTGGATAGAGCCTGAGACATTGGCTTCATTGGCAGAATCGCCGCTGGATTTGCTAGAGCCTGCGCGTGATGGTTTGTTGTTTCTCAAGGAAGTAGGTGAAATCAGCAAATTAGCGCAGAAAGGTTTGTTGCTGTTACTAAGCAAGCTGGAAAAATATAATGTACGGTTGGTTTGTGCGACATCGCATCCACTTGCGGAGTTGACTGCGCAAGGCGCCTATCATCCCAGATTATATGAAGTGTTAAGTGGTTTAAGTATCGGCATTCCGGCGCTGAGAGCACATCGGGAGGATATACCTGAATTAGCGAATCAAATTTTATCGCGCTTTGTTGAATCAGGCGAAGCTTCATCGGCATTACAGTTTACTACCGCTGCGCTGAATTGCCTGCGTAATTATGACTGGCCGGGCAATCTTACGCAGCTAACGGGTGTGGTACACTCTTTGGCATTAACATCCACCGGTGACGAAATTTCAGTCGAAGCAGTGCAGCAGGCAATGGTATTTCCAGAATCGTCTTCCGCCTCAGTGGCCCCGGAAATTCCTCTTGATCTTTCATTGCGCGAAGCGCGTGATTTATTCGAAAAAACTTACTTTGAAAGATTGATTGATCAGGAGAATGGGAATATGACGCGTGTGGCTGAGCGGGCCGGGCTGGAGCGCACACATCTTTATCGCAAAATAAAATTATTGGGAATTAAGTTGCGAGGTAATTGATCCTCAATAAGCGGTGTATTACCCGACAGAATTGGTTTGGATATAAAATTAAGCTGTTTAGGAAAGAAAAATGGGTATTGCAAGTTTTAGGAAATAATTTTAGAATTCCCGCCTTTTGTATTTCCCTGTTCTTACAAATTCTTCGTTAGCAGATTAAGTATAGTAGTATAGTAATCGGTAATCGCGTTTTGTGAAATGCTGAGTCATTTTATTAACCCATGGCAATATCATCGTTGTTAAAAGGATTTCATGATAAGAAGTTTTTCCCGCCGTAAGAAAAAACAATCGCTTAATTTATTTATATTCCTTCTTTTGACGTTTTTATCCCTAGGATTCCAAATAGTTTCAATCAAAGATGAATTAATTCCATATCCTGCGCAGCTTGAGAATCATCAACCTGAAGAATCAATCTCTTAATAAGTTATTCTGCTCATGTTATTGTTTGTTCAGCAATAAATTGAAAAATCCCTGAGGATGTGTTTGTTGTGCACGGCCGGGCAGGAAAAGAGGCGCCCCGGATTAATCATCGAATAATAGTAAATGGATTTACCAGTTCAGGATTTCTATTTTTCTTGGCGACCTGATCAATCGTGAAAAAATATATACACTAAGAAGTGAGCATGGGTCCCGCTGGATCGCCGCATTATTTGTTGATTGATCCAGGAACTTTATAGGACAAGTTGACTAATTATTTAGTATCAATTGTGACAAACCTACTACTTTCTGTGTTTATCAAATCCAAAGCAATTGACCATTCCCTATGATTCGCTTGAGATAAGTATTAAATAAAATTAATTAATACTTTTAATAATGTGGAGTGATTATTCGCGATATTCCGTTTCATTCTGAATACGCAAAAGCGTGTAGTGCTCGTAGATCAGAAAGAAAAATGATCAGCTGATAAGAAACTAAAAGCTGCATAAAACATGTATTGATAACTCAATCCGACTTAGGATTTTCATAGGACATTTCCTCATTTTTTTCAGTATGCTTTCAGGATATTCATCTCTATTCTAGGCTGAGTATTGGGTCTAGTATCTCGCCAGACAGGAAAGTTCTGACTAAGCTTCTCAACAAGGTTCGGAGTGAGCGGTAACTTACTATGATTGCCGCCGGATCGTGGAGTTATAAGTGCAATCAGCTTATTTAGAGTTTTCATAATGTTCTGTTGTTTTTGTTAATAATTATTTTCTGGAGCGTGTAATGAAAAATTCTTTACGATTAACAGTGGCTTCTATGGCGCTTTGCTTTGGTTTGTTTTCGATAACCCACGTAAAAGCGGCTTCGATTTCCTATGCAGATCAGGGCACACCCGTTCAAAATTCTTACACTTTTACAGCAACAACCACAGGTTATATTGGCGCTTACTTTCAAGAGAGCTCTGCAGCTTATACCAATGCGCTGTCTTTACTCGTGAATGGCGTAGTTACACCACAGTCATCAATGGGAGTGCTGAACAATCAAACTTCAAACGTGGGAGATTATGTCAATCTTGGTTACGTTAATGCGGGAGATATTCTTACATTCCAGCTGAAAGTTCTCGATACCGGAGATATCTGGAATTCCAATTCCGCATCTAATGCCGATGGAGTAAATCACATTTATTCAACCGGGTTTTCCGGAGATACGGTTCTTGGTATTCCCGCCGGTACTTATGTGGGGTTTGAAGATGTTCATGGTGGCGGGGATTTTGATTATAATGATCAGGCATTTATATTCACAAACATCAGTACATTGGCAGAGAAACATATAAGCCCTGTACCTGAGCCGGAAACTTATTCTATGTTGTTGATAGGGTTGGGATTGGTGGCTTTTACAGTACATTCTAGAAAAAGAAGAATGTAATTTCAACATTACTAATCACTGTTTTTCCTTTTCCAGTTATTAGATCTGGCAGCAAAGAAAATGGGGCGGAAATACTATTCGCATTTGCTTCATTTTCTTTTGCGTAATTCACAGAATCAATGAGCAAATAGTGTCGGCTTACATTTAATATTTTTATCTTTAGCGTCCCTGTTTTGTGGCCGGTTCTGATGCAATTGAAGCGCGTGCAAAGAGGTTTCACGTGTCCAATTCACTGGATGCCGGCCAGATCGATTTTATCATCTGAATTTTTATACATATCGCTGTTCTAAAAAACTTTAATGAAATTCATAAGGCGATCGAGTCATTCAGTATGAAAAAAATTTCCCGTAGAAAAATGATTGGATTAGGCGTGCTGGGTAGCTTTGTCAGTGTGTTTGGCAGCAGTGTTTTTGCTAAGGCGTTAGCGCTAATGCCTACGCCCGCGGAAACGGAAGGGCCGTTTTATCCGGTAAAGAATCAGAAAGACAAGGATGAGGATCTGACGCAAATCAATGGATACGTTGGCGGTGCGAGTGGTCAGCATATTGTGGTCGGTGGGCATGTAACCGATATCCACGGTAATCCGGTTGAAAATACGCTGCTGGATATTTGGCAGGCGGATGCTAACGGTCGTTATCGTCATCCGCGTGATTCCAATAAAGCAAGGCTGGATCATAACTTTCAAGGGTGGGCGGTAATCCAGACTGATGATAAAGGATCTTTTCGCTTTAAGACAGTAATGCCCGGTGCTTACCCTGCCAGCGGAACATGGATCAGACCTCCGCATATTCATTTAAAGATTTTTAAACCTGGTTACCTCCCGCTGACAACGCAGATGTATTTTCCTGATCAGGAGTTAAACAAGAAGGATTTATTATTGAGTCAGAAATCTGTCATCGAACAATCAGCAATGGTGGCGAGAGAGATTGGGCAGCAAGGCAATTTAATCATTTACGAGTACAATATCGTCCTCGATCTACTTCGTAAATAAATTTATGATGACCAAACACAATTCACTGCTTATTCTCGGTTCCGGGCCGGCTGGTTATACCGCCGCCGTTTATGCGGCACGTGCCAATCTGAGTCCGGTTTTGATCACTGGCTTAGCTCAGGGCGGACAATTAATGACAACAACAGATGTGGATAATTGGCCGGCCGATGCAATGGGTGTGCAAGGTCCGGAGTTGATGGAACGGTTTCAGAAACATGCGGAGCGTTTTCATACCGAAATTATTTTTGATCATATTCATACCGCAAAACTGACAGAAAAACCGATTACCTTGATCGGCGATCAAGGGACTTATACTTGCGATGCGCTCATTATTGCCACCGGTGCATCTGCGCAATATCTCGGCCTGCCATCCGAAGAGGCATTTATGGGGCGCGGTGTATCAGGGTGCGCAACTTGCGATGGTTTTTTCTATAAGGGGCAAGATGTCGCTGTTATCGGCGGCGGCAATACTGCGGTGGAAGAGGCATTGTACCTTTCGAATATTGCGCGCAGCGTGACAGTAGTGCATCGGCGTGATCAATTCCGATCGGAAAAAATTCTAATCGATAAATTGATGGAAAAAACCCGTACCGGCAATATTAAATTGGAACTGAATCATGTATTGGATGAAGTGCTGGGTGATCAAACCGGTGTTACCGGCATACGCATCAGAAGCACCAAGGATGACGCCACCCAGGAAATGGATTTGCAAGGTGTTTTCATTGCTATCGGCCATAAACCCAATACCGATATTTTTGCCGGGCAACTGCAAATGGAAAATGGCTATATTGTTACGCGCGGTGGCGGTCAAGGAAATGCGACAGTCACCAGCATAGCCGGTGTGTTTGCTGCGGGCGACGTGCAGGATCACATATACCGCCAAGCGGTAACCAGTGCCGCGAGTGGCTGTATGGCAGCACTGGATGCGGAGAAATATCTGGATAATCTGAAATAATCATTAATCTAAGATGTAATTAACAGCTCTTCGATAAAACTGGATGGTTAAAAAGGATTCCATCATGGATGAAGATGAAATATCACTGTTTCAAGCGGCCATGCGTGATGTGGCGCCACTACCGGTGTCAGATAAAATAGTTACCAGGAGCATCAAGGTTCCACCGTTTCCACGCAAAAATAAGAACGAGGAAAATGCAGCGTCAGAAGATACGCTAACCGACAATATTTTTGTTGAAATTGAAGCAGGTGATGAGTGGTCTTTCGTGCAGCCGGGCATGCCGCATCAGACGTTGCGGCGTTTGCGGCGCGGTTATTGGAGGATTCAGGATGAACTTGACTTACATGGATATACGCGTGATGAGGCGCGACAGGCATTAAGCGCTTTTCTGAATATCTGTGCACAACAAAAATTTCGATGCGTTCGTGTCATACATGGCAAGGGGCTGAGCTCTAAAAACCGTGAACCGGTTTTAAAAACGAGAATCGGAAATTGGCTGATGCAACGTAATGATGTGCTGGCCTTCTGTCAGGCAAGACCGGAAGATGGCGGCGGCGGCGCTATTCTTATTTTGCTCAAAGCCAAAGTCAAAGTATAGGCCGGTAAAACACTTCGCAGTCATAACGAAGGACCTGATTCTTGAGGGAAAGCCTTTTCGTATTGAGTCTGGCACTGAATACAACGTTGCGCGGATGGATATACTAATAACCGCTCAAACCCGATCTCGTTACCACAGTCAATACAGTCACCGAACTCCAGTTCGCTCAGATACTTCATCGACATTTCCAATTCGCGCATTTCATTGATTTGCCGGTCAACTAATGCGGTATCAATATCATCCGGTATATTGTTGACATACTCCGCCAGCTCAAAATCACTGACATCCTCAGCGTGTGCAAGCTCGTTACGTATTTCTTTTTGTAGATACAGATAACGTTTATGTAACGCAGCTTTCAACCGGATTAACTGCTCTTCAGTAAAATTTGCCATGTTGCCTCCTTTTCCTGTTTTACCTTATATGTTGACTGAGATGGAATTTTCAATCTTTGATGAAAATCAAAAGAGCGTAATTCCGTTCGATAGTGTGCTATGCGCTATATGCCTGCAACTGTTTCAAATCTGCAATCACTGCGGAGGAATTGTGCGCGGCACTAGCCGACAAATACATGCGTGCAATTTTTCCGTGCGGATCGATTAAAAATGTATTGCGCCTGGCAAACTTGATAATGCCCAGATTAATAAGCGAATAATATCGAGCGGCCGTTTCCGCGGTGGTATCCGCCAATAGCGGAAATTGCAGATGAAATTTTTGAGCAAATTCTGCATGACTGTTTGTATCATCCACACTCACGCCAATCACTTCGGCATCCAGCTCTGTCAATTGCTGAAGGCTATCACGAAAAGTGCAAGCTTGCTTGGTGCACCCGGGCGTATCGTCTTTCGGATAAAAATATAATGCCAGCCACTTACCCTGAAAGTCTGCCAGAGTATGTATTTTTCCAAATTGATCCATCAGTTTGAATTCAGGTGCAGGCTGTCCCAGCTTTAGTGCTTTTTGAGTTGTGGAAAAGAACCAGAACATGAAGCCCACCGCGATAATCGACAAGATAATGGCTAACCATTCCATAATACTTTCATCCTCATTCGTTATATATATGTCGTACAGATCAAGGCCGCACTCATCAGTCGACCAGAGGAACACCCTGTTTAAAATGACTTGTCAATTGGTAGTGTCTCAGTTTGAAATCTGCTGCACTTGAACTTGTTTGCATCAATGCTATCATAGCAGTATGAGTAAAAGACCTAAAAATTTAGACTTAAATCAACTGGCAAAGTGCATTGTAGACGAAGCTATTGGTGAGATTGAACCAGAACCAGAAATAGATGAAAACAAAAAAGCCGCCATCGAATCAGGGCGGCTTGGTGGTCTTAAGGGTGGCAAAGCTAGGGCAGGTAAATTAACGCCAGAAGAGCGTTCAGATATTGCTAAAAATGCTGCTAATTCTCGCTGGGGAGATCATAATACGGAAAAAGATTAATAGTTGTTCCCTTCTTTGGCAGGATATCGTCCATCATGCTCATAAAATGAATCCATTTGTTACCAGGCTTATTTAAACAAGCTCTTTGCAAAGCTAAGATTGTAAACATTTGTTGAGAGAATAATTTATCTCCAGCCTCATTATTTAACCATTCATGATGTTTTCTAGCTCTATGTCCTTTTTCATTCTTGGGATTTCTATGATTTAACTCCTCTTTCAATCCAGGAATCAGTCGTTCCCAAACCAAGTCATTGGTATATGTACCAACAACGCTAAATCTATTCTTAGCCATCCCAGGCCATTCCCATCCTTTTAACTTATATATGTTTTCATAATATTCATCTGGGAATCTTTTAAACCACGCGGCTAAATCTTTTTTTAGAACTTGATCAAAATAGTTTCTTAACCCGTCAGCTGGTCTTAGGTTTTGATAGCCTGTAGCTTCATCAATAAGAGCAACAATACCAGTCTTGGCTAAACCACGCATTATCAATTCGCACTGAGCGGCAATAATGCTCTGTCTTGTTGTTTTTAACACCCCTAATATTCTAGCTTCCAACATTCCTTCACATATATCTACAAGCATTTCTGCATTAAAACCGGCAATTATTCGACCTTGATATCTGCGTTTTTTAGGGAAAAAGTGGTCCTGGTTCTTGTGTTTATATATCAATGGCTTGAGTGTGTTGTTGCTTAATAATCTAGTCAATCGTGATCCAGGCTTTTGGCCGCTTTTTGGTAAATCCTCATCTACCAATTTCAGGATTTCTTGCATCCCTCTGCCAGCTATTAAACGCTCTCCGTCTTCTGTCACATAACAATCAACCTCTACGCCGCCAAGAGTTAATTTAGCACCGAGCAAGACTGTCGTCATAGATTTATCCCATTTTGAGTTTGCAGCATTTTTAGCAATATTGCTTCGTTCTTCAGGAGACAAAGATGCGGCTCTTGCTTTGCCGCCTTTTGATTTAGAGTCAGAGTTATTGTCCATTGCTTGCTCCATTTTTGATTGATGCTTGCAATTATATTATCGCAAGCATAAGATGTCAAAAAAATAATGCTTGCGATTACTGATTTATGATGTATAATTCAAACTGAACTTAATGCTTGAGGGTGATGAGATGAACAAACTATCAATTGAAAAACGCGCAATGATACTTACGATGCTTGTTGAAGGTAGTTCAATGCGTTCAGTCTCACGTATTGCTGATGTTTCAATTAATACCGTAACTAAATTGCTGGTTGATGCAGGTATCGTGTGCGCCGAGTATCAAAATGAGCATTTATTGAATATCAAAAGCAAGCGCGTTCAATGTGATGAGATTTGGTCTTTTTGTTACTCGAAAGAAAAGAATGTATCACCAGAAGATAAAGGAATTCTTGGTCATGGCGATGTTTACACCTGGACAGCGATTGATGCAGATACTAAGCTTGCTATTTCATGGTTGGTTGGTCGACGTGATTATGAGTATGCAGAAGAGTTTATTGGTGATCTAGCAAGCCGTTTAAGTGATCGTATTCAGTTAACTAGCGATGGTTATGGATGCTACATCAATGCAGTAGAAAAGATGTTTGGTGGTATGGTTGATTATGCAATGCTGGTCAAGATTTACGGTGAAGAGAATAAAAGCCAAAAACGTTACAGCCCAGCATCATTTGTTAGCTCAGAAAGACGTGTAATGGCTGGTAATCCTGATATGGACTATGTATCAACAAGCTATGTAGAACGCAACAATTTAACCATGCGTATGGGTATGCGTAGATTTACAAGATTAACAAATGGATTCAGCAAAAAGATTGAAAACTTAGCTCATGCAGTGGCATTGCATTTTATGCATTATAATTTTGTTCGGATTCACAAAACATTGAAAACCTCTCCCGCAATGGCCGCAGGTGTTACTAATACTCTTTGGTCAATGAATGATGTTGTTGCTTTGATTGATGCAAAAGAAGAATTGAAAGATAGAAGTAGGGGGAAATATAAAACAAGGATATAAGTTATTTATTCGTCTTTTCGTTATTTGAATTTCTTTGAAACCATCCATCAACAATTTTAGTTATTATTATAACTACATTATCAACCCCGCATTTATCAGCAAGCGCCAATAATCCAAATAATTCAAGTATCATAATTGCAATCGGGCCTCCCCAAGATGGCATATGAATAAAAGCGATGATATTAATGATTATCATCATCGCTAAAACCCAATAAAAACGCTCTTCTAAAATACTGTTCTCTAAATCCTGAACTTTTGTTTCTAATTCTTGAATTATAATGTCTTTCTGACTGGGTATGTCATTGCTTTTAAGTTTATCAAACCCATCTGCCATCAGAGATTATTATATTCATTAATTATTTTTTCATTCGGTATGGGAACATTCGCTCCTCTTATAAATGTCGTATCCCATGCCCCGTTTACTCTATGCGTCAGAGTAATTAAAGATCCGGGAGGAAAATCAGAAAATTGTTCTGCCGCCTCTTTTATAATTCTAGATTCTTCTCCCTCAGTCCATATTTTATTTCTATTAAAAACATCTTGCACTGGTTTATTGCCAAAAAACTTAACCTTATAATACAAGCTAGGCAACACAGGCCCATATTCCCATGATTGGAATATTTCATCAATCAATGGCGAACCGTTATTCTCTCCCATGTGAACCATATGGGCAAGATACAATATCTTTTGCATCTGGAGATTTGATAGTTTCCATCCAGAATAATGGCCAAGGGTTTTCGCCGCATCAAATACTGATATAGTCATTTTTCACCCTCCATAATTCTAATACAGCAATTAATTATTATTTATGTATTCTAAGGAATCTATCACGGAATAGCTAATTAAAGTTGTATATGGGGGTTATTACAAAATTTTAAATTCAAACCGAGACACTACCTGTCAATTGCCTTTCTTGCGAGGAAGTGATAGTTTGGGCAAGATTCCATACGCATCACAACAAGTAGCAATTCAATAATACTGATGCCTAATTCATGACCAAAGAGTAAAACAAAAGTTTCAAAGGCATGTGTGTGAATACCATCAAAAATATGATTGAGCAGATTAAATTAAGTATGCTGGTAATGTTCTCATGCTTCTCCGGAATCGCCCCCTGAGAATGTAAAAAAAAACGCCTCATTTCAATTTTTGTTGCAGCATGCCCATGCGTGAACCTCGCCTTATAGTTCAGTCTACTGGAAACCTGGAATTATGCATCGCTTATAGTTGTTCAGAGTGAGCATTGCGGAATGCTGGCACTGGTGTGTGAATTTCTTTGACGAATTGGCCTGATCGCTTAATTAATCTCATCGTCATGTATTTTTCGAGTCACGCTGAATCGCGTGCAGCATTGAAATCAGGGGAAATCGGTTTCCTTGAAATGCAACGAATATTGCTCATCAGATTGCATTAACGGCTCCATCAAGGTGGATTTTCCTGACCTTGAGGTTTCAAAGATCACAATAACTAAAAAACAAGAGAAATTTCTTCTTGGTATCTAAGAAAATGATTAAACTAACTTTTTATAAATTACGTATGACTAATTTTGGTACTGAATGGTGTCATTTATTTGCGATCAAAGAAACTGAATTTCGTTTTAACGGGCGGCGTGATAATCTTGTACCTTACAAGACTCGAGTGGTTAAATTTCTGTTTCCTTTAGCTTCATAATATCGGTTGAAAGATAAAACGGGCTATTACAAACACTATCATTTCATCCAATGATGAAACAATTAAAAACCGGATTACTTGTTCTGTTGAGCCTCATTATTTTTGCAGGGGCGGGTCTTTATGCGTTCCGCAATTCCCTGCTGGAAATGCTCATCGATGATCAGTTACGCAAACAAGGTTTTCCGTTGCAATCCATTGCGGTTCTCGATATTTCGCTTAATGCCTTCCGCTTGCATGAGTTGAAGGCGGGTAACAACGATGAATTGCAAGTGGGTAAAATTTTGCTGACCTGGCAGTTCAGTGATTTGCTCTCGGGAAAACCGGCATTAGTTGAAATTAGCGGTGTGGAAGTGATGCTTGATCTGAGTGCAGAGCGTTCTGCGCAGGATTCGATGCAATTTGCTACGACGGTATCCGGAGAAGATATCCGCATACCGTGGTTGCCTGTACTTTCACTGGAAGACTCAGTGATACGCCTCCATTCGGTTGCGGGTGAGGTGGCGATTGCTTTGTCGGGCAGCATTGTGCACGACCATTCAAATACTCAAATGATCCGGTTCGACACCATAATCTCTGGTTCACTGGGTCAGGCAAAGGGAGGGCTGGCAGCAACCCTGGATGCGCAGGGAAATATGCAAGGTAAGGTTGCTATTTCGGAGGGTATGCTGAACATTCCCGGGGTCAAAATTTCCAGCTTCTCAGGCGAAACCGCTTTTGCATTTGCAGCATTGCATTTGCAGCATGTGCAGACTGACTTCGCATTAGCGGGCATTAGCCTGCCCGAGCAGAAGTCAGAAAAACCAGTACCCGGGCAGATGAATGGGACGCCAACTGCATTGAGACTGAGTGATGCGGCGATTGATCACATTACCTTAAAAGGAAGCATTAACAGACTATCGGATTCCTGGAACGGAGAACTTGATTTAGGTATTAAGGGAGGAAAGCTGACTGCCGGGCCCGCAGAAATTCATCAGCTATCGATGGCCTTGCCAATGCAGGTTAAGTTCAATCCAGACGGTTGGCGCATCGGATTACGCAATCCTGGTCAAGTTGCCCTGGGAAAGATCAATACCGGATATCCTCTGCGTTTCCGGGATCCTCCAGGTTTCTCAATTTCCCAGGCTGATCTGAACGTAACTGGAGGCCCGCATGGATTAGCGCTTAAACATAATATCATTGTGGTGCCCGCTAACTTTACTATGCTGGCTAAAAGCGATAAGCCTGCTGAAATTGAAGTAAACATTCATCCAGGAAAAATAGCTGCGGTGGGAGAAATGGATGCCAACAGAAACTATCAAGGACAGTTAATTCTCAGTGAGGCTTCCTTTAATCTGCCGCAATCCGCGATACAATTTAAAAATATCTCAACCGTTTTATATTTGAATGATAGCGAAATTGGCAATGCTGCCGATTTCTCCATCGGCAAATTGCGGCATCTGGCGCCCGAACCTCTGTTTGCAGACTTATCCATCAGTGGCGACATCAGAAATAAGGCCAAGCAGGGAGAATCAACAGAGTATGCACTTAAAGTCACAGGTGGTGTTCCAGGTTTGCAGTTTCTAAAGATTAAAGGCGCACATGCGCTGGATAGTGGTAGTGGAACGCTCAAAGCGGAGATTATTCCGTTAAATTTCTTACCGGGCAATTTGCAGCCCGGCACACTTTCTCCTGCGTTGGCGCAGTTAGACAACGTAACCGGCCAGCTTCGAGCGATCGCGCAATTAAAATGGTCTACAAAAGGTGTGCACAGCAGTCGCGGCGCATTTGAGATGAATAATGTTTCGTTTACGCATGAAACTGCGAAAATAAAGGATCTGAATATTGCGCTGAATTTGAACAATTTGCTAACCCCAGGTAGTCCGCCCGGACAGAAAATCACGGTTGAACAGATTGATTTTGGAATTCCATTGGAAAATTTACTGGTTTCCTATCAGATTCTGGATACAAATCCTCCCCAAGTTGCGCTTGAGAAAGCACAATTCTCCATGATGGATGGTGTGATATCGGTGGCACCAGTTATTATTGATCCTGCGGCCAAACGCTCTGACATGCTGATATGGATCAGTAATATTGATCTGGAATCATTCTTTAACCTGATCAAGGTTGATGGCCTTGCGGGAAGCGGACATCTGGATGGTCAGGTTCCATTGGCAATAGAAGAGAATCAATTAACGATAAAGAATGGACATCTTGCTGCCAAGGCACCAGGAATTTTGCATTTTCAATCCCAGAAAGCTTCGCAATGGCTTGCTTCCGCCGGAGAGGAAATGAATTTGTTGCTGCAAGCCATGCAGGATTTTCATTACACTGAGCTATCATTGACTCTCGACAAATCGGTTGCACACGATTTTGTAGCCCAGCTTTCTTTGTTAGGGAATAATCCTAAGGTTAAAGAAGGGCAGGATTTTCGTTTGAACGTTAGGCTGGAAACGGATATAGACAAAATCCTGCAAAAGATTAACGACGGCTACAGCTTATCCCATGAAATTCTGCGCGGTTTGTTCAGGTTGCATTAAGTTAGGCGGCGCTAAATTGCAGACATAGAGCGTTGTATGCTCATTATCGGAGAAGAGGAGTGCAATCATGTGTAGAATTGAACGAATGACAAACACTATAATTACTTCAGTAATCTTGATTTCTTTCTGCTTGGTGATCGTATCCTGTGCGCCGACGGTTAAAGTGGAATCTCCTAAGGAACCGATTACGATAAATCTCAATATCAAACTGGATGCTGATATTCGAGTGAAGCTTGAAGAGGAAGCAAAAAAAGATATAGCCGCCAACCCTGACATCTTCTAATAGTAAATGAGAAAGGAGAACATTATGCAGCGTATTTCAAATATGATTTTTAAGAAATCTTTGCCAAAAGCTTTTGGGATCATTCTTCCGGTGTTGGCGCTCTATGCAATTCCGGTATGGGCCGACAGTCTCGAGAACCTGCGTGCGTCAGGTGCAATTGGCGAAGGTAGTACGGGATATGTTATCGCTAGAGAACCGGGTGCCCAGGCAGAGGCCGATGCAATTAATGCCAAGCGTAAAGTAATTTACCAGGAAAAAGCCGCTGCACAAGGGGTTGAACCTAGTCAGGTAGGAAAAGTATATGCTGAGGAAATTATCCAGAAAGTTCCAGCGGGAACCTGGATTCAAATTAATGGGCAATGGATAAAGAAATAAGTAATTTTTTATCTTATTGCTGCATCTTAGGGATTCTGCGGCGCTTGCGATAATGGTTCTGCCACGCCATTCGAAAGTATAAAAACCCGGTCTGCTGCGTTAATAACCGCGGGTTGATGCGAAACAGCAATAATGGTCAGGCTCTTGGCCAGTTTCTGTAACGTTTCGCAAATCGTGCGTTCGCTTTCCGGATCTAATGCACTGGTAGGCTCGTCGAGAATCAGAAAAGACGGGTTATGCGCCAACGCTCGCGCAATCGCGATACGTTGCCGCTGCCCTCCGGAAAGTAAACCACCGCGCTCACCGACAACCGTTTGCAACCCTTCCGGCAATGCATTGACAAAATCCCAGGCACCAGCCTGACGAAGCGCCTGTTCCGCATCATTAATTGTCAATGTGGGCTCTCCAACCAGAATGTTATTCATCACGGTATCGTGCAATAGGATCGTATCTTGCGAGACATAGCCGATCATGTGGCGCCATTGCCGCAGATTGATATCATGCAAGGATATATTATCAATCCGGATTTCTCCGGATTGCGGCTCGGTCAACCCGCATAACAAATCCAGCAGAGTACTTTTACCTGCACCGGACGGTCCCATAACCGCGGTAAATGAGTTGACGGGTATTTCCATATTCAAATCTTCGAATATGATTTTCTGTCCATAATTAAATTTTACATGCTGCAAGGCAATGCCTTTCTGCAAGGTAGGCTGTATTGTTCCGCTCGATCTCTCTGCCGCTGCGCGTGCATCTTCGGCTGCTTTCCGTAGCGCCCAATAAGCACTTTCTTGTGCAGCGAGTTGCTGATGCCTGCGTTGTGTCTTATTCAATAACCCCAGAATACGGGTCAGCAAAAATACCATCAGCATGACTTCAGGGAGAGATAATTCCCACACTACCAATGCAATATACAAACCGCTAGCGGTCAGCGCAGCAAGAATAGGCTCCTGCAGTGCTGTCAGAGCTGCCCGATTCATGACTTCCTTACGCGTCGCTTTTTCCAGGTGCTGCGTCTGTTCATGTAAAATGGCGTCGGCTACATTATCACGCGCCATGGCTTTCAGCGATTTTACCGAACTGAGCACATCAGACAAATAAGTCAGCAGATGGCGTAACAAATGAGTTTGTTTTGTGCCCGCCCGGCGGGTTGCACTGACCAGGCGATTCAACGCAATCAATAAAAACAAACCGATGACTAATGAAGCGAGCGTCGCTTCCCATGAGATGAATAGCGCCACAATTGCATATACCATCACTTGAATAGCCAACGCCAGAACGTTCACACTGTGTTCAAAGCCGTTGGCGGCACGATAGGCTTCGGTTGCAATCGAATTTGCAAGAGATCCGACAGGCTGCCGCAAATAATAAGGCCAGCGGCTGGCTAGCAAAGCCTCGATCAAATCCAATCGTAACGCTGTGGCGACATGCGCAACTGTGTAACCTACTTGGCGATTCGCCAGCAATAGCACCAATCCCTTGAAAAACATACCGCCCACGATAATGATCAGAATTGCATCCAGCGTAGGTTCAATGCCGATATCTTGCAGCGTCGCTTCCATGAATTTACCGATACCGGAATCACCTGATCCGCCGGAATCGCCGACGGCTATCGATAGCAGCGGCAGCAATGCGGTTAGGCTCAATCCTTCGGCGATGCCCGCAATTAACAGCGCAAACAGAACAAACGCACTGCGCCGGGGAAAAACCATAATATACGTGAATAAGGTACGCATAAACCGGTTATAAGAAATGATCGGAAAATGATGATTCGTTTACATAAGCATCATACATGGGATACATCGCATAAAACTCCATCGATCAGTTGCTGGATACGTTGCGCGCGATTGGCCAGACCCGCATCGTGTGTGACGATAATCAAGCTGGCATTGATTTTACGATTCAATTCCAGCATTAAGTCAAATACATGCTCAGCTGTTTTACGGTCAAGATTTCCTGTGGGTTCATCAGCCAGAATGCAGGCGGGGCGGGTAACCAAGGCACGTGCAACAGCGGCACGCTGGCGCTCACCGCCGGATAGTTCGCCCGGAGTGTGTGTCAAACGATGACTCAGACCAACCAGCTGTAACATTTCAGCTGCGCGATCATAGGCTTCCTGGTTTGGCAAGCGGCGGATCAGCAGCGGCATGGCTACATTTTCCAAGGCGCTGAATTCCATCAGCAAATGATGAAATTGGTATATAAAACCAAGAGAGCCATTACGTAGCTGGCAGCGTTCTTCTTCGTTGATCCGGGCGATATCTTGCCCGAGAATCTCGATGCTCCCGCTGGTAGGCGCATCCAACCCGCCAAGCACATGCAGCAAAGTGCTTTTGCCGGAACCTGATGCGCCGACAATCGCCAGCATTTCTCCTTTGACCAGATCCAGGTTAACACCCTTTAACACCGGAACTGCCAAATCACCTTGCGAAAACTGCTTGACCAGATTGCGGCAAGAAATAACCACCTCATTCATAACGCAATGCCTCTGCAGGGTTTACTTTGGATGCGCGGTAGCTGGGATAGATCGTTGCCAGTAAGCTGAGAACAAACGAGGTTACGGCAACGGTCGTGATATCCGCCATCTGCGGATCGGTTGGGATGGTGCTGATGTAATAAATTTCCCTCGATAGGAATTGAACATTAAACAAACCTTCAATAAACGCAACCACTTCACCTACATTATAAGCGAGCAGCATGCCACCGGCTACGCCAAGGATCGTGCCAAAGACCCCGATAAACGTTCCCTGAACGATAAATATTTTCATAATGCTGCGCGGACTTGCGCCGAGTGTGCGTAAAATCGCGATGTCAGATTCTTTGTCAGTGACTGCCATCACTAATGTGGAAACAATATTGAACGCTGCAACCGCAATGATTAGTGCCAGAATTAAAGACAACATGCGTTTCTCGATTTGGATTGCACGAAAATAATTGGCGTGCTGTCTTGTCCAGTCGCTGATATGACTGTCAATCGTCAGCATCGCGGGTAATTCCTGCACGACTTTGGGCGCCTGAAATAGATCCTTTAACTTCAAACGCACACCGGAGACATCATCGTTTTCCATGCGATACAGTTTTTGCGCATCGGACATGTGAATCAGAACTAGACCGGAATCATATTCAAAATGCCCTACTTCAAAGATTCCAACCACAGTAAATTGTTTCAAACGCGGTAGAATGCCTGCGGGTGTGACTTGCCCTTGGGGCGAGATCAGAACAATTTTATCACCGATGAAAGTACCCATCGCACGCGCCAGTTCCATGCCGATCACGATGCCGAATTCTCCCGGAATCAAATGATTCAAATCACCGCTGACCATCGTTTTTGAGAAATCAGCTACTTGATCTTCCATTGCCGGCAATATGCCACGTACCAAAACACCTTGCACTACTTGATTATGTGACAGCATGCCCTGAGCGCTGACATAGGGTGCGGCGGCTTCCACTGCCGGGTGTTTAATGGCTTCTTCTGCCGTTTGCTGCCAATGGCTCAAATTGCCATGAAAACTACCAATCTGAACATGCGAAGCAACACCCAGAATGCGTGTGCGCACTTCCTTCTGAAAGCCATTCATTACTGACATCACAGTAATTAATGCCGTCATTCCCAGCGTAATGCCCATCAGAGAGATTAAGGAAATAAAAGAAATGAAATGATTGCGTTTTTTGGCGCGCGTATAGCGCAAACCAATGAAAAGTTCATAGGGAGACACGAATGATAGTACCCGTAATAAGTTTGACTATGAAGTTTGCCACATTTAATACGCAGCTTAACAAAATAATCAGAAATTGTGATTAGGATTTACACTGCAAGCTTTTTCATCAATAGCCGCCACGCGCTTCGTTGACCATTTCGGTGAGCTTTGCAATATCCAGCACATGCAAATCATGACCTTGACGCAATATCAATTTATTTCTGATCAACATGTTCAGCTCGCGTGATACGGCTTCACGGTGCGTGCTAACCAGACTAGCAATTTCAGTTTGGGTGGGTGCCGGCGAAATGACAGCAACATTTCCGGATATCATGTGATTTTTCGCCAAACGCAGCAATTCTACCTGAATACGGTTACGTACCGCTAGCGTACTATAATCATAAACACGTTCGGTCAGGCGGCGCACCTGACCGGTTAGGCGTTTTAAAATAATTTCTGCGATCTGGCGGTTGCCATAAATCAGTTCCTGAAAATCCGATGCCGGCATTGATGCCAGTAATACGCTGCTCCTTGCGATCGCCGTGGCCGAACGGGGGTGGCCATCAATCGCCGTCAACTCACCAAACATTTCGCCCGTTGGCAAATCGCACAAAATAACTTCCTGTCCCGATAAGCTGTGATACATGATACGAATTTCACCCTGCACAATAAAAAAAGCGCTGTTGGTATGATCGTGATAGCGCACGATCTCATTTCCCACTTCATAACGATGCCACCGGCAAGCGGCGGCAACCATTCCAATATCTCGCGGCGAAAGGCATTGAAATTCCTTGATCACAGACAGCATGGCGGTTGCACGGTCAGCCGAAATGTTTCGTGTGGTCATTTCTTGCTGTCTTTCAGAATAGCTTTACTTTACGGTATCCGATCATTTTCTAAGATTCTGCCTTTCCATGAAATGAATAATGATATATCAAATTCAGATTGATACGCTGTTTTGCAAAAAGTGATTAAGATATTCTATCGAAGCGATGCTGGATTACTGCTTAGTTCTGGCTGATTCTATCGTTAAGATGTTCGATCTTTACTTCATCTACACCATGCAAGCCAATTTTTTGGGCTGCGCCACGTGATAGATCAATAATTCTACCTTTCATAAAAGGACCTCGATCATTAACCAGTACATCAACCTGGCGACCGTTCTTCAGATTGGTAACTCTGACTCTGGAGGGTAAGGGAAGTGTTTTATGCGCGGCAGTCAGGCCGTGCGGAACAAAGCGTGTTCCCATCGCCGTGCGATTGCCCGACTCTGAACCATACCAGGATGCATGACCGACTTCCCGGTATCCAACTGCTGTTCGCAGCGGATAATAGGTAACTCCGCGGACTTTATAAGGCTTGTTGTATGGCGCAGTAAGGTTGGGTGCACGCTGCTTGGAAATATCCGGGGAGCGTAACACATTGCCGGGAAACATCGAAGCGCAACCGCTGATCAGGCCGACGATCAATATCATCATGCTAAGGAAACGCTGATTAATTGGCTGCACGAGCGAATCACTTCGTTGCACGGTACTCGCGCCTTTGCCTATCTTATTGATATGTCTCAGTTGCTGTGTTCCTGGCACCTTGCCCCTGACTTGCTTGCGATTTATTGAATGTTGCATAGCGTGTTTAAAACACTTTTAATTTTATATCCGCATCGGATTATAACGGTATCAATTCGCCAAGATCTATTGCTGTGTGTGTTAATTCATCGGCAATACTTGAATTCGCAGTAATCAGCAGCATATCATCAGCGCATTTCAATGCTGGTGTTGCAGACAATGGATGATTGCTAAAAGTGGTATGAGTATACTCGGTAAAAGAGGATTTAGAGATTATGACGAACGACAATTATACTAGGAATGGCGTCATTGTACGCGAGAGTACTTATGGAATGCAGCGTGAACCCACTTTCTCCGGCATTCTATCTTTCTTGCGGCGGAAATATAGTAAGGATATCGACGGCGCCGAACTGGTCGTCAGCGGTATTCCATTCGATTTGGCTGTCACCTACCGCTCTGGGGCTCGTTTCGGACCGCAAGCAATTCGCCTTGCCTCGGCAGAGGTTGCTTCGATAAAACCTTATCCATGGGGTTTTGATCCATTTGAGAATTTCACAGTGATTGATTTTGGTGATTGTTTTCTCGATGTCCATAATCCATTGACAATCCATCAAGCAATTGTCGAACATGCTCGCCATATTCTGGCATCAGGCGCGCGCATGCTGACTTTCGGCGGCGATCACTATATTACTTATCCATTGCTGAAAGCACATGCCGAAAAGTTTGGTGAACCGCTTGCGTTAATCCATTTTGATGCGCATAGTGATACTTGGCCGGATGATTCACCTGATTCTCTGAATCACGGTTCAATGTTCTACAAGGCGATAAAAGATGGGTTGATTGATCCTAAACATTCCGTGCAAATTGGTATCCGCACCTGGAACGATGATTTTATGGGTATGCACATTCTTGATTCCGCCTGGGTACATCGGCATGGCGCCGATGCCGTAGTTGCGGAAGTTGAACGCATAGTTGGCAACCGTCCAGCTTATTTCACTTTTGATATCGATTGTCTTGATCCTGCTTTCGCACCTGGCACCGGTACGCCGGTTTGTGGCGGTCTTTCCACTGCTCAGGCGTTAAGCATCATTCGTGGTTTTGGCACGCTTAATCTAATCGGCATGGATATTGTCGAAGTAGCACCCGCCTATGATCATAGTCAAATCACGGCACTGGCGGCTGCGCATATTGCATGTGATCTTATTTGCCTGCTGGCAAAACGTAAAGCGGAGAAATGACGATGCTTCGGGGAAAGTTATTCGGAATAGCTATCGATATTGAATTTGGAATTTCTAAAAAATATAGCGCAAATTGATACCACCTCCCCAATCAGGGCTGCGGTCTGAAAATCCTCTTATTCCGTAGGCATTCAGTCTGAAGTTTTTGGTGACTCGCTGCGAAATATATAGCATAAGATCCCTGCTATCTTCCAAACGTACAGGCGATTGCCCCATTGTGTAACTTGTTCCCATGGTGACAGTGGGGGACAATTGATATCCAATGCCTGCAGCGCCGTAGAGCACGTTATGAAAAGTAATCCCGGAGGGATTGCCCAGTATTCTGTAACCGAAAGTTGCGCTCAGTGTAAACTTGGAAATTGATTTAAACAAATCGCCTTGAATAGCATAATCGACCTGGCCGCTTCCCATATTCTGTTTGGCGCTGGCTGTCGGGATTTTTAAACGAGTCGTAATATCAAAAATAATTCCCGTACGTGCATGATCAATTAAATTATAGCTGAATGCGGCAACGATATCCCCCAATCCAGATTGCGTTGTGCTGTTAAACGATGATCCACCTAACGGAATACCTGCGATAAGCCCGGAAGAACTTGTTTTGCTTAACCGGACACTGTTTATCGCATCGCTTGAATCGTCATCCTCGTGACCACTACCGCTTCCGCTTCCGCTTCCGCTGTTGTCATCACCACCACTACCGCCGCCATTTCCACCGCTTCCGCTGTTGCCGTCGTCATCCCCGCCGCCACTTCCACCGTGTCCGCTGTTGCCGTCGTCATCTCCGCCGCTACTTCCACCGCTTCCGCTGTTGTCATCGTCATTCCTGCCGCCATTTCCACCGTTCCCGGAGCCCGAATCAATTTCCTCTCGGCCTGGATTTTCGCCAGAACAATTCTGCGCATCTTCATCACAAACAACAACTACGCCACCACCGCCTGAACTGCTACCCCCCAAACTTCCTCCGATAATGGGGCCCCCGCCATCAACGATCCCTCCAATCCCCGGACCGAGTACATTACCCGGTCCAGTGATGCTGAGATAAGGAACAATCAGCCTGAAAGATGCCCGATCCTTATCGTAACGGGCTGTAAATGGAACATACCAAATATCGGTTGAAGTCGTTCCACCATACTTGCCTGTGGTGAAATCGGTCGCGGTACTGAAGCTTAATCCATTGGCAGGAACAACAGGGCAATAGATGCCAAATGTTAACAGCAATAATGCCAAACTTTTTTGCTTGAAAGTAAAGGATGGATACATGCGCGTTTTTATGGATTTTCAGCGGAATCATCTGATACGATTACACGAATCAATAAACTACGGCTCATGTTTTTATTAATTAATGTTGATGCTCGTGAGAGGGTATATTTTCTTTTATGACAGAATTCACAACTCATTCAACTTTTTATGCAGGATAAATCTTCAGGTTGTAGAATCAATCGCCGCCATACCTATTGAAACACTGGATAAATTAATCACGAGTTCTATCGGGGATATCAATATCCCGTATACTTTCTCTATGGTCACCAATCCGGTCTTGTGCACTAGAATCAAATTCGTTTGGTCTTTCGTGTCTATCAATAATCAAATGCTTCTCATGACGCTCATGATCCCGTGCTCTATCTTGAACATCGGTATCCCGTACATTATCTTTGTAGCCGTCTGGCCTATCTCGCGAGTCTGAATCGGATTCTCTTGGATTTTCGGGTTTATCGGGTTTGTCGATTTTGTGATCCGATGTGCTTTGATTACGTATGTCAGAGGATTTCTCTACATGATCTCGTCCTGAGGAATTAGAATGATCCAATCGCTTATTGTCACCTTTACCTCGTTCTTCTCCACGAAGATCTCTATCGGATGACTGGCTCTTACCTGGGCTATGATCAAGTTCTTTTCTTAAATTCCCCTGGCTCGAGCCACTATCACCATGCCCGCTGCGTTCTGGATTATTCTTGTCACTCCGCGTGGCGCTTTCCGATCCATTATCCGAATTATTTCTTCTATCTTTATCACTGTTATCGTTAAAAAACCTATCGTTCCGATCCTGTATTTGAACAGATGGCAAATTTCTTATTTCAATACGTTCCGAATTTATTCGCTGATCCGCGCCGAGCCTGCCGTTAATGAGCACGCGCTGATTTAACTGGAGATCATTTTGAGTGACTTCCGTTAACTGCGTATCGGAATCAATAGTAACTATCCGGTTACCCACATTTAATTCTTTGCCTCCTAAGGCATGGATATATCCCTCAATCACAAGATGTTCTACATTTCCAATACTTCGTAGCATCGGCTCGATCTGGATATCCTGGGCTTTTAGATGGGCGCCATCCCACTGGCCCTTAACCTGGATTTCCACGCCTTTGGAAATGCCCGCCGGCAATAATTTTTCATCATGCTGAACGCGCGTACCATTGACAACAAAGCTTTGTTCGTCAATTTGTGTAACATGCCCGTTTATTTTGGCTTGCGCCTGTGGCGGCGTAGTTTCAATTCGCGATGCCACAATTGCGCCATCGGATAACCTGTGACCACTGACTTGTACCCAATCGCCTGTTTTCAGGTTTGAGACATGGCTAAGATCAGCGGATTTTCCAATATGTACAGCTTGATCCAACACGCGCATTTCTCCGGTCTCGGAATTAAAATTGCTAATCGGGCCAATCGCTGCATGCATTACCGTAATATTTTTAGCTACAAGCTCGTGACCCGTGACTAGCGCACGCACCGCAGCAATTTGCCCAGCCGCAAGATCACGCGCGGTAGAAGATCGGCCGTCAACGGAGACAGGGGTGTCGCTGTTATAATGAACTTCGATACCACTGATACAAACACTTGCAAATCCAGTGATGACACCGATGATTCCCGTTCCGCCAATGCCGCCATCGTCAGCAACGTGCCCGCTCCCTCCAATACCACCTTCCTGAACACCTGTACCACCTATACCGGAGTCAGCTAATGGCGCACCAGTTCCACCAATTCCACCCTTTGAAACGCCGGTGCCGCCAACACCCGATTCGGTTAACGGTGACCCCGTTCCTCCGATTCCGGATTGAGCGTGCAGTAAGGGATTGATCAGTGAGGGATTGATCAGTGAGGCGCTGGCATCGCAATTGTTTTTGGCGAATACACTGACAGAATAGCAAAACATCAACGCAATGGCAGCCGACATATAAGTAACGTAATGGTGCGGGCTTGCCAATAAATTTTTCATTTTGCGTTACCAATATTGGAGTGATTAGCAGCGTGTAATATTGTCATTATTGTTCTTTGGCGATTCTTCCGATTCTTCCGACTCTTCCGGCTCAGCCGGTTCACTATAAAAATAAATCCCGAAAGTCATTCGATAACATGGTTGATTTTTTGCTGCATCGCTTTTCTCGAACTCCATTGCGTCTTTATTAATAGCAAGTAGTGATTCCATTCCAAGATGCTTGGATTTCTCGGCCAATTCCTGCACTGAGGCAATGGTTAATTCATCGTAAGAAACACTTCGTTCAAAAAATGGTTGACTTTCTCCTAACAAATTGTTGGTCGCGGCAGCAGCATGATCATGCAAGTTATGACCAAAGTAATACACTTTCTCATCAAAACCGTTTGCCGGAACAAATGCTGACGTGTTAAGACATACTCGCTTTTGCTCATCAAAACGTGCTATACCGAGTCTCAACCATTCATCAAGCACTACTCGAGAACGTATGTCACAGCTTACATTGGCGACAAGTTTCTCAAAGGAAATTTCACCACCTTCCTTGATAAATCTAGGCAATGGCCTGGGTTGATTGTTTTCATCGAGATAACGTGCATCACTGGTCCAAAGACTTACTAGTCGAGCACCCATTGAAACTGCTTGAGGAATTGTTTCGGCATCGGAATGATTCTCATGACGTAATCGCTTGATATCCTTGCGATGAATACCTGTTAGCAGACTTAAATGACTGTCAGTCGAAGATTTTCCCTCGATCTTAAAATCTTTATCTGCGATTTCTACGAATAATTCCTTCAGTAATTCCAATAAAAAAGGATAAGTAATTCCTTTTGACAACATTAACTTGATTATCGGACGAAGCACGCGCCGAAGTGCGGCAACGAGCGAGGGCGGTAGCGTTGAATCAGGTGTTTGAATACTGTGCATAAAGCTTATTCACGGATTAAATTATTAAGGAAGTTGATGGATACAAAGTATTTTAACATATCGTGGGAAATAATCACACAATATATTGACATGGAAAATTTCCCCACGTATAGTTGATTTTGTGTGAGGGAAAATCTCACACGCACATCAGGACACTTACTGATGTTGCATCAATTCAAATCAAGGAGAAGTATCATGAAAAAACTCTCAATTATTACAATCCTCATGTTTAGTATGGGATTTGCATCTACATCTTTCTCTGCAGGAAAAGCGGTTGATGACTATCTCGGCTACTCCGACAAAATGAATAATCCAGCCGATCAAATTCGGCATGGGCGCGATACGGATGATTCTAGCAGAACTGCATATCCAAGGAATAATCAAGATACCGCTGTCACTCCACATGGTGGACAGAATACAGATGACCGTGAATCCAGACGCATTGGAAAGTTATTATGGAAGCATGATCATGTGCAGGGGGGTCATGGAAACGTTAAATAATAAAAATTAATATTACCCGGTAACGCCTGCGCAAAGGTGGCGCTGGGTAAAATACAAGAATAAAAGATAGAAAAATCAATAATTGTTAACTGCCCCAAGGAGAAATTTGATGTTTAATAAAATATTTTTAAAAAAGATTATCAGTTTAGGGGTTTGTTCCTCAACACTGCTAATGTTATCAACAGGCAGTGTTTTTGCACGTGATAACGAGGTCAGATTTGAATTGACGGATAATCCCGGAAGCTGGTTTGATACCGGAAAATCGATTGCGGGCAATCGTTCGATTGCCGTTGCTACGCCAGGTGTGCGCGTTAAGTTTTCCGGCAATTCGAATACGGTGCATACGCGAACCAGCGTGATCTACCCGACAGGCGCCGCTAACATGCCTTTCAATACCGAGCCCAGAAAAGGTGGCGATGATGTAACCCTGACCACGCCGGGTTTATATGTATTCACCTGCAGTATTCATCCCTACATGTTTGGTGCAGTGATTGTCGATGACCCTAAGACTGCTGGATTGGATTTGGGGTCTTCAATTAGCTTGATCAACGGCATTACTATTCCATCCAGCAGCGACTTGGCGACACGGCTTTTACGGACTTTCTTTATTGCCACCAACCCGGCTAACTGGCAAGACTATGCGAGCAATAAACCATGGCATGTTACCTATCCGAATGTCGATGTGCGCGTGGACATTGGTGTTGTTAATTTGCCGGATGTACTGAATACGCGCTACGGAAATGATATTACGCTGTCGGGACTGAAAAAACCAAAAACGCCTGCAGTCGGTGAAATTTGGGTAGCCACGCAATTTGAAACGACACGTAATAAAGAAAAGCCCGGTACGGTATCAGCGATCGACGGATCTTCCTGGCAGGTGACCCGCAAGGTAGCGCTACCTTCCATTGATATGAATAATCCGCATAATATGTGGACCGATAAAAATCAACGTGTGATTTATGTAACGCAATGGTTTGATTCAAAGCTGACGGTGTACGATCGTAAAACCGGTAAGCTTATCCGCAACGTATCCGTAGGCGAATCTCCTGCGCATGTGATGACCTTGACCGACTCGGATCGCCTTCACGTTACGAATAATGGCGATACGCGCACTGATTCAGTAATGGAGTTGGCACCTTTGGCAACCCAAGTACTGCGTAGAGTGGATATCGGGCGCGGCAATGCACATGCGCACTGGATGAGTCATGACGGTAAAACCATGGTAACACCTAACGTTTTTTCGGGGGACTCTACGCAATACAATTTTCATACCGATGCTGTTGAAGCCATTCTGTCAGTCAGCAGTCCTTTCGGCCATCCTCTGGCGATAGGCATGATGCCCGATGCCAGCAAATATTATGTGGCTAACCTGCTCGATAGTACGATGACAGTTGTGAATATGGATACCCACAAAGTTACTAAGCGCATCAATCTGATCAAGAATTATGATCCGATTGCAGGAGCCATTACCGGCCCGGTAGGCGCATTACCGATCCAAACTCCGGTTTCTCCCGATGGCACAAATATGGTAACCGCCAATATGCTCTCAGGGACGATAACCATTATCAATACGAATACCGATAAAGTGGTTGCGATGCTGCCCTGTGACCCGGGCTGTCATGGCGTGCAATATGGTGCCAAGCAAGGGGGCGGTTACTATGCGTATGTATCCAGCAAGTTTTCCAACAGGCTACTGATCGTGGATCCTGATCCCAACAATGATGGTGATCCATCAGATGCCAAGATTGCAGGTACGGTAGCACTATTCGCTGCAGGCACTACACAGAAGGATGACGCCATAAAAGGGAATCCAGGCATGGGCGGACAAGGCATATTGCCAATCCCGGTAGTGTATAACGGCTGGGTGCAGAATCTGCCCGCGGCTTGGAGTAATCAATTGACTCCCGCACAACGCAATCCGATTGATTAACTATATCTTAAGATATAATATGATTGAGTCAATGGATAAATAAAAATATGAATGGTGTTTGGTATCGCGTCATCATATCAAACACTATTTATTACCTTGACTTATCTATCTTTTCAGGAGAACTAAAATGAGTTCAGGACATGATGATTCATCCAGTAGTAACAAGTATTTTACATTCACCATTGAAAATGGTGCTGTAACAGCCTATTTCGAAGTTGAAAATGGAATAACCGAACAGGAATCCATCGACAACAGAGATTCGTTTGTGATCGATGGCACTCAAATCACCCACACAAAACAAACTTCTAACGGGCCTGAGGTCACTATCTATTCTGACACCGAAGCCGATGGATCTTACACAATCCTCTCTGGTAATACGGATGATGATCGCCCTGGTAGTGGCGACCATAAAGGTTATCAATTCACTATCAACGACGATAATGAAGTGGTTGAGGTATTTGAAATTAAGGATGGTGTGCCGAAACTTGATCTCATTGATGATGACGGTACGGAGACCTATGCAGTTAATGAAAATGGTGAAGTAGTGAGAACTGATGATGAGCCTGGTATCGGTACGGAAATAACCGTTTATGCTGATGCGGATGGTGATGGTACTTATTTCCGTGTTTCGGAACAATGGTCTCCCAGTTCACCAGGATCTGGTCCGTTTAAATTTGAAGACAGACTCGTCTATTCCCCAACTGACGGCGATGATCATGTTGGTGTGCGTGGAGGTGAAGACTGCCATGGCGGGCAAGGCGCGGATGATTTTGTGATTCGTGAGGCTGCGCATTTACGCATTGGAGACTTCAACTCGAGCGAGGATAATTTCATTATATTCGATACCGGTCTGGGTCTTATTTCAAAAGAGCATCTGCAAAGCTTTGTCACTGGTATTCACCGCAGTGATGATGATCAAAGTTTCATAGTGGATTTTGGTTCTACCGCATCAGTCACGCTGGTTGGCGTCGCATCTGACCAGATCAGCTGGGATGATGTCAGCGTATTGAGTTAAGTAACTTAAAAATTCAATACATTAGCAAGCTCATGACGAACGATAAAATTTGATTCCGCTCTGATTGAGCTTGCCGATCTGATAACGTTGTCAACTAATTGAAGAATATTTCCTAAGCGTTAAGCTGAAGAAACATTCATCCCTGCAGGGCTTACTTCCTGCTTTCCGGTTAGAGCCCCCCTGAATACCGATTTAAATGCCGCATTTTTTGCGACAAGGGAGCTGAATCTCTTTTTCCAGACCCTCAATACGTTGATCAGATTTCGTTATCAAATATCAAGTAATTGATTTATAATAATATTTAAAGATTTTTAATTTCAAGTCACAGGAAATTCTTTATTAGCGAACATTATAAAAGGGAGCATCTATGAACTACCTGTCACAAAATAAATGGGGCCTCAAACTTATAATTTGCGTATGTTTAAGTGTTTTGACGCTAATGACCGCTGCACAGGTCTTTGCACAAGACACGACAGCCCAACGCATCAAACAGCTGGAAAATACCTTGCAGGAAATTCAGAATGAGTTAAATAGAATCAAGGCGGAATCGGTGCAAACTACGCGGAAAGTTGAGCAGGTTCAGGAAACGTCGGCACAAACCACCCAAAAGGTGGAGCAGATTCAGCAAGCCAGCATCCCGGCTGAGAAAAAAAGTATCGATCTCGATGGTATGAGTCAAAAAAGGATCATGCTGTTTTTTCGTGGTGGCTATGGCAGAAGCGACGGGCATCGTAATGGTGTGTCGATTGAAAGCCGTGTCGCGCCGGTGGGTGCGCAGGAGCAAGCGGACCGGCATGCGTGGTATACCGGTGCCGGGTTTGATTTTCAATTGACCAAGGATACTTGGGGATTCATGCCCAAAACTGAAATTGATGCAGAGCTGATGTTTGAATATAAACAATATGGTCGTGGCATTCTGGGCAACGCGCTGGCGAACGAACCCACGCAGCTGGCGGGTGGCGCATATGATCCCCGGGGAGTGACGGTGAGTCAATTTACTTTGACCGCATCACCGAAAATTAAATTTAATCATTTTGCCGAATATAAAATCAGACCCTGGATTATTCCGGCCGGTCTGGCGATACACGTCGTCAGCCCACCCACTGAATCCATTACCGTACTGGAACCCGGCATTATGTTTGCAGGCGGCGTTGAATATAACATCTGGAGAGATTTCTTCATCGGTGCCGACGCTCGCTATCAGTTGACTGCCGGATCGCTGGACGGAGCAAAGTTTGGCGGCATGACTGTCGGTGGTTATCTTGGCATAGGATTCTAATACTAACCGGTAACAGTTTTGCTTTTTCGGGGTGAAACATTCCAATGAGCAGGGCTGTTATGAACGTTAGTAAAGCGATTGTTGCAATCACTTTAAAAGACTTCTGTGCAACTTTGGAAATTTCCCTGTGGTGACGAGGGAAATTTCCAGATGACATTTTTATATATTTGTTGCCGAGAGATTGCGGATTTTGAAGTATTTAGACAAGTGGGTTGGAAATAAGCCTGGAACAAGCTAATTTATAGGGGTGTTGTGTTGAAGAAATGTTTCAAAATTTTCTGTGGTCAGAGGTTTGCTAAAAAAATAACCTTGTCCGTAATCACAACCCATGGCAATTAAAAGCTGTTTCTGCGAATCTGTTTCCACGCCTTCAGCGATGACTTTCATACCCAGGCGATGTGCCATGGTAATCACCGCCTCGCATAAGATTCTATCGTTAGATCTGCTGTCGAGATTGGAAATGAACGATTGATCGATCTTGAGATAGTCAATATCGAATTTTTTTAAATAAGAAAGCGATGAATAACCTGTGCCAAAATCATCAATAGCCACTTGCACGCCGGCATCACGGAAATTTAATAGTTGCTTCACTACCAATTCATGAACATCGAGTAGCAAGTTTTCAGTAATCTCAACGATAATGCTGTGGCCGTCTAATTTTTGCTCATGCAAGTGGTTCACCCAATCGCTTATTTTGCTGATAAATTGTTTGGGTGATTTATTGATACTGATTTGAAAATTAATATCGTAATTGGCTTGCCACGCGACTACTTGGTTGACAGCTTGTTTGAATACCCAATCGCCTATTTCAGAAATCAGATTGGATTCTTCCGCGATGGAAATAAATTCTACCGGAAGGATTGTTCCTCTTTCCGGATGCTGCCAGCGTACTAGTGCCTCGGCTTTGTAGATACTGCCGGTTGTAAGTTCTACAATGGGTTGATACATTAAAAATAATTGTTGTTCTCTTAATGCGTGGCGCAATTCATAGGCGATTCTTGAGCGGGTTTCTGTTGCCTTACGCATATTGGAAGTGAAATAGCTGCAGCAATTGCGCCCATTATTTTTTGCGGTATACATGGCTTGATCAGCATTCTTCATCAGCATTTCCGCGCTACCCGCATCAGCAGGAAAAAATGTCACTCCAATACTCGCTGTGACATAGGCTAGCTTTGCATTCAAATGAAATGGTTTCGTCAATTCCAGTAAAATCATCTGAATGATTCTATCGGAACAGGGCTGGTCATTAATTCCGTTCAGAATAATAGTGAATTCGTCGCCACCCAGGCGTGCAACCGTATCGGTTTCGCGAACGCAACCATTAAGCCGCTTAGCTGCTTCTACCAGCAGAGCATCGCCAACACTGTGCCCGAATGAATCATTGACTTCCTTGAAGCGATCGAGATCGATAAACAGTACCGCCAACAACATGCCTGTGCGGGCGGCGTTCTTAATGTCATGGCTTAGACGGTCATAAAACATATTGCGGTTTGGTAAGCCGGTCAATGAATCATAGTTTGCTTGCCGCCATATAATTTCATCCGATTTTTTCTTATCAGTGATATTAGAAAAATTAATGAGATAGTAGCAGATCAAACCTTTTTTACTCGGCACCGAACTGATGTTTAACCATGCCGGGTATTCCCGTCCGTACTTGTGTCTATTCCATACTTCGCCTTGCCAATGACCGGACTGTTTAACGCTCAACCAGATTTTCTGAAAAAATTTGGTGCTGTGCCTAATTGATGTCACGATTGATGTGGGTTTGCCTATTACTTCTTCCGCGGTAAATCCGGTTATGCTATGCAGCGCTTTGTTAATGGAGATGATGATCTTATTTGCATCGGCAATCATAATTGCCTCGGTACTATTTTCAAAAACCTTACTGGAAAGATATAACTGCTCATTTATTTTTTGTTGCTCTAATGCAATGCCAATAATGAACGACCCAATCTGCAGTAATTTACGGTGAAACACACTGGGTAAACGATGTTCAAAGCTGGAGAGCGCAAATGAGCCAATACACTCGCCACCTTTGCTGCGTACTGGAATTGACCAGCATGAAAGAATATTAAAATCGATAGCTATTTTTCGGATACTTTGCCAACGTGGGTCATCGATCGTGCTTTCTATATACACTGCTTCTTGCCGGAAAACGGCATTGCCGCAAGACCCCGCTTCAGGGCCAGGACGCAACCCGTTGAGCTGCGCTATGCATTCTGCAGGAATACTGGGGGCTGCAAATACATTCATGCATTGCTTGTCTTTGTCCAATAACATGACTGATGCGACTGCATTTTCCAAAAGCTGCTCTATCAGCAGGCATATTTTCTCGCAGATCTCCTTGTAATCATTGCCTAAGACTATTAACTCAAGAATCTCTTGCTGAAACTGGAGAATCTTGCTTTGCTCAAAATTGGTGAGATCAAAGCAATCGGGGAGAGTAGAGATCAGTTGAGTTATATCCTTATTCACAGCGTCATATTCTCCACTCATTTTCTGCTATGCGGTTTTTTGCATGGATTGTAGGAATTCAAGAATTTTAATGTGAGATAGATTTAATTTATAGACATAAGTGAGTGTAAATTATACGTAAATTAGTCACTTGCTCAAGGTTTATTGATGTTTTTTTGTTATCTTGTGATCAACCGTATGATTATATGAATATTTATTATACTGTGTTGTATTTTTTTGTTAATTTGTGGCATATCGGGTTGTATGACTTCAAATTTGGAGCGCAACTTCTGCGAGTGCTTGGTATAACTTTTCTATGAGATCCCCTGAAGGGAGCGGTGCGATAACATTGCAAACTTGTGTGTGAAGGGAATTCATGCAATCAGGTAAAGGAAATTTTCCCGGTTTGTGCATTTTCCATTTATGGGAAAATGATTCATGGCAAGAATGGCATATTAACGGGAGGGACTAATGTCTTTATCAATAGAAAGCAGCAGCCTCGGATCAATAGATAAGTTTTTCGAGAACAATGTTAAGCGATTAATAAAAGATTATCCTTCAATCCAGGAGGTTAATATCCCAAACAAGGATTTCCTTTACCGGCAGGGAGACTTGTGCACGTATGTTTTTTGGATAAAAAGCGGTATCGTGAAGCTGTCGTATTTAACCGTGCAAGGCGGCGAAATAACCATTGCGCTTCTTAAAAGCAGGGATGTAATCGGTGATTTGAAGGTTGATAAGCAAGCAAGAGAAGAAACGGCGCAAGCGTTGGGGAACGTTAGCTGTTACCGTATGGCGTATAACGATTTCAAGGCATTGTTGCTGCAGTATCCGGCGCTGGCATGGCAGGTACTTGAGGAGACTTATGTCCGTAAGCAAAAAATCGAACATAAACTGCGGATTATTCTGACGCAACCCGTTGAGATGCGCCTTGCTGCTACGCTGTTGGAGCTGGCCAGGATGTTCGGCGTTCAGTGTACACATGGCTATGCGTTGGAAATTCATTTGACGCAGCAAGATGTGGCGGATCTGATCGGTGCCAGCCGTCCGGTGGTAAGCACTGTTCTGAATGATTTCAGAAGTCGCGGCATGCTCGAGTACACGCGCGACCAGATTTGCGTCAATGATGCGGCTTTGACTGATTACTGCGAAGCAAAGTAAGCGTGAAATAAATGAAAATGTTTTCTGGATAACAGACGCTGTGATAGTGCTGTATTAATGTGCCGATATGGTAACCCGTCAAGGTAGGTCGCCATACATTAATCACTCATTAATATCAGGAGCATTAAACATGAAAGTGATCTCACCGCGCATGCACGGCTATTTGGACTTTTTAACCGTCATTTTATTTTTGCTGGCTCCAGGCTTGTTCGATTTAAGTGATCTGCCTGCCTTATTGGCATACAGTCTGGCCGTAATTCATCTGATTGTGACATTGGCATCCGATTTTCCTTTTGGTGTCGTCAAAATCATTCCGTTTACTGTGCATGGCTGGATTGAACGTGCCGTTGGTCCGGCATTGATTGCTGTGCCTTTTGCTCTGGGTTTTTCCGGCGATGAGACTGCGCGGAATTTTTACATCGCAGCGGGTGTGGCAATTATTTTAGTTGGTGCGCTAACGGATTATCAGGGGCAGGTCAAAGACTGAGAAGTTCTACAAGTAAACGTTACGGAGATTCCGGATTTCTCTTGCTGGATCACGCTAAAAGCTGGGATATTTCATTCAGTTGTTAGCGTGATCTTCAGTCATCGTTGATCAGGGTTAGAGCGCTATTTATTTACTGCTGTCAGCACTATCAACTTTTTCTTCTAATGTATCGCCAGCTTCTTCAATTTCTTCTGCGGTATTTTCAATCGCTTCGTCAATTTCTCTGCCTGCCTGTTCGGCAGGTCCCTCAAACAAACTCTCAATTTCATCAACTTTATCAGATGCTTTGTCAATAATTTTATCAATGGTTTTTTCGCCGCTGTCGAAGGATTTATCGATTTCTTTACCCATTTTCTCGGCACCCCCTTCTTGCTGCCCCGAGCAGCCTACTAAAAGCAGGGATAGAAAAAACACGGAAAGGGATAAAATTAGTTTATTCATGACATACCTCGTTTACAAATGAATGGAGCGGGTTTCTGCAACCCGATTTACGAAATCTCTGAGCTGTGATACGAGACTCTGCTTACTAAATGTTTCTATTCTCTGAGTATTCAGAGTAATGATAAAAATCAAAGAGTACGGATCGAGACTCCGGTATGGTAACACTCATCAAATGCTTCAACAAATTTACCCGGGTCTTTATTTAAAGAAAATCAAACCGATCGCGTTTGAAGATGGGCGCAAGCGTGCGATGATCAGTTTCAATTCGTAGCTTCAATGACACCGGTAAGCATTTCCGATATGTATGATTTCCTTGTCGGCACCGGGAATTTCGTATTTGCCGGAGTTATTGGAACGGAGAATATGCACATTATTCCCTCCCAGTTTTTTCGTTTCATGGGTTAAATTGTTTCTGGCTTTGATCAGCCGCTCAGTATAAGACGCGGTTTCGTCTTCAGTTTCGCTTTCTTTTGAGGATCCTTTTACCTTTCCGAGTAATTCGCAGCCTTCAGGAGCGAATTTTCCGACTGTAATGGTAACGGTTTTGCCTTCTTCTGCTTGTGCATAAACTTCCACACAACCAATGATGAACAGTAAAACCAGTAATTTTTTGATTAATCTACAAGATGACTTTGAAATACACATGAATAACTCCTAATGCCTGGCGCCTCTAAGTTCAAAAGCATAGATAAACACGGTTTATCCGTCAATAGCCTTGATCAGGGGGAGTATTGCAGAGTTTTAGTAATCCATGCAATGAAATAAAGCCGCTACTTGCATCTTTTTAACTCAGATAGAGGTTGATCTATAAGGTATATTAAGTTTTGTGCAATTTATGGGAGGAGTGACATTGGACATTATTTTCTATATCTTTATCGCGGCAATCGCCATTGCTTTTGTATACGGTGTCATGCTCTATAACAGCTTGGTGGATATCAAGCATTCCGTATCCCAAGCTTGGTCGAATATCGATATTCTTTTGAAACAGCGTCACGATGAGCTGCCCAAGCTGGTTGAAACCTGCAAGCAATACATGGGGTTTGAACAGGAAACGCTCAAGCAGGTAATAGCGGCGCGTTCACAGGTGGCCAGCGCGCGGGAAGCGGGTAACATAGGTGCATTGGGTGCTGCGGAAAGCAGTTTGCGCATTGGGCTGGGTAATCTGTTTGCCGTTGCGGAGGATTATCCGGAACTGAAAGCCAGCGAGAAATTTCAGCATTTGCAAGTGCGTATCACCGGTCTGGAGAACAGCATCGCAGATCGTCGTGAGTTCTACAATGAGGCGGTCAAGATCAATAATGTGCGGATTGAGCAATTTCCCGATGTCATCATCGCTAACTGGTTTAAATTCAAGCCGCGTGATTTGCTGGAATTCAGCGATGCCGATAAGCAGGATGCCCATATCGGAAGATTGTTTGGTTAATACATTGTCTTCAGTATGATGACCCTGCCGGCCGAATTTTCCCCCGAAGAATTTCAATTGGCGTTGGGTGCGTCGATACTGATTGCATTGCTTAGTTTTTATATTTTTGCGCACAACTGGAAACGGTTACGGATCATTGAGGATACGCCAACCGCCAAGCTGCGTTCCGCGCATCAAGGTTATATTGAGCTGGAAGGAAAAGGGCAACTGGTTGATGATCAACCCATCTATGCACCGCTTTCGAATCATCCATGCCTTTGGTATCTCAGTCAAATCGAGCGGCAGGAATATTTTGTCGAAAATGGCCGTAGGCAAACCCGCTGGAATGTCGTGTATAAAACTATCAGCGATCACCGGTTCAAGCTAACGGATGGCGTTACCAGTTGTTTCGTAGATCCCAGCGGTGCGGAAGTCAACGGCAATGAGAAACTGGTATGGTACGGTAATACCGAATGGCCCACCCGGACGCAAGTGCTGGAAAGTCAGTCGATCGTTCATGCCATGACTAACGGCTACCGTTACACGGAGTGGTTGGTATTGCCAGGCCAACCATTGTATATACTGGGTCAATTCAGCACTTGGTCCGCCACGGGGCAAAAATCGGTACGGGACGTCATGGTGAATTTGATCAATGATTGGAAACAAGATCAACCGGCGCTGCGAAAGCGATTCGATAGCAATCAGGACGGCAATATCGATCAGGAGGAATGGGAGGTTGCGCGCCAGCAAGCACGGCACGAAGCGCAACAGATTCACGATCAATTGGCTTTGGAGCCGGATACGAACACCATTGCAAAACCGGCTAACACGGCACAGCCTTTTATTATATCGGTATATCCTCAAGCGTTATTGGTGCGGAAATATCGCAATAGCGCCTTCATCGCTTTGGCAGGGTGCATGGCATCACTCTACGCTGCCATATGGTTATTACACCTGTATGGATGACATGGAATAAGTTTGTTGAGCATGTGCTTTGCCATTCAGATTCAGAATTCTCTCAGTACGATTCTGAGCGGTTGACATACGAATTTTGACAGGCTCTACTCTAGCGCCAAAATAATTTGGATCGCGCAAGCCGTTGCCAGAGAGCGGCGGGTACATGCGCGTGCTGCGCAGCCGAGGATTCCAAAATACCGCTAAGCCGGCCCAGCTCAAAACCAAGTGAAGCCGTTTTTCTCGGAAGCTTGTGGAGCAATCGCTGGCCGATAACCCGATCGTTGATATATCCCAATTCATTCTGGAATGCCGCTAAAGCGGCAATGAAATGATTGGCGCGCTTGCCATAGATGGGTGCAAAAGCATCAGCTACGTAACGTAATTTTTTGGCGGCGATGCGTGCCTTATGGCGTTTGCTGGCATTCAATTTGGCGAAGCCGTGGCAGCTTTTGCATAGTTTCTCCCAGCGCTTGTCGAGAATTGCTTTGGTCCATGTTTTTACCTCCTGCTGCCAGGTTTCAGCCGGTGTGGCCGATAACAATCCGCGACCGATATCGAGTACGAGCCGGGTGAATTCCGGTTTGCGCAGTACATCTTGCGACTGCTGGCGGACCAGGGCAGCAGTATCCTGCAGTAAGACAAGCGCAGCATCGTCAATGCCGGTATTGATCGTGGGTGACTCCAGAGTAGTCAGAACTGCAGGCAAGATTTCCTGCTGAAATACATCCCAATCGCGTGCCGGATTCAGTGCTTGCATCAATTGACGCAGGGGTTGATCCCAATCGGGTATCGCTCGCCCTAGCGATTTCGCCAATCGTGCGCCAGTGTGCAGGCGGCGCAAGGCAATGCGGAGCTGATGCAGGTATTCAGTGTCGTGCGCGTTTTCCAGAAAGCCCGGTATGTTAGCCGATAATTGCATCAGCGCAGCCTGCAGGATGGCATTCCAAACATTTCCAGCTGACTGATTCTTCTCAATCATCGGTTGAATCGCCTTGACTGGAGCGGGAGTTGCCGCGCCGCTCAGAATATAGCCGCGCTCGGCTTTGCTGCGGGGCTCGACTTGAAGTGGCACGCGCTCCAGCAATTGCATTGCCACATCGAAGAGAAATTCCGGGGTTCCCGATTTGAGTTCTATTTCCACTTCGCAAATGTCGCTGGAGACGTCATTGGCGTAGATGTTTCCATTGTCGAGAGCTACTTCGGCTTGTGTTTGTTCGCCTTCAATTTGCCAGGTGGTGCGCTGAAACTCGGTGGTAAATACCGGCATGATGCGTTTGAGTTTGATACCGGCGAGCAGATCCAGGGCTATGGGTGGTAATGCGGAGAAATCCGGATGTTTGCCGTCAGTGACGGTTATCTCCCATTCGGGACGGTTTGTCAATGCGCCAACCGATTGTGTTTCGGCTTTTAGCGTCTGAATCCATCGGTTATTCACATAGCGCAGGCGCAAGGCTATGCCGCGCCGCATAAGATCGAATTTTGCGGTATCGAAATAAATGCTGAGTAGCGGGTGTTGTACCGGAGTGATTTTATTTAATAAAGGATGGCGCCGGAATTGTGTTCGATGACGCGGGTGCAGAGCCAGTTTTAGTTCGATTTCCATGGCGGATTCCTTGGTTTGAATATCCTGTGCTGCTGCGCTTGAGAAAACGCGCGATTATTCGATCTTTAATGTATCAAAGTCGATGTCTGCGGGAGCCGGGGGTGTTTTTAACTTCATGTCTTCCAGTGCTTGCACGACACGATCGGCGATGATCAGATTGCGATACCATTTATGGTTGGCCGGTATGATATACCAGGGTGAGGCATCGGTACTGGTAGCCGCCAGCATGGCTTCGAACGCACTTTGATAATTTTCCCATAATTTACGCTCTTCCAGATCTCCGGTGTTAAACTTCCAGCGTTTCTCCAGATTGTTGATGCGCTCCTCAAGGCGTTCCTTCTGCTCATCTTTTGAAATATGCAGAAAAAATTTCAGAATGACCGTGCCACTTTCGGATAACAATTCCTCGAATTCTCTGATTTGCCCGAAACGCTGCTTTACCACTTTATCCGGAATCAAGCCATGTACGCGGGTAATCAATACGTCTTCATAATGCGACCGGTTGAAAATGCCGATCTGCCCTTTGGCGGGCGCTTTTTGATGCACGCGCCACAAAAAATCATGGCCGAGCTCTTCGGCGGATGGTGTCTTGAACGTTACCACCCTGCATCCTTGTGGATTGACACCTGACATCACACTCTTGATCGTGCCGTCTTTTCCGCTGGTATCCATCCCTTGCAGTACGATCAATAACGCCCGGTCGCCGTTGGCATACAAGCGCTCCTGCAGCTCGCTTAGATTACCGGTCAATTTTTCCGTGACGGCTTTGGCTTCCTCCTTGCCTTGTTCGGTTTTTTCATAACTGCCGGTATCGTCGGGATCGCATTGCGATAACTGGAGCTTGTTGCCGGGTTTTATTTTGTAGTTTTTCATTTTAATGGATTCTTTGTCTGTCAATTTGGAAATATTTGATTGTTAATTATGAGAGTTCTCTTGTGATATTTCATTTCCAGCATAACTCCCAATCCACGCCACCCCATCATTGCCGATAGTGCCGCGGTACATGCCTTTGGTGTTGAATCGCATTGTATAACGGCCTTTTGCATCGAGAACGATCAAGCCGCCATCGCCACCGATAGCGGCGATTTCTTCCAATACACTATCAGCTGCCTCGACAATCGGGGTACGTAATAACTGAACCCGCGCTGCCGTGTTGAATGCAGCCGCAGTGCGAATGAACGTTTCTCCGGTGCCGGTTGCGGATACCGCGACTGATCGGTTATCCGCATAAGTTCCGGCGCCGATGATGGGGGAATCTCCGACGCGTCCAAAGCGTTTGTTGGTGAGTCCGCCGGTTGATGTGCCGGCCGCAAGATGGCCATAACGATCCAATGCGACAGCGCCAACCGTTCCGCGTTTTTCATCCGTGCCAGGTTGCAGTGTGTCGATATTGATATCATGATCGCGCAGTACGCGTTCTTCGGCAATCGCTTTTTGCAATTGCTTCCAGCGGAATTCTGTATGGAAATAGGATGGATCGACGATTTCCAGTCCTTGTTCGGCTGCAAAGGTTTCGGCACCTTGGCCGATCAGCATGACATGGGCGCTTCGGGTCATTACCGCTTGTGCGGCACGAATCGGATTGCGAATTGTGGTGACAGCAGCAACGGCGCCTGCCATACGTGTGGCGCCATCCATGAGCGATGCATCCAGCTCATTGCGGCCCGCATGCGTGAATACTGCGCCTTTGCCTGCATTGAACAAGGGCGAGTCTTCCATGACCACGATGGCTGCGATTACGGCATCAACGCTGCTGCCTCCCGCCTTAAGTACGGCATAACCAGCAGTCAGTGATTGTGCAAGCACTTGCGTATACGCTTGCTCGCGCTCTGTGGTCAGTTTGCCGCGCTCAATCGTACCGGCGCCACCGTGAATCACCAGACGGATCGGCAGTGTGTCAGCTTGAGTCAGGTTTGATTGTAAATTCATCGATCAGCAGAATCAGAACGTACCTCAGTTCCCTCAAGCTAATTGGGAGCGTTTGCGCAATCTGGATTCAAAAGATAATTTCCATGTTTTGGGTATTCAGGGATTGATAAAAATAGCAGCATAGCAATGCTATCGCGTCCGCACTTCTTCTTTATCAGCCATTTCCAGGACTGTAGCTGCCGTTAATTGTCTATCCATGCTACCGTCCCAGGTAGCATTGAACGGTAGTGTATTTTGCACGCGTTTTGCGAGATCGAGATAGGCTTGCAGCGTTAAATCAGTTTGTGTGACCGGTGTTGCAATTGCACGCGGATTCTGCAGGATTTCATTGAGCAGCGCTTGATTGATGCGGGTCTGAGACCGTGAATCGAGCTTCGCTTTGGACGAAGAGCGTGCGGTGCTGAATGAATTTTTAAGCAATAGGCTGTGATTACGCTTGTCGTCTTCCAAAATGGGATAGCTTTGCAAATATAGCGTGTTCTCACGCCAGCCAAGCAAATGCGGTTGATTGACGACGCGAACCGGTGTACCTACTGGAACATCGTTATAAATTAAGGCGATATCTTCCGGGTACATGCGCACACAGCCGTGACTGCCGCGCAAGCCAATGCTCGGCGGTTTGTCGGTGCCATGAATCGCATAACTTGGCCACGCAAGTCTGAGAACATGCGCTCCCATCGGGTTATCGGGACCTGGCGGTACGATAGCGGGGAGTGGATTGCCGTTTTTGGCATATTCTTTCCGGATGGAGGGTGTCGGTATCCAGCTGGGATTCTTGTTTTTGGCTGTAATCCGTGTCATGCCTTCCGGCGTTTTCCATTCCACGCGCCCGATTCCGACCGGGTGCGTAATGACTCTTTGCGGCTCGCCCGGTTTGGTTTGTGGAAAATAAAACAGCCGCATTGCAGCAAGATTGATCACAATCCCTTGACGCGGGGCATCCGGTAACACGAACTGGGTCGGAATAACGACTTTTGTGCCTGCTTTGGGTAACCAGGGGTCGATTTGGGGATTAGCGCTGACGATTTCTTCATAACCCAGGTTGAAACGCCGGGCGATATCGGAAAGTGTATCGTCCTCGCGGGCAGTGATGATTTGTAATTTACCGACCACATCTTCACGGGCGGAATCGAAACTGTATTCATGGCTCGCAATGGGCATGGGCAAGGACCGAACCACTGGATTGGCTGATTCCGTCGGTTGGGTTAGAAATGATTGGCAGCCGGTCAAGAAGAAAAAACCGCCGATAAAACCGTATCTCAGAATATAATGCAGCAATGGTGAAAGTGTTTTGGTCATTCGGATCATGAAAGTCAAGAAACAATAAAATCATCAATGACTCGTCAATTTACAGGTTTTTTCCTCATGGCTCAATCATTCTGCTGATCAATGGGAATTTCGCTGACTAAAAGACAACAGTATAAAAATAAAATATTTTCCGGAAATATTCGCAAGCTATCCGGAAAATGCGCTTAACAGGATTACAAATGCATCATCAATCCGATTTATTTTCCAATGAGATCAAAGATACTCAGCGGCAAAACCCAGGTAATTCTGTGAATGCGCTCAAAATGACGGCGCAACATGATCAACTGTCGCCAGGTCAGCAGCGTTTTAACCGGCTACTGGAGCGCATCGATAAATTGAAAGTACAACTGATCGAAGTGCAGGTGATGCGCGATGCGCATCGCCCCATGTACCACCGGATACTGACGCCACTGCGTGAGCGCCATAGCACGTGCGTGCGCGAAATGGTGTTTCTGCTGGATAACCGATTGCAGCGTAAAGGTTTAAGTGTTCAGCAGGAACGCATCGCTGCGGCCATACTGTGCAATCTCAGCATGCAGTTAATTGCTCAAGGAGATGAAGAAATGAAAGCGCTGCATGACAAGCACAGCAGCGAAAGTCTGGCGCAGAAGGAGCAATCTGCCATGATGGATATGCGTGAAATGATGGAAGACATGCTGGGTGAACCGTTGACCGATGACGAATCATTGGAAACCGCGCAGGATGTGTTCAGAGCCGGCATGGAGCGCTTGCGTGAAGTGGAAGCTGCCGAGCAGGAAGCGCGGCAACAGGCCCGGACCCGGAAAAGAAGCCCCAGCGCTGCTCAGCTTCAAGCCAAGGCCGATCAGGAGGTGGCAGAAACCACGTTGCGCAAGGTCTTTCGTCAACTAGTGAGTGCCTTGCATCCTGATCGTGCCAGTGATTCGGATGAATGTGACCGGAAGACAATACTCATGAGCGAAGCCAATGCCGCTTACGATCGTCGTGATTTAGTGACCCTGTTACAGATCCAACTGCGTGCTGAATTAACCGACACCGCATCCATTGCCAGAATGGCGGATGAGCAAATTGCCGCATTGACGTTATTGCTCAAACAACAAGTCCGGGAACTGGAAAGCGAACTGGAGCAGCAGCGTCATGCTGTACGTCAGGAATTTGACCTCAAGTCCTATGAGACGGTGAGCGTGGCTAACCTTAATCGCAGTCTCAGGGTCGAAGAATCGTCTCTGGAAAGAAACTTGATCACAATGCGGCAGGATTTGCAGCAACTGACCGATGACAAGTTCTTCAAGCGCTGGTTAAAAGATCAAAAGCGCTTATCCAGGGAGCCTCGGGTCGATATTTTTGATGATTGGCAGTATTGAATTTTCTCGATACATCGTTGCAGTCCAAAGTGCCAATCATAGGCGAAGAAAAATCCAGGCAGGGCATGCCGATTTTAAACTCTACAGAATTCTCATATTGATGAAATCAGGCTATCATGTTGCAATAGAACGGGATTTTTAACATATAGATGAGAAACTATAAGATTGCATCATACTTAGGAGAATACTAATGACGGAACAGAATGATGTGCCGGTCGAGAATAAAACGGAAGCAGCCGGAAATCAGGCGACGCAGATTAATGTCAGGATGCAGCAAGGTGAGCATGCCGGTCAGCCGCTATATTCTAATTTTGCTTCGATTCAAGGGGGACAAGGAGTTGTGATTGTGGATTTTGGCTTTCTGGATCCTCAGACCATGAATACGTTGAATCAACTGGTGCGTTCGGGCAAGAAAGTGCCGGATACCGTTGGCGCAAGAATGTCGTGCCGGATCGCACTGAGTATTGAAGCTGCACACAATTTGGCGCATCAGCTGAATCAATTGCTGCAAAAAAAATAGTTGGGGATTTTTACTATCATGTTTAGGTAATTGATGTTGCGTATTGATGCGTGGTTGTTTTATGTGATTGATATTGTTAATTGGAGAAACGCATGTCTGATGAGAAAGATATTGTGACTCAGGATAAAGATGGAATGACTCAACCGGCTACGAAGCAGATTGGTATCAGAATGCAGCCGGGCGAGCATACGGGTCAGCCGCTGTATTCCAATTGTTCGACTGTGAATGGTGGGCAGGGCGTTGTGCTGGTCGATTTCGGTTTCCTTGATCCGCAGAGCCTGAACGCTTTGAATCGAATGGCGAGATCGGGCGAAAAGCTACCTGATGCGGTCAATGTGAAATTGTCCAGCAGGATGGCAATCAGTATTGATACGGCTCATCATTTGTCGCAGCAACTGAATCAATTGCTGGGCACAAAGCTTTCGGCTGCCGTTGCGCAAGGTCATGAAAATACGAATAATCCATCGATGCAGGCAGGTTCAGGTAAGATGGAAGAGGGTGGCTTGGATACTCAGAAAAACGACGATAAGAGCGGTTTCCGGTTTCCCTGGTCAAAGAAGACACATTAATCCTTGTTAAGGGCGCTTCTATAAATTCAGAGCCTTAAGCAAGACGAGGTAAGCAGGCAATCCGCGGAAGTGGATACTCGCAAATATGGATTTCCAGAGGCGCTCTTAGGTCAATCAGATAATTTGAGATCTGAATTTATCTGATTGACCTGAAAGTAAAAACTGACAATAGCGTTCTACTCAGTCGTTCTTTTTGTGCAATGGAATTTTCTTAAACAGTGGTATGAGAAATAATCCGATCAGTGCACTAATCAGCATTATTCCGTAATTTTTCAAATCCGGATCGGAAAAATTGGTCATTTCCAGTGTCAGTAAGTCCTTTTCGGTTTTGTCAGAAGATTTATTGGAAACTTTCGGCAAGTCCTCAGCTTCATAGCGATCGGTTACATTATAGGGTGTTAAGCCTGGAATGCTGGGAATGTCTTTTCCGCCTTTCCCCACCACCAATTGTGCTTTCATGCCTTTTTCCATGTGATGAGAAATATCGCAGTGCACCAGGTAGGTATCGTCGGACCCTGGTACGATGATCGTGCCGGATACAGTTTTGGGGCCGGTGACTTCCAGATGGAACATGCCATATTTATAAAGATATTTAGGCAAGCCGTGCATCATGAATTGATGACGGATACTATCTTCGTTGATGAAGTGCCAGGTAACTTTCGAACAGGGCTTCACGTGCCACTGTTGCTGATCAAATGCGAAAGCGGTGCCTGGGAATTTCGCAGAATACTTTCTGCCGGCACGCACGGTAATTTCGACCTCTTCCGAAATGCTTTGGCAACTGCTGGGGAGTTTATCCAGATTTTGTCCCATGATCATGGTGCCCTCGTGATCCATGATGTGGTCGTCATCCATGTGATGATGGTGATGCATATCGCCATGATCCATAGCATGCGTATCGTGGGTGCTGTGATCAATGTCGTGATCATGCCCATGATCGTCATCCGCACTATGCTCGCCAGCATGATCGACTGCGGGACCGGTTTTTGTGCTGATGCTATGGCCGCTGTGATCATGCTTATCCTGATCCATGTCGTGACCACTGTGATCTTGTTTTTCTTGTTCGCTGGATTTATCTTGCTGTTGCGCAGTTGCATGTGTGTTGAACGCAAGAATACCGGCAAGTAAAAAAATGATTGTTGTAGTCTTAGCCATTATTGGTTACTCCCTTTGGGGCTTTTCAGGCGTGCGATTGCTGCTGTGGCGCTTTGCTTGATCTGTCCCCATCGGGAGAAAATCAAATAGATCAAAAGCCCTGCCAGTAAACCGTAAAGTACATTAAGCAGCAGATTTTGTGTCGCGGTATCCAAGCCCGTACGTTCACCCGGGGATCCCAAGCTCGCCCATTCATCCAGATCCTGCCAGATGGGGAGTCTTCTTTCAAAGTATTCCTTGGTGAAATACTTGTTCAAATCAATACCAAAATGACTCACCTTCGGCATGCCGTCTTTACCTAAATAGGATGTGTAGACGATCGAACTCATGCTGCCGCCTTCAGCCATGCCGTCCGTGGTGATCCCTTTTTCCCGGTGATCATGGATCAGCCAGTCACCTTCGCCGTAGCTATGTTTGCCATCATTAACCGTTTCCAGTTTCAGATCAAGCCGCTGCGCCGGTGCGATATCAAATACGTCACGCATGATCTGAGCCATCGGGTTGTGTTCCACGCCATCATAATGCGTGATCGTGGCATGATGGCCGTGCGTATGAACGGCGATCTGCTCGCCGCCACTATTGAGCAGCCGCAGTTTGATTTTCTGATCCGGTTCAACAATGATAAGCGATTCTCTGAGCGTATAAGGGAATGAAAGACCGTTCAGGGTAAAATAATCTTCGGTTGAGTCGGTAATGTCATAACGCCGGTTCATATCACGCGCAATGAGCCTGGGGTCGTTATGTTTCTGGATGATTTCCCCCAATTGCTTATCCATTGCATGGTAGTGCAGATCGTACTCCTGATCGAACTGTTCGCGCACGGCAACCGAAGGATGCCGCACATGGCCTGCGCCGATGTTTAACGTTTGCAGCCAGTTATTCGGTCTGTTTTCTTCAACGATAATCATCCCGGCCAGCCCCATCGCCAAATGGGTATGGGTTTGCACGTGGCAGTGGTAAAACATGGTACCTGGCTGGCGTGCCTGGAATTGATAGATGCGGCGTTCGCCCGGCATCAGTTCCACTTCACTGGTCTGCGGTACGCCGTCCTGGCCGCCATGTTCGCCGTGTGAAAATGGGTGATCAACGCCGTGCAGATGGATACTGTGCGGAAAATAATGAGTATTTTCCAATACGATTTGCACGATATCACCAACTTCAACGCGTATGACCGGCGAAGGTAATCTCAACAGCGGATTGGCGCGTATACTCTCAAAATTTTCAGTCGACATGCCGCTCATCTTGGGCGCGAAAACCCATGCGCCGGGCTGTATGCCGGGGGCAATATCAAAGGTTGGAAGCACGCCGGGGAAATCGGGGGTTTTACCGTTTAATTCCATGATTTCCAGTTTGATGATAATCCGATCGGGATCACCGTCGCCGTCCAAATCGTCGGTTTTAATGATGGCATCGGGCGAGAGCCCTGTTTTCATCAGGGTATCCATCGAGATATTGTTGGTTCCTTTGACCGCAGCTGCAATCCATGCGGGATTATCCGGACTGCAACCTGGGGATGCTTCAATTTTGACACCATCAATTTCCTGAGCCTCCCGCCATGCGGCAGAAATGATGGGGTCGCACATGGGTTCACCGGTTAACGCGGCAGGGTCAACTTTTACAGTTTCAGGTAATTTCAAGGATGCCTGAGCAGTTACTGCTGCTGACATCATGCAGAAAGTCAATAGGGAAAAAAAAATATGAACAGGCATATATAGCGCACCTTTAAATTTTATTTAGCATTAAAAAATAGAGTTGGTCGAATCATGCATATTGAGTGAGTGGAGTCAATTTTAATGATCAGGATCAATCTATATAGGTACAAATACTCAACCGCGTATCTGTAGACAGGTAAAATAATGAGGAATATCTTATCTTCATCTATGCAATACTTCTACATTGTTCATCAAGCTATCAATTTAGATATTATACAGAACCCTATTATGCTTTTGTGGGCTTTTCCATAACCTGACGGATGTTAAATTTATAATTTACCGAGCAAATTGATCGAGTGGTCATCTCTATTTTTTCTAATTTATTGAATTACTGTTTTTTTCTAACGATTCTTAAAAAGAAATGCGCTAATTCCTTTCGCTATGGATTGACATGCTTCCTGCTGGCAGGTTGTGGAGGCAGTGAACCGGATCAGTCAACAGCCGAAACGGATCCAGCCATTGTGGTGACATTTATGGTTGCTGAACCAGTCAATATGCCTATGAGCCTTGAAACAATCGCGCAAACTGAGGGCGCGAAAGAAATTGAAGTTCGTCCGCGTGTCGGTGGAATTTTACTTAAGCGCTTGTATGACGAGGGTACGGCGGTTGAAGCCGGGCAGCCGCTATTTTTAATTGATCCTGAGCCTTTCCAGAATGCTTTGAATGAGGCCAGAGCCTTGCTGCGCGAGCAGGAAGCTCGCGTATTACGCGCCCGAACCGATGAAAGTCGCCAAAAGCGGTTGCTGGCTGAAAATTTTGTCAGTCAGCGCGCTCATGAGCTGGCCGCAATGGATCTGGCGATAGAAGAAGCTGCCTTGCAAGCTGCAAAAGTTCGAGTTCAGCAAGCGCAGCTCAATCTTTCCTATACTACCGTCAAAGCGCCTGTCAGCGGAGTGACCGGGCGTTCGCAATTTTCCGAAGGTGCATTGGTGTCAGCCAATGGCAGCCTGCTGACAACGTTGGCGCAGTTGTCTCCGATTTGGGTGCGGTTCAGTTTCTCTGATAATGAAGTTGCCAGGTTCGGCGGGCATTTGAGTGAAAAGAATGTGCATAGCGTGCGAATGATTCTTGCGGATGGATCTGATTATCAACGGGAAGGCAAAATCAATTTTGCCGCCAGTAAAATTGATCCAACGCTCGGCACACAGCAATTACGCGCCACGTTTGAAAATGCCGATCAGCGCATACTGCCCGGTCAATTTGTGCGGGTGCGGGTTATCGCCGGGGAGTCGAGAACGGTGTACATCGTCCCGCAGGTTGCAGTGCTGAGCTCGGATTTGGGACGGTTCGTTTATGTCATTGATGAAGACAACGCTGTCGGTCAGCGCGCCGTTATCGCAGGTGATTGGATTGGCAAGGATTGGATCATTCTGGATGGACTAAATGCGGAGGATCGGGTGGTGATCGATAATCTCATTAAATTGTCGCCCGGTAAAACGGTTGATCCCCAAATACGGGATGCGGTGTCAACTTCGCATTTCAATGCGTCCTCTTGACAATTAGCGTTCCAGTTTATGGCTAGATTTTTTATTGAGCGGCCGATTTTTGCGTCGGTTTTGTCGATCATTATTGTGCTTGCAGGGCTGGCAGCCGCCATGCAATTGCCGGTCGAGCAATATCCGAGGATTACGCCTCCAACGGTCATCGTCACCGCAAATTTCCCCGGGGCCAGCGCCGAAACGGTTATCAAAACAGTGGCTGCGCCAATTGAAGAAAAGCTCAGCGCCATTGAAGGGTTGCTGTACTTTAATTCCAGTGCTGATTCGAGTGGCCGCCTGACAATTACAATCACGTTTGAAATTGGCACCGACGTGGATCGCGCTACTTTCAATGTCAGCAATGAAGTGAATACTGCGCTGGCGCGTTTGCCCGATGAAGTCAGGCGCAGCGGGATTACCATCCAGAAACGCACCAATGATCTGTTGCTGGTTTTCGCGGTAACTTCCCAGGATCCTCGGCATACAGGGCTTTTTCTAAGCAATTTTATTACCAATAATATTCTGGATGACTTAAGGCGTGCTCCGGGTGTCGGAGAGGCCAGAATTTTTGGCGCTCAGGATTATTCCATGAGGATTTGGCTGAAGCCAGACCGGATGGCGCAGCTGGGCATCACAACCAATGACGTCGCAAGTGCTATCCGCGCACAAAATATGCAACCTGCCGTTGGGAAAATAGGACAAGAACCCGCGTTGGCCGATCAGCAATTGGTTTATACCGTAACTGCAAAAGGCCGGTTATTAGAGCCGGAGCAATTTGAAAATATCATCTTGCGTTCGGACGGAGCGCGCGGCGTGTTGTATCTGAAAGATGTTGCGCGGATTGAATTGGGTGCGCAAGACTATTCGACCCGGACATTACTGAATGGACAACCAGGGTTGGGTATCGGTGTTTTTCTACGCTCCGGTGCCAATGCGCTGGATACGGCTGCAGCGGTCAAAGCCAGGATGAATGAGCTGAGGCATTATTTCCCCGAAGGGGTGCAGTACGTTATTTCGTATGATATCAGCATATTTATAAAAGCCTCCATTTGGGAAGTGATCAAAACCCTGGGGGAAGCCATGCTGCTGGTCGTTCTGGTGGTTTATCTTTTTCTGCAAAGCTGGCGCGCCACGCTGATTCCCATTATTGCCATCCCGATTTCCCTGATCGGTACTTTTGCCGGACTCTGGCTGCTGGGTTATTCGATCAATACCTTGACGCTCTTCGCAATGGTGCTATCCATCGGCATTGTGGTCGATGATGCGATTGTGGTGCTGGAAAATATCGAGCGTTTAATGACACAAGAAAAATTGTCACCCATTGACGCGTCGATCGAGGCGATGCAACAGGTATCCAGCGCCGTAGTGGCGATGACCATGGTTCTGGTGGCGGTTTTTATTCCGGTTGCATTCCTCGGCGGCATAGCCGGGGAGCTGTATCGGCAGTTTGCTGTAACGGTGGCTGTGGCGGGTGTTATTTCCGGCATTGTGGCATTGACGTTGACGCCAACCTTGTGCGCAATTTTACTCCGGCCCGCGCATCGTCAATCGTTTTTCTTTACCTGGTTCAACAAACATTTTGAACAAGTGCGCAGATTCTATGTCGGCATGGTGGGCCTGAGTCTGCGCCACTCGATCAGATGCGCGCTGATTTTCGCGCTGGTGATTGCAGGGCTGATGGTTCTGGTGAAGCATATTCCGGAGAGTCTGGTTCCTGCGGAAGATCAAGGTTTCGTGATTGCGGCTGTGGTCCTGCCGGATAGCGCTGCGCTGGCAAGAACCGTGCAAACCGCTGATGCCGTTGTCGCCGAGTTGATGCGCCAGGAGCCTGCGGTGATTTTCCAGTTTGCAGTGAACGGGATGGATTTTATCGGTGGCGGGAACAAGACGAATGTGTCGACAATATTTCTGCGCTTGAAAGATTGGTCGGAACGCACGGTCAGCGCGGAAGAAACGGTCAACAAGATATTTCAAGTGGGTGCCCAGCAGCCGGATGGTCTGGCGATTGCCTTTAATCCCCCGGCGATACGGGGATTGGGCAGTACCGGGGGGTTCGAGCTGTTTGTACAAAGCCGTGCAGGCTCAGATACTGCACAGTTGGCCGTGATTGTGAATGAATTTATGCAGGCGTTGAGGGAAGAGCCAAAGCTGGCGACAGTGAATTCATTTTTGCGCTCGTCGGTACCGCAATATTTTGTCGAAGTGGATGAAGCCAAGGCTATCGCGCAAGGGGTTGCCATCGCGGATATTTATGACACGCTGCAAAGCACCATGGGAACATTCTATGTCAATGACTTTAATCGCTTTGGGCGCACGCATCGCGTGCAATTGCAGGCCGAAGCCCCGTTTCGCATGAAAGCGGAGGATTTGGGAAAAGTCTACGTGCGCGCCGAATCGGGCTCGATGATTCCCCTGTCAGCCTTGAGCACAGTAAAACACATCGTGGGCGCGGAACAACTGGAGCGGTTCAATGGTCTGCTGGCGGCGAAAATCATGGGGAGCGGCGCCAGCGGTGTCAGCTCCGGCGAGGCCATTGCGCTGGTCGAAAGCGTTGCGGCCAGAACCTTGCCGGAAGGCTATCAGATTGCCTGGACCGGCGCCGCATTTCAGGAAAAAAGACTGGGGTCGGCGGCAATCTTCGCTTTCAGCCTTGCGATTGTGATGGTTTTCCTGATTCTGGCCGCGCAGTTTGAAACCTGGGCATTGCCCGTGGCCGTCATTATGGCGATTCCTTTTGCGATGTTGGGCGCATTAGTAGCCATTTTGCTGCGCGGTATGCCCAATGACATTTATTTTCAGATCGGCATGGTGACGTTGATCGGGTTGACGGCAAGAAATGCGATTCTGCTGGTTGAGTTTGCCAGTCAGAGGATGAAACAAGGCGTGGATACCGCACAGGCAGCGATTCAGTCGGCGCAACTGCGTTTTCGTCCGATCGTAATGACGTCGATGGCGTTTATATTGGGCGTGGTTCCTCTGGTAATCGCCACCGGTGCCGGCTCCGCAGCGCGGCAATCGATGGGAACCGGTGTTTTTGGCGGCATGATCATGGCCACCACTGTGGCGACTATTTTTGTGCCATTATTCTTCTCCTGGTTTGTGCGTAAACACGAACCTATACAGCCAGAGGATCAACCCAACATAACGCCCAAACCGCAACTCTCGGATAAACCTGAAAGGGATGCTCCCGATTGATGGATTGCATGTCAAAGCCCCCGGGCAAATAGGCATGGGCGCACATGAAAATGGCGCAGTGCCTTTTCTTCCCGATATTATTGCTAAGTTTATGAGTTATAATAATATTTATCAACTAAATCATCAATTTATCCAGTTTCGCTGGTGGCGATGAAAATTTTTAGTTTTATTTGAAAAATGATGCACCTGTGACTTATATCAATATTGAGCGTTTCAGAACTCTTTAATATTTAGCATAATGTTATTTTTGAGTGATCTTTTTTAGAAAGGAATTTTTATCATAGCAACTTTCAGTATTAATTTATCCAGTCTTAACGGGAATAATGGTTTTCGTTTGGATGGAGAGAAGGGCTTATCCTTTGGCATTTCAGGTTTTGGTTCCTCAGTCAGCAATGCGGGAGACGTCAATGGCGATGGCTTTGATGATTTGATGGTTGGAGATCTTTATGCTGCCCCGAATGGCCTAGGCTCTGCTGGTTCCAGTTATGTTGTATTTGGCAAAGTCTCAGGTTTTAGTGCTGCGATGGATGTATCCAGTCTTGATGGCAGCAATGGTTTCCGCTTGGATGGGGAGGCGGCAGGAGATCGGTTTGGCTGGTCGGTCAGCACTGCAGGAGATGTCAACAGCGATGGTTTTGATGATGTAATTGTGAGTGCTTTAGCGGCTGACCCGAATGGTGATGGATCTGGATCCAGTTATGTAGTGTTTGGCAAGGCCTCAGGTTTTAATGCTGCGATGGATTTATCCAGTCTTAATGGGAATAACGGTTTTCGTTTGGATGGGGAGGCGGCGTATAACTCCTTTGGGCGATCAGTAAGCACTGCCGGAGATGTCAATGGCGATGGCTTTGATGATTTGATTGTGGGAGTTAGGGGAGCTGACCCGAATGGCTATTATTCTGGATCCAGTTATGTGGTGTTTGGCAAAGCCTCAGACTTTAGTGCTGTGATCCCTTTATCTGATCTGAATGGGGAAGATGGTTTTCGTTTGGATGGGGTGGCAGCGAATGACAGTTCAGGTGCGTCAGTCAGTAATGCAGGAGATGTGAACGGCGATGGTTTTGATGATTTGATTGTGGGAGCTAATGGAGCTGACCCGAATGGCTCAAATTCTGGATCCAGTTATGTGGTGTTTGGAAAGGCTTCAGGTTTTAGTGCTACGATGGATTTATCCATCCTTGATGGCAGCAATGGTTTTCGTTTGGATGGGGTGGATCCGTATGGCTTCTTTGGCTTATCTTTGAGCACTGCCGGGGATGTGAATGGCGATGGTTTTGATGATTTGATTGTGGGAGATAGTGGAGTTGCCCCGAATGACACACGCTCTGGTTCCAGTTATGTGGTGTTTGGCAAAGCCTCAGGTTTTAGTGCTGCGATGGATTTAACCAGTCTCAATGGCACTAACGGTTTTCGCTTGGATGGGGGGGCTGTGTATGACTACGCGGGCTCCTCAGTTAGCACTGCCGGGGATGTGAATGGGGATGGTTTTGATGACTTGATTGTGGGAGCTAGTGGAGCTGACCCGAATGGCCCAAGATCTGGTTCAAGTTATGTGGTGTTTGGCAAGGCCTCAGGTTTTAGTGCTGCGATGGATTTAACCAGTCTCAATGGCAGTAACGGTTTTCGCTTGGATGGGGAGGCTAGGTATGACTACGTGGGATCATCAGTCAGCACTGCCGGGGATGTGAATGGGGATGGTTTTGATGATTTGATTGTTGGAGCTTATGGAGCTGAATCGAATGGCGCAAGAACTGGTTCCAGTTACATCATCTTCGGCCGCAGCGACTTTACCGATGGTAAGGTGGTGGATTTTCCCGGCACGCCTGGCGATGATATTTTTACAGGCACCAAAGCGGCAGAGCGCTTTAAGGGCGAGGCTGGCAATGATCGCATGATTGGCCGTGGTGGCGCGGATTCGTTTGAGGGTGGTGCGGGCAACGATTACATCCGCATATTGGGCGATGACTTCCAACTCGTCGATGGTGGTACGGGCACCGATATCCTGGGATTGGCCGGCAGCGGCTTTAATCTCAATCTATCCAGCGTGATCGATAAAATTCATGGTATCGAGACTATCGGTTTGTATGGCGTCGGGGATAATTCACTGACGTTGACCGCGCAGGACGTCATCGATCTGTCAGATACGACGAATACCTTGAAGATCAAAGGCAATGCCGGGGACAGCGTGACCGGGCTGAGCAGCGGCTGGACCGATGGCGGCATTCGCGGTAACTTCCATGAATATACGCAAGGGGATGCGGTGATATTGGTCGGATTGGCTGTGACGACGGATTTTCCGATAACCTGAACAGTCGTTCAATAATTGTTCATATTACCGTTTGAGGTTAAAAACAGGTCAGAAGGCATGCATTTTCTGACCTGTTTTTACATGGCAACTGCCAGCATCGTTCACAATCTTCTCGCTGTATTTCAAGGGCTGATCAGGCTTTGGTAGAAACCTGCTTGCAGTGTCAGGATTATTCTGGATTGTCATTCAAATGTTTTTGTGCCAAAGATGCCTGATTTCGTCTACGTATTACTATAAAAATAATTTAAATTAACGGGTTGCGGCATGGAATGGGGTGTCTGTTTATAAGCAACCCGATCATCAAATCACCCGGTTCCAGCTACGTAATCTTCGGTCGCAGCGATTTTGCCGGTGGTGATGTGGACTTCCAGGGTATACCGGGAGACGATAATTTCACTGGAACCAAAGCGGCGGAAAGCTTTAAGGGTGAAGCCGGCAACGATCGCATGATCGGCCGGGGTGGTGTAGATTGGTTCGAAGGCGGGGCGGGTAACGATTACATCCGCATTTTAGACGATGATTCCGGGCTTGTCGACGGTGGCTCGGGTATTGATACATCAGGTCTGGCCGGAAGTAACTTTAACCTGGATCTATCCAGCGTGATTAATAAAATTCACGCTATCGAGATCACCGGTCTGTACGGTGTCGGGGATAATTCAATGACGTTGATCGCACAGGATGTCATCGATCTGTCAGATACGACGAATACCTTGAAGATCAAAGGCAATGCCCGGGGATAGCGTGATCGGGCTGAGCAGAGGCTGGACCGATGGCGGCTCGTGGTAACTTCCATGAATATACGCAAGGGGATGCGATGCTGCTGGTTGGCGTGAATGTGACGACGGATTTTGTTTAAGCGATGATGCGAGAAATTTTACTGACCGTTTAGGATGATAATTCTATTCTGCTTTGATTTATATCAATTTTGAGCGTCTCAGAATACTTTAATATTTCGCATAATGTTATTATTTAATGATCTTTTTTAGAAGGGAATTTTTATCATGGCAACCTTCAGTATTAATTTGTCCAGTCTTGATGGAAATAACGGTTTTCGTTTGGATGGGGAAGCAGCGGAAGACAGATCGGGACTTTCAGTCAGTACTGCCGGGGATGTGAATGGAGATGGTTTTGATGACTTGATTTTCGGGGTTTTTAGATCTGAGCCAAACGGCTCTTACTCCGGATCCAGTTATGTGGTGTTTGGTAAAGCCTCAGGTTTTAGCGCTGCGATGAATTTATCCAGTCTTGATGGCAGTAACGGTTTTCGTTTGGATGGGGTGGCAGCGGATGACAGATCGGGCTTTTCAGTCAGTAGTGCGGGAGATGTGAATGGGGATAGTTTTGATGATTTGATTGTCGGTGCCTACAGAGCTGATCCAAACGGTTATTCCTCTGGTTCCAGTTATGTGGTGTTCGGGAAGGCCTCAGGTTTTAGTGCGGCGATGAATTTATCCAGCCTTGATGGCAGAAATGGTTTTCGTTTGGATGGAGTGGCATCGGATGACCAATCGGGTGGCTCAGTTAGCAATGTCGGGGACGTCAACGGCGATGGCTTTGATGATTTGATTGTCGGTGCTGCCCTATCTCACACGAACCAAGAAGACGGTAGTTATTATGGCTCGAGTTATGTGGTGTTTGGTAGGGCCTCAGGTTTTAGTGCTGCGATGGATTTATCCAGCCTTGATGGCAGCAATGGCTTTCGTTTAGATGGGGTGAAAAGGCGAGATTATTTAGGCGACTCAGTTAGTAATGCCGGAGACGTTAACGGTGATGGCTTCGATGATTTGATTGTCGGTGCTTGGGGAGCTAGCCCTAACGGTAATTACTCAGGTTCCAGTTATGTGGTGTTTGGCAAGGCGTCAAGTTTTAAAGCTGTGATGGATTTATCCAGTCTTGACGGTAGTAATGGTTTTCGTTTGGATGGTGTGAAGTCATATGACTTATCTGGCCATTCAGTCAGCACTGCAGGAGATGTTAACGGAGATGGTTTTGATGAATTGATCATCGGTGCGAGTGGTATTGGTTCCAGTTATGTGGTGTTTGGTAGAGCCGCAGGTTTTAGAGCTGAGATGGATTTATCCAGTCTTGACGGAAGTAATGGTTTCCGCCTGGATGGCGCGACTGCTCAATCGATTAGCAATGCGGGAGATGCTAACGGAGATGGGTTCGGTGATTTGATTGTCGGCTCTTGGAGAACAGCCTCGAATGGCTCGGATTCTGGATCCAGTTATGTGGTGTTTGGCAAGGCCTCAGGTTTTAGTGCTGCGATGGATTTATCCAGTCTTGACGGCAGCAATGGTTTTCGTTTGGATGGAGTGGCGGGTGACCGCTCGGGCCAATCAGTCAGCGCTGCGGGGGATGTCAACGGTGATGGTTTTGATGACTTGATTGTTGGTGCTCCCGGGGCTAATTCCAGCTACGTGATCTTTGGCCGCAGCAGCTTTGTGGATGACGTGGATTTCCCCGGCACGCCAGGCGATGATAATTTTACCGGCACCACGGCGGCGGAGCGATTTGAGGGCGGGGATGGTAACGATCGCATGATTGGCCGTGGTGGCGCGGATTCGTTTGAGGGTGGGGCGGGCAATGATTATATCCGCATATTGGGCGATGACTTCCAACTCGTCGATGGTGGTACGGGCACCGATATCCTGGGACTGGCCGGCAGCGGGTTCAATCTGGATCTGTCTGGCGTGATCGATAAGATTCATGGGATTGAGACCATTGGTTTATACGGTGTCGGGGACAATACGTTGACTTTGACTGCACTGGATGTGCTTAATCTATCTGATAGCACGAATACCCTGAAAATCAAAGGCAACACCGGGGATAACGTGGTTGGGCTGAGCAGCGGCTGGACCGATGGCGGCATTCGCGGTAACTTCCATGAATATACGCAAGGTGAGGCGGTGATACTGGTTGGCGTGAATGTGGCGACGGATTTTGTCTAAGCGTTGGTGCGAGAAGCTTATGGGTAGTGAGATATTTTATAAAACAAAATCAACAGGTGGCGTTCATAACTATTGTTTTATTGATAAGCCTTGTTTAGAAAGGAGTTTTTATCATGGTAACCAAAAGCATTAATTTATCCAGTTTGGATGGTAGTAATGGCTTCAGGTTGGATGGGGTGGCTGCGGGGGATCTATCCGGCTTTTCCGTCAGCAGCGCGGGAGATATGAATGGCGACGGTTTTGATGATTTGATTATCGGCGCTCCGGGAGCCGATCCAACAGCATTCAATGACGGTTCTAGTTATGTGGTATTTGGTAAAGCGTCAGGTTTTAGTAATCAGATCAATCTTTCCAGTTTGGATGGCAATAACGGCTTCCGGTTGGATGGAATAGCAGGTGTTTATAATCATACACGCTCCGGTTACTCGGTCAGCAGTGCAGGCGATATTGATGGCGATGGCTTTGATGATTTAATTATCGGCTCTCCTTCCGCTGCTAGACGTTACGCCAGCAGCTATGCTTTTATCGTGTTGGGCAAGGAATCAGGGTTTGGTGCCACAATGGCTTTATCTGATCTGAATGGCGAAGATGGTTTTCGCATAAAAGGATTTGAGAGAAGCAATCTAGGCGAATCAGTGAGTGGGGGCGGAGATATTAATGGGGATGGTATTGACGATTTGTTTGTGGGCGCGCCGGGTGTAATTGATTTAACCAGAGGGTATGTATTGGGCGGCGGCTACGTGGTTTATGGCAGCGCCGCTGGCTTTAGTCCCAATTTATCATATCGAGACATAAGCGGCGATACTGGATTTGTCATAGTAGGCGAGAAATTAAATCAAGAGTCGGATATTCTTTTAACCGGCTATTCAGTCAGCGTGGCCGGCGATATTAATGGCGATGGTTATGATGATCTGGTTATCAATGCAGCAGCTTCTGGGTTTGAGTCTACTCTTAGACAAGGTGACAGTTTTGTCGTGTTTGGCAAAGCTTCTCAGTCGGATACGGTGGAGCTTTCCGGCTTGGATGGTCAAAATGGTTTCCGCTTGACTGGTGGCGTGGTGAGGGTTGTAAATAGTGCAGGAGACGTCAATGGCGATGGTCTTGAGGATTTTACTGCAGGTAGTTACGTGGTATTTGGCCAGACTGCACCTTTTGATCCTACCCTGGATGTGTCTAAGTTGGATGGCAGTAATGGGTTTCATTTGCAAGGAACTCCGGATCGAGGCCCTATCGACAAAGCCGGTGATGTCAATGGCGACGGATTTGGCGATTTAATTGTGACAGGGATCGATACGAGTGGAAATGGGGCGGGCATCAGCTATGTGGTATTCGGAAAAGCACAATTCGATGCCACGCTGGATTTATCCACTCTCGATACTGCAACGGGGTTTCGTGTGGAGGGAGGAAACGGCACGGTCAGTGGCGCAGGGGATATCAATGGGGATGGCTTTGACGATTTGATTGTGGGTGCTGCCGCAGCTGATCCCAATGGGGAAGATTCCGGTTCCAGTTATGTTGTATTCGGCGGCGATTTTACTCATTCGGTGACTTTTCGGGGCGATTCCGAGGATGATGATTTTACCGGTACCAAAGCGGCAGAGAGTTTCGTGGCTGGAGAGGGCAATGATAGGATGATCGGCCGTGGTGGGGCGGATGTGTTTCATGGCGGTCCAGGCAAGGATTATATTCGGATAGGGGATTCAAGTTTCCGGCTGGTGGATGGCGGAGCGGGAAACGATATCCTGGGATTGGCCGGTAGCGGCTTTAACCTCGATCTGAGTAGCGTTCGGGGCAAGATTCATGGGATCGAGACCATTGGTTTATACGGTGTCGGGGACAATACGTTGACTTTGACTGCACTGGATGTGCTTAATCTATCGGATAGCACGAATACCCTGAAAATCAAAGGCAACACCGGGGATAGCGTGGTTGGGCTGAGCAGTGGCTGGACCGATGGCGGCATTCGCGGTAATTTCCATGAATATACGCAAGGGGATGCGGTGATACTGGTTGGCGTGAATGTGGCGACGGATTTTGTTTAAGCGTTGGCGCGAGAAGCTTATGGGTAGTGAGATATTTTATAAAACAAAATCAACAGGTGGAATTCATAACTATTATTTTATTGATGAGCCTTGTTTAGAAAGGAGTTTTTATCATGGTAACCAAAAGTATTAATTTACCCAGTTTGGATGGTAGTAATGGCTTCCGCTTGGATGGGGTGGCTGCGGGGGATATATCCGGCTTTTCCGTCAGCAGCGCGGGAGATATAAATGGCGACGGTTTTGATGATTTGATTATCGGTGCTCCGGGAGCCGACCCAATTCCAGAATATTCTAGCGGTTCTAGCTATATTGTATTTGGTAAAGCGTCAGGTTTTAGTAATCAGATCAATCTTTCCAGTTTGGATGGCAATAACGGCTTCCGGTTGGATGGAATAATAGGTTCTGGTTATGCTACTCACTCCGGTTCTTCGGTCAGCAGTGCAGGCGATATTAATGGCGATGGTTTTGATGATTTAATTATCGGTTCTCCTGGCTTTAATAAACATTACAGCGCTGGCTATGCTTTTATCGTGTTCGGTCAGGAATCAGGCTTTAGTGCCACAATGGCTTTATCTGATCTGAATGGCGAGGATGGTTTTCGCATACAAGGAGCAGGTTCAATGCGTCTAGGCGCATCGGTGAGTGGAGGCGGAGATATTAATGGGGATGGTATTGATGATGTGTTTGTGGGTGCGCAGGGGGCTATATATCATTCGGATGGTGCCGGCTACGTGGTTTATGGCAGCACGGATGGCTTTAGTCCCATATTATCATTTAGTGACATAAGCGGCGATACTGGATTTGACATACAAGAAGGTGATTTTTCGGTTGTTCGTTATCCAGGTGTTTCAGTCAGCCTGGTCGGCGATATTAATGGCGATGGTTATGATGATGTGGTCATCGGTGCATTGTTGTCTGGGTTTGAGGATACCGAGCGACAAGGTGACAGCTTTGTCGTGTTTGGCAAGGCTTCTCAGTCGGATACGGTGGAGCTCTCCGGCTTGGATGGTGATAACGGCTTCCGCTTGACTGGTGGTGAGGTGAGGATTGTAAATAGTGCAGGAGACGTCAATGGCGATGGCCTTGAGGATTTTACTGCAGGTAGTTACGTGGTATTTGGCCAGACTGCACCTTTTGATCCTACCCTGGATGTGTCTAAGTTGGATGGCAGTAATGGATTTCATTTGCAAGGAAGTCAAGGTGGGGGTAGGAGTACACCTCTTCGAAGCATAGATCATAAGGAGATCGGCAAGGCTGGCGATGTCAATGGCGACGGATATGGTGATTTAATAGTGAGAGGGGTGGATACGAGTGGAAATGGGGCTAGCATCAGCTATGTGGTATTCGGAAAAGCACAATTCGATGCCACGCTGGATTTATCCAATCTGGATACTACAATGGGGTTTCGTCTGGATGGCGTGACAGCAGCTGAGGGAGAAATCGGAACGGTCAGTGGCGCGGGGGATATCAATGGGGATGGTTTTGACGATTTGATTGTGGGTGCTGCCGCAGCTGCTCCCAATGGGGAAGATTCCGGCTCCAGTTATGTTGTATTCGGGGGCGATTTTACTCATTCGGTGACTTTTCATGGCGATTCCGAGGATGATGATTTTACCGGCACCAAAGCGGCAGAGAGTTTCGTGGCTGGAGAGGGCAATGATAGGATGATCGGCCGTGGCGGGGCAGATGTGTTTCATGGCGGTCCAGGCAAGGATTATATTCGGATAGGGGATCCAAATTTCCGGCTGGTGGATGGTGGAGCGGGAAACGATATCCTGGGATTGGCCGGTAGCGGCTTTAACCTCGATCTGAGTAGCGTTCGGGGCAAGATTCATGGGATCGAGACCATTGGTTTATACGGTGTCGGGGACAATACGTTGACTTTGACTGCACTGGATGTACTTAATCTGTCGGATAGCACGAATACCCTGAAAATCAAAGGCAACACCGGGGATAGCGTGGTTGGGCTGAGCAGTGGCTGGACCGATGGCGGCATTCGCGGTAATTTCCATGAATATACGCAAGGCGAGGCGGTGATACTGGTTGGCGTGAATGTGGCGACGGATTTTCCGGTGATTTGACAGGATATTGGTAACAGACGCAAAATGCTCGTCCGTTATGCATAAATTGCGCTTGGTCGTCTTGTATGGATTGCTTCAGAAACGTTTTTTGCAATCCATCAACGTCATCAGGATTGATGGTTTGCAAACTATGAATTTAAACGTCAGGATATGAATGGATACTAACGAGACTACTCCGGCACCTGCGCCGATGCTGGAAATGAGTGCTTCCCGCCAAATGTTGTCTTGGCTGGCAGAACAGAAATTATCCATCGCTTTCACTACCTACCAGGTGGGTAAGCTGTATTTTATCGGCCTCAAGCCCGACAACGGGCTTTCGGTGTTTGAGCGCAGTTTTAACCGCTGCATGGGTTTATGTACGACGCCGAATGGTTTGTACATGAGCAGCCTGTATCAGGTTTGGCGCTTTGAGAATGTATTCGAGGCGGGGCAGCAGCAGGATGGTTTTGACCGGTTATATGTGCCGCAGATGGGTTACACCACGGGTGACCTGGATATTCACGACATGGCGGTGGATAGCGACGGCCGCCTGGTGTTTGTTAACACTTTATTCGGTTGCCTGGCCACATTGAGCGAAACGCATAGTTTCAAACCACTTTGGCGGCCTTTCTTCATCAGCAAGTTGGCGGCGGAAGATCGCTGCCATCTGAACGGTCTGGCGATGAGAGATGAGCAACCGGCGTATGTGACTGCGGTGGGGCAATGCGATGTGGCCGATGGCTGGCGTGAACATCGGGCTAAGGGCGGCATTGTCATCGACGTGCAACGCAATGAAGTTGTTTGCGGCGGATTGTCGATGCCGCATTCTCCGCGCTGGCACAATGGCAGATTGTGGTTGCTCAATTCCGGCACAGGGGATTTCGGATATGTTGATCTCGCATCCGGGCGTTTTGAGCCATTGTGCTTTTGTCCCGGCTATATGCGCGGCTTGAGTTTTCATGGCGATTTCGCTTTGGTGGGACTATCCAAGCCGCGCGAGAATAAAACATTCAGCGGCTTGGCGTTGGATGATCATCTTAAATCGCGTAATGCGGAAGCGCGTTGCGGCATTCAGGTGATCGATCTGCGCAGCGGGGATATCGTCCATTGGTTGCGTATCGAGGGCATGGTTGAGGAGTTGTATGATGTGGTTCCTTTGCCCCGCGTACGCCGGCCCATGGCGCTGGGTTTCAAGACGGATGAGATTCGCCGGGTATTGAGTGTTGAGACCTAGGATTCCGGCAAGTTCCTGGATTGCAGGATATAACGTCAGTTGCCTGCAACATAAGTTATTAAGACCATGAGATGATGTGCTTCACTTCACCGGTTCTGGTGAAGATTCAAATTCATAGCGCCTGATGCCAATGCTTTTTCATGAGCACAAAATACCGGATTCACCTTATTTGTGGATTGTTTGCAGACGGCTTGCCTCGTGCAATGCACGGGTTTTCAGCTACAATTGCAGGTATGAATTCGAGTAAGACAAAAATGCTGCCACCCATTCAGAAAAAATTGGGAGATACCAATATAATTTTAGTGGGAATGATGGGCGCCGGGAAAACGACGATCGGTAAAGCATTATCGAATTCTCTATGTAAAGCTTTTGTTGATTCCGACCATGAGATTCAGAGACGGACTGGCGTAAAGATTCCCGTGATATTTGAAATCGAAGGAGAGACTGGTTTTCGTAAACGCGAGTCCGAGGTATTGGCTGGATTGGTAGAAAAGAAGAATATTATTCTGGCCACCGGCGGAGGTGCGGTACTGAATGCAGAGAACCGCCAGTTACTGAGACGGGGTGGAATTGTTATCTATCTGCGGGCATCGGTTAATGATTTATATCGACGTACCCGCCATGACAAAAACAGGCCATTGCTGCAGACGACTGAAAATTTATACGCACGATTGAGTGAACTTTATATACAACGGGATGCGCTTTATCGTGAGACGGCGCATGTCATCATTGATAGCGGAAAACAAGGGGTGCGTTTCCTGGTGCAAAAACTGATAAACAAATTAATATCCACAGATTTCAATACAATCATGCAGAAAGATCCCGGGAGTGCCATGCAGACCGTCGCTGTAGATTTTACCCCTTCATTGGAGAAACGGAGTTATCCGATACATATTGGTTACGGAATTTTGCAGCAGGTCGACTTGATTGTTTCCTGCTTGCCGCAAAAACGGGTGGCTATCGTAAGTAATGCAACCGTGGCTCCTCTTTACCTGAACAACCTGCGTACCCGATTGAGGGAGAAAGGCGTGAGTTCCGTTCCGATTATTCTTCCGGATGGCGAGGCTTACAAAAACTGGGAAACTTTAAATTTGATTTTTGATGCGCTGCTGGAAAACCACTGCGAGCGCAATACTGCGATACTAGCGCTGGGCGGAGGGGTAGTCGGTGATCTGGCCGGTTTTGCCGCAGCAACTTATCTGCGCGGCGTGCCCTTTATTCAGATACCGACAACATTGCTGGCGCAGGTGGATTCCTCGGTGGGCGGAAAAACCGGAATCAATCATCCATTAGGCAAGAATATGATCGGAGCATTTTATCAGCCGCGTATGGTATTGACCGATAGTGCAACCTTGAATACCTTGCCGGATAGAGAGTTACGTGCCGGGCTTGCTGAGATCATTAAGTACGGCTTGATCCGGGATCCCGCTTTTTTTGAATGGCTGGAACAGAATATGCATCGCTTGCTTGCGCGTGACCCGGGGATACTGAATGAAGCCATTCAACGCAGTTGCGAAAACAAAGCGGAAATAGTGGCGGCGGATGAGAAGGAAAAAGGGATCAGAGCGTTGCTGAATCTGGGTCATACCTTTGGCCATGCGATTGAAAATGGCATGGGGTATGGCGTTTGGTTGCATGGAGAAGCCGTGGCGGCAGGAACGGTAATGGCAGCTGAGTTATCGCGCCGCATGAAGCTGATCAGCGAGGCTGATGTGCAGCGCATTCGCAGAATTCTTTTACAGGCTGAATTGCCGGTTGTCGCGCCTAAAATGCCGGCGGAGAAATATTTGCAACTGATGACTCTGGATAAAAAAGTGGAAGCTGGCAAATCACGTTTTATTGTTCTTAACCGGATAGGTGAGGCGGTGATGAGGGCCGATATTACGCCTGCCGTCTTAAATGAAACGATTCTGGCATGTATGTAAAATGAATGAACTGGCTGTTTATGCCGTGTCTTCCGAAAATTCCCGAGGGCGTGAGGTACCTGAGGAATCGCCTGCCGGGCGCAGCGAATTTCAGCGCGATCGGGATCGCATCATCCATTCCGCCGCTTTCCGCCGGCTGGAATACAAAACCCAGGTATTTGTTAATCACGAAGGGGATTTGTTTCGCACGCGCCTGACGCATAGCCTGGAAGTTGCGCAGATAGGGCGTTCCATAGCTAGAAATCTGGGGCTGAACGAAGACCTGGTGGAAGCGATTACACTGGCGCACGATCTTGGACACACGCCTTTTGGTCATGCGGGCCAGGATGCGTTGAATGATTGCATGCGCGATTATGGTGGCTTTGAACATAATCTGCAATCCTTGCGGGTTGTTGATGTGCTTGAGGAACGGTATGCAGCTTTTGACGGGCTGAATCTTTGTTATGAAACCCGTGAAGGTATACTCAAACATGTTTCCAGGAAAAATGCACAGAAACTGGGCGCCGTTGGCGAGCGTTTTTTGCAGCGGAAAAGACCTTCATTGGAAGCGCAGCTGGCTAATTTTGCCGATGAAATTGCGTACAATAATCATGATGTGGATGATGGGCTACGTTCGGGGTTAATCACATTGGATCAATTGGAAGGGGTGGCAATTTTTTCGCATCATTTGAAGCAGGTTAAAGAGAAATATCCGATACTATCCGAGCGTCGCATGGTTTATGAGACTGTGCGCGGTATGATCAATACCCTGGTGACTGATCTCATCCGGCAAAGCACGCGTAATATTAAAGAAGCGAAAGTTGATAGCTTGGTTGCGGTGCATGTAGCGCCGCCACTCATTGACTTTAGTCAGCAAATAAAAAAACAGCAGCAAGAATTGAAGAAATTTTTACTCGATAATCTTTATCGGCATTTTCGCGTGGTACGCATGAGTGCCAAGGCTCACCATACAATCGAAAGGCTATTTGCAGTTTTTAGCTCGGAAATAAAATTACTGCCCACGCAATATCAGAAAAAATTTGATCGGGAGGGTCATCAGGCAATTGCTGATTATATTGCTGGTATGACTGATCGGTACGCAATCAAAGAGTATCAGCGTTTATTCGCGATTGTCGAAAATTAGGTTTGCATCGATTGATTAACACGAAAGTCAATTTCTACGCAAATTTCCGGATTGAATAATGCCGGTTTGGCGATATATGTAAAGGCCGTTCATGGTAATATTATTAATTGGTAAAGGTGAGTCTTTATCAGGCTGTTGAAAAACTATCTGCAAGGCTGTTACTGCCTTAATGACAGACTCGAATTGCTCATTTGTTAGGCGTTTTTTTTTGTACCCGCTGCGCTTCTTTCGACTTTCTTGGGAGCATTTTCAACAATCTGTTAATGGAAATTGCCCGTTTAGAATAACAATAAGAGTTAGGTTTATTGAATGACAACGCTGAAAAATGATACGTTATTACGCGCATTGCTGAAACAACCTGTCGAGTACACTCCTGTCTGGTTAATGCGTCAGGCAGGCCGGTATCTTGCGGAATATAATGCGACGCGCGCGCGCGCGGGGGATTTTCTCGCTTTATGTAAGAATCCTGGATTCGCTACTGAAGTGACCATGCAGCCGCTTGCGCGTTTTCCGTTGGATGCGGCCATATTATTTTCAGATATTCTGACCATACCTGATGCCATGGGGCTAGGATTGTATTTTTCCCATGGTGAAGGGCCGATGTTTGAGCGTCCGCTACGAGAGGAAAAAGAGATCCGTGCGTTAAAGATTCCCGATCCCGGCAAGGAATTGCGTTATGTGATGGATGCGGTGTCGGAAATCCGCAAGGCATTGGATAATCGAATTCCCTTGATCGGTTTTTCCGGCAGTCCGTTTACGCTGGCTTGCTACATGGTGGAGGGACGTGGCGGAACCGAGTTTCGTGAAATCAAAACGATGTTGTATCAGCGTCCGGAATTATTGCATCATATTCTGGATGTGAATGCAAAGGCCGTGACAGCTTATCTGAATGCGCAGATTGAGTCGGGTGCGCAGATAGTCATGATTTTTGATACCTGGGGTGGAGCGCTTTCGCATGGGGCCTATCAGGAATTCTCCTTGCGCTATATGCAGCAGATTATTGCCGGATTAAAACGGGATCATGAAGGCATGCGCATTCCAAAGATTGTTTTTACCAAGGGTGGCGGTTTGTGGTTGGAATTAATCGCTGATATTGGTTGTGATGCCGTCGGTTTGGACTGGACTATCGATATCGGGGAAGCGCGCCGGCGGGTTGGGGATAAAGTTGCTTTGCAGGGAAATCTCGATCCTTCGGTGCTGTTTGCGTCACCAGAGGTGATTGCTGCGGAAGTTGAGAAGATACTGTTGAGCTATGGTGCTGGAAGTGGTCATGTCTTTAACCTGGGGCATGGAATTTCTCAGTTTACGCCACCCGAGAATGCAGCCGCTTTGGTAGAAGCGGTACATACGCTGAGTCGTAAATTTCACTTGGAGAGTGCTTAAGTTGATCTGAGCCGTTGCAGGAAGAAATTATGCATATATTGATTATTGAGGATGATTTGGCGATCGCAGCCAATCTTTATGATTTTCTGGAATCCAGAGGGCATACTGCGGATGCTGCTGCAAATGGCGTCGCGGGATTGCATCTGGCGGTGACGCAGCGATTTGATGCGATTTTGCTTGATTTGGGTTTGCCGAGCATGAATGGCATGACGCTGTGCCGGAAATTGCGCCAGGAATCGCAGATTGATACACCTATTTTGATGCTGACCGCACGCGATACGCTGGAAGATAAGCTGGCAGGTTTTGAGCAGGGAGCGGATGATTATTTGATTAAACCTTTTGCGTTAAAAGAGGTGGAAGCCCGCTTATTGGCGCTACATAAAAGGCATCTCGGCAAGGTTGCGAATCGTACACTGGAATTCGACAAGCTTACTTTTGATCCTAAGACATTGTCGATTCGCTTTGAAAACAAGAACGTGAAGCTTCCGCCCAAGTGTATACGCTTACTGGCGTTGATGATGAGTGAGCCAGGCAAGGTGTTCAGCCGCGAGGAGCTTGAATTGGAGGCTTGGGAGGATGTTCAGGAAACCAGCGATACATTGCGCAGTCACATGCATATTTTACGGCGTGCTTTAACCAAGGCGGGCGGTTACGATCCAATCGAAACGGTCCATGGTCTTGGTTATTGCTTGACATCTCGTGCTCAGATTTCCAAATGAACATAGCCTGCGCTATCGCGTTGCAGTAGCGCTGTCAACATTTAGTATCTTTATTGTTGGAACGCTGTGCATTATTCTCTATTTTGTTTCTGATGATATTGAGGAAGCGCATATTGAGCAAGTCGTTGAGATGGAAATGGATCATCTCGTTCAGCGCTACCAGATACACTCGGATTTTATTTCCCAGGTCGGTTCAAATCTTAAAAGCTATGTGATCCACGGTATGGATGACGAATTGCAGATTCCTGCCTATTTGCGGGGGTTTAGTTCGGGCTATCATCGTGTTTATTATGGTCTTGAAAATTACCATATTCGTGTGCGCGTGATCGATGGAGTAAAGTTTCTTGTAGCTTATCGAATTGCGTTGCATCAGCAGCGATTAAGCAAGCTTAGATTAATCATCCTGATTTCATGGTTTATTGTTGTGGCCATTGCGTTTGTAGTGGGTTATCTGTTGGCCGGAGTGCTGGTTAAGCAGGTTACGGATTTGGCCGAGCGGGTCAGTCAGCTTGCGACAGATAATGCCCAAGCCGGGTTGCTGGCGCAACCTGATATGGATGAAGAAGTCGCTCAGCTTGCTCATGCATTGGATGATTATCAGAGCCGTATTAAACGCATGCTGCAACGTGAGCAGGAATTCACCGCTAATGTCAGTCATGAATTAAGAACGCCAATTACAACCATTCTAACCAGTTGTGAATTGTTGGTCGCAACGCCTGATTTGCCGACCAGATCGCATTATCGAATAAGAATGATCGAAGCGGCTGCCACGCGCATGGGCGAGCAATTGCAAGCTTTATTGTTTCTAGCGCGAGAGCAGGGGTCGGGGGTTACAGAGCCTGTAGCCGTGGCCGAGTGTGTTTTTGATGCAGTTGAGCCGATATGTTCCGAAATTTATCGGAAAAAACTGAAATTTGAAGTGAATATTGCACCATCGATTACAATTATAGTCAATCGTCAGGCATTGCATACTGCACTAATGAATCTGCTGCGGAATGCCGTGCAATACACTGAAAGCGGTTTTATCCGTGTTGAGTTTAATAATCGCCGCTTATCAGTTTCAGATTCCGGTATTGGAATAGAACCTGCGTATTTACCCTTACTATATGAGCGTTTTTTTCGCGGCTCCGAGCAGGGGGAAGGACTGGGCATTGGGCTTGCGATTGTCAAACGAATCTGCAATTACTATAACTGGAGTATTGAGGTGGATAGTACGCCCGGAAAAGGTACCACGTTTCATATTATTTTTCCTTAATAATTGAATAGATAGTCGTCTGTTGCCTTCACGAATTCTTCACATTTCTTATGTTAACGTTTCGTGTGAAGAGCAATTCAGTCACGGGTTTCAAGAATCAAGAAGAGTGTTCCTTATCGTCGCCTACACCAACTAGGTGGTTACGTTTCGTAGAATCTCGGTTAAAAATTGAATTTCCCAAAACCTTATGGCTTGTGGGTTTTTTTATGCCGAATTTACGTTACTTTAAAGAATGTGGTAGTAAAAAGAATTTTTATAAACAAGAATTATATCTAATCAATAAATTAGGGAGTATTGCATGGCAACTATACAACCAGTAGTTTTGTTTTTTGTATTCGGGGTCTTGGCAGGTGTGATCAAGTCTGATCTGAAAATACCCGAAGCGTTATATAAAAGTTTAAGCTTGTTTCTGCTGATCGCCATTGGTTTTAAAGGCGGGGTGTCAATGGCCAAGTACGAAATCATGGAAGTACTCCCCATTGCGGGCTCAATGGTTGTCTTGGCGGCACTGATTCCATTGACGGCTTACCCGATATTAAGGTTCATTGGCAGATTTACTCAAGCGGATGCGGGTGCGATTTCTGCGCACTACGGTTCTGTGAGCGCGGTAACGTTTGCTGTGGGCGTGGCTTTTCTGGCGGCGAAGGATGAGTATTCCGAGGGGTATATGGTGCTGATTATGGCATTGATGGAAATACCGGCACTGGTGACCGGTACGATTCTGGCGCGTGCCGGTGCGAGTGGTGAAAAAACCCAATGGGGCAAACTGATGCACGAGATTCTAACGGGTACCAGTCTTTATCTATTGGTGGCCGGTGTGATTATTGGTTATTATGCCGGAGTCATGGATATGGTAGCCCCATTGGATAAGATGTTCATGGACTTATTCATGGGTGTGTTAGCTTTCTTCTTATTGGAAATGGGGTTGTTGGCATCATCCAGATTGAAAGCCGTTATGTCAAAGGGCGTATTTTTAATTGCATTTGGTATATTGTTTCCGCTAACAGCCGGATTATTCGGTGCTTACCTAGGTTGGATTTTTGGCTTGTCGGAAGGTGGCAGCATGTTATTGGCAGTATTGTATGCCAGTTGCTCCTATATCGCTGCGCCTGCGGCTATGCGCATCGCGGTTCCGGACGCGGATCCGGCGATTTCAATAGGCGCTTCGCTGGGAATAACTTTTCCTTTTAATATATTCATTGGTGTGCCAATATACTGGGAGATGGCGCATTGGTTTCATGGTATTGCAGTTTAGGGATTATTAAATTTTTGAATGATTATTGACCTTTCGGAAAAGATAAATTATGAATAATACAATCGTAATGAAACGATTCGAGATTGTTATCGGAATTGAGCAGCTCGAGCAATTGATGGATCTGTTGGACGAATGCGGGGTGCGTGGTTACACTGTCATTAAGAATGTCGGCGGGCTTGGATCGCGGGGTGTGCGTGATCCCGATGATGTTCTGACGGAGGAGGAGAATGTCATGGTGGTTCTTGCCTGTAAAGAGGAACAAGCGCAAAAGGTTGTTAACGAACTGAGACCGGCGTTAAAAGGTTTTGGTGGAATGTGTCTGGTTTCGGATTGTCTCTGGCTTGAGGGACCGGCTGCTTCTTATTGATGTCCGGTTTGTTCATAGATATCATCGTCTGGATGCTGTAATACGCGCGTATATTGCCTTTGCGTGTATTGCAGCATCTGATTTTGCTGCAAAAGAATATTAAAAGAATATTGGTTGGCTGTGGCTGCTTCCATCATCAAAGATAGTTCTGTCGCTTATCGCTCTTCATGCAAAAAAATACCCCGCTATTGTTGCGTTTTCTCCGCCTGACGCGTTTGCTGTTTCATGTCGCCTCGGGCTTATTGCAATCGGTGGTGTATCCCTATTTTCCTCTGTCCATTCAACGCAAATTGATGCAGCGATGGGCCGGTGGATTATTGTCTGTGCTTGAAATCAGACTGCAATGTCACGGAAGATTGCCTACTGCGGAAATTCCATGTGTGTTATTGGCCGCCAATCATATATCCTGGTTGGATGTTTGTGTGTTGATGGCAGTCTGCCCTACTCGCTTTGTGGCTAAGGCAGAAATTAGCCGGTGGCCGATTTTAGGGCGATTGAGCAGAAATGTCGGTACGTTGTTTATTGAGCGTGCAAAGCGTGCTGATACCTTGCGCATCAATCAACGAATCAGTGAAGTGCTGGAAAGAGGAGAGCGGGTTACGGTATTCCCGGAGGGAACGACAACCGATGGTACACGATTGGAACATTTTCATGCTTCGCTACTGCAATCGGCTGTAACAACCGATGCATTGCTTTATCCTGTTGCCATCAGATATCGCAATAGCGCCGGCGGAATTTGCCAAGAGGCGGTTTATGCAGAGTCGTCACTGGTTGTGTCATTGCAAAAAATACTGAGCCAAACAAGAATTGATGCAGAATTGACCTTTAACTCACCGATTTCTTGTGGCACCAAGAATCGTCGTGAATTGGCGCGATTGTCAGAACAAGCGATTGCCGATACCTTATCGTTGCCTATTGTGCACATGAAAGTTGAAAAACTTTCTGGTCTTCCAGGCGAATAGCGGTTAATCGTCCGCCCCAAACGCAACCCGTATCCAATGCAATCAAATTATCCGTTATGTGTAAACCTAGTGCTGACCAGTGACCACAAATAATAGTGCTATTTTGACTGATCCGGTGGGGTACATTAAACCACGGAAAATAGCCGGAAGGGATGGAATGTAAATTTCCTTTATAGGTGAAATTCATTTTGCCTTCTAATGTGCATACCCGCATTCTCGTCATGGCGTTAATAATAACTCGCAGGCGCATGTAATCAACCCATTCATCTTGCCAGTAATCGGGTTCGTCGCCATATATTCGTGAGAACAGATCCAGGTAATTATCCTGTTGTAAGGCATTCTCGACTTCGCGGGCTAATTGTTTCGCTTGTGAAATTGACCAGGACGGCAACAGGCCTGCATGAACCATGGCATATGAATCTTCGGAATGAAATAATTTTTGGTGTCGCAACCAATGCAGCAATTCTTCCCGATCAGGCGCATCAAGAATCGGTTGGAGGGTGTCATGGGAGAGGTTCTTTGCTTTTCCTGCGGCAACTGTTAACAGGTGTAAGTCATGATTTCCCAATACCATCAGTATGGCATCACCGGCTTGTTTAATATAACGCAATAGTGACAATGAATCAGGGCCGCGATTGACGATGTCTCCCACCAACCACAATCGGTCCTGTACGGGATCAAACCGGATCAAGTCGATCAGCCGCTGGAACTCGGTAAAGCAGCCTTGTAAGTCACCAATTGCATAGGTTGCCATGAGATGTTAACGCAAGCTCAGTACATCCTGCATATCGAATAATCCGTTTGGTTTGTCAACCAGAAAACGCGCCGCGCGCAATGCGCCCATGGCGAAAGTCATGCGGTTGCTGGCTTTATGTGAAATTTCCACGCGTTCACCGATGCCGGCAAACATCGCGGTATGATCACCTACAATGTCTCCGGCACGAATGGTTGCAAAACCGATAGTCTCCGGTTTTCTTTCACCAGTCACGCCTTTGCGTCCGTAAACCGCTACTTTACTTAAATCCATTTGTAAAGTTTGTGCGATCACCTCTCCCATGCGTAAAGCAGTACCGGATGGCGCATCGACTTTATGCCGGTGATGAGCTTCGATTATTTCAATATCATAGCCTTCATTCAGTGCCTTGGCGGCAATTTCCAATAATTTGAAAGTGACATTCACGCCGACACTCATATTGGGTGCGAATACAATGGCGATATCTTTTGCTGCTGCCTCAAGTTGGCTCTTTTCTTCGACTGAAAAACCGGTTGTGCCTATCACCATTTTTATCCCTATTTTCCGGCAGATAGAGAGGTGTGCCAGAGTACCTTCGGGTCGGGTGAAGTCAATCAGGTGATCACAATCCCTCAAAGCACTTGCAAAGTCACTGACAATCGGGATGCCGCAAGGTGTTCCTATTAATTCCCCTGCATCCTTATTCAAGTAAGGACTGCCTGTTCTCTCCAATGCGGCTGTTAATCGCATATCCGGGGCCTGTGTCACGGCCTCCAGCAGTGTGCGACCCATACGCCCGGAGCAGCCGGCAATTGCAATTTTTTGGATGGTCATTTTATTCCTGCAATGGTTTTGGGTTTAAGAATCAATTACCAATCTTGTTGAGCTATTGTTTTACCTCGTCATCTGATTGGGTTTCATTTTTATCAGAGTCACGCTCGATTGGTTTGGTTTTTGTGGCTTCTTGCGAAAATTGCATATAGTTTTCGATATTAATTAAAGTGTCATTTTCAAAAAAGAGCGTTAGCCGTTTATGCTCAGTTAGGTCTCCTTTCTCCCGCATTAAATAAACATAATCCCATCGATTTTCACGAAAGGCATCAACGATTAACGGAGAACCCATCACAAAGAGTACTTGGGATTTGGTCATGCCGAGTGTTAATTTTTCCAGCATTTCATCTGAAACAACATTGCCTTGTTGAACATCAATTCGGTATAGAATATGGGGGAGGAATGAGCATCCGGTGAATAGTAGAAAAATAAGCAGTGCGGAAAATTTTACAGCCATTTTATGAATAGTATGTTTTCAAAGTGAGCACAGCACTATATGATACAGTAAATAATTTTCCGGATAGAAATAACCATGAATAGCTCTGATGGTCTGAAAAGTATAGATCTTAAAAATATCGGTCTAAAAACTACGTTACCCAGACTCAAGATATTGAATCTTTTTGAGCAAAGTAGCATACGGCATCTGTCTGCTGAAGATGTTTATAAAGAGTTGCTCAATGAAGGTGAAGATATTGGATTGGCGACTGTATATCGTGTACTCACGCAGTTTGAACAGGCTGGCCTGCTTGAACGGCATCACTTTGAAAGTGGTAAAGCGGTATTTGAATTAAAGGGAAGCGGCCATCATGATCACTTGGTCTGCCTGCAATGTGGACGTGTAGAAGAATTTTACGACTCGGAAATAGAGAAACGCCAATTAAATATTGCAAAAGAACGTGGATTTACTCTGCAAGAACATTCACTCTCACTTTATGCCGACTGTATTAAACTCAATTGCCCACATAAGAAATAAACCATGCTTGCGATTGTCGCCCCCGCTGTCTTAATCAATTTTTTTGGCGTAAAGTATGACGCGTAAGAAATTCTGTTTAAGTATTGTTGTTGTGTTAGCAGAGTTGATTTCATTGCCATTTGCTTATGCTGATACTGCCAGTTTTGGCGAATGTATTTCCAGAATGAAGATTTTGGCGAGATCCGGGGGTATTTCAGACAGAACGGTGAATCAAGTATTAGATAAGGTCAAACATATTCCGCGTGTCATTGAACTGGACAGGCGGCAGCCTGAATTTACACAAACATTTTCGGGTTACTTTAATACACGCATCAATGATGAGCGTATTAAACGCGGTCGAGCGTTATTAGCACAATACCGTACATTATTGGAGAGAACTCAATTAGAAACAGGTATTCCGGCGCAATATTTGGTTTCATTCTGGGGATTGGAAACTAATTATGGCGGATATTTTGGTGATTGGCTGGTAACGGATTCTTTGGCGACATTAGCTTGTGATCCGCGTCGAAGCACCTTTTTTACGCAAGAGTTGCTCAATGCTATGCGGATCCTGGATGCGGGAGATATCGCCCATGAGCGGATGATCGGTTCCTGGGCGGGCGCCATGGGACATATGCAATTTATGCCCTCGACTTTCTTGAGTTATGCCAAAGACGTCGATGGTGACGGACGCCGGGATTTATGGGGCAGTATTCCGGATGCCATGGGATCGGCCGCGAATTTCTTGCGGGAACTGGGCTGGACGCCAGGATTGGATTGGGGACAGGAAGTTCGATTGCCGCCATCATTTGATTATGGATTGGCTGGCCGTGATCAAATGTTAAGTCTGGCAGCGTGGGCGAAGCTGGGGGTTACTACAACTTCTGGATCGCCTGTAGCATCGACAGAGCAGAAGTTTGCCCTGCTTGTACCTTCCGGTCATCAGGGGCCGGCGTTTTTAGTTTCAAAAAATTTTCACGTCATCATGCGCTGGAATCGTTCAGAGTTTTACGCATTGTCGGTGGGTCATTTGGCGGATCGCATTGCGGGTGCAGCTGCATTACATCGCATACCTCCGGCTGATACTGATAAAATATCCCGCGAACAAGTACGCCAGCTTCAGCTGGATTTATTGGCTTTAGGCATTGATGCAGGTGAAGTCGATGGCGTATTGGGCTCAACAACCCGCAAAGCAATCAGTCGCTTTCAGCAAAAAACACAACGTATTGCTGACGGACATTTGGATATAGCTTTATTAACTGCGATTCGTCAAGCAGCCAGCGTGGTGCCTCGCTAGAAATCATTAATAAGGATCCAGCAGCATGTCCGGTTTCTAAGTCAGAAGGTGCTTGATGGCCTCTTGTTCCGCAATCAATTCTTGATAACTTTGTTGCATTTTTACTTGATCAGACTGATTTGTTTCCAGGTTCTCAACGATTCTGTACTGACCGTTCTGACAGGTGACAGGGAAGCTGTAGATGACTCCGCTCGGAATACCATAGCATCCATTCGAAGGTACGCCCATCGAGACCCAGTCACCTTCCCGCGTACCGAAAATCCAATTCTGCATATGATTGATAATAGCGTTAGCTGCACTCGCTGCGCTGGATTTGCCACGACGTGCCTCGATAATTGCCGCACCGCGTTTTTGCACTACTGGAATAAAGTGATTTTCTACCCACGCAGAATCATTGATTAGCGAGGAAGCTTTATCGTTTCCTACTGTTGCATGACTTAGATCAGGAAATTGCGTATTTGAGTGATTTCCCCAAACGATAATTCGTTTAACATCTGACACGGGTACCTGAAGTTTAAGCGCAACTTGCGACAATGCGCGATTGTGATCCAATCTTAGCATTGCAGAAAAATTTTCTGGAGCAAGATCGGGGGCATTTTTTAAAGCAATGTAAGCATTCGTGTTGGCCGGATTGCCAACAACTAATACCTTGACATTACGCTTGGCAACTGCATTAAGTGCTTTTCCTTGTGAAATGAATATGGGGCCGTTGGCTGCAAGAAGATCCTTGCGTTCCATATTTTCTCCACGTGGCCGCGCACCCACCAGCAAAGCAATATCTGCATTTTCGAATGCAACTTCAGGATTGTCAGTGGTGATGATTCCAGCCAGTAGCGGAAAAGCGCAGTCGTATAGCTCCATGACGATGCCGTCAAAGAAAGATTGAGCCTCAGTAATGTCATGTAATTGCAGAATAACGGGCTGATCTTTACCCAACATGTCACCCGCTGCAATGCGATATAGCAGGCTATAACAAATCTGTCCGGTTGCACCGGTGACAGCGATACGAATAGGCGATTTCATTTTTTCCAATCCTCGAGAAGCCACCAATAGACTGGAAAATTGGCGGTATATGGGGAATAGTCAGCAAATTATACTTGCAATCAGAGTCTGGCGAAAGAGCAAGTGTGCCTAATAATAAGGCATTCTTCTAGGGCATTGATTGCATATCAGAATACTAATATGTGAAACATGTGAAGCTAATCAATGCTGACAGGAAATAGCTTTTCTGTTTTTGCTTTTTTGCACCTGCTAACTGATCGATGAAGTGATTGCGCGGTCCTCAGACGTGCATTTGATACAGCTGGGTCTGGTTCAATTAGTAAATCTCATTAAGTATTGAGCATTCAGCATCCATTCAGCTCGTATTCAATACAATCGTGCAAAACGAACCTGCAAGGTAGCCGTATGAAAAGTTTTTATTGAAATTATTTGATCATTGTTTTACCTGCATGATTGTCAGAAACTGGAAGATTGCTATTCATGAAGCTGGATAGAGGTAGCTCCTCAATCGAGAATGGAATAATGTAGGGAGGTTATATGTTAATACTGAGAAATTTGATTGTCATTATGATCGCCGGGTTTCTGGTTGCTTGTGTCCATTTACCAACTGGTCCGAGTGTAATGGCATTGCCAGGATCCGGTAAGAACTTTGATCAGTTCCGGTCTGATGAATATGTATGCAAGCAGTATGCGTACGAGCAAGTTGAGGGTTACACACCGCGAACCGCATCCCGGATGAGCGGTATCCAGAATGCCGCTCTGGGGAGTGGGCTTGGTGCCGCAGGAGGCGCTATTTTGGGAGGTGGACATGGCGCGGCGATCGGGGCCGGAATCGGTCTTTTATTTGGTAGTGTCCTTGGAACAAGTAATGCAACAGCCACAGGTTATGCTGCTCAACAGAGATATGACAACAGCTATGTGCAGTGCATGTATGCCAAGGGACACAGCGTTCCTGTCAATGGCAGAGTTATTCATGGTTCATCGGGCACAAATAGTGTCAGCAGGGTAGCTGTGCCGGTACCGGGAAATTTTGTTCCACCGCCACGCGGTAATCCGCCGCCTCCACCTCCACGCTGATACTTTTTCATTTAGTCATCGACGTGGGGCCACTAAGACTAAGGAACGAGCAAAATGCCACTGCCGCATTGAAACAAAAGCTGATTCTGGAATTAAGTTATGGAAAGATATTCAGTCACGTTTTCAGTGAATGAATATCTTTGGTAACGATATGCAATATAAGCGTTGATAACAGCTGTTACTATTGCCGTTGCTTAATTTGACGTCGCTTCAGCAGTTTATCTGTAAATAATGCGATCAACAGGAATGCGATGATATAGGGTATAGCAGTAAAGAAAGCCTCCTGATAATTGGTCATTTGTATTCGTAGTGGATATTCATACTGCAAGGGGGGGACGCCTTCTCCTGTTACAAATAGGGTGTATTGCCCCTCATCCAGGTTAAATGCGCCCTTGATGATCCCGTCAGAATGATTGGTAGAATATAAAGTTGTTATTGTATCGCTTAACGCTTGGCCGGTACCTCTCACAATTTTGATAGCAATCGGCATATCACGCAGCGCCTGATCGACAAGATCCAGTACCCACAAGGTTTCGCCTTCATTTGGAATTTCAGTGCAGTATTCCGCTTCCGGGTCGCGGTGAGGTTGATATGTACTGAGATGCACCATGCTGCCGGAAATATTGCGCATGCAAATATCGGATTCCAAGGATACTTTACCGTGAGCGGCGGCTAGGCCGGAATAGAAAGCTGCGGCGAGTATGATGACTGAAATCCATATTTTTATGATTGGGCTCATTCTCTAAACTCCTATACTTTTTGATCAACGATCTGTTTGAGTATTTGATGCAATTTTAATTCCATGATCTGTTGATTACAGATTACGCATAATAGGAAAAATTAAGGAACGATGTGCTTGCGGCTATATAACGGCAGACGCGTCATCGCATACGATGCACATCGCAACAAATTTTCAGGAGATTACCGAATTTATAGAGATTTTCTATAATTGACAGAGAAAACAAAAAAGACTGGTTTATTTGTCATCAGTACAATTTATGCAGCAGTACTATGCCAATTTGCTTACTGCTTAAACCTCGCCATCGACATGGTGCCAACGGCGATTGGTGTTTACCCCTATAACCAGTATAGTGGGCGAATCGTACACCGGCTCGAGTTCAGCACCGAAACGGCGGCAATGGTTGGCGTAAGGGTTGAATGCGTGGCTAATCAGATTAAACAGTGGAATGCCGTGGACTGCTTCGAGATCGACAGGTATAATTTTCATGATTTTTTCTTATTCTGCAATGCGCAAGCTCCAGTTCCTCATACCAACAATATGGCCGACTTATGACCAAGCGTTTGATCACTGACGGCCAGGAAACTCCGCTGGTTACTCACTGGCATGCGCGGTCTAAGGAACAGGTCGAGCGCGCGCTGCAAACTGGAGTAGATGGTCTAACAGATGTGGAAGCGCGGCGCCGCTTAGCATTTTACGGTACGAACCGGTTGGCCCCGCTGAAGCGGCGCGGCCCGCTGCAGCGTCTGTTGATGCAGTTCCACAATATCCTGCTGTACGTGATGATGGGAGCTGCTGTTATCACGGCCGTACTTGGGCATTGGATCGATACCGGTGTGCTGATGGCGGCAGTAGTCATCAACGCCATCATCGGCTTTATTCAAGAAGGCAAGGCCGAGTCGGCACTCGGTGCCATTCGCGCCATGCTGTCGCCGCATGCCACGGTGATCCGGGATGGACAACGGCAGGAGATCGACGCTGCCGAGCTGGTGCCTGGCGACCGGGTGGTACTCACCTCAGGAGATCGAGTGCCGGCCGATTTGCGTCTGATCGATATTCGGGAGTTGCGCATCGAAGAGGCCGCCCTGACCGGCGAATCGCTGCCGGTAGAGAAGTCCGAAGAAGCCGTGGCCGTCGATGCCTCGTTGGGGGATCGATACGGTATGGCCTACTCGGGAACGCTGGTGGTCTATGGGCAGGCCAGTGGCGTCGTGGTCGCGACCGGTACGGCCACCGAATTGGGTAAGATCAATCAGATGCTGTCCGGCATCCACGTGCTGACCACCCCCCTGCTGCGCCAAGTGGACCGTTTCGGCAGGATGCTGGCTCTGGCTATCCTGGGCATGTCGGCCGCCACCTTCGTGCTCGGCATTTGGTGGCGCGGATATGCTCCATCGGAAATGTTCATGATGGTGGTGGCGCTGGCCGCCTCGGCGATTCCGGAGGGGCTGCCGGCGATCATGACCGTTACCCTGGCGTTTGGTGTGCAGCGCATGGCCCGTCGCAATGCCATCATCCGTCGCCTGCCAGCCGTAGAAGCCTTGGGCTCAGTAACAGTGATCTGCTCAGACAAGACTGGTACGCTGACGCGCAATGAAATGACCGTCCAGCGCGTGGTGTGCACCGGCCGCGTATTTGACGTGGGCGGAGTCGGTTATGCTCCGGTGGGAGATCTGAGTATCGGTGGCCATATCATCGATCCTAACCGCTATCCCGCGCTGGTCATGACAATCCGCGCCGGTGTCTTGTGCAATGATGCTCGCCTGTGTGAAGAAGACGGCGTGTGGCGAATTGAAGGGGATCCCACGGAAGGAGCCTTGCTCGTGCTTGGAGGCAAGAGCGGCTTTACTCAGCACGTGGGACATAAGACATGGCCACGGCTGGATGCCATTCCTTTCGAGTCGCAGCATCGCTTCATGGCCACCTACCACCGCGACAGCGACAATGAGCCGTGGATATTTGTCAAAGGTGCACCGGAGCGCATCCTCGAGATGTGCGGCACGCAATTGGATCATGACGGCGAACGAGTGCTGGAGGTCGATTACTGGCGGCGCATGGCGACCGATACGGCAGCCCAAGGGTTGCGGTTGCTGGCTCTTGCGTGCAAGCGGGCATCTCCGCTGAAGGGCCGCTTGAGCTTCACCGATACAGAATCCGGTTACATGCTGCTGGCTCTGGTGGGCATCATCGATCCGCCGCGGGAAGAGGCCATCCTTGCCGTGCGCGAATGCCACCGCGCCGGCATCCGGGTCAAGATGATTACCGGCGATCACGCGGAAACGGCGCGCGCCATCGGTGCGCAACTCGGCATCGGCGTCGGCAAGCTCGCTGTCACCGGTGCCGAAGTGGCAGTGATGGATGACGCCGCCTTGCGTCGCGTGGCAATGGAGGTCGACGTATTCGCGCGCGCTAGCCCGGAGCACAAGCTGCGTCTGGTAAAGGCGCTCCAGGAAGATGGTCAGGTGGTGGCCATGACTGGCGACGGAATGAACGATGCCCCGGCGCTAAAGCGTGCCGATGTCGGCGTGGCGATGGGGATGAAAGGTACCGAGGCAGCCAAGGAAGCCGCCGACATGGTGCTGACTGATGACAACTTTGCTACCATTGCGGCGGCGGTGCGTGAAGGCCGGGCGATCTACGATAATCTGAAGAAATTTATCCTCTTCATGTTACCCACCAATGGCGGCGAGGGGTTGGGGGTGGTTGTCGCTATCCTGTTCGAGCTGGCCCTGCCGTTTACGCCGACGCAGGTGCTGTGGATCAACATGGTCACCTCCAGCACGCTCGGTTTGGCCTTGGCTTTCGAGCCAGCTGAGCGCGGCATCATGAACCGCTCGCCGCGTCCGCCTCGCGAGGCACTGCTGTCTGGCTTCTTCGTCTGGCGGGTGCTGATGGTTTCGGTTCTAATGATGATCGGCGCATTGGGTCTGTTCCTGTGGGAATTGAACAACGGAGCGAGTATTGAGACGGCGCGTACGATGGCCGTTAACGCAGTGGTGGTGGCCGAAATGTTCTACTTGATCAACAGTCGCTTCATTTTCGCGTCAGTTATCAGTTTCGACGGTCTGACTGGCAACCGCTATGTGTTGCTGGCCATCGCCGCCTGCATTCTGCTTCAAATCGCCTATACCCATGCGCCGGCCATGCAGGCCGTTTTCAGTTCGACCGACCTGACGCTGCTGGAGTGGGGGAAGGTCTTGGCAGCCGGTCTATTGGTATTCAGCGTGGCCGAGTTCGAGAAGTTCGTGGTCCGCCGCAGCCCTCTGGCTGTGCGCTTGAACAAATGACTTTCAAGGAAATCTCATGACTGCCATTGCTTTGTCCGATACTGCGCCTCAGCGTCTCCTGTTGGCCACCGACCTGACGGTACGATGCGACCGAGCTTTGGATCGAGCGGTTCAGTTGGCTGAAGGATGGAAGGGCGAACTGATTGCGCTCCATGTCCTCGATCCCTCCGCATCGCTTGAGCAGGCGCTGGCCTGGGCCAGCAGGGCCGACGATGAGAAATTTCTGCAAATGGCGCAGCGCCAGCTTGCCCGCGACCTCAAGGCTATCAAGGTTCCGGTAAAGCTATGCCTCAGCCGCAGCGGGGACACCACGGCAGCTATTCGAAGAACGGCTACCGACACGCAATCAGGCTTGGTTATCACCGGCGTGTCCCGCGATGAGACACTGGGGCGGTTCCTGCCCGGATCGACTGTTGAAAACCTGGCACGCTCACTGTCCGAACCCCTGTTGGTGGTGCGCAACCGAGTGCATGAACCATACCGGCGAATCGTCGTGGCCGCTGATTTTTCGGAATCCTCTCGATATGCCCTGCTTGCTGCCGCACGGTTCTTTCCTGGGCGCGAGCTGATTGTGTACCATGCACACGCATCTCCGATGGCAAAACTGACCGATGCATCCGTTCATTCCGGCCTGTGCGTGAGTATCGTGGAAAGCGAATGCGCCGCCTTCTTGGCGGCTACAATCCTCCCCGAGGAAACGAAGCTCAGAACGGTCGTGAAATACGGGGCCATTGAGGATACGCTGACCCAGTACGTGCGCGAGCACGAGATTGATCTTGTAGTCATGGGCAGCCACGGCCGTAGCGGGATCATGAGCTTGTTGCTTGGCAGCACCGCCGCCAGGCTGCTCGACTGGCTGTCTTGCGATATGCTGCTTGTGCCCGACCCGCGTGCCAGAGAATGATGGCGGCTCAGGCCGGGAAAATATCAAGTGTGAGTGCGGTACCGAGTGAGCTGTGCGGCGAAACGTTGCAACACATGCCCGTTATCCCTTGATCGGTTTTTCCTCGCCGAAGGAGATCGTGCCGATGCCTGACAGCAAAGGATATGGATTTTGTTCTGTGAATTTGTGGTGTGCACATTTTGCCTGTAGGATTCGTGATTCAGCAGCTGCTTCCGATAGTGCGTGACTAAAACATAAATGGAGGTTCTTGTAAAAAGATATCAAATATTTATGGTTATATCTTTTGTTTTAGGTTCAATGTCTGTTGCAGTTCAAGCGCAAAATTGTCGCTCTGGTGGTTTGGGCGGTTTTAATTGCAACCAGATTGCCTAATGAGGCAAATCGTTCCAGAGAACTGCTTCGGCAGTCCTCTGAACTCAAGCGTTATATGTCTCTCTGGCAGTTTGAATGTAATATCAATGAGCCGCATTGCTCTGGTTTATTCAAAGCAATGCGGTTTTTCAGGTAATTACTTGGCGCGCGCAGCTTGGTAGCTGGCCTTGTTACCGTTATTACTCCGAAAAGAATTTCCGCGATTGTCGGGGCCGATGGTGCGAGCGCCCTGTCCATTGCGATTCCTGCCGGATTCACCTGTTGCGCCGAAGCCTGGACGACTGTCAAAACCGGAAAAAGGCGCGCGTTTGCGTTTTTGCGTAACGTTAGGCGTGCCTCTGGGGCCATTATTGTGGAAACGTGGTTTGATACGGGGCTCAAGACCGGGGATGATATGCGATGCAATGCGCTGACCGGTATAACGTTCGATTTTTGTCAGGTGCATGCTGTCTTTCACCGATGCGAATGAAACTGCCACGCCTGTTGCACCTGCGCGGCCGGTGCGACCAATACGATGGACATAATCTTCGGCGAATTTGGGTAAGTCAAAATTGATGACATGGGTGATATCAGCGACATCAATGCCACGGGCGGCGACATCGGTTGCGACCAATACGCGCAGGCCGCCATTGCGCAGACGGGTCAGGGTACGGTTACGCTCGCGCTGATTCATGTCGCCATGAAGTGCGGCGGCGGCGTAGCCCTGAGCGTACAGGTTGTCTGCCAGTGAATCGGCGTCACGCTTGGTGGCGGTGAAGACGATGGCTTGCTTCAATTTTTCGTCGCGCAGTACATGATTCAGCAGGCGGTTTTTGTGCGACATATCGTCGGCATAATGCAATCGTTGTTCGATATTATCGAGTTTGGATTTAGGCGATGAAACTTGGATACGTTTTGGTGTTTTTAATAATTTTGCGGCAACTTTGTCGATTGCGTTGTCCAGTGTGGCGGAGAACAGTAATGTTTGCCGGGTAGCCGGCGTGGCGGCCGCTATGGTTTCGACATCCTCAATGAAACCCATATCCAGCATACGATCAGCTTCGTCCAGTACAAGCATTTGCAAGCGTTTGAAGTCGATGCGTCCGCGTTGAATATGATCGATCAATCGTCCTGGCGTGGCTACCAGAATATCAACAGATTGTGACAACAATTTGTTCTGCAATGGATAGGGCATGCCTCCCAGGATGCTCACCACGTTGATGTGCGGCAAATACTTGCCGTATTTTTTTGCGGCTTCGGATACTTGCAGTGCCAATTCACGGGTCGGGGTCAGTACCAGAACGCGTGGGCCGCGGCCGCGAATTTGCGCCGGTGTTGCCAGCGTATGTAATGCCGGTAACATGAATGCAGCGGTTTTTCCGGTACCCGTTTGCGCGGAAGCCATTACATCGTGGCCGGCGATTAATTCGGGTACGGCTTGCTGCTGAATCGGTGTTGGGGTGGTATATCCAGCTTCTTGAATTGCTTTAAGTATTGAGGGATGTAAATTTAATGCTTCAAAAGACACGTTATTTTCCTAAAAAATACAGACAATGAGACACACAGGCATCATAATTGCATGCCGCAAATGTGAATTGTGCGAAACCTTGTCAGCGCGTTAAAAAGCATCGCCGCTAACCATAGTTGTTGCACTTTTTCGGAAAAAACTTGAAAAATTGGGAAGGTCAGGAACGATGAAACCATGCAAAGTTGATCAAAAAATGACCCTGTTCAACTTTGAGCAGCGAAGTATACCGGATTCTGCCGGCTCCTGCAATTGTTTGCGGTAATGTTTTTTATTGAATAATAGCTTTGGCAAATTTTCGTTTGCCGACTTGTATTACAACAGATGCGCTACGTGCTATTTGGATCGATTTGTCGGTTACTTTCTCATTGTTCAATTTGACGGCGCCTTGTTCGATCATGCGCAGTGCCTCGCTGGTGCTGGCGGTCAATCCCGTCTGTTTTAACACTTGCACCAGCGGTATTTCGTTGCCCGGAATTTGGATTATTTTTTCCGGAATACCTTCAGGCAACACACCGTGTTTAAACCGTGCTTCAAAGTCAGCCAGCGCGGCCTCAGCGCTAACCTGATTATGGAAACGGGTAACTATTTCCTGTGCCAGCATCACTTTGATATCGCGTGGATTGCGGCCTGTCGCAACTTCTTCGCGCCATTTTTGAATGGTTTGTAGGGATTCAAAGGACAATAGTTCCAGGTAACGCCACATTAGTTGATCCGAAACTGACATTAACTTGCCGAAAATTTCGGTCGGGCTTTCGGTGATACCGACATAATTGTTCAAGGATTTGGACATTTTATTAATGCCGTCCAATCCTTCAAGCAGCGGCATTGTAAGAATGCATTGTTGTGATTGCCCGAAATGCTTTTGTAGTTCCCGTCCCATCAATAAATTGAATTTTTGATCGGTTCCGCCTAATTCCAGGTCTGCCTTGAGCGCGACAGAATCGTAACCCTGGATCAAAGGATACAGAAATTCATGAATGGCAATCGCTTGATTGTTGCGATAGCGTTTGTCGAAATCATCTCGTTCCAGCATGCGTGCAACGGTATGAGTCGCAGCCAGCTTGATCAAATCCGCGGCGTCCATTTTGCTCATCCAGGTGGAATTAAACACCACTTCGGTCTGATCCGGATTTAAAATCTTAAAGACCTGCGTGGTGTAGGATTGCGCGTTTTCTGCAACTTGCTCCCGGGTGAGTGGCGGGCGGGTACTGTTTTTCCCGCTGGGATCTCCGATCATGCCGGTGAAATCCCCGATGAGAAACAGAATGTGGTGTCCCATATCTTGCAGTTGGCGCAACTTGTTCAATAATACCGTATGGCCTAAATGCAGATCCGGTGCTGTTGGGTCGAATCCGGCTTTAACACGCAAGGGATGCCCGGAAACAAGCTTGGTTTCAAGCTCGGCTTCGACCAATAACTCTTGACTGCCGCGTTTTATGATTTCAAGTTGGGATTTTATTGATGTATTCACGATGGAGTAAGCTTGTAATTTTTATTTGATATGAAATTCTGGAATGCTTATTTAGGTCATTTTTAGTCGTTTTTTGGTACATATTGACTATTTCCATGTTAAACTCGCGCCTGTCTTGTTACATGACTGGAGGTACTTCATAGATGCTATATACGCCTATTAGCAGTAAACAAAGGATTCTAGCTCAAAAATCATCTAAATTAACAAAAAAATCAATTCGCTGGCTGGTGGCTCTCTCCAGTATTCCATTATTTGGCATTGTCACAGCGTTTGGTATCGCGCCTAACTCTCCGTCATTTGGAGAAATTCCTGTAGAAGAAATCGTTCTTGATCTTGATTTATCCATTCCGGATGCGCTTGCCGAGGTGCAGTCCAATCAATCCTTCTGGCGTCAGGAAAGCATTCGGCGTGGTGATACGATTGCGGCAATCTTGAATCGACTGGATGTCAGCAGCGAAGATTCTACCTATTTCCTTCAGGCAGCTCGCGATAGCCGTGCGATGCGGCAGTTGAGACCTGGTAAAACCGTTTATGCACAAACGACTGCTGAAGGTGAATTGTTGTCATTGCGTTATTTCTTCGGGAATGAAGAGTTGTTTTTGATGGAAAAAACAGACGATGCCTTCAAGATGACGGAGCAGTCGATTGAATTGGATGCGCAGATTCACATGAGATCCGGTGTGATTAACAGTTCGTTGTTTGGTGCGACCGATAGTGCGGGCATACCGAACAATATCGCCATGCAGCTGACGGAAATATTTGCATCAGAAATCGATTTTTACCGGGATTTGCGTCAGGGAGATCGTTTTACCATAGTTTATGAAACTTTCTCGAGCGATGGTAGACGTGCTAAAACGGGTCGAGTGCTGGCCGTTGAGTTTGTCAACAAAGGAAAATCTCATCAAGCGATCTATTTCAAATCATACAATGGGGCAGAGGGGTATTACACTCCTGAAGGTGAAAGCTTACGCAAGGCATTCTGGCTTTCGCCGCTTTCTTTTACGCGCGTAAGCTCCGGTTTTACGAACAGACGTTTTCATCCCATACTTAAACAGTGGCGGGCACATCGTGGTATTGATTATGCTGCTCCCACCGGTACTCCTGTAAAAGCTACGGCAAGTGGGATTGTTGCTTTCTCCGGTTCGCAAAGAGGTTATGGCAATCTGATTGTGCTTAAACATAATAGTAAATACGAAACCGCCTATGGTCACCTTTCCCGGTTCGCAGCCGGATTAGGTAAGGGTAAGCGCGTAAACCAGGGGGACGTGATCGGTTATGTGGGTTCGACGGGTATGGCGACAGGGCCGCATTTACATTATGAATTACGTGTTGATGGCGTGCAGCGTGATCCAGCTAAGGTTGTTTTGCCAACTGCGCCATCGATAGCGAAGCGCGATTTAAATACATTTAAAGATGAGGCACATGCTTTGCTGAGTCGCTTAAGCATCATGCGCAGTATTCATCTCGCTGCAATAGAGTAATCTTGTCAAGTTTATTAATTGACGGTTTGTTTCAGTAAACGAATCGTCAATTCCTCAATGGAAATTGACCTCTAACTTTTTCCGCTCTGTACCCGAATAGTTGAAACCCGTTTATTACATAGGCATGATGTCGGGCACCAGTTTGGATGGTGTGGATGTCGTACTGGCGGATTTGCGGGTGACTACTGCTCCATTATTACTGGGGACCTGTTATTACCCATATAACGATGATCTGCGCGAAACATTGCTGCTGTTGCATCAGTCCGGTTACGATGAGCTTCATCGTGCGGCAATGCTCAGTAACCAATTGTCTCGTTTATATGCGAAAGCAACTACAGATTTGCTAGAAAGAACGGGTGTTTTAGCAGCACAAATTGTTGCCATCGGGTGTCATGGACAAACAATCAGACATTGCCCGGAACCGGAGAAGCGTTATACGATTCAGCTTGTCAATGCGGCTTTGTTAGCTGAATTAACCGGGATCACAGTAGTTGCTGACTTAAGAAGTCGTGATATCGCGGCGGGTGGTCAGGGTGCTCCACTGGTACCTGCGTTTCACGAAGCTGTTTTCAAAAGCTCAAGCCGTCATCGCGTAATCGTTAATATTGGCGGCATAGCCAATATTACGAATCTTGATCCTCATCATGCAACTACGGGGTTTGATTGCGGGCCAGGTAATGTATTAATGGATGCGTGGTGTTTGCAACATACTGGAAGAAATTATGACCAAAACGGGCAATGGGCAGTAACGGGTCGGATTATTCCTGCTTTATTAGATGCTTTACTATCAGATCCTTTCTTTGCCCAAGCGCCTCCCAAAAGCACGGGCCGGGATTTGTTTAATCTCCGTTGGCTGGAAAAAAAGCTGCAATTCAGTGAAGAATCACCGGAGGATGTTCAGGCAACGTTGCTGCAATTAACCGTCATATCAATTGCCAAATCCATCGATACTCACTGTTTGGGTGCGGAAGAAGTTTATATATGTGGCGGCGGAGGGCATAATTCTTTATTGATAAATCAGCTTGCTGAGGTAATGTCCGGGAAAAAAGTGGCGCTGACTGATCGGCTCGGCATAACGATCGATTGGGTAGAGGCTTTTGCATTTGCGTGGTTGGCCCAGCAGGCGATTTTGCGTAAGACGGGCAATCTGACAGCAGTTACCGGTGCAAAAGGAAGTAGAGTTCTGGGAGCGATTTATCCCGCATGAAATATCGAATGTGGATGCGCGTTCGCGTTATACCGAAAATGATGATCCACAGCCGCAAGTGCTGGTGGCTCCGGGGTTTTTGATGATGAACTGAGCGCCTTGTATATTTTCTTGATAATCGATCTCGGCGCCAATCAAATACTGAAAGCTCATAGGATCAACCAGTAGCTTAACGCCATTCTTTTCCATTACGGTATCATCTTCATTGATTGATTCATCAAAAGTGAAACCATATTGAAATCCTGAGCAACCGCCACCGCTGACAAAAACTCTAAGATTAAGATGATCGTTGCCTTCTTCCTTGATCAGTTGTTTGACTTTGGAGGCTGCATTTTCAGTAAAAGTGAGCGGGATATTCAGTTCAGTGTTCATATTAATCTCTGCGGTAACTGTCAAATCATGGATTGCGAATACTATACAACATATACATCAGGGTATATCTTTCTCAGTAACAGTGTGAGTGTGCGACTGATCGGCCGCTGGGGCTATGTTATCATTTTCTCTGATTGTTGCGTGCCTTCTATACCCAGCGTGTGCTGGTGAATCATTTTCCCCGCAACGGAAGCACCAAGCCGGATCTCTAAAGAACCATAATGAACATCGCCGTATACTTTGGCTTTTTCCTGTAGTTCCAGATATCCTTGCGCGTCTATGGGGCCGGTCACTGTGCCATTAATGACGACATTAGTCGCTTTTATTTCCCCTTTGATACTGCCTTCATTGCTGAGCACCAGTGTACTGTGTTCGTCATCGGTTGCAAAGATGTTTCCTATAATATGTCCATCGACTCGAAGGCCACCCGTAAAATGAATATCGCCCGATATCGTTGTGTTTGCGCCGATTAGGGTATCGATATGATGATGTAGTTGGTTTTTCTTTTTTCTACCGAACATTTCTTTTCTCCTTCACAATGCCGGTTGTACAGTTTCCGATAGCATGGCTTTCTTGTCACCATTTCTAAAAACTTCTACCTGAATATTTTCTACGATGGAGTTCGGTGGTATTTTAAAAAATTCTTCCAGTCTATGGAAGAACTTAAAGATAACAGGAAAATCTTGTTGCTGATTTTTTTTTGTGAGGGGTAGCACCTTGCTCTGATCATTCTGCGTCAGTTTAACAGTGAACCTTAAATTTCCCTTAAAGTCATTCGGTCTTTCTCCACCTTGAATCAATGTCAATGCATAGCGGTATTCACCAGGTGTTTGCGTTTCTTTCAAGCTAAATTGATAAATTGAAATGCCTCTCTTCGTATTGATGGAGGTAAGATGCTGGAAAAATTCGAGTTTTTCTTTTAATTGACCATTCTCACTAGCTAGAGACTTCATTTCCTCCGTAAGGTTCTGGTTGGCTGTATTGCTGATTTGTAATTGCTGAGTTAAATCACCAATCTGAGCGCATAATTTTTGTTTCTTGGTTTGTCTGCATGCTCCAGGATCAAATAAGTAGGCTAGTTTTTCTTCAAGAACATCTTCTTGTGTGCTAATGGATTGCTTTCCCATTTCGTACATAAACCAAGAAAGCAACAGTAGTAATGTGCAGCTAACGATCATACCGATCAGATATGACTGCCAAGTCCGGCGAGGGCGAACAACGACCCGTGGAGATAGAATTTTAGGTTTTCTCTGGAACAACTTATACACCGGGCACTCTGCGGAATTCGGCTTAATTGATCTGGATGTGATATCGGTAGAATTTTGTTATCAAGGCAGCAGTGGTACCTGATTAATTCCCAGTGTTTCAGGCAGGCCAAACATGATATTCATGTTCTGTATGGCTTGCCCTGCTGCGCCTTTGACCAAATTATCGGTCACCGATAGTACCACAACTGTATCACTATCTTGCGGTTGATGCACGGCGATGCGGCAAATATTTGAACCGCGTACAGAACGAGTTTCCGGGTGTTTCCCGGCAGGTAGTACATCAACAAAAGCCTCGTTCTGGTAGCGCTTCTCGTACAAGACTTGTAAGTCAACCTGCTGGGTTAGTTTGGCATAGAGCGTGGCGTGGATGCCGCGAATCATCGGTACCAAATGCGGAACAAATGTTAGGTTAACTGGTTTTTTGGCGATATTGGAAAGCCCTTGCTTTATCTCTGGTAAATGCCGGTGTCCCGGAACGCCGTAAGCTTTGAAATTATCAGATGCTTCTGCGAGCAGAGTATGAACTTCGGCTTTACGTCCCGCACCGGAAACGCCTGATTTGACATCAGCGATGAGATGATTGATATCTATGATGCCGGCTTCTATCAGTGGCAAGAAACCAAGTTGTACAGCAGTAGGATAACAACCGGGGTTGGCGATAAGACGCGCATTTTTTACCAGTTCGCGGTTAATTTCCGGTAAACCATATACCGCTTCCGCGATCAGAGCGGGACAAGCGTGCTGCATGCCGTACCATTTTTCCCATTCCGCAATATTTTTGATGCGGAAGTCTGCAGCCAGATCGATTACTCTGACGCCTGCTTGCAATAAGGATTCTGCCTGTTGCATGGCGATGCCGTTAGGCGTGGCAAAAAATACTAAATCGCATTTATTGAGCTTTGCATCTGCGGGATCGCTGAATTTAAGGTCGATATATCCTCGTAAGTTGGTAAACAAATCCGCGACATTTATGCCAGCTTCGCTTCGTGAGGTAATCGCTTTGATTTTTACTTTAGGGTGCAGAGTCAGTAACCGTAGTAATTCCACGCCGGTGTATCCTGTTCCGCCAACAATACCGACATTAATCATTGTGACTCCTGTTAAGCACTCAGTAGATACTGCTTTAATAACACAAACAAAAAAGCCACCTCATTGAGGCGGCTTTTGGTGTGAAATCCAATACGAAAAAATTATCGTTTTGAGAATTGTTTACGCCGCCGCGCCTTACGTAAACCAACTTTCTTTCTCTCTACTTCACGTGCATCACGGGTTACTAAGCCTGCTTTGCTTAAAGTAGGTTTAAGTGTCGCATCATAATCGATCAATGCGCGAGTAATGCCATGCCGAACTGCGCCAGCTTGACCTGATTCTCCTCCTCCATGAATATTAACCATAATATCAAATGTGTTGGCATTATCGGTTAACTCCAAGGGTTGTCTTACGATCATTCGACCTGTCTTGCGGGAGAAATAATCATCAATGGGTTTATTGTTAATGACAATTGCACCTTTTCCTGGTTTGATAAAAACGCGTGCAACAGCACTTTTACGTCGTCCGGTACCGTAATTGTATTGAGTGGCCATAGGTTAAGCTCTAACTTCAAGTGGTTTGGGTTGTTGAGCAGCATGCGGGTGAGTATCACCAGCATAAACTTTAAGTTTCTTTAACATCGCATATCCCAAGGGGCCTTTAGGCAGCATTCCTTTGACTGCTTTTTCAAGCGGACGTGCGGGAAAGCGCGCGTGCATTTTGTTCAGAGGGGTTGCATATATACCGCCTGGATAACCGGTGTGGCGATAGTAGATCTTATCTTCCATCTTGTTGCCGGTAACTCTCATTTTGTCAATATTGACCACAATGATGTAATCACCCGTGTCAACATGCGGTGTATAGATCGGTTTATGTTTGCCACGTAAGCGATGAGCAATCTGCGAAGCAAGACGCCCTAATACTTTATTGGTTGCATCAATGACGAACCAGTCATGGTTTACTTCGTGTGGTTTGGCCGAAAATGTTTTCACGAAAAACTTGTCCTGCGAATTCAAAAAGAGCCGGGAATTTTAAGTCAGACATCGAGAAAAGTCAAATTTGGAAAGCTTTATTTTTGCCACGGCAGTTGTGACCAAAAGGGATAGGGCGTGTTTACCCAAGAATAGTGGATTTTGTGCTAATCGCCGCTATAATTATGCTGTACTGAGAAGAAAAATGACATTTGAATGAGCAATTTTGAATGAATTTCTGATCGGCCAAATGAGTCAGTGGTATTTTCTTACTATTAAAAATATGCCGAGAGATACGCTTTGAGAGAGAAATCTGAAACCAGTTTGCACGTTGAATCAGCGCCTTCCAATTTTATTCGTAATATCGTAGAAGAAGATAACCGTTCTGGCAAATGGAATGGGCGTGTAGAAACGCGCTTCCCACCCGAACCGAATGGTTACTTGCACATTGGTCATGCCAAGAGCATTTGTCTGAATTTTGGCATTGCGCTCGATTATGGTGGTGTTTGTCATTTGCGTTTTGACGACACTAATCCGGAAAAGGAGGCGCAGGAGTATGTCGATTCGATTTGTGACAGTGTTTCCTGGTTGGGTTTTGATTGGGGTCGACATCTTTATTATTCTTCGGATTATTTCAATCAGTTATATGACTTCGCCGAATATTTGATCAATTGTGGAAAGGCTTATGTGGAAAGTCTCTCAGCTGATGAAATTCGTGAATTGCGTGGCACATTGACTAATCCCGGTAAAAACAGTCCTTTTCGTGATCGTCCGATTGTGGAAAGTCTGGATTTGTTTCGGCGGATGAAAGCAGGAGAATTTCCTGATGGACAGTATGTATTGAGAGCGAAAATTGATATGGCATCACCCAATATCAATATGCGCGATCCGGTGATTTACCGCATTCGTCACGTACATCATCAACGTACCGGCAAACAATGGTGCATCTATCCAATGTATGACTATACACACTGCATCTCAGATGCACTTGAGAGAATCACGCACTCATTGTGTACGCTCGAATTTGAAGATCACCGGCCACTATATGACTGGGTGCTGGATCAACTGGCCGATGAAGTGCCATGTCATCCCCAGCAGATCGAATTTGCCCGTCTCAATTTGACGTATACGGTAATGAGCAAGCGCAAGCTGATCGAACTGGTTGAAAGCAAGCTGGTTGACGGTTGGGACGATCCCCGGTTAAGCACGCTTGCCGGGGTGCGCCGCCGCGGATTTACGCCACGCTCTATTCGGTTGTTTGCCGAGCGTATTGGGATCAGCAAGGCTGATTCCTGGATAGATATGGGGGTGCTGGAAGACTGCTTGCGTGAAGATCTGAATGAAAGCGCACCGCGACGCATCGCTGTTCTTAAGCCAGTCAAGTTGATTATTGATAATTACCCGGAGAATCAGCACGAAGATTGCTTCGCGCCCAATCATCCGCAAAAGCCGGAATGGGGAAAACGCACCATTCCATTTTCCAAAATTTTGTATATTGAGCGTGATGATTTCATGGAGGTTCCGGCTAAGGGCTATTTTCGCCTTGCACCCGGCGTTGAAGTACGATTGCGCTATGCTTTTATCGTCAAGTTCGTACAAGTGGATAAAAATGCACAAGGTGATATTGAAGCCATCCATTGTACCTACGATCCGGATACCAAAAGTGGAACCCCTGGCGCAGAAAGCCGCAAGGTTAAAGGCAATATTCACTGGCTTTCAATAAAATACGCGCAGGCAGCAGAAATACGGCTTTATGATCGTTTGTTCACCGATCCATATCCGGATAGCGGTAATAAGGATTATAAAACTTCATTGAATTCAAATTCGAAGCAGATCATTACCGCGTATGTAGAGCCATCGCTATGCGAAGCGAAGCCTGAACAAAGCTTTCAATTTGAGCGTAATGGTTATTTTATTGCTGATCGTATGGATATGAAATCCGATAAACCGGTGTTTAACCGGGCTGTGACCTTGCGTGATTCTTGGGGGAAATTGACGGATAAGTAACTGTTCCTTTAGTGAATTATTGAAAATTAATAATCAATATGGGTTTTTGGGTATTCGTTCCTTTCAGTATCGATATTAACTGCAATTGATTAGAATTTATTTTTCCATTCGCGTAATACCTCGAAAACATTCTCTGGGTTTTGCATGGGTTGGGCAGAATAATTTTGCGCGCTGCTAATGATTGGCTGGTATTCACAGCGCAGGAACGGATTAATTGCTTTTTCGAGTGCGAGTGTTGTCGGAATTGTTGGAATATTTTTGTGACGTAATTCTTGTGCAGTGATTGCGAATTCGTTAAGTTTTTTATTTTCTGGATTAACGGCTCTGGCAAATTCTATATTTCCCAGAGTGTATTCATGTGTGCAGTAAATTAAGGTAGCATCGGGTAGCCGGGAGATTTTTTGTAGGGATTGGTAGAGTTGTGCTGCAGACCCTTCAAATATTCTTCCGCAGCCGCAAGAAAAAAGCGTGTCACCGCAAAATATCATATGCCATGGATCTGATCCATAATAGGTGATGTGCCCCCGAGTGTGCCCGGGTGTATCTAACACTGTGAGATTGAGTGATATCTCGGGGAGGTTTACGATATCATTTTGCTGCACGGGGTTTGTTATAGCGGCGATTGATTCGTTGCCTGGTCCGTATACGGGAATATCAAACAGTTGAAGTAATCCCGCTATGCCTCCAGTGTGATCGTTATGGTGATGGGTAATAAGAATTGCATTGGGTTGCAGTTCTTCTGATCGAAGATACTCAATCACCGGGGCCGCGATACCCGGATCAATGATGACCGCATAATTTTGGTTGTGAGCTACCCATATATAATTGTCTTTAAATGCATGTACTGGATGTATATTCAGCATGAAAGCTCCATTTAAAGAAGATGCCGTAATGAAAAATGTTAATTGATATCACTAAATAGTGTAAATTCTGATATCGAGTAAGCGATATGGTTCATGATGATTGCGCAAAATGTTCAGCAATGGTTTGAGTCTTCCCTTGGTCAATATTTGATTGAACATGAGCACCGTTATTTTGATCAGGTTGTGGCGAATATCTTTGGTTACAATGCAGTGCAGATAGGTTGGCCGCAGTTTGATTTTTTACGTTTGAATCGCATGCCTTTACGTTTTTCCGTTGGCCTTGAACGTGAAACTTCAGTACGAGCTGAAGCGGGTTTTGTTCCTATTCAGACTAACAGCATGGATCTCGTTATTCTGCCACATGCGCTTGAGTTTAATGCAAATCCCCATCAAATTTTAAGAGAGGTGCATCGAATCCTGATACCTGAAGGCCATCTCGTTGTTTCAGGCTTTAATCCGTTCAGTTTATGGGGTGTCTGCCATCATTTAAAATCAATGCGAGGGGAATTTCCGTGGCATGGAGATTTTATTGCATTGTCGCGGCTTAAAGATTGGTTGAAGTTGCTGGATTTTGAAATGGCTGGCGGTCGGCTTTGTTGCTATGCGCCGCCACTCAAACAGGAAAAATGGCGGCGGCGGTTTGCTTTTATGGAGGCTGCAGGGGATCGCTGGTGGCCAATTTCAGGCGGGGTATATTTCTTGCATGCCATTAAGCACACGCACGGGATGCGAATTATCAAACCTGACTGGAGAAATTGCTTAGATGCCAAGAGAAAGATGGTGCCGATTGCCCGGATAATTATCAGGGCTTCTAAGGAAAATCAATCATCAGGCAATTCAAATCAGATTGATGATTTAAATAAATCGTGATGAGTAATGCTTCTAAGGTTGTGGAAATATATACAGATGGTGCGTGCAAAGGAAACCCTGGAATTGGGGGATGGGGGGCATTACTGCGATACGGGGATCATGAACGGGAAATTTTCGGGGGAGAGAAACTTACCACCAATAACCGGATGGAGCTGCTCGCGGCCATTCGTGCTTTAGAATCTTTAAAGCGTCCTTGTAAAATACATCTGCATACCGATTCACAATATCTGCAAAAAGGCATCAGCGAATGGCTTGATTCATGGAAGGCACGCAACTGGCGTACTGCAGGTAAAAAACCGGTTAAAAACGAAGATCTGTGGAAGCTGCTTGACCAATTAACCCGACAGCATGAAATTGAGTGGTGTTGGGTGCGCGGACATTCCGGGCATATTGATAACGAACGCGCTGATCAGTTGGCTAATCGGGGTGTTGAAATGATAATTTCTGAGGAATTGCATCAATGTTAGGAATGGGGATATGCGTCAAATTGTGCTAGATACTGAAACAACAGGCTTGGAATACAAGCTGGGTCACCGCATTGTTGAAATTGCAGCTGTTGAGTTATGTAATAGACAATTTACCGGTAGCCATTTTCATTACTATCTGAATCCGGAACGGGAGAGTGATGAAGGCGCTTTGCAAGTTCATGGTTTAACGATGGAATTCCTTCAAGACAAAGCAAAATTCCATGATATTTCCAGGGAGTTCCTGAGTTTTATTGGTGAGGCTGAGCTAATCATCCATAATGCCCCGTTCGATGTCGGATTTATCAATCATGAATTAGGGTTGTACAATTTAAAAACGCTCGATAATTATTGCTTGCAAATAACCGATACGTTGAAGCTGGCGAAGGAGCTTCATCCTGGTAAACGCAATAACCTTGACGCTTTGTGTGAACGATACAATATCGACAATTCAAAGCGTAAGCTGCATGGCGCATTATTGGATGCTGAATTATTAGCTGAAGTCTATCTTGCGATGACCCGTGGGCAAGAAAGTTTGTTGATCGAGCTGGATTATGTTGAATCTGTGCAGCATTCGCAGACAGACCTGGATAGTTCTGATTTAAGAATTATTGAAGCGACTGCGGAAGAAAATGCGCGGCATTGCGGGATACTGGAAGAAATTGCGCGAGCAAGTAACAATAAATGCCTGTGGAATAATCTTGAGACCACAGATATGTTTGATGATACAAGCATGGCGAGCAATTAATAAGCCACGCGTATGTGATGCTGGATTCCATGGGACGAAAGTGATCGTGTTTTGATGTCTCTGGTGATGAGACATTTCCTGGTAAGTGATTTTATATCGCGAAGTACAATCGCCATTTCAGCGGCTCTGGAAATTTGATGCTGGCTAACTATTGGTATGGGCTTGGTGCAGCTGTTTGGAATGCGCAAATAATCGGCAGGAAATTTGAGAAATTCTTCACATAAGCTTGTTTACAATGCCGAATTAGTAGTTCCGGGCTAGTGATGACAGGGTTTGTATGAAACAGAAACTATTAGCGCATTGTATTTATTGTTTGATGATGTCTATCACAATGACCGGGTGTGTATCTGCCATTGTTACAGCTGTGAATCTTGGTTTCTCCGGTACTTTTCTCGAGCACTGGTTTTATTCGTGGAGTATTGCATTTCCGGTTGGCTTTGTTCTGTTACTGTTAGTGTCGCCGTATTTCAAACGTATCGTAGAAGCATTCATACATTAATGATTAAATACAGAACAAACAATAGAATGAGCGCGTTTGCCGGTAGAGTCACTATTTAAAGTTAATCAATAAGGTTTTTTCTGATACCAATGCAATCCATCAATCCGGCCACAGGTCAAATCATACAATCGTTCGCAATTTGGCAAACCGAAGAAATCGGCGCAGCCCTGAAGCAAGTGGAATCTGCGCAGACTGAATGGGCGGCGCTTAATTTTGCGCAGCGATCGTGCTTAATGCACAATCTCGCACAAATCTTGCGTCAGCGCATCGACGAATACGCCAGTCTGATTACCGAAGAAATGGGTAAACTGCTCAAGGAAGCTAGAGCGGAGATAGAAAAATGCGCAATAGGCTGTGAGCATTACGCTAATCAAACTGAATTCTATCTGCGCGATGAAATCATTGCCTCCGATGCCAGCCGCAGTCTGGTGGTTTATCAGCCTTTGGGTACTGTGCTTTGCATCATGCCGTGGAATTTTCCGTTCTGGCAATTAATTCGCGCTGCTGCACCGGCAATGATGGCGGGTAACACGATAGTGCTTAAGCATGCGTCAAATGTACCCCGATGTGCGTTGGCACTGGAAGATGCATTCCGTCAAGCAGGATTTCCTGAGTATGCTTTCCGTACACTGATGATTAGCGCGGAGCAGGTGCAGGCAGTGATTGCCGATCGACGCATTGCCGCCATCACTTTGACAGGCAGTGGCACAGCAGGTCGCAAGGTTGCCGCTATTGCCGGACAGCACTTAAAAAAATGCGTGCTCGAATTAGGCGGCTCAGATCCATTTATTGTGCTTGATGATGCTGATATCAAGTCGACGGCCCGGCAAGCCCTTGTGGCTCGCCTGCAAAATATGGGGCAGAGCTGCATTGCCGCTAAGCGTTTTATTCTCATTGATACGATTGCCGATGCATTTGTCGAACAATTGAACATGCTCTTTAGTCAGTTGCAAATCGGTGATCCGAAACACGAAGCAACCGGTATTGCACCCATGGCACGGGAAGACTTGCGCACGGAACTGCATGCGCAGGTTGAGCGAAGCCTGGGAGCAGGTGCGAAGCTTGTATCCGGCGGTACTGTTATCGGTACGCAAGGCGCATACTACGCGCCGACAATTTTGGATCACGTGCAACCGGGTATGGCGGCGTTTGATGAGGAATTATTCGGCCCGGTCGCCGCAATCGTACGCGTGAAAGATACGGATGAAGCGATCCGATTAGCCAATCAAACGCAATTCGGCCTTGGCGGCAGCGTGTGGACACGCAATACGGCACGCGGGGAAGAGCTTGCGCGGCAGATTCATGCCGGCTCTGTGTTTGTCAACGGTATCGTCAGAAGTGATGCGCGCCTGCCATTCGGAGGTATTAAGGAATCCGGCTACGGACGGGAATTGTCGTATCATGGAATTCGAGAATTTGTGAACGTTAAAACGGTGTGGATCAAATAACGGTTAATTACCGGATCATTACCAGCCGGTATGCAATCCAGGTATGCCGATGCGCTGGATATGAATAGCATTGCTGCCTTCTTCGTAAGCAAGCAATTTGCCTTCTTTGTGCCAGAGACGAAATGCCAGCGAGTAGGATAATACCCGGATCGGATAATCGCGTGGCAAGGTCTGCAAATAAGGCTGTATCGTGGTGAAATCAGCCGCGCCGTATTGTTGCATGATAAAACGTAATCCCCCATTTGCGGGGCCGATATTATAGGCCAGCAATCCCAAGAAGAGATCATCTTTCATTTCAGTCAGGTAATGCTTAAATGTGGCTGCGGCGACAAAGGCGTTATGGCGGGAGTTATCCAGAGCTATTTTTTCCGTACCCAGCCGTTTGCGCGCTTGCGCAATAACCGTTTCCGGAACGCGAGTGATTTGAAATAATCCTTTGCCGCCATCGCTGCTGTCGCGCGGAATGAAAGAGGATTCCGTTGCGGCAATACCATGTAGCAGATTGACATCGATATTAAAAGAACGGGCAGCATCTTCGATCGCCTGCCGATATTCCTGCGACCGGTCAACCATTTTTTGCAGCTGTGCGGCATCGTGCCGTCGATAAGCCGCGTAGACCTGATGTGCAACCGTTACGCGCCCGGCTTCTTCCTTGCCGCCCACTAAAGTGCGGAAATGACCATAAGTCAGTGTAAATTGATCGTGCGTAACAAGCCAGGAGATCAGCAACGCCAGCGCCAAGGATAAACCCGGGGTCAGAAATTCCGAATGCAATCGCAACCACTTTCTCAGTTTCCACCAGCCAATCAGAAAAAGACTTGCTGCTAATATCAAACCCGATATACCGGCAGCAAATGGCAACAAGTTAACAAAAAAACTGGTACCTGAGAATCGGCTGGCGGAATAACCCAGCAACATGATAGTGGTGCAAAATGCTGCAATGCCCAGGCCCAAAAATTCAATACCGGTCAGGAATATTTTTCGCCGGAGTCCGCCGGGTTGAATTTTTCCGGTTCGCTTCCTCGATTTGTCGATATTGGCGCTACGCACAACTTTGGTGCGTTTGCGTTTTTGCTTCGGTTTGATGTCGCCGGATTCAAGATTATTAAGCGGCTTTGTTTTGTCCATCGAAATAAGGCCTAGGCGATTGAATATATTATGACTAGTGGATCGGGAGATTTATTCACATTAAATTTTTCTAATGGTTTCACTGAGTAAGAAACAAGGGTTTCCCCGGTATGCAGCATTGTCTCGATTACGTTAAGGTGCGTCCTTCCATTTTACTTTGAGTTATTACAATCAGGAACATAGGACGATGAAAAAATGCATAATGCGTGCAGAAATAACAAAATAAGGCTATACGCTCGTACTGGAGTTCTGTTGCTTGCTTTGCTGGGCATCTGTAATGCTCATGCCAATAGCTTGTCAAATCTGTTTAAACAAAGCGGCCTGGAATTAGGTGGCTGGATCAACGGTGGCGCGACATATAATGCCAACAATCCTGCAGATGGTTTCAATGGGACGGTTACTTTTGCCGATCGTGCCAATCGGTTTCAGCTCAATCAGCTTAATTTGTTTTTACAACGCAATGTCGAATCGGAAGGCACAAAGTGGGATCTCGGCGGCCGCTTTGATTTTTTGTTCGGTACTGATGCCATTTATGCACAGGCTTTTGGCATCTCCGCGTTCGATGAGAATACCGGTGAGCCTTCAAATCGAGGGAATTGGGATCTGAATTTGTGTTGCAATTCGACGCGTACGTATGGAATTGCGTTGCCGCAAGCCTATTTAGAAGCTTATGTGCCAATGGGTCGTGGCCTCAATATCAAAGTTGGACATTTCTATACTCCGCTGGGATATGAAACCGTTCCTGCACCGAATAACTTCTTTTATACACGCGGATATATTCTGAACAGCGGCGAACCGTTTACACATACTGGACTTCTAGGCAGCCATACCATCAATCAGAACTGGCAAATTCAGGGTGGTGCAACCACCGGCAGTGCAACGGGTGGTTGGGATGGAGGTTTTGATAAGCAGCTTGATAACTGGGGCGGGCTAGTGAATATCCTGTGGAACAGTGACGACAAACGAACTGCGGCGCAACTCGGTGGCACTTATGGACGAACCGCCGTTAATGAACCCTGGATGATGTATAGCGTTGTCCTGCAACACTGGCTCACGCCCAAAACCCATATGGTGCTGCATCATACCCATGGTTGGGCTGCCAATATCAACCTGCCGGAAGGGATTAAAAATGCTGCATGGTATAGCATCAATACGCATCTGACTTATGACCTGCTGCGCGATTTGTCTGTCGGCATTCGCATGGAACGCTTTCATGACCGCAATGGCTGGCGCGTTTTCTCACCTTATCGTATATTGTCCGCGTTGAACAACAAGGGGGTCAGTTACGCAGGAAATATCCCTTTCGTGAGCGCGCCCGCAGACTATTACGCGGTTACACTGGGGATGAACTGGAAGCCGATAAAACGATGGAATGGGGGGTGGAAACCTATCCGCAATATCAATATCCGGAAAAATATTCGTTATGATCGTGCGGACGGCATCGACATGGCGTTTCGTCCGTTTGATGGTAAAAAGGATCAGTTTCTGTTTTCATTGGATGCAACAATTCCATTCTGAGCAACCACTGATACAGTGGTTGGGTAGTATGAAGCCCGAAGACGCCGCATATAATAATACGAGGAAGCGCTAAAATTTAAAAGTAGCCATGGTGTATCCATAGTTGGTATCCGCCATGCCCGGACTTTGTGAGACTTTATCGAAATAGTCGCCTTTGAATATATGGCTATACCCTATATCAAAACTTACGCGTTTTAGATAACTCCATTGAGGAGCCCAACCTACACTGATATCAAGCATGTTACCCAGGAAAGTACCGGCCTGCCCCGTCGGATCCTGCAGGCCGCTGCCTACATACGCGCCATGCTTATTGGCTAACCAATATGCGCGATGAGACAACATAAGCCTGACATCGGGGCGTGGTATGAAGGTTGCACGAAAACCCACAGGTGAAAACAGATTGGAAGGAAAGAATGGTCCGAACATACCGGTGGGGCCATATTCCACGCGGCGTTTAGCATACAAGATATCAAAATTCTTATTGGGATCCTGGCTTCCTGATGAAAAATCGAATAGGTAAATTAATCGTAATGGCATTGAAGTTTTAAAGCTGTAGCCTATTTCACCATGATGACGATGCGCAAAAACCTTGGTGTCCTGGGTATCACCAAACTGATACATGGATTCAATTTCATAATCCATTTGTCCTGCCACTGGCTTGGCAAACAGTCTGAAGCCCGTGGTGGATAGATTGCGTTTCCTAAGCTTATTTCCTTCATTTAATTGAAGGAAATAATAATCAACGTTAGCCCAGGGCAGATCACGATTCGTAATTTGCAAGCCAGAAAAATAAGTTTCAGGCGTATTCCAGTCCATATGCGTCGTTTCTCTATTGACCGGGCGGGTGCCGAAGACTTGCAGACCCCATTTTTCTTGATCGTTTCCTACTACAAGCCGTATCCCATCAAAAGTGGGCGTAAAAGGTCCCCACCGATGACCCCCTAACAGGCGCGCCTCTCCAGTTTCCAGCAAGAATCGGCCTACTTCGAACGTTGCGTTATAGCCTGTTCCTAGAAAATTCTTGAATAAATAATCGAGATGAAATTGAGTAAAATCAAAATGATTAGCAAACAACGGTGAGCGGTCTTGTCCAAAATTTGCTAATGGTGCACGTTGATCTGTCAGTTCAAGCGTAAACTTGAGAGGCTCTATAATATTCTTGATTTCCATCAAGAATCTTGTTCGTTGATGAATCTGATCATTAAAACCCGGAATATTTCTTGTAAATCCGTTATCGTAAGCATCATAGCGCGTTCGATGCTCAACCGCTAAATCAAGCCAGTTTGGTGTTATGGCAGAAAGCGGGTTTTTGTGATTTTCCATAAGCTTGGTTAAATTATCAAAGTCAAACCGAGTCTCTCCCACCGTTTCCTGCGCACTGAATGGTGCTCCATTAGTTTCTTTGGGTATTTTGTGGCTTCTGGCAAGAACCGAAGATTTTTGGGTTTTCCCTGCTTCGACATTTTTCATTTCAGCAGCAAAAGCACTGTTATTCCCGATAATGCATCCTAAAATAAAGAAGATTATTCCGTGGATTAAGATTAATTGCTTGTTCTTTCTCGTCATTTGTTCACACCTCCTATTCTTGTTTCAAGAAAACTTGATGCCGAATAATACTGAAGAAGCGCGATACGCAACATTCGGGCTGACACGTAAGGATAATTCCTTATATGCATAATTTTTACAGTAAAATCAATTTATTGATCTGGGTTGGGAGTTGGGGTTTTTTAACAGCAGCTACATTAAAGCGCAGCTGGAAAGAGGTTGTAGATGGACTGTAGGGAGAAATCGTACGGGAATCCTGCAAAGAAGCATCTGGCGATTGATGGTTGTCGTTTACCTGCTGAGTTTGCGATTGATGCTGGAGAAGCGAATAAGAGAAGTTAAGAAAATCGGTAGCCATCGCCTTTGGATATCAATGGCTACCTGCGTGGAATTCAATAAAGCCTAGTAAGAACCTTTTTGAGGGCTTTCTTCACGAGGTCCTCCTGAATTAACATCACGTTTTTCAGACTCACTTTGTTTTTCCTTAGCATTATCATCTTTTGGGTGGGATGAAGGATGAGGCTGTGCTTGCTTGGGTGAATTCTCTTTGTCATCAATTTTATTTTGTGTTTGAGAATAGTCAGCAAAAACATGCATACTTGTTAATAGGAATGCTGCACTGATAACCAGCGCTAATGTTGATTTTTTTCCTTGAATCATAATACTGCTCCTTTTTTGATTAACAGATTTTGCATGATGCTTTTAATTCTTATTCCCGTCTGTGCGCTATCTTACAAACAGGCAAAAATCCTTGGGCCTTGCTTTCCAGAAATCTGCCCAAGAAATTGTTAAATGTTGGCTATCGCACATACAGATTCGATTTCACCCGATAATTTAAAAAACGATGATAAGAAAAATCATTCATTATTCTTGTTATCGTATAAATTTAATTAATGAAATTAGAAACTTACTAAGGAGAATTAATTATGAATTGGGATCAAGTTAAAGGAAATTGGACGCAAGTTAAAGGTAAAGCCCAGCAACAATGGGGCAAATTGACTAACGATGACTTGGACGTTATTGAAGGAAGCCGCGAGGAATTCGTTGGTAAAGTTCAGGAAAGATATGGCATTGCAAAAGAAGAGGCTGAAAAACAAGTTGATGACTTTTGCAGAAAATGTAACTAACTGAATTAGTTAAATACAGCTGTGATTACAGAGCTCATTTTTCATGAGCTCTGTAATCGAAAATATTCAGTTCCAGAATAACTACCTACCTACCCGACGATCAGAGACCCCTTCTTACAACGATATCCACTCGTACTCATATACTCCTCGCTACAAATTAGGCAATTCTGCTACCGTCGCACCGATATTCCAATATTACGCCAACTTTTCTTTGGTGAATACCTGCACAATGGTGTTCATTCATGGTGACCGTTTTACTGTTCCAGATGACATAAACCAGAGCTATCCTTGGCAATCAGGATGTTCTGCTTAACTTGGCGCTTTGTGTGTGATCGCACATACCACACAGAATTCCTGCGGTAGTATTACCTTTGTAACGTCTGCAGTGCGGGACACAATCGATCAGAAGCATCAATAACTTCTGAATATTATTTTCCAGGTTGATGTAATAAGTTAATGCGCTAATCTGGAGCCTTAAACAAGGAGAAAACTCATGATAAATTTGGCGATTACTTTCTTGGTGATAGCAATAATTGCCGCTCTATTAGGCATTACCGGCGTTGCAGGTATTGCTATGGAAATGGCTTGGATTTTGTTTGTTATCGGTGTTGTTTTAGCGATCGTATTCTGGGTAATGGGACGACGTCCACCGCCCGTGTAATTTTGTAATGGTATATAAATCGTAATTTCTCATAAAAGCAATTAAGGTACTGACGTTTGCAAATTTATCTAGCAAGTTAGGAGCCTCAATTAAATTGCTATCTCAATTTTAATTAAGGAGCATTTATTATGAACTGGGATCAAATCAAAGGTAATTGGACACAGATCAAGGGTAAGGCGCAACAGCAATGGGGTGAATTAACGAATGATGATCTGGATATTATTGAAGGAAAGCGTGAAGAACTGGTCGGCAGAATTCAGGAAAGATATGGAATCGCCAAAGAAGAAGCTGAAAAGCAAGTCGATGATTTCACAAAAAAATGTGAATAAGGATTTTTATCGTAAAACGGAGGTATCAAAATGAATAGTTTAATGAAAATGACCGTAGCCTTAAGCGCTTTCTTGTTTATTATCGTTGCATCCAATAGCTATTCCCAAAGCGCCATTCAAAGAATGGATGATGCTGAGACACGGGCTGACAGATTGGAAGATAAAGCGGATCAGATAAGAGAAGCAGATGAAGAGGCCAAAGAAGCAGTGGACAAGGTGCGCGAAAATCAAGCCGATAAAATTGAGGATCGTGCGGATCAGCTGAGAGATGCGGCTGAAGATGAAGCCGACAGAATAGAAGATCGTGCAGATAAAGTCAGGGATGGTTATTAATTACATATTTACATTTCTGCTGCTCAGACTTAGACTCGAATCAAATCTAAATTATTAGCTATTTATTTTTCTGATAATTAACAATGTAGATTCGGGCTGAATCCTACAACAATCAGTATCAAACAAAACAGGAGAGTAGTTATGAGTATGAAAGAAGCCTACGAAAAGAAGCTGCAAGCGCAGCTGGATGAATGTGCCGCAGAGATCGATAAACTCAAGGCAAAGGCAGATAAAGCAGAAGCTGATGCGCAAATTGAATATTACAAGCAGATTGAAGAATTAAAATCCAAGCAAGCTGCGGTGGATGGAAAGCTTGCGGAACTCAAAGAGGCCAGTGAAGATGCTTGGGAAGATCTCAAGTCTGGTGTTGAGAGTGCGTGGGATTCACTGGGTAGTGCAATAAAATCGGCTGCTTCCAGATTTAAATAATAGCTACTGCGTGATATGAATGTGGAGAAATCTATTGGAAGTGATTCTTTCCATTAAGGAAACTCCGGAAAGATTGCATTTGTCATTTCGAGCGTAAGTAAGAATCTCTAACAATCAATGTATAGGTTTCCTTGCGTGCTCGAAGTGGCACTTCCCCGGCATTTTTCTACAAATAACAAATAATTCAACTTTAGATATGAGGTGTGCGACATGAATAAAATAATCTTATCAATTCTACTGTTATCGTCATCATTGATACTGGTCGGCTGTGCAGAACAACAAGGTCCTGCCGAGCAAGCAGGTGAGAAAATAGACAGAGGGATAGAGAACAGCAAAGATGCGACTAGTGATGCTATTGAGAATGCGGGGGATAAGATTGAAGATGCTACTGATCGTTATTAAAAAATAATCAAGAACTCCCTGTTGATTCAAACTGCCACATGAAATTTTGTCTTCCACTATTTTCCAACTATACGATTTTACATGAATAAAGTTCAGATCGAACAATCAAAAGATAAACTTAATCGATTAGCGTGGCTATTAGACAATACTTTCCGCATTCCGGGAACACAAATAAGGTTTGGTCTGGATGGATTGATTGGATTGATTCCCGGAATCGGGGATGCTGCAGGGGCAGTAATCTCCAGTCACATTCTGACACAAGCGGCTCAAATGGGCGTTCCCAAGTCAATTCTTCTAAAAATGGCATTCAATATTGGATTCGATGCAATCTTGGGAATAATCCCTGTTTTGGGGGATGTTTCGGATTTCATGTGGAAGGCCAATCTGCGTAATGTTCAGTTGCTCAATGATTATCTTGAACAACCGGAAAAAACGGTAACGCATAGTCGTCTTTTCGTGGGGCTATTAGGTTTTGTGGCATTCTGCGGTGTAGCTTTTATCAGTATGCTGGGATTTCTGTTGATACGCTGGCTTTGGTTGTCAATCGAGGGAAACTGATATCAGAAACCTCCATGCTTATTGACCTTGTTCCAGTGCCGTCTTGTTGTTTGTTGCCGTTTCATAAAAACCGGAGTAAATATGGAACCGTGACTAGTAATTAAAACCTGTTCTCAAGAATACGATCAGCAGCATATTCATAATCTTTGCTTTGCAATGAAGTCATTTTGCCGGATATCAACTCTCAGGTTCTTTCAAAAATAATTTTAGCAAGCGCATGAATATATTATTATGAATTCAAGTATAACTCCGCTAAACGATTAGCCGTCAATTCTATGCATCTATGATCAATCAAAGAAAAAAAAGGGGATTTTGTGTTTGAATGGCTGACAAGTCCAGAAGCATGGATCGCATTAGGTACATTAACCGCGTTAGAGATTGTTTTGGGCATAGACAATATTATTTTCATTTCCATTCTTGTTGGACGGCTTCCTGAGAATCAGCGGGCTTATGCCAGAAGAGTGGGGCTTGCGCTCGCAATGATAGCGCGCTTGGTATTGTTATTTTCAATTTCCTGGATCATGGGTTTAACCGAGCCATGGATTACAGTGCTTGGTTATGATATTTCCGGGCGCGACGTGATTCTGGTCGGAGGAGGTTTGTTTTTAATTGCCAAAGCGACACATGAAATCCACAATAGCTTGGAAGGAGTCGAGGAGCAGGGGGCTAATGTGGCGATTTCCGGCTTGGGGATGGCTTTGCTTCAGATCGCGCTTCTGGATATTGTATTTTCTTTGGATTCAGTCATTACGGCGGTTGGATTAGTCGATGAAGTCTCCCTCATGGCGATCGCCATCATATTGGCAGTATTGGTGATGCTAGTGGCGGCAAAGACGATTGGAGATTTTGTGGATGGACATCCTACGATCAAAATTCTTGCACTTTCTTTTCTGATCCTGGTGGGCGTTACTTTGATGGTGGAAGGATTCGGGGTTCATGTGCCTAAGGGTTACATTTATTTTGCAATGGCTTTTTCCGTTACCGTGGAGATTCTCAATCTTCGCATGCGAAAAAGACAGGCGGAACCCGTCAAGCTCTACAGGAAGATTTCAAAAGACCATGAAGGCTAACCAGTTTTCCATGCTTGCTTATTCATTAATAGCAGCTATTCGTGCGATATCGTACATACCCGGCAGCTGATTTCTGCAAAACTTTCAATCAGTCAAAAATTTTTTCTTTATGATCTGAATTATGCCAAGTAATTGCAGGTCAATAAATCCAGAACGTTATAAAAATATAAAGGATTATGACTAGGGCCTTGGAATATAGTATATCTTCCAGGAAATCGGATTCTCTCTACTTTACTATGAGATCACCATGCATTCACTGTCTTTTCGTTCAATTTTTCCCGTTCCAGCGATATTTTTATCATCATTGATGCTTCTGACCGCTTGCGGTACTCCATCGGAAAGCTCGGTGATAGGCGCAGCGCAATCCAGCCTTCCACTGGCACAACAAGACAGTAACGTTGAATATGATGCAGAAATTGGCGAATTACCCTGGCCAGATGAGGAAGCGGCAACATTGGCCATCAAGGAGATTATTGAACAGACGGTCAGGTCACGTTATATGAATAATCTTCCCGCACTGCGCCATGTTCACCCCAAAGCGCATGGCTGTGTGTTGGCGGATTTCCGGGTTAATGACACGCTTCAGGATGAGCACCAGCATGGCATTTTCAAGACTAATGCGCATTATAAAGCCTGGATTCGTTTCTCAAACAGCGATAGCAATCCATTCCGTGAAGACAAGGAAGGGGACGGACGAGGAATGTCCATCAAATTGATGGGCATTCCCGGAGAGAAACTCCTGCCCGATGAGAGTAATACCCAGGATTTCTTAATGATTAGCCATCCTGTGTTCTTCATTAACGATCCACAGAAATATTTAAGCCTGGTGCAGTCGCTCAGTAACTCGAATCTGCTGAGTCAATTATCTGCACCCCTCTCACTGGGTATTGAGGGATCAATCATCGCGGCAAAGATCAACAGTAAAAAGATTGCGAATCCACTTTACACACGGTATTGGTCGGCAGTGCCTTATCAACTCGGTTCAGGATCGGACCGCCGTGCAATGAAATATTCCGTAAGGCCTTGCAATCTACTGGATAACACTCCTAAGGAAACCCAGTTTAAGGACCCTGATTACCTGCGTGCAGCGATGAAGCAGCACCTGAGTGCGAATGATGCTTGTTTTGAATTTTTGATTCAAACGCGTGATACCGGAACAGCAGCAGGGGCTGCGCTCAGTGTCGAGAGGGTTACGAGCGAATGGGAAGAAAGTGTGACACCCTTCTTTCAGGTTGCAACTATCATAATTCCCCGGCAGGAATTTGATAACCCGGAGCAGCATAAGTTTTGCGAAAATCTTTCATATACGCCCTGGCATGCTGTACCCGAACATCGACCACTCGGTGGAGTCAATCGGATTCGGAAAGTCGTTTATTCTTCTCTTGCGAATCTCAGGCACAGCATGAACGCTGTTACGCCTATCGAACCAACTGGTAACGAAAATTTCTGAGATCAAGGTTTATTACTGTTTGGAAAAATTCACTTTACTTGCAAATCTTATGGTTTCATTACTTAAGACACTGAATTCTTCATGGCTTACATATTTTTTGTTGTTGATTTCACCTCTGAACAGGGAGACATTAAAATCGAGTTATGCGTAATCTGGAAGCGCCCAGGATGAACACTAAGGAATATATTCTACAATTTGCCCGATTAGTTGTAATCGCCATTCTGCTTATTGGTTGTTACCAGATTCTTCATCCATTCATTCCCGCGATCGTGTTTGCAATGGTGGTATGTATTTCGACCTGGCCGATTTATCTGCAGTTGCGCAGGGCATTAGGAGGAAACACTACGCTGGCGTCATTGCTGATGATAGGAGGAATGATACTGCTCGTGATCATTCCATCAGCATTGCTTGCTTTCAGTCTGGCAGGCAATGTTACCGCCATAATCGATGCCGTCAAAGTGTTTATGCAACAAGGTTCGATTGATCCTCCTGCATGGCTTAAAGATACCCCATTTTTTGGTGAGCAATTCATCCGGTACTGGCAAGGGTTGATGTCCGGAGGGAAAGAAGTAGGCATGCTGCTCACCGGATTACTTGAACCGATCAAGAATTTTCTCCTTAATCTGGGTAACGTAATTGGCAAGAGCTTGCTGCAAATGGTTTTTGCCGCGTTTATTGGCTTCTTTTTCTATCGCGATGGTGAGGCGCTGGTACAAATGCTGCACAATGGTGTTGCGAAACTTCTGGATGGCAGTCTCGGAACAGAGCCTTTAACGCAAATCCACAATACTGTTACAGGAGTGGTGTATGGTATTTTTGGTTCAGCGTTAGCGCAAGCCATAGCGGCTATGATTGGTTTTCTTATCGCAGGGGTATCGGGATCAGGCGCGTTTTTACTTGGCTCTGCGACTTTCTTTCTCTCAGTAATACCCATGGGGCCCGCTTTAATTTGGGGAGGTGTCAGTATCTGGTTTCTCTATGAAGGGGCTTACGGATGGGCGGTTTTTACGGTATTGTGGGGTATTTTTGTGATCAGTAGTATTGACAATTTTGTCAGGCCTTATCTCATCAGTCGCGGAAGTAATCTATCTTTCCTGTTGGTTGTTCTAGGCGCATCGGGAGGCATCATAGCTTACGGCTTTATCGGTATTTTCATTGGCCCTCCCATTCTGGCTATAGGCATCACTCTGGTACAGTTATGGACATCACAGCCGACGACACTTCCAATTAAGAATACTCAGACAAATCATCAAGACTAATGCTCTATTTTGTCGGGATACTATTGATATTGATGTCGCTGATAGGTATCTGCCCCGCTGGTTATATCCGCGATTATAAATGCGATAAGTGATCATGCCCCCTGTCCTTCATTGTGTGTTGCCGCACATATTCCTGGAAATTAATACTGTAGTATCTTTTTATGGTTGTGCGATATGTAGAAGTAGGATTGTTGAGTGTAACCTTTGTGAAACTCGTATACACTCACTGAGCTTTTGTAAGAAATACGCATATTGCCACCAAATTGTCTAATTGATTATCGATTAGGTGAATAAACTAATTATCACAAATCAAAAGGAGGCTCAAATGGGTAAATATTTTCTGGCATGGCTGCTCGGAGTGCCAATAAGCGTATTGGCGATTATTTATTTGTTGAATATGTAAACGCTTAAATATCTCTATAATCAGTAGCGAATGGAAAGATAAAATGAGATCATTGTAGCTGAATATCGCTTGAAACATTCTGATTCTAAGAACAAGTTAAATTTCTTGTGATTTGATTATCAATTATCGAACTTAAGTTCAAACGGAGGTTAAGGCATGGCAACAGCAGATGAATTTAGTAAAGAAATGGATCAAATAAAAAAAGATTTCGCCAGTCTGCGGAATGATATTGGATCGATATTGACTTCAGTGAAGGATTTGGCGGAGAAACAGGGGCAAAATGTTGCTGATCTGGCTCAGGATACTGAGAAGACTGTCAAGAATCAGGCCAAGGAAGCGGGAGAGAATATGGAAAAATATATTGAAGAAAGACCATTAACCAGTGCGCTGGTTGCCTTCGGCAGTGGTTTTATAATCGGTATGCTACTGAGTAATAGACGCTAACTACCAACGTGGCATAGATGCTACCAAAATTGTTGGCAGAAATACTTGCTGCTGAAACAGCCAAGTTATGGAGAGGGTCGGTCAGATTGGCCATAATCATGGCCTTTCTGGGATTATCCGTGATGGCAATGGTCGTGGGCGTGATTTTTGTGCTTATTGGTTTGTATTTGTCGTTAGCAGAGGCAATGCCTCATTGGCAAGCTGGAGCAATTGTTGGCGGCGGGGTGTTTTTATTTGCTGCACTATTACTAATAATTATTTCACAGCAGGGTCAGAGCGCACCACTGAAAAGTGATAGCTTGGCCACACAGACTTCTGATGATTCCACTGCTCAATTGGGTTCCGTGATCGGAAATATCGTTGCAAAATCCAGTGTTAAAACTAGCGACATTGTACTGACGGTTTTAATCTCAGGAATAGTACTGGGTGCCAGCCCTAGTCTACGTCAGCAGATACTGACTGTCCTCTCGGAAATAGCAAAATCCAAATCTAAAGATAAATAACTTTAAGCGCTAAGTTATGACATTGACGGAATTATACAAAATTCTGGAGTTAAGCTATCTTGAGTCATAAGCAGTCGCAGGTTCCAAACATCAGGAAAAACTTAAGATGGTGCTTGCTGTGAAGGACGATTGACTGTTCGTGCTGTTGATTCCTCCCATTCGCTTATATTCCCGTTATAGAGCCGATCCTATACTAATCTAAATGGATTTTATGTATTTTTCAGATCTTCATTTTATGTTATATTTAACTATTATGAAGTAACACTCCATAAAGATTTTGTAAGGAATTGATTGTATATTCTTACTTCCAGAGCACGATGATTTAAAGAATTGTCTGTAGAGTCATTCTGAACTAAACAATAATATTTTCCTTTGTTAAGGTTATCATCATGTTAACTAATACTTCCAATACTGTTCAAGAAAATAGTATTCTAGGCGCATTGACAGCAGCGGAGCTTGACGGTCTGGCCCCTCATCTAGAGCTTGTAACATTGCTTCATTCCGAAGTGCTGTTCGAAGATAATGATATGATGCAATATGCTTATTTTCCGATTACTGCAACGGTGTCTCTATTATGTTGCTTGGAAGATGGGTCTTGTGTGGAAGTGGCCATGGTAGGCAATGAAGGTATAATCGGAATTTCCGTGGTGCTGGGTAATAATGCAAAAACACTGACACAAGCGATCACCAAAATAGAAGGTCAGGCTTATCGAATTTCCATAAGAGAATTGAAAAACGTCTTAGCTCGCAGTGAAGGCCGTCGTGCTGGTACATTAAAGAAATTGCTATTACGCTATGCTCAAACGCTTTTTGTACAAGTATCCCAAGCTACGGCATGTAATCGACGACATGCATTAGAACAGCAATTGTGCACATGGCTTCTTTCATGCTTTGATCGGAGCAATTCAAGTAATTTATCAATGACTCAGGAGTTGATCGCCTATATTCTTGGTGTTCGTCGCGAAAGCATTACAGTTGTTGCAAAAAAATTACAGGAAGAAGGGATGATAAATTATTCTCGCGGCCAGATACAACTCAAGTGTAGAGAGAAACTTGAAATTCATGCGTGCGAGTGTTACGGCATAGTGAAGCATGAATCTGATCGTTGGGTAATCGATGCTAAAGCTGCTTAACGATATACTTCTTCTCGCCCTTTTCTAAGCGTTTTCATAGACCATATCCAGATAAATTATGTAATTTCCCGAATAAGTTGGGAGATAGTGAAAATCTGATAAAGTGAAACGGTTGCCTTGATTACTATGGAGCTAAGCGAAAGTTGGGATAATCAGACGAATGTATTATTACCAAAAAACGATGGTTTGCAGCCTGGAATTATTAATTATGAGCATCGTGTAATGTTTTATTTTGTAGAAACGAAAGAAAATCCCTGAGTGCAACAGCCCACTATATAACCTTTCTGTTTTATTTATACAGGTGGAGCCGGTGGCGGAACGGAGGTGAGTGGATTAAACTTCTCAATAATACGCTTCCATGCAAACCCAAAACTATCCAATAATTCATTCGCCTCAGACGATATGGAGAGGTCAGAAACTTCTAATGGAATGTGATGTGTATAACACCTGCAGATACGCTCCAAAGCTTCATCATAGGCGCTAGGATCGATATGGCTGAAAGAGTAGGTGCAAAACAGTGAAAATTCAATTTTTTTGAATAAATCATTCCATCGATTCTCAAGCTGGATAGCTTCGTCATATGCTCCTTTTTGCCAAAGCAAATCGACCATTTCACCAAAGATACGAATTTTGTCATATTTTAGTTTCATGATCCCAAGGGGATCTGAAACAAATTTTTCGAAAGCTTCTGCATCAATTCCGTCATCAATCCATAAGCTTGATAGCAGAAATTCCGCATCTAAGAATTTAATTTGACCCTGATCCTTAAAAGACTGCACATCGAAACCCTGAGTCACTAAAAAGTCCATTAAGGCTTTTCTTAAAGAAGGCCTGGCAATAATAGCCACAGCTTCGCCACCACTTAAACCCTTGGTGATGTATTGTGCAACTGAATTAACTTTTACAACTTGGTCGCGGCACACTTTGACAATGTGATTCCCAGAAATGGGGTCTGTTAGCACTCCGGATTCAGAATCAATCATTTGCGACCTCAATTTAAATGATTATACAATTGCTCTTTTATCATTGAGCATCATAAAAGACTATCAATTAAAACTCACTCCTTTTTTGAAAGCTTTTGCATGCAATTATAGTACATCTTTTGTAAGAAATAGTCAGAATTTATATGATTATTAAAATATCTGTATAAAGTTTAATGAAGGTTTGAATTGATGGTATAAACTTTTAGCTGTAAGTTTCATTGCTCTAAAATTTCTATATAGAAGCATATAAATTGCTGAATCAATGAAAAAGCTGATTGCTGCTTAAGCAGCATTCTGCATGATAAGTGCTTTTGAAACATATTTCTGGGACTTTTGTATTCAAAAAGGAACTTCTCTCCGGGATTTTGAATCATTGCTTTAAACAACAGCTTCTTATGTTTTCGGTATCTGGTTAAGTAGTCATCCCTGAAAAAAGTACCCAACAATTGTTGTTGAGAAAGTGAATCTGATATTTCCATTCAATGTGGAGAATAACTTTGGTTGGTTGGATTTTCATCGAAAGATTGGGAAATTTTGCAGCTTTCTCCATGGAAAA